>JACPQD010000003.1 GCA_016190665.1 Chloroflexota bacterium
CCCCCCCAACCAGCAGAGCCACGTCTGGTCTGGTCCGGTCTGCCACACCAGAAAGCTTCAGGTCGTAGCTCAAGGCTCCGCCGTAGGCCCCGCTCTTGTCACCAAGGAACTTGCCGGGCGCTTCGAACCACATTGTGTCACCACTGCGGTCATCAGTGGCTATGTGTCCGCCGGGATTGCCGCCGCTGGATTCATATTCTGCCAGTCCGAAGTCTTCGACCACCGAATCAAAAGGGCCGCCGCCCTTATGGGAGACCTTTTTCCAGCCCTCGTTGCCGCTGTCGAAGGTGCTGGAGGCCAGAATAGTCTCTGCCGAGACTGATGTCCGCTCGCTCAACGGGACGAGGGCGAGAAGGGCAAACAGTACTAGCGCCAATGCTAAGCCAATATTGATGCCGCGAAATCGTTTCATGCTATTCCTTTCTTGTATGGACAGGAACTCTCGAGTTGATCTCATGTGCGGCCGGAGGACGTCCGGCCGTCGATTTTCCTCGCCGCTCACCCCACCCGTTGAACCTGGAAGCCGACCCTCCTGACACGAGCAGGTGGGCTATTGCTCCTCCTGAAGTCCCCCCCCGCTATTTAGGAACAGGGCTCGCCACGACTACTGTGTCTGGCCATGACGGCCGCGACGCTTAATGATAAGACTCCGCGACTAGTCCTGTCAAGGATTTCTGGTGGCTTTGGTGGGCGTTCCGGTTGCGCCGGGTTTAGCGCGAATGAGATTTCGCCTTTGGGGCCGTCTCCTACCGGCACCCCTCCGCCAGCCAGATGTCCTGCCGCTTCAGGTTGCCATAATAGCCGAACTGCTTCTCCGGGAAGTAGTTCCGGATGCACTTCCAATAGGGCAGGTCCAGGAGATTGGTGTAGAGCACCGGAAGCGCCGCCAGGTCCAGCGCGCGGCGCTGCGTTTTCAGGACTATCTCCTTGCGCTTCTCGGCGTCGATGGTCTTCGATTGCTCATCGTACCAGTCGTCAATCTGCTTGTCGCTGAAGCGCCCGTAGTTGCGCCCGCCTCCGGTGACGGCGAAGCTGAGAAAGAGGTCGGGGTCGTTTATCGGCTGGGCCGGGAAGAAGACGGAGAGGGCGAAGTCGGCTTCGACGCGCCGTTTCTCAGCCGTCGGTTGGTCCACGGTATCGATAGTCACCTGCACGCCGATAGCTTTGAGCTGGTCCTGGACGGCCACCGTCTCCTTGTTGTACTGGACGGTGCTCAGGGCCGAGGTCCTCAGCCCATCCGGGTGGCCAGCTTCAGCCAGCAGGGCCTTCGCCCTAGCGATGTCATCGGCAGCGACGCCCCGGTAGCCCGGTCGCTTAGTGAGCTCGTCGTCGGGCAGTGCCCAGGGCCCCGGCGGCATCAAAGCGGCGATCCTGCCTCGCCCCTCGGCCACTTGCATCGCCTTGTTGCGGTCCAGCGCCATGTCGATGGCTTGGCGGACGCGAACGTCGTTGAAGGGAGGCCGCGTCGCATTCAAATAGATGACGGTGTGACCCAGGGCCGGGATGCGGGCGACATTCAACCTATCGGCCATTTGCGTCCTGGCGGTCTCGGCCTGAGAAGGCGTGATGTTTACCAGGGAGAGGAAGGTCGTCCTGACAGCCCCGGTGCGCAAGGCGGCGAAGCGGGCGGCGTTATCAGGTATCAGGTACTGGCTGATGCCGTCCAGATAGGGACGCCCCTTGATGAAGTAGTCCTCGTTCTTCACGTGTTCCACGCCGACGCCGCGACTGTACCTCTTGAGTTTGTACGGCCCGGTGCCCAGGATATTGAACCCCATGGTCTTGTTCTCTCTCAGATGCTGGGGCGGCAGCATCGAGGCAGGAGACATGGCGACCAGGGGGACGAAAGAAGCGCTGGGGTACTTAAGGTAGATGTCCACCGCGTCGGGACGGGGCGTCTCCACGCGCTCGACGGCGGCTGCGATCTCCTTTCGAGTAATGACGACCCCTTCCGGGGGCTTCATCCAGCGGTCGAAATTGTACTTGACATCCTCGGAGGTGAAGGTCTTGCCATCGTGCCAGCGGACGCTCTTCCGCAGCGTGAAAGACACCTTCTTCCCGTCCGGGCTAATCTGGTAGCTCTCCGCCAGGTCGGGGATGATACGCGCGCCGTCCTGCGGGTCGTACTGCAGCAGGGTGCTGTAGCCCATGCTGGCCTGGTCATAAGCCAGAGAGCGACCCGTGAGATGGAGGTCGAAGGTGGCCTCATCGATGTAGATAGCCGCCTTCAGGATGCTACCGTACTGGGGCTGGTCGGCCGCCTTCGGCGAGGGGGCTGGGGATTGGGGGCTGGGGGTCAGGGCCGGCTTGGCGGCAGTGGCCGGCGGCGTTTGGGCGGCCGGCTGCGCTGGAGTTGCGGGGGCTGGCGCCGCCGGAGCGCAGCCTGCCAGGAGAAGCCCCAAGACCATGACCAGGCTCGTGATTGGGAACAACCGCCTTGCTCGCATGTTGCCTCCTCTTGTTGCTAGCCGTCGGACGCGTCGGACGGGTCCGACCTGTCAGACCTGTCGGGCCCGTGCTCAGCTTACGAGCCGGATCACCTCTGCAACGTCGCGCACAGCTTCCAAGTTCGACACCATATCGGCCAGTTTGGAGACGCTTTCTTCAGAGATGCGCACCCTGGAGTGGGCGGCGCAATCGCGGAACTTGGCCGCCAGCGCATCCATGGCCAGCGGATTCCGGGGATTTCCCAGCGGGTACTCGCTGCGCCGGGAGAAGGTCCCGCTCTTCGTCCTCACCTCGACCACCGCTGGCGGCATCTCCTTGGGGCGCGCCAGCGAGGTATCCAGCCTGGGCACGACCTTCCGGGCGACGGCGATCACCCGGGGGTCAGTCACCGACTTCGGAGTGAAATCATCGAGGACCACCGCCCCCTTGACCAGGGCCACAGCTACGCAATAGGGTACGCTCAGTTTGCCATCGTTGGCCGTCTTCGGGTTCTGCCGCTCCTCCAGGGGGCTGAACTGAATGAAGGGCTCCTCGTCCACGTAGCCGACCACCTCCACGATATCCTCCGGCTTTATCCGGTAGTCCCGATAGAGGGCCAGCGCGCAATCGACGAAGGGATGGATGGGCCGGGCGCAGGGATAGGGTTTGAAACTCAGGTCCGCCATCTCGAAGCGCTCCCCCAACTGATCGGTGAGCGGCTTCGAATCGTACCTCCCTTGATGGTAGACCTGGAAAAGGCCGCAATCGCCCTCCAGGGTGTTGCGTGTGCCGGTGATGCCGCGCTGGGCCACCAGACTGGCGAGGACGCCCCCCCGCGAGGCGCAGCCCAGGTCGAAGAATCGGGACAGGACATTGTCCTTCAGGCTCTGCAAGTTGCCGGAGCACTGGGCGTAGGCCAGCCCCAACGCGCTCGTCGTCTGCTCGTGGTCCAACCCCAGGAGGCGCGCCGAGGCCAGGGCGGCGCCGAGATAGCCGTAGATGCGGGAGCCGGACCAACCGCCGGCCCACCGTCCCTCCTGCCTCGCCAGTCCGATGCGGCACATCAGCTCCACGCCGAGGGTGACCGCTATGATGAGTTCCTTGCCGCTGACGCCGCCCCTTCGTTCGGCGGCAGCGAGGGCGGCCGGAATGACGGGCGCGCCACAGTGAATCACACCAACGTCGAAGGTATCGTCGTAGTCGGCGCAGTGGGCCATATAGCCGTTCACCAGGGCCGCCTCCGGGGAGGGCGCCCTGAACCCGTGGACGATGACGGAGCTTTCCGGTTTCCCTCCCAACTCCTCCACGAGGCCGGCCATTCCCGCCACGCCCTCAGCGACGCTGCCGGCGAGGATGGTGCCGATGGTATCGAGGATGTCCTTCTTGGCCACCTCCGCGGCATCCTGAGGCAGGTCTTCGTACGTGATTCGGGCGGCGAGCTGAGCGAAAGCGATGGCGGCGTCCATTATTCCTCCTTCATAGCGGTCAGCTATCAGCGGTCAGCCGCCAGCCTGCTACCGCCGACTACTGCAAGGTAGGGGTTTGAGACGACCCTGATTGCATAATCTTTGACAGCGGTCAGCAATCGGCCGTCAGCCTGCTGAAAGCTGATTGCCGAAAGCTGATAGCTACTTCACCGCGTTTTCGGCGGCGATGCGCCCGAAGGCGATACACTCGGCCAGGTTGCCGCCGCCCACCGGGTACAACATTCCGTAGATGGAGCCGCCTTCTCCGGCGGCGAAGAGGCCGGGGATGGGCTCGCCGAAGGGGTTCACCACCTGCGCCCGGCTGTTCCGCCGCGGCCCGCCCTGGGTATTCGCCATTCCCGGGTACAGCCGCACAGCGTAGTAGGGCGGGCTATCCAGGGGCGCCAACTCCAGCGGGTTCCGCGAGAATTCGGGGTCCCTTCCGTCCGCGCAATACCCGTTCCAACGTTCCACGGTCTCCGCGAGAACAGCCGGGACCATGCCCAGCTTGCCGGCAAGCTCGGCAACGGTGTTGCCGGCCACGATCCAGCCCTTCTTCAGCTCGACCTGATTGTCGGCGCTCCACTTATAAAGCTGGTGCGGCCCGGCCGGGCCGCTGGAGCGCTGGGCGATAGCCCCGGACTCAATCCTGCGCTGGTCGAAGACATAGTGGCTGGGCACCCGCGGGCATTCCAGCTTATGGGTATCGAAGAAGGTCACCTCGTAGAAGACGGCGTGCGTCTTCATGTTCTCGGAGGTGAAGCGGCGACCGTAGCGGTCCACCACGATGTAGCCGGCGCGTACCTTCTCCTTCACGCCGCGTATTTGCTGGTGGGCCCAGTCGGCGCCGCTGAAGTCGAGAGAGAAGGCGTAGGGGAAGTCGGGGAATTTCGCTTTGAGGCGCGCCGAGCAGCAATTCATGTGCCAGAGGTCGGCCCCCACCTCCTGGGCCATGCGGATGCCGTCGCCGGTGTTGTCGATGCCGCCGCCGTAGTAGACGGGATGGATTCTAAGATACTGCAGCTTCATCCCCTCATTGCCCTCGAAACCGCCGCTGCACAGGATAACCGCTTTGTTTGCCTTGATGTTGACTTCCTCGCCACCGCGGGACGCCCTCACCCCAACGACGTCGTCATTCTCGTTGACAATCAGCCTTTGCGCCGGAGCCTCATACAGGACTTCGATGTTGCGGGAGGCGACCTGCTGGTCCATGAACTCCATCATGCGCAGGCCCCGGCCCTGGTAGACCCACACCGCGATGCTGCTCGCACCGGGGAGCTCAGGGAACTCCGCCCCCGGATCAGAGAAGAGCCTGACCTCCCCACCGAGCCCCTTCAGCCATTCCACGTTCTGGGCCGTGTACCTGGCCCAGGCTGTTATGGTGTCCAGGTCGGTCCATTGCGCGCCTTCCTCCCTCCAGTAGAGGGACTTGAGGTACTCGATGGCCCCATCAACGTCCTTGGGACAGAGGAAGAGGCCGCCGGAGAGGCTGCTGCACGTGCAGCGGGCATCGGCGGGTTGCTTCTCCACCAAGACCACTCTGGCGCCCAAGTCGTGGGCCGTTATGGCCGCCGCGGCCCCCGCCAGACCGTAGCCCACCACTACCACGTCGGCGCTGTTGTCCCATGTGACGCCTCTGGCTCGTAACATTGCTTTCTCCTTCGCTGAAGTTCGCCCCGTAGGGGCGGACCCAATGTGTCCCCCGTCAGACCTGTCGGACCCGTCGGACGCGTCAGACTGTACGCTGCCGGCCCCCAACCCCAACCCCCGACCCTGGGCATGCCACGCATGCCCCTAGGCGCACACCAGCCGCATTACCTCCGCCACGTCCGGGACTTCTTCCAGGTTCGCCACCATATCAACGACGTGGGACAGGTTCTCCTCAGAGAGGCGCCGCTTCGCGTGGGCGGCGCAGTCGCGAAACTTGCTTACCATGGACTCCATGGTCATCGGGTTGTCTGGATGGCCGTAGGGGTGCTCGATGCTCGCGGAATGGGTGGCGTCCACGGTCACGATCTCCATTCGGGCGGGGGCCACCGACTTCTGCCTGTGGAGCGACGCGTCCAGCCTCGGGACGACTTTATGGGCCAGGCTGATGACCGCCGGTTCTCTGATGGCCGCCTCGGTAAAGTCGTCGAGGACGACAGCCCCTCTGATGAGGGCCACGGCGACGCAATAGGGGATGCTGAACTGCGCCTCGGCGATGGTCTTCGGGTTCTGCTTCTCCGCCACCGGGTGGAACTCCATGTGGGGCTCCTGGTCGACGTAGCCGACGACCTCCTGGATGTCCTCCGGCCTTATCTGGTGCTGCTTTGAAAGCTCCAGCGCCAGATCGATGAAAGTGTGATTCAGGCGGCAGCAGGGGTACGGCTTGAAGCTGAGGTTGGCTATCTCAAACCGCTGGCCCAGTTCATCGGTAAGCTGTTTGGGGTCGTAGTTGCCGCGGTAGTAGACCTTGAAGAGGCCCAACTCGCCTTCCAGACAGCGCCGTGCGCCGGTGAGCCCCCGCTGCGCCGCCAGGGCGGAGAAGAGGGCGCCGCGCGCCGCGCAGCCCGGCTCGAGCGCCTTGGTCATGGTGTGCTCCACCAGGTGCTGGAAGTTGCCGGAGGCTTGCCCGTAGGCGATGCCCAGGGCGTTCGCGGTCTGCTCCTCATCGAGCCCCAGGATTCTCGCTGCCGCCAGGGTGGCGCCGAAATAGCCATAGACCGCCGTGCCCGACCATCCGGCCCACCGGCTCTCCTGTTTGGACAGGCCGATGCGACAGCTCATATCGACCCCCAGCGCCACGGCGGCAATGAGCTCTTTCCCGCTCACTCCACCCCGGCGTTCCGCGGCAGCGAAAGCGACGGGGATGACCGTGCACCCGGGGTGTCCGCCGGCCACGTCGTGGGCGTCATCATACTCGATGCCGTGAGCCCCGTAGGAGTTCAGCAGCGCAGCCTCCGGGGAGGGCGCTCTGAAGCCGTGGCCGATGACGGACGCTTCCGGCTTTCCCGCCCACTCTCGGGCCAGCTCAACCAGCCCCTCCATTCCCTCAGCGGCGCTGCCCGCCAGCGCCACGCCCAGCGTATCGAGGATATCCTTCCTCGTCACGTCCACTGCGGCCTGAGGCAGGTCCTCGAATTTAAGCCTGGTGGCGAGTTGGGCGAAGGCGATAGCGGCATCCATAGGGTGTTCCCTTCCTCTGCCTTGAAAGTAGTCACCGCAGAGACACAGAGTGCCCAGAGACGGAAATCAATAAGCTCACCGAGCAAGTCATCCGGGCCTTGACTGGGGGCAGGGGACGACTTCAAACATGGACAGACAGGATGCCCAGAATTGAAATCATAAAATCTTATCCTGTCTATCCTGTACATCCATGTTAACAGCGTCGCAATGGAAGTGCATCAAACGCATCGTCAACGGTTTCCCAGACGACCAAGCGGACTCTGCGCCTCTGCAGTGAATCTCCTAGTCGCGCCATCGCATAACAACCGCCGCTCCAGCGAGGGAACTGGCGACGGGGTGAGTATAACAAGCTGCCGAAGGCCTGTCAACGGGCAAAGCGATTCGAAAAGCATGAGGCAGGAAGTGGGGAGCAAGAGGCAAGGAGCGAGAAGTGCCGACCCCCGGCCCCTGGCCCCCGACCCCCATCTTGACGGCATGGGTTATGATAGTAATCGTCAGCGACACGCCGGGCGTGATAGCCTCACTCATTTTCAGGGAGGAGTCTGCTGTGCTACTGGATAAGGACGCCAAATGGGACAAGACGGCTGATGTGGTTGTCATCGGGTATGGGATGGCGGGGGCTGTCGGCGCCATCACCGCTCACGATGCCGGGGCCAAAGTGATTATCCTGGAGAAGCAGCCGGCGGAGAGTCACTGCACTTTCAGCAGCATGTCCGGCGGCATCTTCCTGGCTCCTTCGACGGTGGAGGGGGGCATAACCTACATGGAGGCCCTCTGCCGGGTGAATGACGACATGTGGTGGACGCCCCAGGATATCATCGAGGTCTGGGCCAGAAAGACCGTGGAGAACAAGGACTACGTGGAGAAGCTGTCAGGGACCACGCTCCGCTATCTGCACAAGGGCGGCGAGCATCCTGAGCTTCCCGGCTGCGACGCGATAGACGTGTGGGGCTATCGGGGCATGGGCTACCGCATGATGATGATGTTCTATGACCAGGTGTCATCCCGGAAGATCGAGGTCATGTACAGCACTCCGGCCCAGGAACTCATGACCAACGTGGGTGGTGAGGTGGTGGGCGTCGTGGCGCACGATGAGGGAGGCAAGCCCCAGAACATCAAGGCTCGCCGCGCCGTCCTCCTGGTGTGTGGGGGCTTCGAGTTCAACGAGCAGATGAAGCTCCAATATCTGAAGGTATATCCCAGTTGGTTCGACGGCTTCACATCCAACACGGGAGACGGCGTCAAGATGGCGATCAAGGTCGGCGCGGATCTCTGGCACATGAACTGCGTGTCGGCGCGCCTCGCCGCCAAATTCCCCGGCTTTCCCATCCCCTTCAAGTTCGACTACGGTGGAAAGGGCTGGACCCGCCGTCAGATTCATGGCTCCGAGGCGCCGGAGGCCGCAGGCTTCATTATAGTAAACAGATACGGCCGCAGGTTCATGACCGAGAACCTCAAGCTCCATTGCGCCTATTACGAGACCACGGGCTTCGACACGCACCGACTCGAACACCCCCGGGTGCCCAGCTACTTCATCTTCGACCGCATACGGATGGAGGAAGGGCCTCTGCCGGGGCGGACCTCCGGTCCGGCAGGGCCTCATAAGCTCTACAAGTGGAGCCCCGACAACAGGGCGGAACTGGAGAAAGGCTGGATCACAGAGGGCAAGACGCTCGGCGAGCTGGGGCGCAAGCTCGGCATGCCCACCGGCGTTCTGGAGGGCACCGTCCGCTCCTGGAACCGCTATTGCGCAAAGGGCAAGGACCCCGATTTCGGCAGGAGAGCCAACGAGCTGCTGCCGCTTTCCAATCCACCCTTCTATGCCATACAATTACTTCCTGGGGGCGCCAATACCCAGGGCGGGCCCAGGCGCAATAAGCATGCCCAGATCGTCAATCCGGACGGAGACCCGATTCCCGGCCTGTACGGCGCCGGTGAGCTTGGCTCCGTGTACGGAATGTTATATCCCGTGGGCGGCGGCAACCTCGCGGAATGCATTGCCTTTGGCCGCATCGCCGGGGAGAACGCGGCGAAGGAGAAGCCCCGGGCGTAGGGGCCGACCTCACGCGAAGGCGCGAAGAGATTTGTTCCCCCGGTGGCGGTGTTTGGTCGGACGGGTCGGACCTGTCCGACAAGTCGGACTCGTCTGACTCGTCCGACGGGGCCAAAAAAGGAGGGTACCATGCGACCAAGACAGTTGTTCTCAGTCACGAGCCTCATCATAGTTCTGGGGCTCGTGCTGGCGAGCTGCGCTCCAGCGGCTGCGCCAACGCCGCCCGCGCCGCCGAAGGCGCCTACGGCGCCGGTGGCGCAGCCGACGCCGGCCCAGAAGGCTCCCGCCCCTACACCGTCCGGGGCCGGGCCGACGCCGTCTCCCAAGCCGGTGACGGAACAGCCTCGCCAGGGGGGAGTCCTCATACAATCCGTGCACGCTGACCCGCCGACCCTGGACCCCCAGCAGGAGACGAGCTATCAAGTCTTCAACATCGTGGCCCCGAGCTACAGCGGCCTCCTTCAGTACGATCCTTTGAGCCCGGAGAAGGTCATCGGCGACCTGGCCGAGAGGTGGGAGGCCTCCACTGATGGGTTGACCCACACCTTCTATCTGAACAAGGGCGTCAAGTGGCACGACGGCTCCACTTTGACCGCTGAGGACATCCGGTGGAGCCTGGACCGGCACTACAACGCGCCAAGAGGCGTCCTGATGCCCAGGGCGGAGATATTCCAGGACGTGAGCAAGATCGAAGCTCCCGATGACAATACGGTTCGCATCACCATGAAAAGCCCTAAGTTCTCGATTATCCCGAACCTGGCTCGTGGCGAGCTGCCCATGTACTCCAAGAAGTTCGTCGAAGCCAGGGGCGACATGAAGAAAGACGTCATGGGGACCGGACCCTTCAAATTCAAGAGCTACGATGTCGGCTCCAGATTCGAGGTAGTCAAATTCCCTGACTATTTCGTCAAAGGGCGGCCTTACCTGAATGGCATCACCTTCTACATCATAAAGGACGCGTCCACCAGGTTCGGCGCTTTCAGGACGGGGCGGATACAGTTGACGGCCACCGGCGACTCCTCGCTGAATCCCTCCGAGGCTGATCTGGTTGATGCGGAGATGAAGGGCAAGGCGGCGGCTTTGAAGCATCCCTGGCTTCGGCACGGGCAGCTCCTCTTCAATCACGTTAAAGGCCCTACCAAGGACCTGCGCGTCCGCCGGGCGGTCAGCATGGCTGTCGACCGCCAACTGGCGGTCAAGGTCCTCGCCCAGGGCCGCGGCTCCGTGGGCGCCTCGATGATGCCCGGCTCGGAATGGGCCATCCCGGAGGACGAGTTGCTGAAGATGCCCGGCTACCGGCAGCCCAAGGATGCGGACATTGCTGAGGCGAAGAAACTGCTGGCCGAGGCGGGCTACCCTGATGGCTTCGAGACGACCCTGCCGGTCAGACAGGGCAGGTCCTATGAGAACGACGCTGTCTTCATGAAAGACCAGTTGGCCAGGATCAGCATAAAAGCTAACCTGCTGGTCCAGGACTACGCCGTCTGGTCGAAGACGAGGACGAGCACCGACTCCTTCGACATGCTGCCCATCGGGTCGGCGCTTCGATATCCCGACCCGGATGACTTCACTCGTTACTATCACTCCAAGGGCAGCTTCAACTTCGGCAAACTGAACAGCCCCGAGGTGGATGAGCTTTTCAGCAAGCAGGCCAGGACCATGGACCGCGCCGAGCGCAAGAAGGTGGCCCTCGAGCTTCAGAGGAAGCTGCTCGACCTGGCGGCGGCGGTCACCCTCTGCTGGCCGGACGCCTATATGGGGGTGTGGTTGGAGGTCAAGAGCTTCAAGCCTGGGATTGGCCTGAGCAACAACGGCAAGTTCCAGGACGTGTGGCTGGCGAAGTAAGGTTTGGAAAGAAGAGCATGAAAGCACTGGTCGTCGGCGGAACAGGTCCGACTGGGCCCCACGTAGTGGAAGGGCTTCTCAAGAGGGGCTATGATGTGGCGGTCTTCCACCGGGGGACCCATGAGATGGAATTCTCCGGTCCGGTGGAACACCTCCACGGCGACCCCCATTTCGAGGAGACTATAAGGGAGACTCTGGGCCCGCGGACCTTCGATGTCGTGGTCTGCATGTACGGGCGGCTGAGGGTCGCGGCGGAGGTGATGAAGGGACGAACGCCGCGCTTCATCGGCATCGGCGGCGCCCGGGGCTACCGGGCGCTGCTTCACCCCGACAAGTCCGGGCCGGTAGGTATCCCCGTCCCCATCTCGGAGGACTCGCCCCTCAACCTCGATCCAGAGTTCGACAGGTTCAGCTATTTGATGGTGAGCGCCGAGCAGGCGGTGATGAAGGCGCATGCCGAGGGAGGCTACAACGCCACGATCTTCCGCTACCCGCAGGTGTACGGGCCCCGGCAGCTCGGACCCACCGACTGGTGCATTATCAGGCGCATCCTTGACGGTCGAAAGCGGCTCATAATTCCCGACGGCGGCCTGACCCTCCAGACAAGGGGGTACTGCGAGAATATGGCCCATGCGGTGTTGCTGGCGGTGGACAAGCCGGAGGTGGCGAAAAGCCAGATCTACAACGTCGTCGACGATAAGATAATCTCGCTCCGGGAGCGGATCGAGCTGGTATCCCGGGTGATGAACCACGAATGGGAGTTCGTCAATATGCCAGGCATCCTGGCCAGGCCCAGTCGCCCTTACTCCTCGGGTGGCTTTCATTCCGTCCTTGACAACTCGAAGGTCAAGAGGGAGCTAGGGTATGCTGATGTGGTCCCCATCGAAGAGGCGATACGACGCACGGTCGAGTATTACCTGGCCAACCGGCCGCTTCCGGGCGGCCAGGAGGAACAGAACCTCAGGGACTCCTTCGACTACGAGCTGGAGGACCGGTTTATGGACGAGTTCTTGAAGGCTTCGGAGGTTATTCTGAGCATACCGATCACTCGCGAAAAACGGCACCACCCCTACCCTCACCCCAAGAAGCCGGGGGAGCTGACGGACCACAGGGGAAGGTAGGCGGCCTTCGGCCGCCGGGGGACAGGGGTTAGGGGTCGGGGGTCAGACACGTCGGATACGTCCGACACGTCTGACTTGTCCGACCCCCGACCCCCCTCTCCTGACTCCCATGATTCCTCGCATCATCAGGAGGCACACGTGCTAGCGCAAAAAGACCTGAAATGGGATGAACAAGCCGAAGTGGTAGTCGTTGGGTACGGGATGGCGGGAGCTGTGGCGGCCATTGCCGCCCACGATGCCGGGGCCAAAGTCGTCGTCCTGGAGAAGCAACCAGCGGACAACCACTATACTTTCAGCAGCATGTCTTCGGGAATCTTCCTCTGCCCCTGCGATGTGCTGGGCGCCATCAGTTATATGAGGGCGCTATGCCGCGTGAACGACGAGCTGTGGTGGACGGACCCGGAGATCATCGAGGTCTGGGCAAAAAGATGCGCCGAGAACAAGGTATGGATGGAGAGCCTCGGCGCCAAGCTGCGCTTCATGAGGCGGACTGTCGAGCATCCCGAGCTGCCCGGGGCGGACAGCATAGAGCTCTGGGGATACCGCGGCATGGGCAAACCGATGATGGAGTTCCTGTACGATCAGGTACACTCCAGAGGAGTCGAGGTCCTCTACGGCACCCCGGCGCAGGAGCTCGTCACCAATTATGAAGGCGAGGTGATCGGCGTTACGGCGCGGCCGGCCGGGGGGAAGGAGGCGATGAATATTGCCGCCTCACGGGGAGTCATCCTGTGCTCCGGGGGATTCGAATTCAACGAGCAGATGAAGCTTCAGTATCTCAAGGTGTATCCCAGCTACTTCGACGGCAGCCCGGCCAACACCGGCGACGGTGTCAAGATGGCGATGAAGGTGGGCGCCGACCTCTGGCATATGAACTCCGTGTCGGCGCGCTTCGTGGGCAAATGGCCCGAATTCCCCATGCCCTTCAAGTTCGATTACGGCGGCGGCGGCTGGATTCGACATCAGGGCCATGGTGAAGAGACCGGGCGCCCCAAACCCTTCATCATTGTCGACAGATACGGGCGCCGGTTCACCAGCGAGAACTTCAAAATACACTGCGTCTACTATGAGCTGACCTCCTTTGACACCCATCGTCTCGAGTATCCCCGGGTGCCCAGCTACTTCATCTTCGACCGCAAGCGGATGGACGCCGGGCCGCTGGCCCAGGTGCACTCTGGCCCGGCGGGGCCGCATCGTCTCTACATATGGAGTCGCGACAATATGAAGGAGTTGAGAAAGGGCTGGATAACGGAAGGCGCCACAGTGCGCGAGCTGGCGCGCGAGCTGGGGATGTCGCCCGGTGTCCTGGAGAATACCATTCGAGGGTGGAACAAGTCCTGCGAGTTAGGCCGGGACGACAAGTTCAGCCGGAACCGCGAGGACCTGGTCCCCCTGGAAGAGCCGCCCTTCTACGCCATCCGCCTGTTCCCTGGCGGCGCTAATACGCAGGGAGGGCCGCGGCGGAACAAGTACGCTCAGATCGTCAACCCGGACAGCGACCCCATCCCGGGGCTCTATGGCGCCGGTGAGCTTGGCTCTGTATATGGGATGTTGTACCCCGTGGGCGGTGGGAACCTGGGGGAATGCATCGCCTTCGGCCGCATTGCGGCCGAGAACGCAGCCAGAGAAAAGGCCCGGTTGTAGGGGCATCCCGACCCGTCGGGACACCGTGCCCCTACGATTTTCCGTGGCTGAACAACCGCGGCGCGAAACGTTTGCGGATCTCCTCGGCGATGAAAACACTGCCCGCCACCAGGACAACCGCTCCCCAGTCTTCCAGAGCCAGTGGCACGGTATGAAAGACCTCTCCCACGGGCGGGATGTAGATGACAATCAACTGCAGAACGACGGCGACGCCTATGCCCAGCACCAGCCAGCGGTTGCTGAAGGCGCCCAGCTTGAAAAGGGACTGCTGGTCGGACCGGGCGTTCAGCGCGTTCAGCCACTGGAATGCCACCAGAACACAGAAGGCAATGGTCCGCGCTCTATCCAATCCCGACCTGGCCAGCTCCCATTGAAAGAGAAGAAAAGTGCCCACCGCCATAGAAACGGCGATGAAGGCAATCCTCAAGAGCATTCCCTGGTAGAGGATGCCTGCCTTAGTCGATCGCGGCGGCTCAGTGAGCACGTTCCCGTGCTTGGGCTCGACCCCGAGGGGGATATCGCAGACGCCGTCGGTCACCATGTTCACCCAGAGGATCTGGACTGCGGTTACCGGAAGAGGTATGCCAGCGAGGATGCTGGCTATCAACGTGATCAGCTCGCCTATGTTGGTGCTCAGGAGATAGAAGACGGAGCGGCGGATGTTGCTGAAGATAACCCGTCCTTCTTCGACGGCGGCAACAATCGAGGCGAAGTTATCATCGGTAAGGACCATGTCTGAGGCTTCTCGGGCAACGTCTGTTCCCTTTATGCCCATGGCGATGCCGATGTCGGCAGCTCGCAGCGCCGGCCCGTCATTCACTCCATCTCCGGTCATAGCCACGATGTAGCCCTTCGATTTCAGGGCTTTCACGATCCTTAATTTGTGGAGCGGCTCGACCCGGGCGAAGATGTCTATGCCATCGGAGCGAGCCTGAAGCTCCTCGTCGGTCATCCTTTCCAGGTCCAGGCCGGTTACAGCCTCTCCGCCCAGCCCAAGCTCCTCCGCGATCGCCACGGCGGTGGCGTTCTGGTCGCCGGTAATCATGACTACCTTAATCCCGGCGCCTTTGCAGGCCGCAACCGCGCTTCCCGCTTCCTTACGAGGGGGGTCTATCATCCCCACCAGACCCACCAGCGTGAGCGCGCCGTCGAGGCGCTCGGGACAGAGTTCGTCCGGGGACGGGGAACTTTCAGCGTAGGCCAGAGCCATCACCCTTAGCGCTCTCGACGCCATCTGCAGGTTGGCTTGCTCGATCTCGTCCCTGGTCTCTGGGCTCAGCTCATGGGACGTCCCGTCCTTGAGGATGTTGCGGCTCATGGCCAGAACTCTATCGATGGAACCCTTGACGTAAACTACTCCCTTGCCGTCCGTATCGGGATGAAGGGTGGCCATGTAGCGCGTCTCGCTCTGGAAAGGCAGCTCCCCCAGGCGGGGCCGTTCTCTCTGAAGGACTTCCGGGCTGAGCCCGGCCTTCAGCGCGGCCACCAGTAAGGCGCCCTCCGTGGGGTCGCCAAGGAGGCGATGTTCGCCAGCCTCCCACTTCAGGACGGCGTCGTTACACAGAGCGGCGATTTCAAGGGCCAGCGAGAGATCCTTGTCCTTCCTGGGGTCGATCCGGCGACCGTTCTCCAGGAAATCGCCCTGAGGCTCGTAGCCGGCGCCCGTTATCTCCACGGTCCGGCTACTCAGGTACATCTGGCGCAGGGTCATTTCGCTCTCGGTCAGCGTCCCCGTCTTGTCGGTACAGATCACGGTCACGGCGCCCATGGTCTCCACGGCGGGCAGCTTGCGTATGAGAGCATGTCTCTGCGCCATGCGCCTCATCCCCAGGGCCAGCACTACCGTGACCATAACGGGCAAGCCTTCCGGAATGGCCGAGACGGCCGCCGCCACACCCAGAGTGAACATCTCCAGAAAACCATAACCCTTGAGCGATCCGATAAGGATTAGGAGGGCGGTTATCCCGAGAACGAGCACGCCGATGTAGCGCCCTAATCGGTCCACATTCTGTTGCAGGGGTGTTGGTGGCGGCTTCGTCTCTTGCACCTGGCTGGCGATTTTGCCGATCTCGGTGTCCATGCCGGTGGCCGTGACTACGGCCACGCCGCGCCCGTTCACGATGGCGCATCCCGCGTGCGCCATGTTGCCCATATCCGCCACGGGCATTTCTCCTTCCAGGGCGCCGGTGAATTTCTGCACCGGCACCGATTCTCCGGTAAGAATGGATTCGTCCACTGACAGGCTGGCGGCCTCGATGAGTCTGGCGTCGGCGGGGGCCTTGTCACCGGCTTCCAGCAGGACCACATCTCCAGGGACCAGGAAGCGGGCGGGAATTCTAACGAGTTCGCCGTCCCTCAACACCCTCGCCTGAGGGGCCGCCAGGCCTTTCAGCGCCTCCATGGCCCGCTCGGCGCGGCTCTCCTGGATGAAGCCGATTATAGAATTGACAGTAACCACAAATAGTATGACCGCGGCATCCCTGGGGTTCCTGAGAAGAAGTAGTTCAATAGCGGCGGCGGCGATGAGGATATAGATCAGCGGGCTGGCGAACTGGCGGAGGAAAATGAGCACCCCCGGCGGCTTGCCCTTCTCCTTGAGCTGATTGAGCCCGTGCTGGTGCAGCCGCTCCTTCGCCTCTATCTCGAGAAGTCCTGTGCGGCGGGTAGCTAGCTTCGCAAGCGCCTCTTCAGGAGTCAGGTTGTGCCATTTCATTGGGGCTTCGTCCCTTTAGTTCCCATTATACATGAAGGCCTCTGGGACGGCAGGCGAAGCGAAGCGGCCCCGAGGTCGTCGGGCTGGCGACGAAAGCGGCGAGCGGCTGAAGCAAAGCGCGACCCTATGGAAGAAAAAAAAGGAAGACCAACCCGGTTTTGGAAACCGGGTTGGTCTTCGAGGGTTTCTATAGCGCCGCTTTCAAGACTACGATCTCCATCCCCCCGGGCAAATCGCTCTTCTTGATCTCGATCTCGCTGTCGTTGATGACCCTGGCGTTGCTCTTGCCGGCGATGAAGTCCTGAGCGCGGTACTTGGGGAAAGTGCACTTGTCCGTCTTGAAATGCATGGGTACGACGATGCGCGGGTAGATGCGCTGACAGACGTCGTGAGCCACATCGAGCTCGCAGGTGGCCGTCGGACCGCCCGTGGCGATCAGCAAGACGTCGACCTGCCCGAGTTCCGCAGTCTGGCTATCGCTCAACGGATGGCCTAAGTCGCCCAGATGGCAGACGTTGATTCCATCCACTGTGAAGCTGAAAACAATGTTGGTTCCCCTCTCCCTACCCTTCACCCGGTCGTGGTAAGTGGGGAGGCCCATGAAGACGATGGACTTCGCGGCGTGGTAGCCGTAGCCCTTGATCACCTGGGGGGTGCCGTTCAGGGCGCCCACAAAGTTGTGGTCGCCATGCTCGTGGCTGACGGTGACGACGTCCACCACGTCCGGGACCGGCCCGTAGTTGACCCTGTTCTTATAGCCGGGTTCGTAGGGGTCGGTAACGATCTTGGTCCCATCCTCCGCGGTCACGAGGAAGGTCGCATGTCCCATCCATTGAAGCTTCACGTTCAGTCCTCCTAAGCAACGAATTTCCTTTGTGCTCGTGTCAGATCCCGTGTCTCATCGCTCGCAGGCCGGCTGCCCTTCCAGGGCCGGGGTCGGCGCGGACGGCGTCGGCTTAGCCCGGTGGTAGAGTAACTTGAGCAGCGGCGGCGTCACGAGGGTGGTGACCAGCGCCATGAAGATTATTGTTCCATAGATGTCATCGCCGATGAGACCCAGACGCAGTCCCACGAGGGCCACGACGATTCCCATCTCGCCGCGAGGCAT
Source organism: Chloroflexota bacterium (assembly GCA_016190665.1). Classification (GTDB taxonomy): domain Bacteria; phylum Chloroflexota; class Dehalococcoidia; order JACPQD01; family JACPQD01; genus JACPQD01. The sequence goes on from JACPQD010000003.1 coordinate 17,546, forward strand.
CATACCCACGCCAACGATGCTCGCGCGAAAGCGCCCCATGCGCATGGCCGCCAGCCCGCAGCCCACAACCTTGCCCACCATGGCCAGAAGGGTGATAACCAGAGCCAGCGACAATATGTCTGGTTTGAGCAACGTGCCCAGATCCACCTTCGTGCCCATGACCACAAAGAAGAAGGGCACCAGAAAAGCGTAGATGGGTTGGATTCGCTCCTCGAGAGCGTATCGGTCCTGGGTTTCGGCGAAGGCCATGCCGGCCAGAAACGCGCCAATGAGGGCGGACAGGTGCAACAAGCTCGCCGCCGCCGACAGGCCCAGGCAGATGAGCAGGGCCGTCACGAAGGGCGCATCATGAAGGTGGAGCTTCTCCAGCAGCGAGCCGTAGCGACGCGTGGCTCTCGTCCCCACCAGGGCGACGAAGACAGTGAAGGCGATGGCTGCGGCGGCCAGGATGGCGACATCGGTGACATAGAGGCTGCCTCGCCCCGCCCCGGAGACGACGCTCAGCAATATCAGCGCGATGATGTCGTCGATGACGGCGGCGCCCAGGATGACGCAGGTCTCGGGCGCTCTCGCTACCCCAAGGTCGCTCAACACACGCGCGGTTATGCCGACGCTGGTGGCGGTCAAAGCGGAACCGAGGAGAAAGGCTTGAAGGGACGACTGTCCAGCCGCCGCCATGACACCGTATCCCAGCAAGAAGGGCACGATGACACCGATGACGGCCACAAGGGTCGCCGTACGCCCCACCTGAAGAATGCTGCTGAATCTGGTCTCAAGCCCCACGGTGAAAAGCAAAACGATGAGGCCAATCTCAGCGACAACGTCGTAGACTGGAGATCGAATAGTGAGCGCTAAGCCCGCAATGAGGATGCCAGCGAGCAACTCCCCGACCACCGCCGGCTGCTTCAGCCGCTGGAAAACCTCCGACCCCAGCGTCGCCAGGGCGTACATAAGAAACAGGTCGAGTAAGATTCTTGAGATGTCCAGCTCAGGGTCCATGCTCTACAACCTGCTCAGTCCGTGATGAGGGAAGATACGCTGCTTGATGGCTGCCACGCTGGCCTCCGCGAAGCGCCTGGCCGTGTCATGTTGGGCTTCGGCAGGCTTCTCTCTGTCGCCGAGGAGGGCGACACCGTAGCGCTCGCGGAAACTGTCCGGTATCTCGTCGGGCCAGTCCTTGTCTATCATAATACCATAGGCGAGCGTCCAGCAGCGGGCGACCACGGCGATATCGTAGCCACCGCCGCCCAGCGCCACCCAGGGCAGGCCGCAGGACTTGTACCAGCGAAAGACCTCGGCGTAGGCGTCAGTCGTGAGCCTGAGGTGGGCCAGGGGGTCCCGGAAATGGCCATCCACGCCCAACTGAGTGACCAGTACGTCCGGCTTGAAGGCTTGCAAGAGCGGCGGCGCGAGCTCGCGGAAGGCCCACAAATAAGTGTCGTCTCCCGTCCCGGGCGCTAGAGGCGCATTGACGGAGAAGCCCAAGCCGGCGCCGGTTCCCATCTCCGTGAAGTCGCCTGTTCCCGGAAAGAGGTAGCGCCCGGACTCGTGGAGCGAGATGGTGAGCACCTGATCGGTGGCGTAGAAGGCGTTCTGCACGCCATCACCATGATGGGCGTCGATATCGACGTAGGCCACGCGCAGCCCGTCAGCGAGCATGCGCGCGATGGCGACCGCCGGGTCGTTGAAGACGCAGAAGCCGGAGGCGCTGCTCGGCCAGGCGTGGTGAAGCCCGCCGGCGATATTGAAAGCTATGGGAGCCTTCTCCTTCGTCACCAGTTCTGCCGCCACCAGGCTGGCGCCCGCCGCTCGCGCTGAGGCCTCGTAGATGCCCGGAAACAGCGGGTTGTCGCCCTCCTCGCTGAAGTTGTAGGCGATAGGGTCGTAGCTGGTGATATCTCCCCGGCTGAAAGCCTTCACCGCTGCGATGTATTCCCGCGTGTGGTAGAGGGCCAGCTCATCTTCGTTGGCGAGACGCGGCTTCACCAGCCGGCCTCGCCCCTCGCTGAAGGCGCCGTAGGCCGCCAGAAGCTCGTAGGTCAGGCGCAGACGCGTCGGGCGGAGGACGTGGTCTGTTTGCTGGAAGTACTGGGAGAAAGAATCGTCATAGATGAAGGCCGCTGTGGTCATTCAGGTAGCAAGCTCCTCGGCATCGTAGATGTTGGCAGTGTGAGACCGCAGCGGTCTAGGTTTGCCGCAACAGCGCCCTGGCTTCGGTCTCCAGCGCCGCTGCCTCCTCCACTGTCAGCTCAGCGAGGGGCGGTCGAACGTGGGTCAGGGGCAGGCGGGCAAAAATGTGGAGCAGGTGCTTCGTGGCGCTGTGCTGGGCGAACTTCCGCGTCAGGATGCGCATCTGGCTGAAAGCCGCCTGGGCGGCCGTCACATCGGCCGCGCGGATATGCGCATCGAGAATGGCCACGGCCTCGGCGGGGAAGGCATTCGCCAGCCCGCTGATGGCGCCGGCCACGCCGGCATCGAGACACGGCCCCAAAAGCTCATCGGAGCCGCTGAAGATGCGCAGTCGCGGATACCTTGCCAGGTAGTGACGCGTCTTGTCGAGCCGACCGCTGGTGTCCTTAATGCCCAGAAGCCGCTGTGGGAACTGGGTCTGGAGGGCGTCGACAAGCCCATCCTCTATCTCCACGCCGGACACGCTGGGAATGTTGTAGAGGAGCGCCTTGCCCTCCGGCGGCAGGGCGCGGAAGACGGCGCGATAGTATTCCCGGAGACCGGAAAGGGGCAGGTTCTTGAAGTAGAAGGGCGGCACGATGATGACGGCATCGGCGCCGCGTTCCAGCGCGTAGCGGGACGCCTTGATCGTATCTGGCAAGGCGGCGCAACCGGTCCCCGCCACCACCGCCAGGCCCCCGCGATGCGCCAGCACGGTATCGATGACCTGCTTCCTCTCCTCCAGGCTCACCGAGGGGCCTTCCCCGTTGGTGCCCAGGGGCAGGACGCCGGAGATGCCGCGCTCCTCCAGAAAGCGAAGGTGCGGCGGGATCCAGTCGTAATCTATCTCCCGTCCCCCTTCCGTGAAAGGCGTAACCGTGGCGACGATGATCCCTTTGAGAATGGGCAATCAGGCCTCCTTGTCTGGTTGTTCTGCCTTTTCTCGGCGCGACTCGACATCTCGCCGCCGTTCCAGCCGATGAAACCGCTCGATCAGGTAGAGGCCACTGACCAGGAAGACGGCGACGAAAAGCGTCGCCGCCACGCCCACCAGCGTCGGGGTCGGGCCTTTACCCACGAGAAAGCCGGGCTCCGCGAAGTAGAACTGGGCGGCCAGCCCGCCCAGGATGGCGAGGATGGGAAGTAGCCAGTCCTTTTTCAAAATGGACTCCCGCGCCGCGGTGGCGCGTCAGCCTTCACGGTCAAATACTCCCACTTCTCCAGTGCTTCCCTCCTACGTAATCAGCTTCGCGCCTTCGCGTGAGCCCTCCGGCGCCTCCGCCGCCTCCACCGCCTGGAGCCTGTCGCCGAAGCGGGTCAGCTTCTTGTCGGCGTCTTCGTATTTGTGCGAGGCGGCGTTGATGTGCTTCCCCAGCGTCTCGAAGTCGTCCTGGAAGCGGGCGAAGTCCTGCTTCAGTCGGCCAATATTGGCCAGGACGTCCTTGACATTCTCCTCTATTTTCAGCCCACGCAAACCGAGCACGATGGTGGCCAGGTAGGCGTAGAGGCTATTGGGCGATACCGGCACGACGTGTTGGGAGAGGGCGTAGCTCAGGAGCCCCTTACCCTCCGTGTCCATCTCGTCCTTGATGATAACTTCATAGTAAACGTTCTCCGCCGGGATGTACATCAGGGCGAAGTCGAAAGTGCCTTCGTCGGGGCAGATATACTTGCCCACGATGTCGTCAATGTGCTTCTTCACGTCGGCGGCGAAGCGGCGCTGGAAGGGCTTCCTCTCCTCGTCAGTGGCGCATGCCATTATGCGCCGGAAGTTGTCCAGGGGGAATTTGGCATCCACAGGCACCAGGCCGTTCGCCAGCTTGACCACCGCGTCTACTCGTTCCCCATTCTTGAGCTGGTGCTGGAGGCTGTAATGGTCGCAGGGCAGAATCTGTGCCAGGAGGTCGCCCAGCAAGAGTTCGCCCACGCCGCCGCGCAACTTGGGAGAGCGCAGGATCTCATTGAGGCCAGAGATGTCCTTCCCCACCTCGAGGATGCGCTTGCTGGATTCCGTCAACTCCCCCAGTCCGCGCTGGACGTTGCCCACCACGGCCGCCGCGTTGTCCAGCCGCTCACCGATAGCCTTGTTGGTGTTGAGTATCTGGTCAGACATCTGGGACAGTCGTGCATCGACCTGCTGTGTCAGGGCATTCATTTGCTGCTGGAGCAGACTCAGAGACTGCGTATCTCCCAGGCGACTGCGACCAACGAGGACTACGGCAGCGGCCAGCAGGAGTGCGGCGCTAACCAGTACTACAAGCTCCACGGTCACTCCCGAAAGAGGACGGCCCGCGCCGGGGCGCCATCTCCCCGCTCTATTCTGAGCGGAAGGCAGGCCAAGGTGTAGGGACCTGGCGCGACTGGCCTCAAGTCCAGCCCCTCGACGATGATGATGCCTCTTTGCAGGAGGATCAAGTGCGTCTCTGGCGTTGGAGCGTCGAGGCGATCCAGGGTGAGGTAGTCGACGCCGACGAGCCTGATTCCTGCATTGGCTATCCACGTGGCTCCGCCGGGCTCGAGATGGACAAAGTCGGACTGGAAACCCGGCCGCTCCCATAAGTCGCTATTGCGGGTCTTCAGCAGCAGCCGCTCGGTTCCGGCCGGAATGCCGGCAGCCGCCAGGTCGACAGCGCTGATGCTTACGGGGGACGCTATCTGGGCCACCCATGCCTTGCCCATCAGAGCATCCAGAGGAAGCTGGTCGATTGTGGCTCCCTCCGGCAAGAGGTGGGCAGGAGGATCGATGTGCGTGCCGGAGTGGGTGCTCAGGGTAAGTTGGGAACTGTCGTAGCCGTCACCCCAGGATAGGCGATGGAAGGGATCGACGGACACGCCTGTATCGCCCGGGAACGTAGGCGTCCTGGGAGACAAGGGGATGCTTATGTCATAGAACTTCATCCGCACCTCAGCGAACTGCTCAGCTTGACGCGCTCAGGCACCCCCCATATAATAGCATCATCGAAGGAGAAGTCAATGCAGGAAGCGAGAAGCGCGAAGTCCCGACGCATCGGGATCGCGACGAAGTCGGGACGAGGAGCAGGAATAGTTGATGGGTAGTGAAAGTCTGGGCATATCCGTGACCGTGGAGAGTCTGGGCTGCAAGCTCAATCAGTCGGAAGCCGCTTCTTGGGCGCGCCAGTTGGAGTGCGCTGGCTGTCGCCTGGTGGACCCCTCTGAAAAGGCCCAGGTCTACATTTTGAACACCTGCACCCTGACTCATGTCGCCGACCGCAAGTCGCGGCATCTGTTGAGGATGGCGCGTCGGCGCAACCCGGGCGCGCTGGTCGTCGCCGCCGGTTGTTACGTGGAGCGGGCGGCGCAGGAGATCGTCGAAACAGGCGCCGCTGACCTGGTCTTGGGTAACGAGGAAAAAGGGCGGTTGGTGGAGCTTATTGAGGAAACCTCTCCCTTGATCCCTCCCCGACACGGGGAGGGGGAGTACGCTCACGAGGCATCATCCCGACACGGGGAGGGAGAGTGCGCGCATGGGGCATCATCCCGACACGGGGAGCGAGAGTACGCGCCTGGGGCATCATCCCCGACCGGGGAAGAAGAATACGCGTATGAGGCGCCGACCCCCCTTCCCGTTTCGGGAAGGGTCAGGGGGTTAGGTTCGGTCCCCGAATACTCTCGCACCCGCGCCATGGTGAAAATACAGGACGGCTGCGATGAGTTCTGCACCTATTGTATTGTGCCGCTGGTCAGGGGCAGGCAACGCAGCCGGCCGGTGGCGGACATCCTGGACGAGGTGAGGGAAAGGGTCGCCGAGGGAGTTCAGGAGATTGTGCTCACAGGCACGCAGATCGGGGCGTATGGACGGGAAGGCGGCGGCAGCTTGAACAGCCTGGTCAAGGGTATCCTGGCGGCGACGAAGATTCCTCGAATCAGACTCACGTCTGTCCATCCCCATGACCTCACGAATGATCTTCTCGGCCTCTGGCAAGATGAGCGCGTCTGTCCCCACCTGCACCTCTCGCTGCAAAGCGGCAGCGACCCGGTGTTGAAGCGCATGGGGCGCCCGTATACGGCAGCGGCTTTCGCCGGGGCGGTGGCGGAAGCCCGACGCAGGATGCCGGACGTGGCCATTACCACCGATGTCATCGTAGGTTTCCCTGGCGAGAGCGACGCCGAGTTCGAGGAGAGCCACCTCTTCTGCCAGAGGATGGGCTTCGCGCGGATGCACGTCTTCTCCTATTCGCCGCGACCCGGAACGGCCGCGGCCGCCATGCTCGATCAGGTGCCTGAGTTGGTCAAGAAGAAGCGCAGCCAGACGATGCTGAAACTGGCCGAGAATGATGGCCGCCGCTTCTGCCAGCAGTTCCTCGGTAGGACCCTACCGGTGCTCTGGGAGGGACTGGGGAAGGGAGACGCCGACGCCGTTGGGGTGTGGAGCGGTTTCACCGGCAACTACATCAAAGTATACGCCCGAACGAGGGGAGACCTGAGGAACCGGACCTTGGAGGTCAAGCTGGCGCGAAGCCACCGGGACGGCCTCTGGGGCGAGGTTGCCCGATTCGGTGGGGACCACGGAGAGGAGACTAGATGAGCCTATTCAACAGAGCGCTGATCATTATCCTGCTGCTGGTATCAATAGTGTTCTGGCTTGCGGTCGCGGCCGTCGTGCTCCTCTCCCCGGACGAGCTAGTGAGCGTCCTGAAGTATTCCGTTCTGTTCCTGGAAGCCAACATCACTCTCTATACCCAGCTGATGGTGGCGCTCCTTGCGGTTATCGTCGTCCTGGCCTCCGCCTTGATACTCGTCATCGAGCTTACGCCGAGCACGCCCTCGGCGGTGCAGTTGACCCAGGTTGCCAGCGGGGTCGCCATGTTGACCACCGACGCCATAGGGCAGCGGATCAAGCACGATATGCAGGCGCTTCCCGAGGTGCACGAAGTAGTCCCGAAAGTGGCGGCGCGCGGCCGGTCTGTTGACATAACGTTGGAGCTGCGCACGGGGCCGGATAGCAACGTCACCAAGACCAGTGAGGAGGCAGGCAGGCTGGTGCGGGACAGCGTGGAGAAGAATATGGGCGTCAAGATCCGCAGACTGCTGGTGAACATCCACCACGAGCCCTATTTGGCGAGTCCTCAGCCGACTGCCAGAGTGGTGCCGCCGTCTGCCTCGAGCCCGCAGCCTGAGATCTACATGCCAGACCAGGGGCCGGGGGATACGACCAGAGCGCCGGATGAGAAAGGGGAGTAGGCTTCATCTGTCATTCCCACCGGGTGGTTGAACATGGCCTGAATGTCATGTACTTCTTCCCGCGAGGTCCCGACGCATCTCGATGCAATCGGGAAGGAATCGGGAAATCTGACGTTGGTGCGCCAGCACTCGGTGCGTTCGCATACAGTTTTGGGCCCCGGACCGCAAATCGAAAGGTCGGTCTTCCCACCACTGGTGACTGCGAGCAGGCGCCGCGAAAGCGTAGCATATAAGGTGCGCAATTGCGCAATTTGCTTGATTGACTTCCGAAATCAGTTGTGATAATATTTAGCTCAATCGGTCAATAATCATGCTCATATTTGAGGGGAGGGCAGTCTAATATAGCTAGAGAGCTCCGAACTAACGAGAGGATCAGGAGCCGAGAGGTCCTTGTGATCGGTGCCGCGGGAGAGAATCTCGGAGTGATGCCTCTCTATCAGGCGCTGCAACTGGCCAGGGAGCACAGTACCGATCTGGTCGAGGTTAACCCGACCGCGGTGCCTCCTGTGTGCCGTCTCCTTGACTACGGCAGATACAAGTATGAGCAGGCGAAGAAGGAGCGGGACGCTCGGAAAAGCGTGAAGACAGCGGGTCTTCGGGAGGTTCGGTTCCGGCCCAAGATCGACGAGCACGATGTCCAGGTGAAGTCGCGTCACATCCGCGAGTTCCTCGACGAGGGAGATAAGGTCAAGATCTCCGTGATGTTTCGAGGACGAGAGATCACCCATCCTGAGTTAGGACGCGAACTCCTCAGCAAGCTGGCCAGTGCTTTCAAGGATGTCGCGTCCATTGAGGGGTCGGGATTGATGGAGGGGAGAAGCATAACGGTGATACTCTCCCCGCTGAAACAAGCAAAGGAAGCAAAGGTCGCCAAGGAGGCCAGGTAGTTGCCTAAACTGAAAACGCATAAAGGGACTCAACGCCGCTTCCACATAACGGGTAGCGGCAAAATTATGCGCGCCAAGGGTGGGAAGAGCCACTTGCGGCGCAATAAGGCTCCTCGGGTCAAGCGTTTGTACGATGAAATGATGGAGGTCCATCCTAGCGCAAAGGCGAGGCTGAAGAGGCTACTACCCTACGGCCTGAAGTGATGGCGCTCGGATAAGCGGCTTCCTGTATCAAGGGAGGGTCATTTTGGCGAGGGTCAAGCGTGGGGTTACCGCCCACCAACGTCATAAGAAGGTCCTTGAGCTGACGAAGGGACACAAAGGGACGAAGCATTCCCTTTATCGCCGCGCCCATCAGTCTATGCTAACTTCGCTCAAGTACGCGTATCGTGACCGGAGGGACCGGAAGGGGCAGATGCGTCGGCTGTGGATTGTTCGCATCAACGCGGCGGCCAAGCTCAACGGGACGAGCTACAGCAGGATGATGGACGGCCTGAAGAAGGCTGGCGTAGAGGTAGACCGCAAAATGCTGGCGGAGATGGCGGTGCGGGACAGCAGCGCCTTCACGCAAATGGTCGCGGTTGCTAAAGGGGAGGCCTAAGGGTCCTGTCCCCGGCAGGTCAAGGCATCAACATGGGTGTGGTTCTCGCCTACGGGCAGCGGCCGCACCCTATTTTGCTGGTAAGAGAGGCTCACTGTGACAGCGGTTCTTGAAGAGATGCGCCGCGGCGCCCTTCTCGAACTGGAGAAGGCGGAGACGCTGGCGGCGGTGGAGTGTTGGCGGCTGTCCTACCTGGGGAAGAAGGGAGCTGTCGCCCAGGCGCTGGCCCGCATCCCCGGCTTACCCCCTGCGGACAGGCGCTCCTTCGGGGCCGCGGTCAACGATATCAAGCGCGCGCTCGAGGCTGCTCTGGAGGAGAGACGCAAGACGCTCCAGGAGGTGGAGGTTGCTCGGTCCGTGGAGAGTGGCCGCATAGACGTCACGCTTCCCGGCCGGCGGCCGTTAATGGGCGGGCTGCATCCGGTGACGAAGATGGTGCGGGAGATCTGCGCCGCTTTTGCCTCCATGGGCTTTCAAGTGGTTGAGGGGCCAGAGGTGGAGTGGGACTACTACAACTTCGAGGCGCTGAATATCCCCAAAGACCACCCCGCGAGGGATATGTGGGACACCTTCTGGATGGACTATAAGAACGAGCAGGGGGATCGCCCCATGCTCCTGCGCACCCACACTTCCCCTATGCAGATAAGGGTCATGGAAAAGACCCGCCCGCCGGTCAGGGTTGTCGTCCCCGGCAGGTGCTACCGCTATGAGGCGACGGATGCCACCCATGAGTCAATGCTTTACCAGATCGAGGGGCTGGCTGTCGATGAGGGCATCACCCTGGCCGACCTCAAGGGAACCCTCTACGAGTTCGCCAAGAAGCTCTTCGGCAAGGAGAGGCGGGTCAGGTTCCGCTGCGACTATTTCCCCTTTGTGGAGCCGGGCGCGGAGATGGCCATTGACTGCTTCGCCTGCCAGGGGAAGGGTTGCCGGCTTTGCAGCGATACCGGATGGATAGAGATCCTCGGCGCGGGCATGGTCCACCCCGATGTCCTGCGCCGCGTCGGCTACGACCCTGATGTCTTCACCGGCTTTGCCTTTGGCCTGGGGGCGGAGCGGGTGACCATGCTCCGCTACGACATCGAGGATATCCGGCACTTCTATGCCAATGACCTGCGGTTCTTGAGGCAGTTCTAGATATGAAGGTCTCCCTGAAATGGCTTAAGCAATATGTTGACATAAACCTGCCGCCCCAGGAGTTGGCCCACAAGCTCACTATGTCCGGCAGCGAGGTCAGCGGCATAAACACCATCGGCGGCTCCTGGGACAAAGTCTTCGTCGCGCAGCTCGTGGATATCGCGCCTCATCCTAACGCCGATCGACTTCGTTTGGCAACTGTCGATCTGGGTGGCGAATGCGCCACCGTGGTCTGTGGCGCGCCCAACCTCACTATTGGCGACAAAGTGGCTTTTGCCAAACTGGGGGCGAGGCTCTTCGATGGTCACGGCAGCCAATTCGTGGAGCTGAAGCCGGCGAAGATCCGAGGTGTAGTATCCGAGGGGATGGTTGCCTCGGAGAAGGAGCTGGGCATCTCGGAGGACCACACCGGGATACTCATCCTGCCCCCTGACGCTCCCGTCGGCGCCCCGCTGGCGGCCTACCTGGGTGATACCGTCCTGGACCTGGACATTACCCCTAACCGGCCGGACTGTCTGTCGATGATCGGCATCGCCCGTGAGGTAGCAGCGCTGACCGGACAGAAGGTGCGGCTGCCGGAGCTCGTTTACGCGGAGGAGGGTGACCCTGTCGAGCAACAGGCCTCTGTGGAGATACTCGATGCCGACCTCTGCCCCCGGTACTGCGCCAGTCTGATTACTGGCGTCGCCATTCGCCCCTCCCCGCTGTGGATGCAGGAGCGTCTGACCGCTGCCGGGATGCGCCCTATCAACAACATCGTCGACGTCACCAACTACGTCATGATGGAGTACGGCCAGCCCCTCCACTCCTTCGACTACGACCAGCTCGCCGACAGGAAGATCATTGTGCGGCGCGCCAGGGAAGGCGAGTGTCTGACCACCTTGGATGGCCAGAAGTGCCCCATAACCACTGACACGCTGGTCATCGCCGATGGCATGAGCCCGGTGGCCCTGGCCGGCGTCATGGGCGGCGCCGCCAGCGAGGTCACCGAGGAGACGAAGAATATCCTCCTGGAGTCGGCCAATTTCAACCGGACGAGCATCCGGCGCACCGCCGCCGAGCTGCGCATGCGCACCGAAGCCTCCCTGCGCTTCGAGAAGGGCCTCAGCCCCGAGTTGCCCCAGCCGGCGTTGCGCCGCGCCACCCAACTAATGCTTGAGTTGGGAGGGGGCAAGGTGGCCTGGGGCATTATCGATATCTATCCCGGGCGAAAGGCTGCTGAGCCTATCGTTCTCACGTCCCGCCGCCTTTCGGGCGTGCTGGGAGTGGCGTTCAGCGCGGAGGAGACGGCGAAGATTCTGCGGTCTCTGGGCTTCGACTGTCAGGTGACGGACCCAGACGCCTGGGCCATGTTCGTAACCGTCCCCTACTGGCGCACCGACATACGCTTGCCTGACGACCTGGCGGAGGAAGTGGCCCGCATGGTGGGCTACGACTCCATTCCCAATACCACCCTGGGAGGGCGCGTGCCGGAGCTGCAATCAATGCCCATGCTGGAGTTCAAGGAGAGGGTGCGCGACCTTCTGGCGTGCTGTGGAATGCGGGAAGTGAATGCCTATTCGCTTACCAGCTTGACGTTGCTGGGCAAAGTCGAATGCCCGAGCCCAACGCCGCTCCGTGTCGCCAACCCCATGACGGTGGAGCAGGAGTACCTTCGCACCACGCTTCGCGCCGGCATTCTGGCCACCTTCGCCGCCAACGAAAGACACGAAGATGCCGGGATCAGGATCTTTGAGGTCGGGCGAGTCTACTTGCCGCGAGACAACGATCTTCCGGAGGAGCGGGAGATGCTGGTTGGTGTGCTGGGAGGACGACGCGAGGAGGCCGCCTGGTTTGCTCGCCCGAACAGCATGGATTTCTTCGATGCCAAGGGCGTGGTCGAGGCTATCCTCTCGGAGCTTGGGGTGAGAGGCGCCTTCGTGCCTGCGGAGGACGTCATTTTGAATCCCGGCCGCACTGCCAGCATCCAGATCGGGTCTCTGCCGATTGGCGTCCTCGGAGAAGTGCACTCGAAGGTCCTCAGGTCCTTCGACATCGCCTGCCCTCAGTTGTATTTGTTTGAGATAGACCTGGCTTCACTTATGCCTCTGGTGGCGCCGAAAAGACAGTACCGGGCCGTTTCCAAGTTCCCGCCGGTGGTTCAGGACATCGCGCTGGTGGTGGATGAGGCAGCGCCCGCGGGAAGGGTCCAGGAGATCATCGAGGCCGCATCCACGGTGAGCCGGGCGACGCTTTTCGATGTCTACACTGGCGCCCAGGTCCCGGCAGGCAAAAAGTCCCTCGCCTACTCGATCGTTTATCAATCACCCTCACGCACCCTCACCGATGCGGAGGTGGCCAGAGCGCAGGACTCGCTTCTGGCCCGTCTTCGGCATGAGGCAGGGGCGACCCTCCGCAGCTAGCCGAGACAGTTTTCCGCTTTTCGGAGGACGGTTGCCCAAGTTTCAGAGGAATTCACTATTTTGACCTGGTGCGAGCTTCATGGGTTGACGCCAATGGTACAATAGTATATTGGGGGTGGAGGAGGCCAACCGGGGGATTGACTCGTTTGGCAACCGAGGAATCGGGAACAGCGTCTATTGTGCTTGCGGGAGGCAGAAGTTCGCGCCTTGGGCGCGACAAGCTGCGTGAGGTAATCGGCGAGAAATCCGTCATCCAACGCGTCTTAGAGGCTGTCGCCCCTGTAAGCTCCGAAATCATAGTGGTCACTGCCGATAGAGAGTTGGCCCTGCCATCGTATCCAGCGGCCAGGTTGGTGCATGACATCCACCCGGGGAAAGGCTCCCTGGGTGGAATCTATTCTGGAATAGTGATGTCGACTCGTTATCACAGCCTGGTTGTAGCGGGAGACATGCCGTTTCTTAATACTGCTCTGCTTCGGCATATGGTGGCTGCGTCAGGCAGCTTCGATGTTGTCCTCCCTAAGGTAGATGACTATGTTGAGCCGCTCCACGCTGTCTATTCCAAGGACTGCCTGCCTGCCATCGAGGACTTGTTGCGACAAGACAATCTCAGGATCCTCGATTTCTTCGATAGGGTTAGGGTTCGATACCTGGAGGAGGAGGAGATAGACCTCTTCGATCCAAAGCACTTGAGCTTTTTCAATGTTAACACCGAGGCCGACCTTGTCACGGCGAGGGAACTCGCGGAGCGGGAGGGGATGTAGGGGTGTCGCCTGTCAAAGATGTGCTGCGCTCAATGATAAGCGTGGAGGAGGCGCGGGAGAGAATCCTCGGCTTTGTGCGTGTTCTTGATTTCGAGGTGAAGCCCTTGCTGGACTGCCTGGGGCAGGTGCTGGCTGAAGATGCCTATTCCACGCTGGATGTACCGCCCTCTGATAGCGCGGCTATGGATGGGTTCGCTGTCAGGGCGGATGACATCCGCGGCGCCAGCCCCTCTTCGCCCCGGGTCCTGCGGGTCATCGGGGAAGTTGCAGCGGGCCGGGTCCCCCAGCACACGGTAACGTCGGGCACAGCCGTTCGGATTATGACGGGAGCGGCGGTCCCCCCCGGCGCCGACACGGTGATTCGTTTCGAAGACACCAACGAGGCGGCCCAGAAGGCCTCGAGTCTGTCTGGCGCGCTTTCCCATGTTTCGATCTTCGTTGAAGAGGCCAGAGGCATCAACGTCCGCCTGGCCGGAGAGGAGATTAAGAAGGGCGAGTTGGTAGTGGCCAAAGGCGCTGTGCTACGCCCCGCTGAGATAGGTGTTCTGGCTTCACTGGGGAAATCGAAGGTCAGGGTGGTTCGTCGGCCCCTGGTGGCGGTCCTCGCCACCGGCGATGAACTCGTGGATATCGATGAACCACTCCCTCCGGGCAAGATCTACAATTCGAACTCTTATGGCCTGGCGGCCCTGGTCAGGCGCTACGGGGGCATTCCGAAAGTCCTGGGCATAGCCCGCGACACCATCCCGGCTTTGACCGAGAAAATCGGGGAGGGGCTGGATGCGGACATGTTTCTTACTTCGGCGGGCGTCTCGATGGGCGACTACGATGTGGTGAAGGACGTGCTGGCCAGCCTGGGCGAGGTCGGTTTCTGGACGGTGCGCATGAAGCCGGGCAAGCCGCTCGCCTTCGGGCTTCTTCGTGCCGAAGCCGGAAGGATGGTGCCGCTTTTGGGTCTGCCCGGTTTCCCGGTGAGCTCCATGGTCACTTTCGAGCAGTTCGCCCGGCCTGCTATCCTCAAGATGCTGGGGAAAAAGAACTTCGACAAGCCTGTGGTAGAGGCCATCTTCGAAGGGAATATCGGGAACAGGGATGGCCGCCGGGTTTACGCCAGGGCTGCGGTCACCAAGCGGGACGGTCAGTATCACGCCGCTCTGAGCGGCCCGCAGGGGTCCGGTATCCTTACCTCTATGGTGCGGGGCAATGGCCTGGTTGTCGTCCCTGAGGACGTAACGTCGCTAGGGAAAGGAGACAGGGTGCAGGTGCAGATGCTGGACTGGGAGGAGGACAGAGAATAACGTGCCACCCATCGTCAGTGTCGTCGGAAAATCTAACGTGGGCAAGACCACGCTCCTGGAGAAACTGGTGGCCGAGCTGAAGCGCCGGGGCCGCAGGGTGGCTACGGTGAAGCACGATGTTCACGGGTTTGAACTGGACCAACCGGGGAAGGATAGCTGGCGACACGCCCAGGCGGGCGCCGACGCTGTGGTTATCAGTTCACCTGACCGACTGGCGCTCATCAAGAAGACGGACCACGATTCCACCCTGGATGAAATCGCCCGTCACTTGGGAGAGGACTACGACATTATCATCACCGAGGGCTACAAGAGCCGCGCCGCGCCCAAAATTGAGGTGCATCGCAAGGAGTTTGGAGGGGATTTGCTCTCTACTTCCGATGAGCTTATCGCCGTCGCCACCGATGAGCCTCTGGATATCCCGGTGTGGCAGTGTTCCCTGGATGACGCGGGGAAGCTTGCTGACCTGCTGGAGCAAACTTTCATGAATCGCCCGGAGCCTGCGCTGGCCACTCTGTACGCCGACGGAGTCGCCCTGCCCGCCAGCGCCTTTGTGCAGCAGTTCGTTTCGCACACCGTTTTCGGAATGCTGTCGGCCCTCAGGGGGGTCAACCGTCCGAAGAGTGTGGAGATTTTCCTGAGAAGACAGGAAGCCCCGGCGGAGAAGGACTAGCAGGGGGTTCCGTACTTGATTTACGAAGCTGATGAGTTTGTCTTTGAGCCGCCTCCTGAGGTGGCCAGGGCGCGTCGCGTGCTGGTCAAGCCCTGTGCCAGGTATCCTTTCGCCTATCCGGTGAGCACTAGCCGCGAGACGTTGGCCACTGTTGTGGCGGGCATCCGACGGGTGAGCGACGCAGATATCCTGTTCCTGGAGAGCGCAGCGCCAGGGTACACTGCGCGGCAAGTATATCAGGCGTTGAACTATGATTTCCCCAGGGTGATGCGCTGGGACGTTGAGGAGTCCTTCACTGTGGAAGTGGAGAACCCTCTGGCCAAGCCCTTCACCATGTCGACTTTCCGGGTCCCCAACATCATTCTCTACTGCGACTATCTCATTAGTGTTGCTCCGTTGAGGATCACCCCGGCGGGGGCAAGCCTCACGGTGCCCAACCTGTTGGGGCTTATCCCGCGCACCAGGCGAGGACAGGGGGAGTCCCTGGAGATCAACGACCTTTTTTGCCACCCTGACATTGAGGGGGTTATGGCCGATCTCTACTTCACACTGCCTTTCGATTTAGGTATAGTGGACGCCCGGAAGAAGTTCGTTTGCGGGAACGACCCAACTCAAGGCCGGGAGGAGGATTGCGGGCTGATTTTCGTGGGGGAGCCCTACGATGTCGATCGGGAGGCTTGCCGCTTCATGGGCGTAGATGCCGGCTATCTTCGCTTGATCCAGGCAGCTCGCGGCCAGTTGATGTCCCAGAATGTTGACGGCAAGCCGGTGGGAAAGGAAGGAGCGTAACAGGCCCGCCGAGATCTTTCCTTCCTATCCCGCCCCGACGAGTTGGGGTGAGAAGACGGAAATCTGATGGAGGTCCTGGAGCGTAGGCGCTATGATTGACGATTCCGGAGACACCCTGGAGGAGACTGAAGGGGAAGTTGCCACTGCACAAGTTTCCCCCAGTTACCACATAGACCTCTCCTGGTTCGAGAGGGCAAATCGGTCTTTTTCCATGCTGGCTCAGGCTCGCATGTGCGAAGCATGCCGTGAAAAGCTGGGAACGGAGGAAGAGGTCAACGAGCCTGTCGTCGACAAGAAGAGGGGCAAAGTGGTTTTCAAGAAGAAGAAAGTGGCTTTTGGCAGCAACCCCTTCGTGGTGATCAGGGATTGCTGCTCGAAAGCAAGAGACTACATACGCGCCGATCAGCCACTGCTGGAGATCGTTTTTCGCCTCTTACTTGCCAGTGCCAACCAGCCTCTAAGCGCTGAGCGGTTGCACGAACAGCTCATCGAGTGGCTTGGGAGCGCCCTTGGCACCCGGGACGTCCCCACGGCCAAGCTGCAAAGGGTGCTCGATGCCGACCGCTTTTACGGAATTCAGCGGCTGGACCTGCCTGAGGCTGGGGCGCTGGAGACGTAGGCCGGGATCATCCGAAAGCCCGCGACGGCCTTTCCTCGCGGATTCGGTTCGCTGTCCATACTGAAGGCGTACGTTGGCTTCGCGATGCTGGCGATGGGACAGTTCGATGTTGGGGGAGCGTAGAGGCACGTCGTGAGGGTCCGCTACTATGTCGATCCTGAGACGGGTCTATCGCACATCTGCAACCATCGTATTACCGAGGGCAAGGTGTGCGAAGTTCTACGCGTAGCTCGAGAGGACCGCCCAGCGGCAGAAGGGGCCAGGATGGCAATAGGGAGAACAAATGGCGGAAGGTACCTGCGCATCGTTTACGTTCCAGACCGGGAACCTGATAGCCTATTCGTCATTACCGGGTATGATCTTGGTGGGAAGGCGTTGATAGCCTATCGGCGGAGACTCAGGAGCAAGGGAACGAAATGAAGACGAGCAAATTTCCTGCCGGATGGAATGAAGAGCGCGTTCGCAGAGTCCTCGAGCACTACGAGCAGCAGTCGGAGGAGGAAGCCATAGCAGAGGACGAGGCGGCATATGAGAACGCAACCTACACTTTGATGGGGATACCAAAGGAATTGGTCCCGAAAGTCCGAGAGCTTATGGCCGGACGAACGGACTGAGGAGCCACGGGCCAGCCAAATAGAGAGCGAGCCGGCTCTGCGCTTTTCGGCTTCTCACGCGACGAAGAAAGGCCGAAGGGACGAACCTGATGACCAACGACATCAAAAGGCGCTGGGCAGCTATCAGTCCCCTGTTTTCCCTTCATAACGAACAACGGTATCAGTTGGCAATTAAGCGCCTGGACGAACTGATTGACGAAATAGGGACAGATGAAGAACATCCTCTTTATGAGTTGCTCGATACACTGGGGACGATCGTACATGCCCGTGAAGAGCAGCATCACAAGATGCCGGACTCCGGCGGGAAAGACACGCTGCGCTTTCTCATCGATGAACATGGCCTCACACAGTCGGACGTGCCGGAAGTAGGGTCCCAGGGGGTCGTCTCTGAGATTCTGCGCGGCAAACGAGAAATGAACGTCAGGCAGGTTCGCGCTCTGGCTAAGAGGTTTCACGTTTCCCCAGCGGTGTTTGTGTAGGAACAACAAGCTGGAAGCTTGACAAAAGTATAACTATGGTTATACTAGAAGGGTATGAAGACTGCAATATCGATACCAGACTCACTGTTCAAAGAAGCAGAGGAACTCTCCAAGCGGCTCGGAATGTCTCGCAGCCAGCTTTACGCAAAGGCTGTTTCTTTCTACGTCAGCGAGCACAGGAGGAAGGGGATAACCGAAGCCTTGGACGAAATCTACGGGACTGAGCAGGAGGAAGGGAAGCTGGACTCGAGGCTCCTTGTCTTACAGTTGAATTCGTTGCCAGAGGAGAAGTGGTAGTTCAGAGAGGCGAGATATGGTGGGCCTCGCTTCCAGACCCCAGCGGCTCACAGGCGGGATTTCGTCGTCCCGTGCTTGTCATTCAATCAAACGAATTCAATCGCAGCCGCATAAATACGGTTATTGCGGTGGCCATAACCTCAAACCTCAGATTAGCCCAGGCTCCAGGAAATGTGTTACTGCCAGCAAAAAGTACCGGGCTCAGCAGAGATTCGGCGGCGAACGTGTCGCAGGTAATTACCGTTGACAAATCGTTTCTAACCGAAAAGATCGGTAAGCTGAGACCTCAGCAGATTGAGACAGTTGATAATGGCCTTCGGCTGGCGATGTCGTTGTAGAAGGGGCGTTGCCTGCTATTCCCCCACCAGGCTTACATTGCTAACCAGGCTCTCATAGTCCCAGCCGCTGCCGCTCACCCGGACGCCGAGTATCTGGCGGGGTTGGGGGATCAGGGTCTTCAGGTTCTCTGGCACCGTGTATTGCAGCCAGACGTCTTGGGGCGCGAGCAACCCGTTGTCAGTGCGGTTCTTCGCCTCGTTCTGATAGTAGAAGCCATATACGGAGAAGGTATCGCCGCCGTCCACCGCACGGTAGTCAATGCGCACCATCAGCGGATACTCGGACCCCATGTATCCGCCGCCAGACAGATTCTGGTGGACCAGCTTGAACTTCAACGAAAGCATGAGCGTGGAGAAATCGGAGACGTCCCGGTTGATTTCCTGGTAGATGTAGGTTTCACAGTGGGTCCCCTTACTGCCGCGGCGAGAAAAGCGAAAGGCGGGGTGTCCCTCCTCAAGAACCAGAGTGGCCGTGCCCTCGATGTCCTGCCCTTCGGGAAAACCGAGCTCGTTGCCTATCCTCCAGCCGGCTGAACCCTGCGAGAAGTCGCCGTTGAATATCAGCTCCTCCTTCGCGGGCTGGGAGAGCCCCGGGGCGCGGCCCGCCAGGATCTCTAACCGTTCATTGGCTTTCAACCCCACCACGCCTCCGCTCGATGATGCCATAGCGCTACCCCTCTCGTGGACTCTGACCTGACTGCTTTTTTCGTTGACGTTCACTGAGAAGCTGCCTTCGTTCAGGAGTACGACTCCTTGAGGAGTAAACCAGACGAAGCGCTTCTCGGTGTTTGGCGATGGGGCTACTCCGATGCGCGCTTTGCCTCGCAGTTGCGAAAGGGCAAGGGATTGTCTAGCAGATCCGAATCTGGATGAGACTAACGTGACAATCTGAAGCTCGCTGCCGGAGAAGAGCTGGACCGTGCTATGGTCGAAAAGCGTCACCAGTGCCTGGGAGGTATGGTCAGTTTTGATGATGTCGCCTTCGACTAGCGCCATGTTCTGGCTGGCGCTGACCCATGCGGGGAGATTATTACCCCTGGTCAGCACTGTGCCGCTCAGGATACTAAGGCGTGCCTCGCGAGAATCGAAGGCAGCCTCGCGATACCATGAGATGCCAAGGAATGTCGCGGCGATGCTCAGGCACAGCACTCCGAAGGAGCTCCAGATCACGAGCCACGCTACGAGCTCCGGTTTCCTGGACATGCTGGTCAGTATCTTACCTCAAAGGATTTTGAGCTTCCTGCAAAAGGAAGCCACTGCCCTTCGACGTGGTCGACCCGGGCACCCGGTGGGCCCGTTCTCAGATGGCTGAGAAGCTCCTGCAAGCGGTCACGAGAGCCCTCGGCGAAGACCTCCACCTCGTCAACGTCGGGCAGGTTGCGTACGTAGCCCGTGAGCCCGAGCGATCGCGCCTGGCCGCTCACGAAGGCCCGAAAATACACCCCTTGAACGCGTCCACGAACAACGGCCTTCAGGGAAGCGAGGTCCGGCAAACCGGGCACCTCCGGGTTCGGAGCATGACGAGACGATGGCGACTCATAGATGCAGAGGAAGAAGGACTTGTCGGTTGTCCAGGCGCTTCAGCCCGTGCTGCAAGGCCAGCTTGACGGCGTTATCATATTCCTGCTGTGAAATAGCACGGGAGAGCGAAGGCATCTCATATGCCTGATATGAGGGGTGGTACTGCGCCATTATGTTCAAATAGGTGTTCCGGGAGACTTCCTCGGCGAGGAAGGAAACTGCGCTGGCCGTGCCGGCCATGCCCTGCGGCAAGACAAGATGGCGCACCAACAGTCCCCGGAGGGCTGTCCCTCTATCATCTAGCTCCAGGTCCCCCACCTGGCGATGCATCTCTTTGACGGCGGCCCGGTTTACGGCCGGATAGTCCCTGACTCCCGACAGGCGATGACCAACGCCTTCGTCGGAGTACTTCATATCCGGCATATAGATATCCACGACGCCGTCGAGGAGCTGGAGCGTCTCTACACTGTCATAGCCGCCGGAATTGTACACCAGTGGGACCGACAGGCCCTGGGACACGGCTATTTCCAGAGCGGCCAGAATCTGCGGGATGATATGGCTGGGCGTCACCAGGTTGATGTTATGGCAGCCCCTGGCCTGAAGGGAGAGCATCATATGAGCCAATTGCTCTCGGGAAACCGGCTGCCCCTCGCCCTGCTGGCTGATGGTATGATTCTGGCAGAAGACGCAGCGAAGGTTGCAGTGGGTAAAGAAAATGGTCCCCGAGCCTCCCCGGCCGACTAGAGGCGCTTCTTCGCCGAAGTGCGGCCCGTAGCTTGAGACGAGAGCCTCGCGTCCCGCATGGCACTTGCCGGTCTCACCGGCGAGTCGATTTACCTTGCACTGGCGCGGGCAAAGGCGGCAACTTCCCAGAGCGCTCCAGGCATATTGGGCGCGCCGCCGGAGCTCGCCGCTCTCTGATAAGTGTTGGTAGCTCGCAGTCGTGGTTATTCCTCGGTCTCTCCCCGCGGCTTCTTCTTCTTTGCCACTACCTCCACTGTCGTGGAAGTCGGCAGAATAGTGGTCGCGGTTGGCTTCTTGGCGTCCTTCTTGGGTTTCTTCGTTTCCCGGTGCCGGAAATCTCCTCGCGGCATTTGATCA
Organism: Chloroflexota bacterium; assembly: GCA_016190665.1. Classification (GTDB taxonomy): domain Bacteria; phylum Chloroflexota; class Dehalococcoidia; order JACPQD01; family JACPQD01; genus JACPQD01. The sequence goes on from JACPQD010000003.1 coordinate 38,434, forward strand.
CCTCACTTGACTCACGAATCACGGGATTCAGAAAAGAGTTTAGCAGAATGGGGGCGGTCTGTAAAGAAAGGAAAGTCAGACATGTCTGAAGAGTCCGACGTGTCGGAGGCTGTCATCGCCACCGACTGCTCAGTTGACATCTTCGCGGCGTGGTGGTAACTTTCCTTAGTCTAGTGTCTCGTCTATGTTCGTGAAAGGAAGGATAAGTTATGGATGCCTCCATCGTGATGGCAAAGGCCGCCGTCAATACGAGATATGCCGATTTGCCCGCCGCCGCGGTTGAAGCGGCCAAGAAGGACATCCTGGACACCTTGGGCACGACCATCGCCGGGAGCGCCGCCCCCGGTGAGCCGGAGATCGTCGATCTCCTGAAGGAGTTCGGGGGGAAGGGGGAGGCAACCATCGCGGTCTATGGTGGAAAGCTGACCGCTGTCAGCGCCGCGATGGCCAATGGGTCCATGGGGCACGCCCTGGACTACGATGATACCCACGACGGCGCCATCCTCCACGCCGGCGTCACCGCGATCCCAGCCGCCTTCGCCATTGCCGAGCGCATAGGAAAGGTCAACGGCAATGACTTCATCGCCGCTGTGACTATGGGCGTCGACGTGACTTGCCGGATGGGACTGGCCAACAACGAGGGGCCGGCGGGATTCGTCCTGACGCCTCTGTATGGCTTCTTCGGGGCGACCGTCGCCGCCGGGAAGCTGCTGGGGCTCACGGAGGATCAGATGGTCAGCGCCCTGGGCATCGCTTACAGCCAGGCAGCGGGTAACAACCAGTGCCTCGATGATGGCGCGCTCACCAAGCGCATGCAGGCCGGCTTCGCCGCCCGGGGAGGGGTCATGGCGGCCCTCATGGCCCAGAAAGGCGTTCGAGGGACGACGAACAGCTTCGAGGGAAGGTGCGGGCTCTTCAAAGTCTACCACGGCAGCAATTACACACCGCGTTTCCTGACAGACGGCCTCGGGGAGACCTTCGAGGTGACGAACCTCAGCTTCAAGCCCTATCCCTGCTGCCGCATCAATCACCCGTACTTGGATGCCGTCTTTGCCCTCCTGCGCGAGCAGCCGATAAACCCCGGAGACATAGAAGCGATAACCGTCTACGTCAACAAAGACCCTCATGAGCTTTGCAGCCCGCTGGAGGTGAAGCGCAATCCCCGGACCATCGTTGATGCCCAGTTCAGCATCCCCTATAATGTGGCTTGCGCGCTCGTGAAGGGCAAGGTCAGCATCAGCGATTTCACCGATGCTGCGATCAAAGATGCCGCCGTGGTAGCGTTGGCCAATAAAGTAACGCCGGAGTTCGAGCCGAGCATGGTGCGGCGGGAGCTTACGCCGGGAAAGGTCGAAATAAGGACCGGGTCGGCCGTCTATTCCAAGTACATCGATATTGCCTACGGGCACCCCAGGAACCCGATGGACATGGCCGCCATCGGCGAGAAGTTCCGGGACTGCGCCCGGAGCGCCGCCCGTCCGCTGCCGGAGAAGAACGTGGAGAAGGTCATCGAGCTTTGCTCCCGCATGGAAGAGCTTGACGATGTCACCGAGATCATGCGGCTGGTGGGCTAGAGGACCGCGGATGTGACAGTAGGCGTCCTCCCTGTGGGCGACGGAGGGCCACGCTCCGTCGTCGCCGCCCCCGCGGCAAAGAAGGGGACGCAACAAAGCGCGTCCCTCCGGTGGCATGCGATGATGCAAAAGAGCTGTAGCAGAAAGGGACTACCATGGACGCAGCGGTAGCCCTGGCCAAGACCGCCGCCCGGATAACCTACGCCGACCTGCCTCCCGAGGCCGTGGAGGCGACGAAGAAGGACATCCTCGATACCTTGGGCACGGCGGTAGCCGGAAGCAGCGCTCCCGGCAGCCGCGAGATTGTCGAGCTGATGACGGAGTTCGGCGGACCGCCGGAGAGCACCATCGTTATGTCTGGCGAGAGGGTGGCCGCGGTGAATGCCGCTATGGCCAACGGCGTCCTGGGACATGCCCTGGACTTCGATGATACCCACGACGCGGCAATCCTGCACGTGGGCGTGATGACTGTGCCGGCGGCTTTCGCCATCGCCGAGCGCAAGGGCAAAGTCAGCGGCAAGGACTTTATCGCCGCCGTCGCCATGGGCATAGATGTCATCTGCCGGATGGGACTGGCCAACAAGGAGGGGCCGGCGGGACCCGGGGGATGGATTCTCACTGCCCTGTACGGCTACTTCGGCGCCGCCATCACAGTGGGGATGCTGCTGGGTCTCGACGAGAAGAAGCTCACCCACGCTATGGGGATTGCCTATGCCCAGGCCTCGGGCAACCATCAATGCATCGAGGATGGCGCGCTCACCAAGCGTATGCAGATTGGCTTCGCGGCGCGGGGAGGGGTCATGGCGGCGCTCATGGCCGAAAAGGGCATCACCGGGGCCGTCAACAGTTTGGAAGGCAAGTCCGGCCTGTACCATAACTATCACGGCGGCGACTACGACGCCGGGGCGCTGACCGCCGACCTGGGGAAGGGGTTCGAGGTAGTCAACCTGAGCTTCAAGGCCTACCCCTGTGGGCGCATGAGCCACACGGCCATAGACGCGGCGCTGGCGCTGCGAAAAGAGCATGGGATACGCCCCGCGGACGTGGAAGAGGTAACGGTGACGGTGAACCGGCCCGTCGAGGCGCACGCCCTCTGCAGCCCGCTGGAACTCAAGCGCAATCCACGCACCATCGTCGACGCCCAGTTCAGCATCCCCTATGTCGTGGCTTGCGCCCTGGTGAAGGGGAAGGTGGGCATTGACGATTTCAAGGAGCCAGCCATCAGGGATGCCTCCGTCCTCGCGCTGGCGAGCAGAGTGACTCCACGTTACGATCCGAAGATGGCGCGGCGGCAGATTCCGCCCGCCCTCGTGGAGGTAAAGACCTGGCGAGGGATTTATTCGAAACATGTCGACATTCCCTATGGCAATCCGGAGAATCCCATGGACGTGCAGGCCATAGCCGACAAGTTCAGAGAATGCTGTCGGCTGGGCGTAAGGCCGCTGCCCGCTGGAAATGTGGAGAGGGTCGCAGAGCTATGCAGCCGTCTGGAAGAACTGGAGGATGTGGCAGAGGTCATGCGGCTGGTGGGTGGCCGCGGCGGCGGTTGACTTCGGTCTTCCCAATCGCCTAAAATATAGACAGTCAACTCTCCGAGCTGCTCATACCTAAAGCTTTGCCATGGTGGGTAGCCGGTAAGGTGTCGCTAGAAATGGCGCCGCCGCCCGTATTTGGAAAGGAGGGTTACAGTGGCTTCGTGCTGTGCGGTTGAAAGCGCCTTTCTTGCCAACGGGCGCTTTTTGTTTTGTCTCCAGATGGGAGGGGTGGCCCAGTGAGGAAGATCCTGTTTTCCCTGGTGGCGGTCTCAACGCTGCTGGTCAGCTACATAGCGGTGCTCAATCCGCCCCCGCCCGAGTCGCGGGCGAAGGGCCCCACTGCTCAGACGGATGCTCCCAGCATCCCGCCCACCCTCGCACCCCGGAAGCCGGCAAACTCGGAACTGCTCCTGGCGACCACCACCAGCACTCAGGATGCCGGGCTGCTGGACCTGCTCTTGCCCCTGTTTGAGTTGACGACCGGCTACAAGGTGAAAACTCTTGCGGTAGGCTCGGGGCAGGCCATGGCGCTGGGGGAGCGGAGCGAGGTGGACGTGCTCCTGGTGCACGCGCCGGACTCGGAGAAGAAGTTCATGGCAGAGGGCCACGGCGTCGACCGCCGGCTCGTGATGCACAACGACTTCATCCTGGTCGGCCCGCCGGAGGACCCGGCCAAGGTGAAGGCGGAGAAGTCGGCGCCTGCCGCCCTGAAGAGGCTGGCGCAGGCGAAAGCCCTCTTCATCTCCCGGGGCGACAACTCTGGCACCGACCAGCTTGAGAAGAAGCTGTGGAAATCGACTGGCCTGGGCCCCAAAGGCCAGACCTGGTATCAGGAGACCGGCCAGGGGATGGGCGCCACCCTCAATGTCGCCGCCGAGAAATCGGGCTACTCTATCGTCGACCGGGCGACCTATCTAGCCAACAAGAAGAACCTGAAGCTGGAGGTCGTCCTGGAGGGCGACAAGGACCTCCTGAACGTTTACCACGTTATCAGCGTTAACCCTAGGAAGCTGGACAAGATCAATGCCGCCGGCGCCACAGCCTTCACCAACTTTATGACGGGGAAGCAGACCCAGGAGCTTATCGCCAGGTTCGGAGTGGAGAAATACGGCCAACCGCTCTTCTTCGCTGACGCCGGCAAGGACGAATAGGTTAGAGGTCAAAGGTTAGAGGGGAGAGGGGACAGGGAGTGGGGCGCAGCGCGTCGTGGCCGCGCCGCCGTCTCCTGTGTCCACACCGTCCACTACGTCCACGAATGAGGGACGGGGGATATACGGCCTCCCCCAAAGGAGCATATCGTTGGACCTGATCTGGGAAGGCATCGTTCAGGCAGTAAGCCTCGTTGTCAAGGGAGACCGCGAGATTCTCGGCGTCACCCTCCTCTCGCTGGCCGTCTCCGGCTCGGCTACGGCTCTGAGCCTCCTCTTGGGCATACCGGCTGGCGCTTTTCTCGCCCTGAGCAATTTCCCGGGGAGGCGCGTGGTTGTCAGCCTGGTCAACACCGGGATGGGCCTGCCTCCGGTGGTCGTGGGGCTCTTTGTCACTATCTTCCTCTGGCGCAACGGCCCCTTCGGCTTTCTGCAGATTCTCTACACACCTATCGCTATGGTCATAGCGCAGTGCATTATTGCCACGCCCATCATCGCCGGGCTCACTCTGGCCGCACTGCAGCAGCTTAACCCGAAGCTGCGCCTGCAAATCCTGGCGCTGGGCGCCAGCCCGCTTCAGATGGTGTGGCTGCTCCTCCTCGAGGCGAAATTGCCTTTGCTGGCCGCCGTGATGGCCGGCTTCGGCGCGGTGATCTCTGAGATCGGCGCCTCCATGATGGTCGGCGGCAACATCCTGGGGCAGACACGCGTGCTTACCACGGCCACTGTCATGGAGACGTCCAAGGGCAACTTCGGGGTAGCCATAGCGCTGAGCCTGGTCCTTCTCCTCCTGGTCTATCTGGTAAACCTGATTTTGACTTCGGCGCAGCAACGGGGACGCGCACAATGAGCGCACCTGATTCCGTAATCAGGGCCGTCCCTGATCCCGTCGCAGGGCCACCGATGAGCGCAAGCATGTCCCCGATGCTGGAGATAGCGAACCTCGAAGTTCGGCGCAACGGCTTGACCGTCTTGACTGTGCCCGATCTGAAGGTCAGACGCGGCGAGACGCTGGTCATTATCGGGCCTAACGGCGCGGGGAAGAGCACGCTCCTCCTGAGTATGGCGTTGCTCCTTCAACCCGCTTCGGGCGTCGTCAAGTTGGCCGGGGAGACTGCCAGACGGGACAACGCTCTGCGGCTACGGTCCCGTATGGCGGTAGTCTTCCAGGAGTCCCTTCTGCTCGATACCTCGGTAGGCGAGAATGTGGCCATCGGTCTGAAGCTGCGGGAAATCCCGCCGGCCGAGCGAGACAGGAGAGTGGCGATCTGGCTGGACCGCTTCGGCATTGCCCATCTGGCACGGCGGCCAGCGCGGTCGCTTTCCGGGGGCGAGGCGCAGCGGACCACCCTGGCCCGGGCCTTCGTCCTGGAGCCACAGGTGCTCCTGCTGGACGAGCCTTTCCTGGCCCTCGATGCCCCCACGCGGGTTGCCGTCACCACTGACCTGCTGGCCGCGTTGCGAGGCACTGGAATCACGACCGTTCTGGTGACGCACGACCTCGCTGAGGCGCTGGCCCTGGGCGACCGAGTGGGTGTGCTCATCGGCGGCCGAATCAGGCAGGTTGGCCCGCCCGAGGAGGTCTTCGGCGCCCCCGCCGACGCTGACGTGGCCGGCTTCCTTGGCGTGGCCACCATAGTCCCCGGACTGGTGACGGCTCAGGACCAGGGGTTGGCCCATGTCCGCGTCGGCCCCTATTTCGCCGAGGTTGTATCGCCGCTGGCGCCGGCGACGCCCGTGCTGATGTGCCTCCGGCCGGAGGACGTTACGCTGCATCCCGAGGGGGAGGCCCATCGTAGCAGCGCCCGGAACTGCCTGCCCGGCGCGGTCACCGGCCTGACGCCGGCCATCGGCCACGTACGCGTCTCCGTGGACTGTGGGTTCCCGGTCATCGCCGCGGTGACGCGTCGTTCCGTGGAGGAGTTAGGCCTTGCGGCGGGGACGCCAGTGGTCGCCTGCTTCAAGGCCACGGCGGCCCACCTGATTTCGCGAGTGGAGAGAAGAGAGAAGTGAGAAGGTCGCTCACTCCTCACTTCTCGTTTCTCGTTTCTCACTCCTCTCTGCTACTTCTTCGCCAGCCGCCGCGTCACAATAAACAGCATTATCATCCCCAGGGCGACCCCGAACCACAGCGTGCAGAAGCGGATGATGAGGGCGGCGGCCACCGCCACGTCCTTCGGCGCGCCCACCAGGAACTGGCTCAGCCCCGTTATGCCTCCCTCCGCCATGCCCAATCCCCCGGGCAGCAGGACAATCGAAGCGCCCAGCGACGACACCGACAGGATGAAGGCCGCTTGCACCAGAAGTAGGGCGCTGGGCTCGACGCCCAGCCCGCTGAGGACGAAATAGAAGGCGACGCATTCTCCGAGCCAGGAGAAGAATCCGAGGGTGACCGCAAAGAGCAGATTCCTGGTGCTGAGGAGGATGTTGGAGCTCTCGTAGAAGGCATGGAGCAAGTGGGCCTGGGAGGAGACAAGAGGAAGCCGTTCCATAAGCCCAATGAGGCGCAGCGCCAATGGCCGGGACTGCGCAGCGAAAACAATGGCCGCCGCAAGTACGACGACCGCCGCCGCAACTTCCCAACCGACACGAAAGAGGAAGAAGCCCGCTGAAGCTAGAAGCAGCAGCGCGATGCCATCGCTGAGGCGCTCAGCGATGATGATGGGCGCGGAGCGACTGAAGGCCGTACCGCTTATCTCCTTGAGCAGATAGGACTTCACCCATTCCCCCAGCTTCCCCGGCGTGATGACCATGGACAGGCCGCTGAAGAAGACCAGGAGGCTGTCCCGCTTGCTCAAGGTGTCAACTCCAATCTGGTGCAGATAGTAGTCCCACTTGATGAAGCGGAGGAAGTAGTTCAGCAGGGTCAGGCCAAGAATTAGAGGCAGGTATTCCCAGCGGAAATGGACTATGGTCTGGAGTATCTTCGTAAAGTCGCCATAGAACATCAAGGCGAAGACAACTAGGACGCCGAAGCAAAGGGACAGCAGGACCTTGCCGCGCAGGTTTTCCAGATTCAATGGTCTGTGTTTCTCCCGCAGGGGCGACGCATGCGTCGCCCCTGCGGGAGCGAACGCCCTTCCTAGAAGCTGAAGGTCTTTTGCAGCCAGGGCAACAGGAAATAAATGGCAAAGCCGAGAGCCGCCAGATACATCATCCAGTTGACCTCCCTGGCTTTGCCCATCACGAGCTTGATGAATACGTATGCCACAAAGCCCGCGCCAATCCCGTTAGTAATGCTGTAGGTGAAGGGCATCACTGTCATGATGAGCAGCGCGGGTAGCCCTTCCTCAAATTTGTCGAAGGGTATGTCTTTTACGATGGTGCACATGAGGAAGCCCACAACGATGAGAGCGGCCGCCGTGGCATGAGGTGGGATGACGCCGGCCAGCGGCGCGATAAAAAGGGCCAACAGGAACAGGATACCCGTTACTACCGACGCCAGGCCGGTGCGCGCCCCCTGGCTGACACCAGCCGCGCTCTCGATGTAGGTGGTGGCCGAAGATGAAGAGGAGAAGCCTCCGAAGACGGCGGCTAGAGAGTCCACGAGCAGCACGCGATTCAGCCGCGGCAACCTGCCCTTCTCGTCGAGCCAGCCCGCCTGACCGCCTATGCCGATGACCGTCCCCATGGTGTCGAAGAAGTCGGCCAGCATGATGGAGAATATGGTCAGGACGGCGGCCAAGACGCCGACCTTGGCGAAGATCTCAAAGTTTAGTCCCTGGCCGAAGGTCGAGAAGTTCGGGAGCGCAATTATGCTGGTTGGCAGCACCGCCACGCCAGGGGCAGTGAAAGCTGTGAAGCCGGAGGCGGCGTTGACGATAATGCCGACGATGGTGGTGGCGATGATGCCGATCAGCAGAGCGCCATTGACCTTCTTGGCCATAAGCCAGATAGTAACGAGTAGGCCGATGACCGCCACGAGCACCGCCGGTGTGGTGAGATTGCCCAGCGCCACCGGCGTGCCAATGTCCCTGGAGCCCCAACGGATGAAGTCGCCCTCTACCAGGCCGATGAACAGTATGAACAGCCCGATGCCGACGCCGATGGCCCGCTTCAGGGACATGGGGATGGCGTGCATGACGGCCTCTCGAAAGCCGGTGAGCACCAGGACGGTGATGGCCACGCCCTCCATGAGGATGACGCCCATGGCGGCCTGCCAGGGCAGTTTGAGGCCGACGATCAACTGGAAGGCCACGACGGCGTTGAGACCCATCCCCGGCGCGATGGCGAAGGGATATTTGGCCCATAAGCCCACGAAGATGGTCATGACTCCGGCCACGAGACAGGTGGCAGCCAGTGTGGCGGCGAACTCCGGGCCTTTGCCTTGCAGGTCTTTGACGGCGGCGAAAGAGAGGATGGCGGGATTAACGAAGATGATGTAGGCCATTACCAGGAAGGTGGTGGCGCCGCCCACTACCTCTGTGCCGACCGTTGTCCCGTGCTGCCGCAGCTTGAACCATGATTCCAGCATTGCTTGTGCCTCCTTTCAGATTCGCTGATTTTCGATTTTTGATTGGTGATTTTTGATTGACCGGCGGTCCTCAATCGAGGACCTTCAATCGGCAGTCAGCAATCTGCAATCGGCAATCCGTGCAGGCCAATAACGCTGGAAAGCCTTCCCGGCTCAGTATTAAGTTGCCAGAATCGTGGGCGCAGCCAGATGGCCGCGTTGACGGTATTTGTCGAAGAGCTGCCCCCAGGGCGACTCGACTCGCCACCGGTCGAAGGTGTGGCGCTCCTTGAAGGGCCAGTGGTAGTAATCGTGGTAGATCTCGGAGACAGGGTAGGTCAGGTTCGCCAGGGGGCTGTGGAAGATTAGTTTTTGAAGGCATCGTGTGGGGCCGTACCACGCCAGCCAGCCGAGGAAGCTGTGGAAGGTCCTGCCCACCTTGAAGTTCCAGTTCTGGCTGGCCACGTTCGCGTCACCCACAATCTCGATCTGGTGGGGGTCTCCCACTCCCAGGCCGGCGTCGTGGGCCAGCTTGATATAGCCCAGCGACAGGGGATCGAAGCCCATGATTTTGGCTGCCACGGAATCGATGGCCACCTGGTCGGCGCTGGCCAGGATGACATTCTTCGTCTGCGGTTCCATGATGCGCGGCCCGGCGCCGTTCCCGGCGCTGGTGCCATCCATGAAGGCGAAGAGGCCCGCGTGAATCTCCTTCTGAATGGTCAGCAGATCGACAAGGGTCTCGTGAATCCACGTATGGGTCCAGTGGCGCTTCTCGTTCAGAAGGCCGCCGAAGGCGTTCTTCATAGCGCCGGTGGTGGTGGTGTAGATATGGGTCTTGCACGTGGGCAAGTGCACCACGTTCTTGCCGAAGAAGTAGTCCGGCACCTTGATGTGGTCGCAGAATATCTTGTCCAGGACGAGCATCTTGCCTTTCGGCTGATACTCCATCCAGCGCATGTCCTGCTCACGGAAGTTGAAAAGCACCGGGACGTCGTGGGCCTTGCAGACGGGCCAGTAGCCGTTGAGGTCGGTCCCCTTGAAGGCGTTGGTCACCACGGTGCGGTTCTGGACACAGGCCAGGCGCTGGAACCCTGCGGCCCGCAGGGCTGCGATGCTGCCTTCGAGTTGCCAGGGAGTGGTATTCGCCGAAGGGAAAGGGAAATGCCAGGAGATATTGTCCTTGAGAATCGTCTCGGCGCCTGGGTCAAGCGCCTCTCGCATCCCGGCGAGCTCCGCCAGGCGCTGATAGTCGTCGAGGACCGTCTCCGGTCGAGTTGTCAGTATGGCGACACGTGCTGCTGTCAATTATTGCGTCCCCGCGCCTGTCCGTGAATTACGGACAAATCTGGTATCCATTTTAGCACGAGCAGCGCGTCAGGAACACGGTCGGACCCGTCAGACCTGTCGGACAGCCAGAAGACCGCTGCGGTCTCGCCGTCGACCGCGCATGACGTAGAACGTGTCCTCCCTTGTCTTTAGGCCGCAGGGGTCTCGTCTTCAGCGGCGCGCCCGACAAGCCTACGAAGCCTGCATTGACTGCCTCAGCCCCAGGAATATGTCCTTCTGCCGCTCGATGTGCCGGTACATCCAGAGGCTGAAGGTGGCGCAACCAGCGGCGATGACCAGGACATAGACCAGTTGTTGCGCGCCGAGCCAGGCCCACGTGAACGCCACGGCCAGCAGCAGCCCGGTGATGAGATGGGCCATCACCGTCATGGCGTTGGCCGGGACCAGGTCGAAGGAGCTCGAGTGGTGCTTCCGGATGTACTGGGCGGCCCGCACGCACATGGGCAGGGTGATTAAGGCTAGAAGGCTGGTCATGGGCAAAAGCCCCGCCAGCGCGCCCGCCAGGATGGACAGATAGGTCCCCGCCATGAGCAGCAGGTAGACCGGAAAGGCTCGCGCTCGCCCCAGCCGGACGGCCACCGTATCCTTGCCCACCGCCCGGTCGGCGTTGAAGTCCGGCAATTCGTTGACGTAAAGCACGGCGGCTATAAGGAGGGAAACGGGTATGGCGGCGACAACGGGGATCCAGCTCACCGTCTGCGCCTGGACATAGTAGGCGCCCAGCGTCATCAGGACGCCGAAATTGACGCCAACCAGCAACTCGCCCACGCCGCGACTGGCGAAGTTGAAGGGCTTACCGGTGTAGAAGACGCCGGAGACCAGGCCGATGACGCCCAAGAGGAAAATGAGCGGTCCGCGGTCGAGGGCAAGATATACGCCGATGATGCTGGCGATGGCGAGGAACAGGAGCGCGCCGCCCAGCATCTCCAGGGGGCTGAGCAAGCCCAATTGGATGGCGCGGCTGCCGCCGCTGAAGGGCCGCACAAACTCCCGGTTGAGGTCGTCGTTCCCGTTGCGGTGGTCGAAGTAGTCGTTGATAACGTTTGTCCCCGCCTGGATGAAGAGGCCGGCCACCAGAGTAAGCAGGAACAGGTGCCAGAGGAAGGCGCCCGTCATAAGCCCGGCCACCGCCGTGCCCAGCACCACAGGCACGATGCTGGCCGTGAGGAAGGGCACGCGCACCGCCACCTGCCAGTTCCGCACCTTGGCCTTCAGCGCCGCCAGGTCGCTCTCCTCGATCCGGTTCTCCGGGAAGTCCAGGACCGTCGGCGGATTGCCCTGGACAATCTCGTTGAAAATGCGGTATTTCACGGTGTCCGGAGCGACCTTGATGCAGTCCAGCATGCCCGCGTTGCCCGTCTCCACGAGATATTTCACCACGGGGGACTTCTTCGCGCACATCCTCAAAGCGTGTTCTCGCTGTTGTTCATCTCGAACGACGACGGGACGGCCGGTGATCTCCACCTCCCGAGAGCCGTTTACGTCCCCATCGTTCCGGTAGACGAGCAGGGCCACCGAAGGCTGGCGTGTCATCTGGAGCATCTTGGGGTCGCCCTTCATGCTGGCCAGATAGACGTTGAGGTCGTCGTCCACGGTGAAGTGCATCATGCGGTTGCGCATGCTCTTCCCCGATGACGTTGCCACCGCCGTCACCTCGGCCTCATTGAGGATGGCCAGGATTTCGCTCTTGTCGTGTGTTTGGGTCATGAATTCCTCCGGTAATCATTCGCTACGCGCATAGCGCTTTTGGACTGCACCCTGCTACAATAGGGGCGCTTTCAAAGCGGCGGCAAGCCGCCGCACTCCAGATTATTTACGCGCAACAACGCGGCGCACCGCCTGCTCTATGTCCGCGGCCGTCAGGCGGTGCTGCGCCAGAAGCTGCTCCGGCTTCCCCGAATGGGCGCAGGTGTCCTTCATGGCCACGAAGGACATCGGAACAGGGCACTCCTCGCCCACAACTTGCGCCACGCGACCGCCCAGGCCACCGTGCTCCAGGTGCTCCTCCGCAGTGACGATGGCGCCCGTCTCTCGGGCGGCGCGAGCGATAGCCCCTCGGTCGATGGGCTTAATGGTATGCATGTTGAGCACGCGGCAGCTCACGCCGCTCTCTGCCAGCTTCTTAGCGGCTTGCAGGGCAGGCGCCACCATGAGCCCGATGGCGATGATGGTCGCATTATTGCCCGATCTCATGGTTACAGCCTTGCCCGGCTCAAACCTGTAGTCCTCCTTGAAAAGCACCGGCGACTTCGGACGGCTAAGGCGAATGTAGAACGGACCCTCGGTTTCCGTCGCGAAGCGCACCGCCCGGTCCGTCTCGATGGCGTCGGCCGGGACGATGACGGTAAAGTTGGGCAAGGAGCAAGTCAGCGCCAGGTCCTCTATGGCGTGATGGGAGGCGCCATCCTCACCCACCGTGATGCCGCCGTGGGTGGCGACGACCTTGACGTTGAGCCCGGGCTGTGACACGCTCATCCTCAGTTGGTCGAAGCAGCGAGAGGTAGCGAAGACGGCGAAGGTGCTGGCAAAAGGTATCTTGCCCGAGGCCGCAAGCCCGGCGGCGATGCCGATCATGTTCTGCTCGGCGAGGCCGCAATCGAAGAAGCGCTCGGGGAACTTCTGGGCGAAGACGCAGGTCATGGTGGACTTGGAGAGGTCGGCGTCCAGCGCCACAATGTCCGGGTTCTTCTCGCCCAGAAGAGCGAGGGTATTGCCATAGGCTTCCCTGGTCGCTACCTCTGCTGCCATCCCGCCTATGCCAACTCTTTCAGGGCTATCTGAAGCTCACTTTCGTTTGGCGCCCGCCCGTGGAAATCGACGTTGCCCTCCATGAAGCTGACGCCTTTCCCCTTTATCGTATGAGCGATGATCATCGCCGGCTGCCCTTCGACGCTTCTGGCCTCTTCCAAGGCCGCGATAACCTGCTCGATATTGTGCCCGTCAATCTCGATGACGCGCCAGCCGAAGGCGCGCCACTTGGCGGCGAAAGGCTCAAGGTCCATGATGTCCGCGGTGCAGCCATCGAGCTGAAGCTCGTTGCGGTCGACGATGGCGATGAGATTGTCCAGCTTGAAATGGGCGGCAGCCATAGCTGCCTCCCAGACCTGACCCTCGTCGCACTCACCGTCGCCAAGCAACACGTACACGCGGTAATCGCGCTTGTCCAGGCGGCCCGCCAGGGCCGCCCCGATGCCGAACGAGAGGCCCTGTCCCAGGGAGCCGGTGGACATCTCCACGCCAGGCGTCAGCCTCATGTCGGGGTGGCCTTGAAGCTGGCAACCCAACTGCCGCAGCGTGCCAAGTTCGTTCACAGGCAGATAGCCCGCCTCCGCCAGGGTAGCGTAGAGGGCAGGGGCAGCGTGGCCCTTGCTCAATACGAAACGGTCGCGGTCGGGCCATTGGGGGCTGGCGGGGTCATGGCGCAGCACGCGAAAATAAAGGGCGGTGAGAATCTCCACGGCGGAGAGCGAGCCTCCCGGGTGGCCGCTGCCTGCCGTCGCGATCATAGTCACCACGTGACGGCGCAGCTTTCTCGCCATCAGGCGCAACTCTTCCAGGGTGTAGTCTGCCTTGACGACGTGTGTGGATTCAGAGTCCCCGATACTGTCGCTCGCTACTGAGGTTGAGGCACGTGTAGAGATTCTTGCGCCCTCTGAACTGATTTTAGAAATGGACATAGATGGAGAAATCCTGAGCGCCTTATTATACATTAAGGCTTACGCCGCTGTCTACCGTATTTTCAGGCAAGTTTCGCACCCATTTTGACGGGGCAAAGTCCATATTCTCTGCGCGCTCCAAACCGCCGGGTGTATAATGTGATGGTGATGAGCACCGGTAAGCTGATTCTGGTGGGTCTGGCGCAGGCGTTGGGAACGGTGGTCTATTGTGTCCTGGTGGCATTCCTCGTCATGAACTCCCGCGCCTGGTTCGGCAGGCCTAACGTTTTCTTCGCCTTCGCTACCTTCCTGCTGCTCTTCATCTTCTCGGCATGCATCACTGGCGGGCTGGTCCTGGGCTATCCCGGATACCTGGCATTGCGGCAGAGAATGCGTGAGGGCGCGGTGCTGCTCATAGCCACCGTGGCGTGGCTCATCGTCTTCTTCGCGCTCTTCCTCCCTGCCCTACTATTCTTCAGGCCGTAGCCGGGCCGCAGGGTGGGTGAAGCGAAGCGCACCCACCAGACAGATGATGGTGGGTTACGTCGCGATTTTCCCCATATCGGGACGCTGAGAAAGTCGGAGCATCGCGACTTAACCCACCCTGATATGGATGGGCGTGTCAAGACCCCCGGCTGTTGTGCAATTCCTCAACCTCGGAGAGCGGGTGAATTGCCTTGCGGTGGACTGTTCCCCGCCAGCACGCTGAGTGCAAAACCTGACTCGTCTTGGCGGGCAACAGTCCACCGCAAGGACCTACCGGGCGATCCTAAGGCGGACGCGCCGGGTAAGAAGAGACTGGAGTTGGCTTTCGCGACGATGTATCAACCTGATATACGCGGGTTAGAACCGCATGATAATGCATACGTCGGGAGCTGCCTCCA
>JACPQD010000016.1 GCA_016190665.1 Chloroflexota bacterium
GTTAGGGGCCGGGATGGGGGCGCTGCTCCCCGACCCCTGACCCCTGACCCCCGACCCCCATCTGAGGCGGAGGTTAGGGGCCGGGATGGGGGCGCTGCTCCCCGACCCCTGACCCCTGACCCCCGACCCCCATCTGAGGCGGAGTAATGGCACTCGGAAACAACAGCCTTATCTGGGGGCTGGCAGTCGCCCTCATCGCCTCGTATTTTCCTGCCTCTCCTGTCTCATCCTCGCCGAGCGAAGAACACGTTCCTGGAATAATGTGGCCTGATCCCCAGCCCGTGGCCCCTGTCCCCCGACCCCCAGCCGAGGCGGCGCAAGCCTGCGTCTACTCCATCAGCTCCACGAGCCAGAGCTTCCCGGCCAGCGGCGGGTCGGGCAGCGTAAGCGTGACGACCGGCAGCCAGTGCGCCTGGACGGCGTGGAGCACTGTCGATTGGGTGGTGATAAGCTCGGGCAGCGGCATTGGCAACGGGGTGGTGGCCTTTTCTGTAGCGGCCAACAACGCCTCCTATACTCGCTCTGTCTGGCTCACCATCGCGGGGCAGGCCTTCCTGGTCAACCAGGCGATGGCCTGCCTCCCTGCCCTCTACCCGACGAGCCAGAGCTTCTCGGGAAACGGCGGGTCGGGCAGCGTCCTTGTGACCATCGGCAGCGAGTGCAGTTGGACGGTGGTGAACGACGTGGATTGGATTGCCATAACTTCGCTGGATTTCCTGGAGAGTACCCACCCGCCGGGGAGCACCGGCATTGGCAACGGGACGGTGCACTACTACGTGGCTCCCAACCCCTTCGAGTCCCCTCGGACAAGGATGATCACCATCGCGAACGTGGCTTTCACCATAAGCCAGGGCTCGCCTTGTCGCTACTCCATTTCCCCCACGAGCCAGAGCTTCCCCAGAAGCGGTGGCACAGGCAGTGTGAACGTGACGGCTCTGGCCGGCTGCGCGTGGACGGCGGTGAGCGATGTGGCCTGGGTCACGATAACCTCAGGCGGCAGCGCCGCGGGCAATGGGCAGGTCACTTTCAAGGTGGCCGCCAACACCGGCGCCTCATCTCGTACCGGAGCGCTCACCATCGCCGGCAAAGCCTTCACCGTAAGCCAGGAGGCAGCCTGCGTCTACTCGATTTCTCCCACCAGCGAGACCTTCCCGGTGAGCGGTGGGACAAGCAGTGTCAATGTGACGGCTGGCGTTGGCTGCGCCTGGACGGCGGCGAGCGGCGTGGGTTGGGTCGTGATTACTTCGGGGGGCACGGGCACGGGCAACGGGACGGTCGCCTTCCGGGTGACGGCCAACGACACCTCCTCGTCTCGCTCCGGGACGCTCACCATCGCCGGGCAGACCTTCACCGTCAGCCAGGGACTGGCCTGCCTCCCCACTATCTTCATACCGCGCCAGAGCTTCCCCGCAGGCGGTGGCATGGGCGGCGTCAATGTGACGGCGCCCAGCGAGTGCACCTGGATGGTGGAAAGCAATGCGGATTGGGTCGTCATAAGTTCGGGCGGCAGGGGCACGGGCAGCGGGACGGTCGGCTTCACGGTGGCGGCCAACAATACCTTCTCCCCCCGCACCGCGACGCTGACCGTTGCCGGGCAGACCTTCACCGTGCAGCAGGAGGCGCCACCCTGCAGCTATGCCATCTCCCCCACCGGCCAGTCCTTTCCGGCGAGTGGCGGGACGGGCAGCGCCAGCGTGACGGCGGGCAGCGGGTGCAGTTGGACGGCGGTGAGCAATGTGGATTGGGTCGTCATAACTTCAGGCGCTGGCGGCGTGGGCGACGGGACGGTCGGCTTCACGGTAGCGGCCAACAATGCCACGTCCCCTCGCACCGGGGCCCTCGTCATTGCGGGGCAGACCTTCACCGTGAGCGAAGCGCCGTCACTGGGGTCCGCGATTCAGATTTCTCTGGTTGTCGGCTGGAACCTCATCTCGGCGCCCAGCGCCCTGCCGGACCCGTCGATCGGCGCGGCGTTAGCGCAAACGCCCGAGGTGACCAGGGTTCACAGTTTCCAGAATGGCGCGTGGGTCTATGCGTCCCGAGGCGAGGAAGGGTGGAGCGGTGCGCTCTCGCAAATAGTCGATGGGAACGGATACTGGCTTTATGCCACGGCGGCCAGCACCCTCGTTTTGAGCCGCGCGGCGGCCGACCCCCCCGGCCCACTACCCTCCTACTCGCTGGCGGCAGGATGGAATCTGATTGGCTTCACTTCGTCAACGCCTACGCTGCCCGTGGACAGCTATCTGTCCCCTCTCGCAGGTAAGTGGACATCTCTTTACCGGTACGTCCAGGGAAAGGGTTGGGAGGTGGCGAAGCCGGGCGCGCTGGGGTTCGGGGAGGTGCAAGCGGGCGTGGGATACTGGGTCTATCTCAGGCAAACGGGAACGCTGGCGCCATGAGGCGCCCAGTGGCAACCCCGCCTTAGACGGCGAGGTTCTGGGGGTCCTGAGGCTCGGCAGGTCCGTCGGGATGATCGAAGCTGAATAGTTTCTCGTTGAAGACTTTCAGACAGGAGTCCACCGGCCAGGGGTCGTAAAGGACACTCTTTCCTCGCGAGATTTCTTCCAGGGCCTTCGCCAGCCCCATGTCCTGTCGGTAAGGCCGTTGCGCTGCTATCGCCTCGACAACGTCGGCCACCGCTACTATCCGGGCCTCGAGACAGGTAGCGGTCGCCCTCAGGCCAAAAGGATAGCCCGAGCCGTCCAGGCGTTCGTGGTGCTGGAGCGCTACCTCGGCCACCGGGGAGCCGAAGTCTATGTTCTTCAGGATATCATATCCCACCAGGGGATGCTTGCGGACCAGGCTCATTTCTTCTTCGCTCAGCGCCTCAATCTTGCGCAGGATGCCGGCGGGCACAGCTATCTTGCCCACGTCGTGAAGCAACCCAGCCACCTTAATTCCCGCGACTTCCTCAGCCGGGAGGCCCATATCCTGGGCCATGGCGCACGCCAGGCCGGCTACCTGACGCTGGTGTCCCGTGGTGAAAGGGTCTATTATGTCCACCAGCGATGACATCGCTTTGACGACGCCCGCCGTCATCGCTTTGAAGTCGTCCAGCTTCGCCTGAAGCGCCCGGTCAGACTCCCAGCGCTTGATCTCAGCCTCTGCCAGCTCCAGGGCCAGCCCGATATTCGCCGTCACGGAAGCGAGGACATCTACCTCCTCTCTGCCAAAGCCGTCTACGGCTCCAGAATACAGCTCGAGCACCGCGTGGAGGTCGCCGTTAACGATGACCGGGAAGGCGGCTGCCGATTGGTATGCCTTTTGGCGGCACATCTCCCTCCAATGCTGTGTCACCTGAGGATCTGTGGCTGCGTCCGCCATGACACAAGCCTTGCGCGCCTTGATAGCTTTGCCGGCGGGCGTGAATCCATAGGGGGAGTTGTCCCAGGTCACTTCCATGGACTTCCAGGAGGCGTCCTCAAGGCCTGAGGAGGCAAAGGGCACGATCTTGAAGTTCCCCGGCACGATCAGGCCGACCCAGGCCGCCGAGTAACAGCCGCTGGCGACAAGTCTGTCGCAGACCATGCGAAAGAGCTTTTCGGTGTCCCCCGGCTTCAAGAGCAGGGAATTGACGCCGAGCAAAGCATGAAGGAGCATGGAAATCCTCACGGCGCCCGGGTCTACTGTCCTCGTCACGCGTTGGTCCATTGTCCTCCCCCCGATCCATTTCCCGCCACGGGTGTGGGCGCGTGAGGGAAATGTCCTGTGTCGCCGGGTTCTCCTTGTACGCGCTCGCGCCCATACGGGTTGTTTTGCCAATCTGCCGTCTCGCCAGCTTTGGCGTATGCAGCAGAATAGCACGGGGGCCGATGCGCTGTCAAGAGCCTGTTCTCTGAGTTATACTAACACGACATAATAGCTGGTGTCAAGTGGCTCCCATTATACTAATCCTGGCCCCTGACAAGCATGCAGACGCTTCCGACATGTCTACGCTGGGAAGCCCCCTGAAGTACACCTGCTGCCTCAGCGAGGCCCTGCCGGAGGCAGGCTGGGAGCCACCGCGTGTCGAGCGGGGTTTTCAAGAGGATGAACACTGTAAACACTGTATTTACTGCTCAAGCGGAGGACTCAGGGCAGCCGTATGGGCTTTGTTACCGGATGCGCTCTAGTCAGAGTGCCGATAAAGGTTGAATGCTTTCCTGCGCCGCCCAGAACGAGGATGGTGATATCCTCGGGCTTCTCTGCAACGGGCACCCGCCCGTCGTCCTTCAGGCGAATGCCCAGTTGCGCCAGCTCTTCCCTGCGCCGCGGCCCCAGCTCCGGACCAAATAAGCTAAGGGGCAGACCTCCGTTTTCGAAAGCGAAGCGCCGCACCATCGCCTTGGTATAGCCCTCGCGAGCGACGGCCTCGGCATGTTCCGGGCAGAAGGCCAGGATGCTGTCGCTGAAGTGAATGGTGTTACAGGAGCCCAGGGGGCTCATGGCTTGGGTCAAGGTGGTGAGGATGCCAAGGGCAGTGGTGCTGCTTCGTTCCAGAATGTCGTGAGGCCCGTCAGCGGGGAAAACGGTGACTACGTTATCTTCCCGGGCATACCCCTTTTCCACGTGCAGCGGCTCCCAGGGGCTTTCCTCTTCATTCTCCCCCACACAATAGGTGTACTTGCTGGGCATCCCCGTGGTGGACCGGTCGAGGACGCCGGGGATTCCTCCGCCGACGTTCTGCAAGATGAATCGCAACGTCCGACCGATGGTTGCGTTGGCCCGCCAACCGGGCCCGAAGCAATTATAGCGGCAGTTGATGTTCAACTGATGGCGAATAGGCCCGTTCACCACGACCAGCGGAGCCGCTCCGTGCGTCGTGGCCTGAATTCCATGCAGGTCGAACTCCTCTTCAGCGATCGCCTCAACGGCGGCCATTATCACCGGCATGTACTCAGGCAGGCACCCCGCCATCACCGCGTTCACCGCCACCTTCTCCACCGTGGCGTCGGCCCAGGAGGGAGGTATCTTTCCCAGGACATCCGATGGGCCGCGATTAGCGCCTGCCTGCATCGCCTTTACTGCCGCCTCTACAGGGGGGATGATGGGCAGGCCATCGGTCCATCCCCGTTCCGCAAAGAAATTGTTGATGGCCTGGCAGTCATTCTCCATCGAGAAGGTGGGTTGATCGATGTCTACCCCTCGCGTCATAGGCGCTCCTGTTGTTTCCTTTCGCAATACGGACTGAGGCGGCTCGCCGCGGTCCCGAGGGCCGCAGTCACGTCCTGAGTCCCTCCCGACTGCGCCGGGAGGCATCGGGGCCTGGGCACTCCGAGACTCCCAAGCCTTGGCCATGGCGCGCCACGGGCGCACTGCCGTGCGCCCCTACGCATACGTCTTTCCCCATACATCATTACCACTGGTATGAAGATAGGAATTCGCACACACACCGCGCACTAAAGTACGCGGTATACCCCGTACTTCAGTGCGGGGTATAGAAACGCGATTTTCATCCTCGGTGGTGCCGGTGTCAACCGGCATGGACCATTCTTCATTTATCATCTACTGGGCCAGCCACACGTCCTGATATTTCTGAAAGCTGTAGTTGCCGATGAGCTTGCCGCGTCCCCTGACTTCCGGCCACATGCCAATGACACCATTTCTCCAGTAGATCAGTGGACGCGATGCCATCTCGTTCAACCTGAGATCCAGTTCACGCACTACCTGCGCGCGTTCCTTGGGGTCCACAGCGCGCGACTGCTTCTCGAAGAGCTCCCAGGTCTTCGAGTCTTTGTCCCGCTGCCAGTTCTGGCCCCAATCCCCGGCGCGCGGTGGGGCAAAGTAGCGAGCAACGTTCGTGGGGTCAGGATAGGAGAGACAGCCCTGCTCCGGATGAATGCTGAAGTTCCCCTGCTGCAACATAGTGGTGCGCACCGCAGATTCCCTGACCTCCAGCTCGAGCTTGATGCCCACCTTGGCCAGTTGGTCAGCGGCGAATACCGCCACTTCCTCGTAGGCTTTCTCCGCTCTTACCAGCGCCTTTACACCGAAGCCGTTGGGGTAGCCCGCCTCGGCCAGGAGCTTCTGGGCATCGGCGATGTCGGCGTCCTTGGGCTGACGCCAGCCAGGCGTCTTCAGGAGATCTTCCCTGGGCATGCCCCATTTGCCTGGCATATTGCTGCCCAGTTCTCCAAACCCGTGCGCCAGGACATCGATAGCCCTCGGCCGGTCGACGGCCAGGAGCGCCGCCCTCCTCACTCGAACGTCCGCCCAGGGCTGTTGCTCGTTGTTCAAGATGAGCAAAGCCCGGCACAGTCCGGGGTAGGACAGTGTTATCGCCTGGGGCATGGTCTTCTTAACGGTGTCGGCGTCGGTCGGACTCAGGCCGGCGTCGCCAGGACCGGTCAGCTTGATGCGGCCGGTGCGGAAGGCAGACAATCTGGTGGCAGCGTCCCTGATGAAATAGAAGGTGACGCCATCCAGGTAAGGACGGCCCTTGACGAAATAGTCGGGATTCTTAACGTAGACCAAGGAAGTGCCCGGGGAGTAGCTCTTGAACTTGTAGGGGCCCGTCCCCATGACATCGTTCTTCATGTGGACCTTCTTCTCGACGAAGGCCCTGGAGTAAACGACCATAAAGCCGGAGGACGTAACGCTAAGGAAAGGGGCGGACGGGTACTTCAGGATGAACTTCACGGTGTCTTTGTCAGGGGCCTCCAGCTTGCTGATGGCATCCAGGTCAGCGCGCCTCGGGGCGGCGATCCCCCTGGGTGGGGCAGTCATTCTCTCAAAGCTGAATCGAACGTCCTCGGCTGTGAGGGGGCTGCCATCATGGAACTTGACGCTCTCATTGAGACGGAAGGTGTAAGTGATGCCGTCTCTGCTGAGTTCCCAGTTCTTGGCCAGGTCTCCGATGACCTCCTCCGGACTATCGGGGTTGAACTGAGTGACGCCGTTGTACGCAAGCTGCAGCACGTTCTCGGCGTTAAAAGACGTCTCCTGCTGCATGTCCAGGCTGATCGGGTCTGATAGGGCCGGGATGGCCAGGACGCCCCCATACTTAGGCTGCTCCGCAGACGGCTTAGGCGTGGCGGCTGGGGCCGCCGGCTTTGGCGTCGCGGCTGCCGGCGCCGCAGTGGCCGCCGCTGCTGGCTTCTCCGTGGGTTTTGCCGGCTGCGCCGGCGGAGCCGCCGGGGAGCAGCTCCCCGCGAACAGCCCTAAGATTGTCAAGCAACTCACCGTGATGATCCATTTCCGTTGCATTGCAGCCTCCTTTCACTTGCGGCCTTCCTGAACGCACAACCTCGTCAGCTCTTGGCCAGCCAGATATCCTGGTACTTCTGGAAGCTGAAGTCGCCGATGGCTTTCCCGCGGTTCTTGACCTCCGGCCACAGGCCAATGATGGAATTCCTCCAGTAAATTATCGGCCGGTACATCCCCTCGGTCATCCTCCGATCGAGCTCGTGAACGATCTTCGTTCGCTCTGATACGTCGAGGGCGCTCGCCTGCTTGTCGAAGAGCTCCCAGATCCTCTTGTCACCGCTCCGCTGCCAATTCTGACCCCAGTCCGCGTTCTCCGGCGGCGCCCAGTAACGGAAGATGTTTGCCGGGTCCGGATAGGCCATACAATTATACATGGGGCCCATGTTGAAATTACCTGACCACAGCAACTGCGCGCGCAGCGTCTGCTCCTTCACGTCCAGGTCGAGCTTGATGCCAAGCTTGGACAACTGATCAGCAACGAAGACCGCCACTTCCTCGTAAAGCTTCTCCGCCCTCACCAGGGCCTTCACAGTGAAGCCATCGGGGTAGCCAGCCTCAGCAAGGAGCCTCTTCGCTTCGCCGATGTCAGCGTCCTTGGGCTGGCGCCACCCGGGCATCTTAAGGAGCTCTTCCCTGGGGAGGCTCCATTTCCCCGGGAAGCTGCTCCATAGCTCCCCGTAGCCTTGCGCCAGGACGTCGATGGCTTTTTGCCGGTCGATGGCCAGGCTGGCCGCCTGCCGCACCCGAATGTCGGTCCAGGGCTTCTGCTCGCTCTGGAACACCATCAGGGCGTAGCACAGTCCAGGATAGGGGGCCATCACTGCCTGGGGCATGGTGTTCTTGACGATCTCGGCATCGGTTGGACTGAGGCCTGAATCTCCAGGTCCGGTCAGCTTGACCCGCCCGGTGCGAAAGGCGGCTAGCCTTGTCGCCGAATCCTTAATGATGTAGAAGGTGATCCCATCCAGGTAAGGACGGCCCTTCACGAAGTAGTCGGGGTTCTTAGCATAGTCCAGAGAGGTGCCTGTTGTATAGCTCTTAAGCTTGTAGGGGCCCGTGCCCATTACCAGGTTCAGCATGTCGCCCCTTTTCTCGACGAACGGTTTGGAGTAAACGACCATCCAGCCAGACGAAATCACATCGAGGAACGAAGCGGATGGGTATTTCAGAATGAACTTCACCGCGTTCTTATCCGGGGTCTCTATCCTGCCAATGGCAGCCAGGTCGGCGCGACGCGGGGCTCGAATCCCCCTGGGGGGAGCAACCATTCGTTCGAAGCTGAATCGAACGTCCTCGGAAGTGAAGGGTGTGCCGTCGTGGAACTTGGCGCTCTCATTGAGATTGAAAGTGTAGGTGAGTCCATCTTTGCTGATTTGCCAGTTCTTAGCCAGGTCTCCGATGACCTCTTGCGGGCTGTTGGCGTCAAACTGGGTGACCCCATTGTAGGCCAATTGCAGCACATTCGCCACTCTAAAGGACGCCTCCTGCTGCATATCCAGGCTTATGGGATCTCCCAAAGTGGAAATTGTAAGTACACCGCCGTACCGCGGCTGCTCGGCAGTCTTGCCGCTGGGCGTGGGCGCCGCTGTTCCGGGGGTTGGAGCGGCTGGTGCGGCTACAGGGGTAGCGGGCGGCCTAGCCGCTGGCTTCGGCGTCGCCGTTGGCGTGACTGCTGAGGCGCAGCTTGTAAGCAACAGCCCCAGAACGGTAAGGCAACTCGCCATCGGGAGCAACTTCCTCTTCTCCATCTTACTTCACCTCGTATTTCTTGACGGCCTCTTCGTCTATCTCCAGTCCGAGGCCGGGACCTTTCGGGAGTTCAATGAAGCCGGCGTCGATCTTCGGTCCCTGCTTGAACAAAGCAGCCGACCGGGTCAAGTACTCGACGGTCAACCCTTTGGGGCTAGCGGCGATGAGCTGGCACTGGACCTCGGGAAGGGCGTGAGCGGTCAGGACACAGTTCCTCGCCTCAAGGAAGGAGGCGACGTCTAGCCAGCCGGTGATGCCGGCGACACGCTGCAGGTCGACATTGAAGATATCGGCTGCCCGACGTACGACCAACTGGGCAAAGCCCGCTCTGTTAGGTACTTCTTCGCCTGAGGCGATAGGGATGTCCAGGCATTCGGCCACGCGGGCCCGCCCGTCCATGTCATCGTAGGGGACCGGGTCTTCCAGCCAGTAGATGTCATATTCCCTCAGCCTTTCGCCCATGCTGATGGCAATGTCCGGGGTCCAGGCCTGGTTCGGGTCTACCATAAGGGCGATGTCCTCTCCCAGGCTACCTCTGACAACCCGCACCCTCTCGATTTCCTTGTCCAGATGGTCCTCGCCGCCGACCTTCATCTTGACGGCTTTGAATCCCTGGTCACGGTACAGCTCCGCCTCCTTGGCTAGTTCAGGAAGTGAAGTCGAGCGCCAGAAGCCCACGTGGTAGCAAGGGACCTTGTCTCGCGCGCTCCCCAACAGTACGGCGAGCGGCCTGTCAACAACCTTTCCGAGCAGATCCCAGAGGGCCATATCGATGCCGCTAATCGCCGCGTGCATAAGGCCGGCTGGGCCAAACCACCCCGTATGGGCCATCATGGTGCGCCAGAGACTCTTAACCGCAAAGGGGTCTTTGCCAACGACGAGTTCCCTGACCTCCTCTATGGCTGACTTGAGGGCCTTGAGGTACCCGTACAGCGATACGACGTAGCCGTAGCCGGCATGACCTTCATCGCTGCGCGCCTCAATCAGGATGTGCCCTGCCGATCTTATCAGCACGCCCAGCGAAGTCCGAAAAGGACTGTCTGCTGGCAAAGAGAGCACCCGAGTGGAGATACTCTTAATGCGCACGCTTTCTCCTGTTCCTTACTTCCCCCCCTTAGCCTCTTTCAGCAGGGCTTCCCAGCGCGCTGGAAATCTTATTTGCCTAGTGGCTGGCCTGTTGTAAGTACACCAGAGGGTCATCATCTTGTTCCTGCTGGTGTCTCCACAGACCACAACGTCGATCAGGTCCTTGCTCAAAAGGATGGGAATGCTCTGGTCCGGGTCAACATCGAACCACCTGGGCAAATTGCCTTCCGAGACCCATAGGTGGGTGGTCATAGCATAGGAGGCCGATATAGCCTTTTCTTTCGGGACGTCGGTAAAATTCTTGAAGAACTGATCGGCTTGAAAGCCCGTGATCCTTGTATGTTGCCACAAATACTCAGCCACGTCACGTTTCGAGTAGCCCCCCTTCGCCAGGACCCTGGCTGTTGGTCTCGTTATAAGTAACGTGTCTGTATTGCGCGAACCAAACTTTAGAGACAGTTCAGGAGCGATTATCCGGCGCTGATGCTCGCTCGCGCAGCGAAGAATCGGCCCAGGATCGGTGCCCACCGGGCGCGCTGCCTGAAAGCCCCAATTGTAGGTGGCTCTAGCCGTAACGGTGCTTGCATCACGCGGAAAGCCATGCTCGACGTGATAAGGCTCCCAACCAATCTCGTCACACCCCTCCTCGTCCTCCCCAAGAACGAAGGGCTGGAAATAACCCCAGGTGGCCATGGCGGTTTCTCCCGGTTTGAAGCCGGCTATGTTGCGGAGGATCAGGCGCAGGGCACGGCCGATGGCGGGGCTGGGCCCACGCGAGGCGAGGCCGATGCCGTGCTCGATGCCCACCTGCTTCATAATCGGTCCGTTTACCAGGAGATACGGATTGTCGCAGACGGTTGTGCCGATGTTCATCAACTGGAACTCCGGGTCGGCCACCGCCTCCACCGCGGCGATGAGCAATGGCATGTATTCCGGGCGGCACCCCGCCATCACCGCGTTCGCCGCAATATTCCGCGGCGTAGCCCGCAGGTTCTCCTGGGGCAGAATGGCTATGTCCTCGTCCGGGCCCTGGTCGGTGAACCTCAGGAACTGCTCAACCTTCTCCCGAGTAGGTGGCATTATGCCCATGCCGTCGGTCCACCCTTTTTCGGAGAAGAACTGGTTCACTTCATCGAGCGTGCCTTTATACACGATCTCTTCCGAGCGGGCAGAGGTAACCGCCTTTGGCCGTACGCTTGGCTTGCTCAGCCCATCGATGATCCGGTCAAGGAGTAACTTCTCGATATTGTCTCTTACTTCAGCATCTGAGTGAACGTCGATGGCCCCGGGATACTCGGCGATTCCGAGGTCTGGTATCCCAACCGCGGAAGCGACCAGGATCGCAGTCCGCACGAAACTGGGATTGGTTATCACGACGGCGGGGATGCCCCTCCTCACCGCTTCCAGCGCTACCCGCGTAGCCGCGGGCGTGCAAGTACCTCAGCCGCCAACGCCAGTTATGATGGCATCGCAGCCCTTTGCCACCGCCATGTCTACCGTAGTTCGGGTTCGATCGAGCAACTGCTGCGTCGGGCCAGTGACTCGTTGGAGCGGGAATTCGGTGTAGGGGATAACCTTTATCCCGGGGTAGCGCTGATACAGTAGCTCCTGGATCATGGGAAACGCTACGTCCCCCTTGAAGACTCCATTCCACACCATGACCACGGTCTTGCCCTTCAGATCAGAAATGAGTGGGACAGCGTGGGCTTTCGCAACGGTCGGCTCCCCAAGGGGACTTAACACTTCGTACATCGTATCTCTACCTCCACAAATGTTTTCTCGGCTCCAACTGAATTAGTAGAGAAGGCTCATTATCCGGGCCACGTCTGGCACTTCCTCCAACCGCAGCAAGAGGTCTCTTGCCAAGCTCGCTCGTTCCTCGGTCAAAGGATTTGGGGCATATTGCACACATTCCCAGTACCTCTCCACCATTTCATTAGTCGAGAGAGGATTGTCTGCGTGACCTCTCGGCCTTAATACTGTTTGCGACCGCAAGACGCCTTGAGCTTGATCTTTACCCAAACTCCCTCCCGGTCATCATCTGGATCCACCTCCACCTTACCGGCAAGCTCCATATATCGCCCGTCCCGCAGCGCAGCCTCAGTAAAGTGCCGAAGGGACACTTTACGGTCCACTACGGCACAAGCTAAAACCCAACGGATACTAAACTGAGTATCTACCGGATTCTTCGGGGTTCTGATGCACCTCTCGCGGCTCGACGACTCGCTTTATGCGCGATGGCGCATAGCGCGTATCGCTTCTATTGATTGGCTCTCGTCTACACGTACCTTACCGGGCCAGCCAAACGTCCTCCAGCAGGTGATTGTTCGCGCAACATGGCCCCGGCGAGAAGCCCTTGACCTCCCTCCAGTAGGCATAGAGATAACTCGGCCATGCCAAGATCACGCCTGGAACCAGTGACAAGACCCTATCAGCCATCTTGCGAACAATCTCGCGGCGCCTGTTATCATCCATCATCCCTTCCTGTTCAGCGAACCAGGTGTCAATCTGCTGGTCACTGAAGCCGTCCTTCTTCCTCGACTTATTGCTGAGATAGATACCCCGGTAGATCATGGATGGGTCATCCTCATTGTGGGTCCAGAGGTTGAGCATTAAGTCGAAGTTACCTCCGCTACCGCGGTCAACGACCTCCGGGGTCATTCTTTGCTGAATGGTTGCCTCGATGCCAATCTGCGCCAATTCCCGCTGCACTGCCTGGGCGTAGTCGGCATAGTTTATACCCTCTCTCGTCAACAGGGTAGTTTTGATGCCCCGGGAGTAGCCCGCCTCCGCCATTAGACGCTTAGCCTCGGCAATGTCCGGGTCCTTGGGCTCCCGCCAGCCCGGTTTTTGCAGCACTTCCTTGGCGGGTATACCCCACAGGCCATCCGCATAGTGGACCAAACCAACATCTGCGTAGTCTTTCAATATCGCGCGCATATTCTTGCGGTCAATGGCCAGGTCCATTGCCCTCCGAACGCGGAGATCGCTCCAGGGTGCCTTGGCGTGGTTGATATCCAGGGTAATCTGGGTGGTAGATTTGTGAGTGCCAACTACAATCTTGTCGGCCATGTTCGCTTTGACCCAGTCTGCTTGTTCGGGAGCTATGGACCTGCTACCGAAGCTGGTCATGTGGACTCTACCCGTCCTCAGGGCTACGAAGGCCGTAGTAGCATCGGCGATTGGGTAAAGCTTGTACTCATCCAGGTAGGGCTGCCCTTTGACAAAGTAATCCGGATTCTTCACTAGATGAATTATTACGCCTCGGGCGAAGGTCTTGAGCTTGAAGGGCCCAGTCCCGTTAACCACTTGCTTCATGTTGCCTTGATTGGCTAGAATAGTGTGCTTCGGCATAATCTTTATCCAGTCAACCGCTGCAAACCTAAGGAAGGACGCCTGGGGATCAGAGAGCTCTACCTGGACAGTCATATCGTCAACTGCTTGTGCCTTCTTAATGGCGCCCACCGTCGCCTCTCCCCTGGGTGACACAACCCCGAAGTCTTTAGGATGGGACATGCGCATGAGGCTGTAGGCGGCGTCCTCAGCGGTGAAAGGCTTGCCATCGTGCCATTTCACTCCCTTGCGAAGGTAGAAGGTATAGACGTCACCCTTCGTGTTAACCTCCCATCGCTCTGCTAAGTCGGCAACTATCTTATCATGCTCAGAGGGGTCGAACTTAATCAGCTTGTTGTAGATAGGACTGAAGGGTATCAGTGCGGCAATTGAGATCTCCTGGTGCAGGTCCATAGAAGCCGGGTCTGCCCAACTAGATCTGGTGAGTATACCGCCTGGCCGGGCTTTCTCGGCCGCTGGCTTGGGGGTGGGTGCCGGTGCTGCTGCCGTCCCCTTAGGAGGCGTCGGCGCTGCTCCCGGTACGCAGCTCACTAGCATGCCCCCTACCACCAATAGACTCACAAGCAACACCAAGATCCCTTTCTTCGAGATCATCTTTCTCTTCCTCCCCTGACTTTATGCAATCTCCCTTCCAAACTATTGACTCTTATATTGCTTCTACCGTGGTTCGTTACCTCCTTTCATCCTTACATTATTAGGAGGATTCGTATCGAATCACTATATCATGTGGTGCAGGAGTTAGCAATAAAGGCGACAACCGGACATAGTCGCACCTCCTCATAATTTTCTGTTACAGGCTTACATTTGCAGCTCGCCAATAAGCCACACAGAATCTCCAATTTTGCCTGGCCCGCTCCAGGAGCGGGATATCTTCTCGTCCGCGTGTGAAGCTCCCTCCTTTCGAAGGCAAATGTACAGTTTCAGGCTAGTACAACGTAACATCGATTAATGCGTGCGGTGGGTGGAGCCGAGCGTGACCCATCAGAAAGGACGCGGCACGTGACGGTGGGTTGCCCGGCGATTTCGTCAGGGCTCCACCCACCCTACGGCTAAAATACCATTATCCGATATTATGAGTGTCAGGTGCCACTGGTGTCACGCTGTCGCCCAAAGAGTAGAGGCGCCAGGCCTTCATCCGGCCTCCTTTTGCGAGAGATTTGTCCTATTGCGCTATCCAGGTGTTTTCGTGCTGGTGGTTGTTGTAGACGGTCAGGCCGGGCCTCACGTTGCGTACCTCCGGCCACATTGCCCCCAGGTGATTCTGCCAATGCGACACCACGAAGGGTATGGTCTCCAGCACTTTGTACTGCATCTTCAGCAGTATCTCCCGGCGCTTAGCGACGTCCATGGTCCGCATCTGCTCCTCGAACATGGCGTCGAATTCCTTGTCGCTGTACTTGCCGTAGTTCTGCCCCGCCCCGGTGAGATAGTAATCCCCCAGGATCACCCCGGGCTCAAAGACCTGCACTCCCAGGCTCAGGAAAGCGGTGACAAAACGGCCCTCAAAAAGGCGACCAATGAAACCGCCAGATTCCATGGCTTCCAAGTTCGCCTTTATCCCGGCCTTCGCCAACTGGTCTTTGAAGAACACCGCCGGCTGCTCCCAGATAGCGCCCGATCTGAACATCACCGTTGTGTCAAATCCGTTGGGGAATCCGGCTTCGGCAAGCAACTTCCTGGCTTCCGCGACGTCGGCGTCCTTGGGCTGCCGGTAGCCGGGAAGCTTGGCGAGCTCGGCGGGCGGGATCGCCATGGGCGAATTGGGTGGCACTGAAGAGCCCACATCGCCCCTCCTCTCCGACACGATGCGGACCGCCTCCTGACGGTCCAGCGTAAGGCTAACCGCCCGCCGCACCCGGATGTCGCTCCAGGGGGCTGCATCCAGGCGCATGACGAATCGCCATAAGGTCGCTCCCTGGATCGGGGTGATTTTGATGGGAAGCTTATCCCTCTCGACGAGCTCGGCCTGACTCGGCGTCACCCCATTACCAAAGGCTGTGAGCAGGATTCTCTTTGTCCGTAGAGCGGCGAACCGGGTCGTCGCATCCGAAAGGACGAAAAACCTTATTCCATCCAGGTAGGGGCGGCCTTTGACGAAGTAGTCCTCGTTCTTCTTCACTTCCAGAACGATGCCCGGCTCGTGCTTGAGGAACTTGAAGGGACCGGTCCCCACTACGTCCCGTTTCATGCTCCCCTTGCTCTCTATCACGTGCTTGGGCATGATCACTTCCCACGCCGTGGAGAGCATGTCGATGAAGGCAGCCTGAGGATTATTAAGGACCACCTTGACAGTGTCCTTATCGATCACCTCGATGTCCCCTATGGCCGACAGCGCAACCCGTCTCGGGCTCGCGGTACCCGTGGGCGGCTTTCGGATGCGGTCCAGGCTGAACTTGACGTCCTCTGCGGTGAGCTGCTGGCCATCGTGCCACTTCACCCCCTTTTGCAGGTGGAACGTGTAAACTTTCCCGTCTTGGCTTACCTCCCATCTCTGCGCCAGGTCGCCGACGATCTTCGTCGGATCGAGGGGGTCGTACTTCGTCAGGGAGCTGTACGTGGAAGCAAGGGGCTGCAGCACGTAGACCGTGCTCTCCTGGTGTATGTCAAAGTTCGGCGTGGGACCGTTAATGTGCACCGGCAGAATGCCTCCAGACCTGGGCTGGTCCGCCGCCGGCTTAGGAGTGGCCGCTGGCGCCGCCGGCTTGGGAGTTGCCACTGGCGCCGCCGGCTTGGGAGTTGCCGCCGGCTTGGCTTCAGACTTGGCAGCCGGCGCGGACGGGGGCTGAGTTGCAGGGACCTTCGGCTGCGTTGCCGCTGGGGCGCAACTGGCCGCTAGCAGTCCCAGGACGGTCAGGCAAATCACCACATAGGTCGTCAATCGCATCGTGAACCTCCGTTTCTGATCCTGACTAATTTTCCCTTTGCCGGCAAAAGAAGACTCGGCACTGTTTAGCTGATGAGCCGCACAATCTCCGCCACGTCCGCGACCTCCTCCAGGCCCAGGATGAGGTCTTTGGCCCGGGTTGCTCGCTCCTTTGATATGGGTTTGGGACTGAACTGGAGGCAGTCCCAGTACCTATCCAGGATCTCGCCCATTGACAGGGGCTTCTCTGGCTGTCCCTTGGCCTTCAGGACCGTCTGCGACCGCAGCGTCCGGCCGTCCTTGAGCTTGATCTCCACCGAAGCCCCCTCCCGGTCCGCCATATCCAGGTCCACTCTTATCCTGGGAGCAAGCTCCAAATAGCGCTGCTCTCCCAGCGCCTGCGCCGAGAAGTGCCCGAGCGATATCCTTCGGTCCGCCAAGGCGCACGCCAGCGCCCAGTATATGCTGAACTGGGAATCCACGTCGTTCTGAGGCCTCAGCTTGGGCTCGCGAGGCTCAACGACCCGCCTGATGCGCACTGGCACATTTACCTTTACCGACTCTATGGAGTCCGGGGTAGCCACTTCGCTCACTAACGACAGGGTCGCGTCCAGAGGCGCGTGGATAAGCGCGCAGCAAGGGTAGGCCTTGAAGCCGAGTTGCGCACCCAGGAACTCAGACCCGAGGCCTCTGGTTGTGGCGTCCATGTCGAGCGCTTCGCCCTTATAGAAAAGCGGGTACAGTCCGTGCCTTCCCGTCAGGAAATGCTTGACTCCGGTGACGCCGAGCTTGGCCAGTTGGGCAGAGGTTATCCCGTTGCGCACGCCGAATCCCATTTGCAGGCGCAGCCCCAGGACGCCCTCTTCTTCAGTCCCCTGATAGTTTCCCGTCGTCTGCGCGTAGGCTAGCCCCATGGCGTTTATTAGCTCTTCCTCAGTGAGGCCGAGGAGCACCCCGGCGGCGATGGTGGCGCCGAAGGTGGCGAAGACGTAGGTCGAGCACCATCCGGTGAGGATGGACTTCGGCACTGCCCTCACCAGACGCCCCTGTACGTCCGTGGCCAGGGCAATGGCGTGGAGCAAATCCTTGCCGTCAACGCGGCCAATATGCTCTGCCGTGGCGAAGGCCGCTGGGACGACGGATGTGGCGATGGCGTAGGCGCCGCCTCCTTCGAGCCAGAGCTTGTCCTCATATTCCAGGGCCTTGGCGAAGGCCCCGTTGGCTATGCCCGCCGTGCTGGCGGCGACGCGATCCCCGAAGCCAATCACCGTCGCCTCGGGCGGCCCGCCGAGCTGGCGGACAAAAGCCACAATCTTATCGGAGCCTGGCGCTCCGGCCCCGGAAACGCAACTGGCCAGCGTCCAGAGCACCTCCCGGCGCGCAGCATCGATAGCTTCCGCGGGCAGGTCCGAATAGGACGTAGCCTTAATATGTCTAATCAGTTGCTCCTCAAGGGTCACTCCTATCTCCTTTCACACGCAACAATCCAGCGAAGTCGGTCTGCGCCCCGCACCGGAGCACGGAGCATCGAGTTCTCCCGTCAACTATCCCGCGTACTTATGGTCATTAATGAAATGACATACCATGACCGCAGGACGAATCCCCCTTAGTCCCCCTTTCCGAAAGGGGGAGGTTCTGCCTCTCCCCTGAGACAGGCTCAGGGGAGATTGAGAGGGATTGCGTGCGCAACGTCACATTTATACGTCCAATAACCATCAGTGCGCGCTACCCAGGAACCCATTCCCTTAGTTACTTGCTAAGCCAGATCTCCTCCAGTTTGTTGTGCAGGTAGGTCCCGCCGGTGGCGGTATAGCCCTTGACCTCCGGCCAGAAGGCGATGAAGGAGTTGTTCCAACCCAGCATGACGTGGGGCACCGTCTCCGCTATCCTCTGTTGGAGTTGCCAAACGATCTTCTTGCGCTCCTGGGGGTCGCCAGTTTGCGACTGCTTGAAGAAGAGCTGAAGGGTCTCCTCGTCATCGAGGGTGGAGAAAATGCCGCCCAGCTTTCGGGAGATTACCCGTCCCGCGCCGTCGGGATCGGGGTAAGGGAGGAAGGGCACCACCAGCATCGTATCGAAGGTCAGTTTGCTTCTCCTGTCGACCCAGATGCTGTACTCGAGCACTTCCAGCTTCAGGTCTATGTCAATCTTCGCCAACTGATCTTTCAGAAAGGTGGCGCCGTTCTCGTAGAGGGGATACGCTGCCCGCACCAGCACATTGGAGCTGAAGCCCTTTGGATAGCCCGCCTCGGCCAGTAGCCGCTTCGCCTCGGCTATGTCCTCGTCCTTCGGCTTCCTGAAGCCGGGCATCTTCATCGTCTCCTCCTTCGGGAGGGCCCACTCCCCAGCAAAGAAGCTCACTCCCAGCTCGCCCGCACCGCCGGTAACCACGCTTAGCCCTCTCTCACGGTCCACCGCAAGAAAGGCGGCCCTTCTGACTCGAACGTCGCTCCAGGGAGACCTTGTCGTATTCGGCATGAGGCCAAAGGCCTCGGCGGAGGTATAGGGTCTAACGACGGCCTGGGGCATAGCCTTCTTTATGGCTTCCACATGCGAGGCGCCCAGCTCCCCCTGCGCGGGCGGATGGCCGTAAATTGTCACCCTGCCAGCCCGGAAGGCGGCCATCCTGGTGGCCGCGTCCTTGATGATGTAGTAAGTGACGCCATCCAGGTAGGGAAGCCCTTTGACGAAATAGGCGTCATTCTTCACCACGGCGATACTAACGCCGGCCACATAGTCTTTGAATTTGAAGGGGCCAGTGCCAACCACGTCTTGCTTCAGGTTCCCTTTGGCCTCGATGATATGCTTGGGGCCGATGAACCCCCGGCCGTGGGCCAGGCCAGCCGGGAACCCCATCTGGGGCTGTTTCATGGTCACCTGCAGCGTATTCTCGTCCGGGGCGTCTACTTTGTCGACGCTCTCGGTGATGAACTTGAGGCCGCTGTACTTGTTCATCCTATCCAGGCTGATCCGGGCATCAGCCGAAGTGAAGGGTCTGCCATCGTGCCACCTGACTCCCTTTCGAAGCTGGAAGGTGTAGACCTTCCCATCCGGGCTTAGCTGCCACCGTTCCGCCAGGTCGGCCACTATCTTCTCACTCTGGTCATACTGCAAGAGGCTGCTGTAAACTCCCCCCAAGGGCGCGAACAGGGTTATGGTCGCGGCCTCGTGGATATCCAGGGTCGGTGGGTCAGAGATGGAGGGCAGCGGGAGAGTTGCCCCGTATCGAGGCTGTTCTGCCGCCGGTTTCGGAGTGGCGGCTGGCGCGGCTGTCTTCGGACTTGGGGCCGTCGCCGGCGCCGCCGGCTTGGCAGTGGCCGCCGGCGCTGCCGCCGGGGCGCAGGCAGCCATCAAGAGCGGCAACAGCGCCAGAAAACAGGCCGCGCAGAGGACGTGCTTCTTTCGCTCCATAGTCTCCTCCTTGACCGATGCAGTACCAAGTTGTAAAAGTGAACGTAACACAATTTTGGGCACACGCCCGTTTCTTTTACTTTCCTCGCCCTTGACAGGAGAGGCTAGAGTCAATAAAGCGCAACTAAGCAGCAGTATTCTCGAAGTTGGGAAAGCTGACCAGCGTT
The DNA here is from genome assembly GCA_016190665.1 of Chloroflexota bacterium. Taxonomy (GTDB): domain Bacteria; phylum Chloroflexota; class Dehalococcoidia; order JACPQD01; family JACPQD01; genus JACPQD01. The sequence goes on from JACPQD010000016.1 coordinate 19,816, forward strand.
AGTCTAGCCGTTATTTGGCAAGCCAAACATTCTGGAACTTCATATTATTATAGACGCTGACATCGCCCACGTGTCTCACCTCTTTCCAGAATCCGGACTCGTAGATAGCCCAGTAGAGGACAGAGAAGGGAGCCAGCTCATGCAGCTTCCGCTGCATGTTGAGAACGATCTCCTTTCGCTTCGCTGGATCCATGGCACGACTTTGCTCCTTGTACCACTCGCTCATCTGCTCGTCCTTGTAGTCACTGAAATTGCGGGGGACGCCGGGAACGAAGTTCTGCCCGAAAATCTGGTCCGGGTCAGCTAAGCCGCCGGAAGCGCCTGTAAAAGCAATGTCAAAATCGCGCCTGTAAAGCATTTCATACATGCTGCCCTGATCCTTCAGCACTATTGTAAGGTCCATGCCTATTTGGGCCAGTTGCTCCTTGGCGCTGGTCGCGGCGCGCTCTATCTGTGGTGCATCCCTGGATAGAGTGGGAACCTTAAGGCCCTGAGAGTATCCAGCCTCAGCCAACAGTCTCTTAGCTTCGGCGATGTCGGCATCCTTGGGCAGACGGTAGCCCGGCATGTTCAATAGCTCAGCCTCCGGAAGGCCCCATTGTCCCGGCGGCATGAAACTTCCGACCTCGCCAACCCCTTCTACTGCGACCTTGATTATCTTCTGGCGATCGACCGTCAGGTCTAGGGCGCGGCGCACACGAAGGTCGCTCCAGGGAGATTTAGTGGTGTTCATCCACAGGGTTTGACCCGTCGGCGCGCGGAACTTCACGACAGCGATGTTGTCGCTCAACTCCTTGTCTCTTCGAATGGTCTCCGACTGAGAGGGAGTCAGCCCCTGGAAGTTGAAGGGTGTAAGTTGAACCCGGTGCGTCCTCAGCGCAGCAAACCTCGTAGCGGCATCAGGGATGATGTACCAGGTGATGCCGTCCAGATAGGGGCGGCCCTTGATAAAGTAAGTGGAGTTCTTCACCACGGAGATGCTGCTGCCCGGGACGTAGGACTTGAATTTGTAAGGCCCGGTCCCCACCACGTCTCTCCTCATATTCCCCTTGGCCTCGAAGACATGTTTGGGTACCACCACCATTCGCCCGTCGCCCAAGTTATCCAGGAATGATGCGCTCGGGTATTGGAGACTTATCTTCAGGATATCCTTTCCTGAGGCCTCCACTTTCTGGACGGCGGCCACGTACTCCTTCCGGGTACTGACCACTCCCCTTGGCGGATTGCGCACCACGTCCAGCGTAAAGCGAGCGTCCTCAGCCGTGAAGGCAACGCCATCGTGCCACGTGACGTTCTCCTGCAAATAGAAGGTGTAGGACATGCCATCGGGGCTCATGTCCCATTTTTTCGCCAGGTCTCCGATCACCTTGGTCTGATCCAAGGGGTCGTGCTGCACCAGGCCGCTGTAGCACGGAGCAATAGGAGATACGGACTGGACGACGCTTTCCTGGATCATATCGTAGCTTACCGGGTTGGCATAGGCGGCGATAGCCAGTATCCCACCGTATCTTGGCTCCTCCACTGCCAGTTTGGGGGTGGCGGACGGCGGAGTAGGCAGTGGCGCCTCCAGCTTTGGAGGAGCCACTGCCGGCTTCGATGCGGGGGTTTCCGCAACAGGCGCTTTGGCCGCCGGTACCGCCGGCTTGGCAGTGACCGCAGGCACTGCCGCTGGAGCGCAGGCAGCCAGCAGCAGGGGAACCAACACAGAAAAGCAGAGGAGTTTGAGCAAATGCCTCTTACGCGCCATGAATTCCACCTCCTTCGGTCGCTATCGCATCGATGCGCACGACCGGCATGAACGCGTTTCTATTTCGCAAGCCAGACGTTTTGGAACTTCATGTTGTTGTAAAAGTTGACGATTTCCCCCAGACCTCTTACCTCTTTCCAAATGCCCACCTGGTATATGGACCAGTACAGGGCCGAGAAGGGGACTATTTCATGCAGCCTCCTCTGTATGTTGAGCACGATCTCCCTTCGCTTAGCCTCATCCAACGCCTGGCTTTGTTCCTTGTACAAGTCGGCCACGCGCTGGTCATCGTGGCCACTGAAATTGCGCGGGACGCCCGGGATAAAGTTCTGCCCGAAGAGCTGATCGGGGTCCGCCATGCCGGCGGAGGCGCCCATGAAGGCGATGTCGAAGTCCCGCTTGTAGACCAGATCAAGAAAGTTGGCTATATCCTTGAACGTAATGGTCAGCTCAATCCCTATGGCCGCCAGTTGCTCCTTGGCGGCCAGCGCGGAGCGCTGCGTCGGCATGGGCTGCTCCCTGAGTATGGTAGGGACCTTCAGGCCCTGGGCGTACCCAGCGTCAGCGACGAGCCTCTTAGCCTCGGCGATGTCGGCGTCTTTGGGGTATCGAAAGCCGGGCATCTTCGCGAGTTCATCCTCGGGAAGGCCCCACTTGCCTGGAGGCATGTAGCTTCCGAGCCGGCCCATGCCTTCCGCCGCCACTTTGACTACCTTCTGACGGTCAAGAGTCAGGTCTACGGCGCGCCGCAACCGGATGTCACTCCACGGGGGCCTGGTGGTGTTCATCCACAATATCTGGCCCGAAGGGGAAGGATAGCTCACGACCGTGATGTTAGCGCTCGCCTCTTTGTCCTTCTGGATGATTTCAGCCTGGGAAGGGGTCAGCCCCTGGATGTTAGAAGGCGTCAGTTGAATCCGGTGCGTCCTCAGGGCGGCGAATCTCGTACCAACATCGGGGATGATGTACCAGGTGATGCCATCCAGGTAGGGGCGCCCTTCAATAAAGTAGTCCGGGTTCTTTACTACGGAGAAGGTGCTGCCTGGGACATAGGACTTGAATTTGTAGGGGCCGGTGCCGACTACGTCCCTCTTCATATTCCCTTTGGCCTCGAAGACGTGCTTCGGCGCCATAACCAGTCTGCCATCGCCCAGATTGTCCAGAAAGGAGGCGCTGGGGTACTTGAGGCTGACTTTCAATGTGTCCTTGCCCGAGGCCTCCACCTTCTGGATGGAGGCGAGAAGCGCTTTGTTCGGACTGACGATCCCCCGGGGAGGGTCGCGGATGAGGTCGAGAGTGTAGCGGACATCCTCAGCCGTGAAGGCAACGCCATCTTGCCATTTCACATTCTCCTGCAAATAGAAGGTATAGGACATGCCATCGGGGCTCACGTCCCATCTTTTGGCCAGGTCCCCGATCACCCTGGTCTGGTCCAGCGGGTCGTGCTGCACGATGCCGCTGTAGCACGGGACGACGAGGGCCACCGTCTGGAAGATGTTCTCCTGGACTATGTCGAAGTTCGCGGGGTCCGCAGCGTTGCTGATGTAGAGGGTCCCGCCATACCGAGGCTCTTGACCCGCCGGTTTCGGGGTAGCGGACGGTGGAGTGGGAGTTGGCGCACCCACCTTTGAAGGAGCCGCCGTTGGCTTGGCTGCGGGGGTCTCCGCCACGGGCGCCTTCGCTGACGGCGCCGCTGGCTTCGACGCCGGAGTGGGCGCTATCGCCGGAGCGCAGCCGGCCAGCAGCAGCCCGAGGACAATCAACCCGGTCGCGGTGAGGTCTCTTTTCCGCATGATAATCTCCTTTCTCATCGGTGGCGGCGATAGGGACAGGGACTGGCCGCCAGACCAATCAAAGTCTGCCGATTCTTGTAGTATACAGTTATTGTCAAGACAAAAAATGATATAAGGGTTGTAGCTAAAGGCTATATCCTTTGAAGACCTTGCCCCGGGTTGACAAGCCCCTTTGCCCCATGCAAGACTGAGGGTAAGGACACTGGAATCTGAACAGGATGATGGCCTATGCGCGACAAGATTACCGAGGCCCTGAAGGGCCACGACGCGGACTATGTGGAGGTGAGGGTCGAGGAGGGGGAATCTACCCGCATCCAGTATCGCGGTCGGGACCTGGAGGATATCGGGCGCACCACCAGCCGCGGCGGCTGTGCACGCGCCCTCGTGAAGGGCGGCTGGGGCTTTGTTAGCTTCAACAATATCAGCGACCTGCGGGACAAGGTGGCGCTGGCCGTGCGCCAGGCCCGCCTTGTCGGCAAGGAAACGACGAAGTTCGCCGAGGTGCCGGCCGCAGTCGATATCGTGCCCCTCGAGGTGAAGAAGGACCCGGCGGCCATCCCCCTGTCGGAGAAGAAGCGCCTCTTCGACGAGTACAACGAGGTGATCTGGGGCGTCCCCAAGATTCAGACCTCCATCGTCAGCTACGGTGACGGTCGCCGCAAGATTATCTTCGCCAACTCCCAGGGCAGCTATATCGAGCAGAGCCGCATCGATGTCACGGCGCGCATCACGGCCACGGCGCGCGAGGGCGATAACGTTCAACAGGCCCACATCAGCATCGGCCGTAAGGGCGACTACGCCGTGGTCGAGGGGCTGCACCAGGAACTGGAAGACACGGCGAAGAAGGCGGTGGCGCTCCTTTCCGCGCCTCAGGTGAAGGGCGGTGAGTATACGGTCGTCCTGGACCCCGTGCTGGCCGGCGTCTTCATTCACGAGGCCTTCGGGCACCTTTCGGAGTCGGATTTCGTCTATGAGAACGACCGCATGAAGGAGATCATGGTGCTGGGCCGCCGCTTCGGCGGCGCGCACCTCAACGTGGTTGACGGGGCGGCCGTCCCCGGCCTGCGCGGCAGCTTCAAATACGACGAGGAGGGCACGCCGGCGACGCGCACCTACCTCATAAAGGAAGGACTGCTGGTGGGCCGGCTGCATTCTCGGGAGACGGCGGCCAGGATGGGCGAGGCGCCCACGGGCAACGCCCGCGCCATCGGCCACTCATTCCCGCCCATCGTGCGCATGACTAACACCTTCATCGAGCCGGGAGCCACTTCCCTCGAGGAGATGCTCGCGCCCATCAAAGAGGGCGTCTACGCCAAGAACTGGTACGGCGGCACCACCAGCATGGAGATGTTCACCTTCTCCGCCAGCGAGGCTTACATGATACGGAACGGCAAGATCGAGGAGATGTGCCGTCCCGTGGTGCTCACGGGCAACGTCTTCACCACTCTCGAGAACATCGACGCCGTGGGCAACGACCTTGACATGAACGAGGGCGGAGGCTGCGGCAAAGGGGAGCAGATGCCCTTGCCCGTCTCCAACGGCAGTCCCCACATCAGAATCGCGAAATGTCTGGTGGGAGGGAAGTAATGGAAGACCTACTGGCTAAGGCAATGAAAGTGGCCCAGGAGGCGGAGGTCTTCTCCTACAGTCGCACGGAAACCCCGATACTCTTCGAGGCCAACCGGCTGAAGTCGCTCCAGACCCGAGAGAGCAAAGGCACGGCGCTGCGCATCATAAGGGACGGGCGCGTCGGCTTCGCCGCCACGACGCGGCTTGGGGACGAGGCCTCGCTGGTGGAGATGGCGCGGGAGGTGCTGCCCTTCGGCCCGGAGGCCAGGCTGACGCTTCCGTCGCCGGGGCGCTATCCAGCGGTGGAGGTCTATGACCAGGCCACCCCGGCGGTGCCCATCGAGAAGATGGCGGCGCTGGGCGACGCCCTCATCGCGCGGCTGCGCCAGGCCAACTCCGAGATTCTGTGCGAGGCCGGGGTCAGCGCGCTGACGGCTGCGGTCGTGATCGTGAACTCCCACGGCGCCCGGGCTGAGTATCGGAAGACCGCCTTCGGGATAAGCATCGAGGGCACGCTCATCCGCGGCACGGACATGCTCTTCGTGGGGGACGGCGAGTCCTCCTGCCACCCTGTCACCAATATCGACAACATCGCTAAAGAGGTGGAACGGCAACTTGAGCTGGCCAGGGACATCGCTCCCGCGCCTACGGGCAAACTGCCCGTCATCCTGACGCCCCATGGCGTGCGCAGCGCCCTCATTATGCCCCTGGCCGTGGGCTTCAACGGAAAGACCGTGCTGCAAGGGGCATCGCCCATTGGCGACAAGCTGGGGCAGCGCGTCTTTGACCCCCGGCTCTCCATCTGGGATGACCCGACTATCCCCTATCAGCCGCAAAGCCGTCCCTGTGACGATGAAGGCGTGCCCAGCCAGCGGACCCCGCTGGCGGAGGGAGGCGTGGTGGCCAACTTCCTCTACGACCTCCAGACGGCGGCCCAGGCCGGCAAGAAGAGCACCGGCAACGGGAGTCGGTCCTTGGGCAGCCTGCCTTCGCCCTCGATGACCGCCTTCGTCATCGGCGAGGGGGATGTCTCCTTCGAGGATATGGTGAGCGATATTAAGGAAGGGCTTGTGGTGGAGCAGCTCATGGGGGCTACTCAGGGTAATGTCACGGCCGGCGAGTTCAGTGGCAACGTGCTCCTGGGCTACAAGATCGAGAAGGGGAAGCTGGTGGGCCGGGTGAAGGACACCATGGTATCCGGGAATATTTATGAGGCGCTGAAGGACATCGTGGCGTTGGGAAGGGAGTCGCGGTGGGTGGGCAGCAGTCTGAGAACGCCCGCCATCTGTTTTCGCGCCCTATCTGTGGCGGGGAAGGGATAAATGGATTCAGCCTTCGAAGAATACTTGCGCCAGTTGGCCGAGCCGGAGACCCCCATCTCGGTGGCCAAGCTGGGCAATCTCTCCAACCTGTCCCGCGAAGAAGTCACGGCGGCGGAGACCCTGTGGCGGTCGCTTCCCCTGGAGCGGCGGTGCCAGATCGCTTCTCACCTGGTGGATCTGGCCGAGGACAATGTGGAGCTAAACTTTGCCCCGGTGCTGCGCATCGCGCTGGAGGACGCCGAGGGCGCTGTCAGGGCAAAGGCCATCGAGGGGCTGAGCGAGGCGAGCGATCCCTGGGTGATGGACTCGCTCATCAAACTGATGATCGGCGATAGCGAGGAGGCGGTGCGCGCCGCGGCAGCCACGGGTTTGCGCCGTTTCAGCCTCATGGCTGAGCTGGAGGAGATGGGACCTGCGCGGGCGGGAAGACTGGAGAAGGCCTTGATGGCCGTCATCGACGACCCGAAGGAGACCGCGGAGGTGCGGCGCCGCGCCATGGAAGCGGCGAGCCCGCTGAGCAGACCCCGCATCAAGGAGATCATCGCCGAAGCCTATCGGAGCGAGGACCCCCGGATGCGCGCCAGCGCCGTCTTCAGCATGGGGCAGAACTGCGACCCTGCGTGGTTGCCCGTTGTCCTTCAGGAACTCAAGAGTAGCAGCCCGGAGATGCGTTTCGAGGCTGCGGTGGCGGCGGGGGAGATTGCCGACGAGTCGGCAGTGGCTGGCCTCTTGAGGCTCCTCCAGGACAAGGATACGGATGTCCGCCTGGCGGCTATCTGCGCCCTGGGGCACATTGCCTCTTCAGAGGCTCAAACGGCCCTCCACCCTTTGCTCGGGAACCCTGACGAACGCATCCGCGCGGCGGCAGAGGAGGCTCTGCAAGAGATAGCCTTCAATCGGGACCCCCTGTCCTTCGGGATGTAGACGCCCTCGTGGACCTCAGGGTAGCAGGACCCCGTTGGCCGTAAGGTAGACAAAATAGCCTCTGCCTATGACCATATCAGTGATCCCCTCGCCCGTGGGGAAGGATGCCTGCCACCCGTAGAGCGGCGAGTAGCCGTAAGCTATCGTCCATTTGCCTTGCAGGCTTCCCAGGTAGCTCACGAAAGACCGGGTGGGCTGCTGCGTGACGAAGCCAATCATGTTCCACCCGGTCGAATTGGTGTAGCTTAACGGCGGCACCTCAGGCACGGGCTGCCTCGTTCGCAGGGCAAGCACGGTGACATCGGCAACGTTCACCCAGTAGCCGGTTCCGTCGACAATCTCGGTGATGGTGCCCATCCAGCCCGACGGCGTGCGGTTGGCGAAGAGCCAGTGGTCGTATTGCCACGTGTAGACCTGTGTCACCTCCGGCACATTGGCAAAGACCGAGTCTATCGAGGGGTCATCCGCCCGGCCGTTAAGAGAGATGAGGTTCCAGCCCTTGACCAACGCTACCTGCAAGGGGATGGCGGTAGGGGTGGGCGTCGGAGTCCTCGTTGGGCCGCGCGTAGCGGTTGCCGTGGGGGTGACGGTCGGCGTGTGTGGTGGTGGGATAGGCGTCTGCGTGGCCGTGGCTGTCGCTGAGGGCGTAAGCGTCGCCGTTGGGGGTGGCGGCGTGGAGGTAGGGGGAAGCACGTTGATGCTGCCCCCCATCCCCTCGACATAATGGAAGCTGCAATAATAAGTATAGGTGCCCGGAACAGTAAAAGTGTAAGAGTAGCTCTGGCCCGGCGACAGGGTCCCTGAATTCCAATAGGCGAGATCGCTGGTGGCGGTGTGGAGATAGATGCCATTGTTTGTCCAGGTAACCGTCGTTCCGGGCGGCACGGTGAGATTGGCTGGCACGAAGGCATTGTCTATGATGGAGACGCCTTCCGCGACTGGCGCCCCCTCCGTTGGCGCCCAGGCGGCCAGCGCGATCACGATTCCCGCCAACAACATGGCCGCAACGAAAAGACTGCTCCTTTTCACCTTAGCCTCCCTTCGGCTCGTGCTGCCTGCTTGAGGGGGTTGCCACAACTGCCAGTGCTTACTTCTATCGTAGGCGATAGGGGTTAAAGAAGACATAAAATGGCAGGCGAAGAGGTGCCAAATTTATGTCATCCTTGTTGGGCGAAACAGGCTGCGTTTGACAACGCCGCTCCCGATGGCTAGCATAGTAGGCTGTCCCGATTAATGGTCATTAGGCAAATAGTGTGACATTGCCTACGAAGTCCCTCTCAATCTCCCCTTCGGCAGGCTCTTTGCCAAAGGGAGAGGCGGAATCTCCCCCTTTCCGAAAGGGGGACTAAGGGGGATTTGTCCTGCCGCCGCGGCACGTCATTTCGTTAAAGACCATATATCGGGATGTCCCTGCGAACTACGCTGGCCGCGAGGTGGACTGACGCTCCGTATCAGTGAAGCCCTGAGACGCCCCTACTACGGCTGGATCATCGTTGGCACCCTCTTTCTCTTCAGCATCACAGAAATAGCCGCCTATAACCCCGTCCTTTCCGTATTCCTCAAGCCTATGTCCGAGGAGTTCGGGTGGACCCGCGCCAGCATCTCAGGGGTGGTCACCGCTGGAACTGTCATAGGCGCGCTCCTGGTGTTCTTCGTCGGCCCCATAATCGACCGCTTCGGCGCGCGGATGGCGCTTGTGCTGGGGGCTATTATCCTGGGGGGCACCCTCATCGGCATGTCGCGGATGAAAAGTGAAACCGAGTTTTACGCGTACTACATGATCAACCGCGCCATAGGCACGGGCCTAACCACCCCGGCCATCGGGATTGCCGTGGCCAACTGGTTCATCGCCAGGCGCGGGCGGGCTATGGGGCTCGCCTTCATGGGAAGTAGAATGGGCAGTGGCCTACTGCCGATACTGGCGCAGTTCCAGATAGCCACCTGGGGCTGGCGCCAGGCGTGGTGGCTCCTTGGGGTGTTGCTCTGGGCCACGAGCATAGTCCCGCTCGCCGTCTTCATAAAGAGGCGACCCGAAGACATTGGCCTTCTGCCCGACGGTGCGGCCAGGGCGCTCAGCGGGAGCGCGGTCGAGGTGAAAGCAGGGGTCCAAGCCCCGAAACCGGAGCCGGCCTGGACGCTGAGGGATGCGGTGAGGACGCGGCAGCTCTGGTTGCTGGCCGTAGCCGCATCTGCCGCCCAGTTCGTCATGGGCGGCATCAATCTCCACATGTTGCCCCACCTTACCGACGTCGGCATCCCACCCACCACTGCCGTAGGCGCCCTCACCGTCCTCGCCGCGGCAGCAGCCCTGGGAGGTTTCCTCTGGGGATTGTCCGCCGAGCGATTCAGCGTCCGTTACTCCCTGGCTCTGAACCTTGCTGCTTCTGCCTTGGGCGTCGCGTTGCTCATCACGGTGAGCAACGCGGTGATGGCCTATCTCTTCGCTGTATTCTACGGTGTCGCCTTCGGAGGCATGGCCACGCTCACCTCCGTGGCTTGGGCCGATTACTTCGGCCGGATCTCGCTGGGCGCCATCCGCGGCTTTACCCATCCGATGGCCCTGGCGGGCAACGGCTTCGGTCCGCTGGCAGCCGGCTGGGTCTACGACGTCACGGGCGCCTACACCCTGGCGTTCCTGATTTACGTAGGCTTGCTGGCCGCGGGGGCGCTCCTCGTCATCATGGCCCCGAGGCCCGCCGCGTCTCCCAGCGCCCTCCGCTAATCGTTCTACGGCGCTAACGTGCCCGCCGCTGTCAGGTAAACCCAGTAGCCCTCACCTTGTGAGACCGCGGAGAACCCGTCGAAGCCAGAGCTAGCTGGCTTGGCCAGCTCCCATCCCCTGGTGGGATCATACCGGTAGAGCATAGTCCATTTGTCCTGGAGGCTAGTCAGATAGGCATCGACCGGCCGGTATGGCAAACTGGAGGAGTAGCCGATGAGCCTCCAGCCGGCGGCTAGGGAGTAGGACCGCGGCCTGGCCCCAGCGTAGGGCTGGTAGACGAGCGTCGCTGGCTCAGTGGCAAAAGCCCAGTAGCCTTTGCCGTCGCTTAGCTGCTGCAGGTCGCCGCTCCAGCCCGTCGGGCCGCGAAAGGCATAGCTCCAGGCTCCATCGCCGAAGTGGAACACCTTGGTCACTTCCGGGGTCCTTGTGAACACGTTGACAGTGGAGGGGATCGCCAGCTCGGTGCGAAAGGAGATAAGGTTCCAGCCGGCAGACAGCGAGATCTGGTTGGTGGCGGGCACCGCTGTTGGCGTCGGCGTGGGCAGAACGGTTGGTGTGGCTGTTGCCGTCGGCGGCGCCGGGGTGGGCGTCGGGGCCAGCACCGTGATGCTGCCTTTCATTTCCTGGTTGACGGAGAAGCTGCAGTAGTAAGAGTAGGCGCCCACACTCAAAAAAGTGTAAGAGTAGCTTTGACCCGGCGACAGGGTCCCTGAATTCCAGTAGGCGAGATCGCTGGTCGCGGTGTGGAGTCTGACGCCGCTGTTTGTCCAGGTCACGGTGTCGCCTAGGAGGACCGTCAGGTTTTGGGGAACGAAGGCGTCATCCGTGACTGACACAGTAGCCGCGGCCTGGGCAGGCTGGGCCAGCAGGAGCGAGGCGGCGGCCAGAAAGCCGAGCATTGCCGCCGTACCGAGGCTAAGCCAATTCAAAGCGTTCATGAAGCCCTCCCTGGTCGAAATGAGCGGCGCTTCCTCGGGAACGAGAAAGATACGCACCCGCACTACGCCTTCCTTGCACCCCCAGCCCTTCTGATTCATAGCAGGTCGACGTGACCAAAGCAAGGGATATCCCAGCGCGAGAAAGGTTGCAAAGCATGTGACTATTGAGTGCAACCTTGGGTAGGATCGGGAGACCCGGCAGGACGGCCTTTCCAGGCTGTCCTACCACCTAACACAGCATTAGTAACGCGCCGGAGACTCGTTCGTTACAGGAACGCGTGTCGTATTGCTCAAAGCGGTGTGTGTTGCCCCCCTCGAAGGTCGAATGCTATAATAAGGCAACCTTTGGCCTTCCGGGCAATCACCGCAGAGACATAGAGGGCCCAGAGAACAGAAGTGAGAATAGAGAGGCGGTGGAAGAGCATTGCACTCACTCCTCCCTGCTCTTCCCTCTTTCCTAGACTCTGCGCCTCTGCGGTGAAAGGAAGGGGGCGTGGGGCCTATGTTCTTGAAGGTCGATCAGAATGAAGCTCAGTCGTGAAGAAGTAGAACATATCGCGCTCCTGGCGCGCGTCGGGCTAACGGAAGAAGATATGGAGCGGATGCGCGAGCAGCTCTCCAACATCCTGGAGAACTTCGAGGTCCTCAAGCAGGTGGACACGGAAGATGTGCCCCCTACGGCTCAGTCTATCGACCTCATCAGCGTGGTCAAGCCTGACGAAGTAAGGCCCTCCTGGCCCCAGGAGCAAATCCTGGCCAACGCTCCCCAGCAGGAGGACGGCCACTTCAAGGTGAAGGCGATACTGGAATGATGAGTGCGGAATGATGAATGATGAATGCCCCGCCCCCAGCCGTAGGGCAGGGGCTTGTCCCCTGCCGCCGGGGCCTGCCGGGGGTCGGAAATCCCTCCCGGTGGACGGGGAGGGAAACAAACCGTCCCCCGTGGACGGGGGACTACAGGGGGCACGCGTAGGGGCGGTTCGCGAACCGCCCTTTGGGAGCGGGGATGCCGCGCACTGAAGTACGCGGTATCGGAACCATCTTTGGGCGGCGGCGGAGGCGGAACCCCGTCTGACGCGTCCGACCTGTCCGACCGGTCAGACACAAGGAGATCAATCTGGAGATCCACGAGCTATCCCTTCATGAAGCCCACGAGCTTCTCAAAGAGAAACAGGTCTCTTCTGTTGAGCTGACCAGGGCCGTCTTCGACCGCATCCGGGCCGTCGAGGACAAGGTGAAGGCCTTCGTCACCCTCACGGAGGAGTCCGCCCTGGAGCAGGCCAGGAAGGCCGACGAGCGCATCAGGGCGGGCGACATGACGCCGCTGACCGGCATCCCGGCGGCCATCAAGGACAACATCTGCACCCTGGGGACGCGCACCACCTGCTCCTCGAAGATGCTCCAAAACTTCGTCCCGCCCTACAACGCCACGGTGACCGAGAGGCTCCAGAAAGCGGGTATCGTCATGGTGGGCAAAACCAACCTGGACGAGTTCGCCATGGGCTCCTCGACGGAGAACTCGGCCTTCTTCACCACACGCAACCCCTGGGACACGAACCGCGTGCCCGGCGGCAGCAGCGGCGGCTCGGCGGCGGCTGTGGCCGCCGGCGAGGCCTTCTATGCCCTGGGCTCCGATACGGGCGGCAGCATCCGCCAGCCCGCCGGCTTCTGCAACATCGTGGGCTTGAAGCCCACCTACGGGAGGGTGAGCCGCTATGGGCTGGTGGCCTTCGCCAGCTCCCTGGACCAGATCGGCCCTATGACGCGCGACGTCACCGACTGCGCGCTGGTCTTGAACGCCATCGCCGGCTTCGACAACTGCGACTCCACGTCCGTCCCGCAGCCTGTCCCCGACTACACGCAGCGCCTGAGCGGCGACCTCAAGGGACTCAAGCTGGGCGTACCGAAGGAATATTTCGTCGAAGGCATGCAGCCCGAGGTGGGACACGTCATGCGCGCCGCGGTCGCTAAGCTCGAAGAGCTGGGAGCGGCGGTGGCCTGGGAAGTGTCTCTGCCCAGCACGCAGTACGCCTTAGCGGTATATTATATTATCGCCCCTTCCGAAGCCTCGGCGAACCTGGCGCGCTACGATGGGGTGAAGTACGGCTTCTCCTATACGGAGACGGACAGCATGTGGGACGCCATGTCCAAGACGCGGCAGCACGGTTTCGGCCCGGAGGTCAAGCGCCGCATCATGCTGGGCACCTATGCCCTCTCCGCGGGCTACTACGATGCCTATTATCTGAAGGCGCAGAAAGTGCGCACCCTGATCCGCCGCGAGTTCGACCAGGCCTTCGAGAAGTACGACGCGCTGATAACGCCCACTTCGCCGACCGTGCCCTTCAAACGAGGGGAGAAGACGGCCGACCCCGTCCAGATGTACCTGAGCGACGTCTGCACGCTGCCCATCAACATCGCCGGCATACCGGGCCTCACCGTGCCGGCGGGCTTCGCCGGCGGGCTGCCCGTGGGCATGCAAATACTGGGCAAGCCCTTCTCCGAGGAGACGCTGCTGCGTATCGGCCACGCCTACCAGCAGGCGACGGAATGGCATAAGAGAAGGTCGGGGTTGTAGGGGCATAGCTATGCCTCGCCTGAGGTAAGGGGCGCGGGTGTTCGTACGGGCACAGCGCGCTGTGCCCTCGTTCCCGAGGGCTGCGGTGGACGTTTCTGAACCGGTTACGGTGAAATCTTACTCCGGCCACGAATACCCGGAGCGCCCCGAATCCTTCACGTGGCAGGGCAAGGAATACAAGGTGGAGGAGATCGAGGGGGCCTGGCGGGAGCCGGGCGAGAGGCGTTTCCGGCTGAGAACGGCCGGCGGTCGGCGCTTTGAGCTATGCTATGAGGAGAAAGAGGACCGGTGGCTGGTAACCCGGCTTGAGAGGAAGGCCCGGTGACACTAGAAGCGCAAAAGCGGCCTGACTCATGAGCCCGAGACTTCCGAGGGTCACCGCTATCGAGTTGCTTAGGGCCCTTCAACGCGATGGTTGGGAAGTGAGGCGCCGGGAAGGAAGCCATTTTCAACTCAAGCATCCCAGCCGAAGAGGACGGATAACTCTTACCATGCATGCTGGCATCACGGTCAAACCCAAGGTTCTGGCCACCGTGCTCAGCGAGGCAGGTCTGACGGTCACGGAACTGAGGAGGCTGCTATGAGAGAGTACCAGTACACCATCATCTTGCATCCCGAACCCGAGGAAGGCGGTTACAGCGTCACCGTGCCTGCCCTTCCGGGCTGTCTTGCTCAGGGAGAGACCCTCGAAGAAGCCATGGCCATGGCCAGGGAGTCCATCGCCGCCCATATTCAAGGCATGATCGAGGATGGCGAGCCGGTGCCTGAAGAGGACGGCACGCTAACAGCCGTGGTAAAGGTGGCGTCGTAAGACCCTGAACCGGGTTAGAGGTTGTAGGTGCGAGGTTAGAGGGCCCCGCCCCTTGGCCCCTCTAACTCTAACCTATTCCCTCCAACCTAACAAAGGGAGGCCCCATGAACAACAACAACCGTGTGAGCGCCAACAACATCAGGGACAAGGAAGTCCTCAAAATTCTGGAGAAGGACGCTCGGACCACTCCGGAGCAGATCGCTACCATGACGGGTATGTCGGTCGAAGAAGTGAAGGCGACCATCAAAAGGCTGGAGAGAGACCGCGTCATCGTCAGCTACAAGACCATCGTCAACTGGGAGAAGCTGGGCGAGGAGATGGTCTGGGCGCTCATCGAGGTGAAGGTGCTGCCGCAGCGGAATGTCGGCTTCGACGCCATCGCCCAGCGCGTCTACCGCTTCCCCCAGGCCCACACCGTCTACCTCGTCTCTGGCACCTACGACTTCGCCGTCCTGGTGCGCGGCAAGACGATGCAGGAGGTGGCCGCCTTCGTCTCCGAGAAGCTGGCGCCCCTGGAGGGCGTTCAGGGGACGGTGACCCATTTCTTGCTGAAGCGCTACAAGGTGGACGGAGAGATCCTGGAGGGCGAGGAGAAAGGCAAGCGCCTGCCGGTCACCTTGTAGAGACTGAACATGGATAAACAGGATGGACAGGATACGGAAGGACGGAACCACGGATAAACACTGATGAACACGGATTAGAGGGAAAGCCATCGGAACCGTAGACCTATGTCCACCCGCGTCCACGATGTCCACCGCGTCCACCCGTCGTTCAGAGCAAGATACCTGGTAAACAGCGGAGGCAACTAATGTCCCTGGCTCGCGAGGCCAGCAAGAAAAGTAGTCGCCAGTTCGTCTCGGAGCGGGTCTGCCATGTTCCCGCCTCGGGGATAAGGAAGTTCTTCGATCTGCTCAGCGGGATGGAGGGCGTCATCTCCCTGGGCGTCGGCGAGCCGGATTTCGTCACGCCCTGGCATATCCGCGAGGCGGCCATCTACTCGATCGAGAAGGGCCATACGATGTACACCTCCAACTATGGCCTCATCGAGCTGCGCCGCGAGGTGGCCCGCAATCTGAAGCGGCTGTACGGCGTCGACTACAACCCCAGGAACGAGGTCCTTATCACCGTCGGCGTCAGCGAGGCGCTGGACCTGGCCCTGCGCGCCATCACCGACCCCGGCGACGGGATCATCAGCACCGACCCCTGCTATGTGGCCTACCCGGCCTGCGTCTGCCTGGCGGGCGGGACTTTTGTGACCGTGCCCACCAACTGCGACAACGACTTCAAGGTCCTCCCGCGGGACATCGAGGCGAGGATAACGGAGCGCACCAAGGCCCTTCTCCTGGGCTATCCCTGCAATCCCACAGGCGCCGTCATGGAGCGCGCCGAGCTGGCCCAGATCGCCGACATCGCCCGCCGGAACGATATCCTGGTCATCTCCGATGAGATTTACGACCGCCTGGTCTATGACGGGGCGCACACCTGCTTCCCTTCGCTGCCGGGCGCCAGGAGCCGTACGATCCTGCTGGGCGGCTTCTCCAAGGCTTACGCCATGACCGGCTGGCGCGTGGGCTACGCCGCCGGACCCGCCGATATCATCGAGGCGATGATGAAGATACACCAGTACACCATGCTCTGCGCCTCCATCTCCAGCCAGATGGCCGCCATCGAGGCCCTGAAGTCCGGCGAGGAGGCGGTGCAGGAGATGGTGGCCGAGTACGACCACCGCCGCCGCGTCATCGTCAAGGGCCTGAACGAGATCGGGCTTTCCTGCTTCGAGCCCCGGGGCGCCTTCTACGCCTTCCCCACCATCAAGTCCACCGGCCTCTCGTCCGAGGAGTTCGCCGAGCAACTCCTCGTCGAGGAGAAAGTGGCCGTGGTCCCCGGCAACGCCTTCGGCGCCTCCGGCGAGGGCCACGTCCGCTGTTGCTACGCCACCTCGCTCTCTGAGATCGAGGAGGCGCTGGAGCGGATGAGAAGGTTTGTGGAGAAGAGGACGGGGTAACTATGCCCTCGAACCTTGATAGATACAAGAAGGATCTGGACTGCTTAATTGATTCCGGTCAGCAGTTGCGCCTAAGTTTTCAGCGGGAGGTGAAATGGGAGGAGCCGACGCAGGATGAACAAGAGCCGGGGTCCATATTCAGGCGCGGCTACCAGCGCTGGTACTCCGAGGCTCGGGCGTTAGTCAAGCAGATTCTTCCCGACCGGCTCCAGGAATTTGACAGACTGTATGACGAAGGGAAGAACCAAGGGCTTCGGGAAATCGCCACCTACT
Source organism: Chloroflexota bacterium (assembly GCA_016190665.1). Taxonomy (GTDB): domain Bacteria; phylum Chloroflexota; class Dehalococcoidia; order JACPQD01; family JACPQD01; genus JACPQD01. The sequence goes on from JACPQD010000016.1 coordinate 36,495, forward strand.
CGATCAAAGACTGGCTACTTGGCATCGATGCCCCCATTGGCAAAGACCACGCGAGCCGTTGGGTCAAGCTCTTTGACGATCGAGGGACGGCATTGAGACGCTTTCAGGCCCAGGTTCAGATAGTGGAAGCCACCCGTGCTCGTTTCGAAAGCACACTCTTTGATATTCGGCAGATGCTACAGGCTGACGTCTTCGACTCCGAAATAGAAGCTGCAAGAGAATTGCTGAAGAACGGGTTCCTGCGCGCTGCTGGCGCGGTGGCCGGCGTCGTCCTTGAGAAACACCTTGGACAAGTGTGCCAAAGTCACGGTGTCACGCTAAGCAAGAGAGATCCGCACATTGGAGATTTCAACGACGCCCTGAAAAAGGACGCGGTAATAGACACGCCGACTTGGCGTTTCATTCAGCGACTCGCCGACCTGCGCAACCTTTGTGACCACAGTAAAGACAGAGAACCTAAGCCTGAAGAAGTGGCGGAACTGATTGATGGTGTGGACAGAATGATGAAGAGCGTCTCCTAGGGTAGGGAGAATTCGTAGGGTGGGTGAAGCGGGGCGCCACCAACCAGCTAATCGGAGGAACAGCCACTTTCAGGTGAACACGGTGCGATGGATTTTGTGGATGGTGATGGTGGGTTACGTCCCGGCAAGTCGGGCCTGAACCCACCCTGATATGGATGGGCGTGTCAAGACCCCCGGCTGTTGTGCAATTCCTCAACCTCGGAGAGCGGGTGAATTGCCTTGCGGTGGACTGTTGCCCGCCAAGACGAGTCAGGTTTTGCACTCAGCGTGCTGGCGGGGA
>JACPQD010000023.1 GCA_016190665.1 Chloroflexota bacterium
AAACGGTGGCGACCCGGCGCAGAAGACGCGTTCTTCAGCCCCAAACGGTTCTTCTGACCGACGACCGCCCCACCAGGAGGCCAAAAACGACCCCGTCTTGCCACCACAACCCGACTGCGCCAGATTACTCACGGATTTGGGCCCCGACCCCTACCCTTGACACCATCCCGCCCTCAGTGTTAGATTAACGCCGTTGACACTTGGCGGCAGGCGCCCGGCAGCGGTTTGCCTGTCGCCAGGGCAGTTTGACTAACTGGCAGGTGACGAAATGTACGTGACAAGGGGTTCGAAATGGGACACAACAGCCGAGGTGGTCGTCATTGGCTACGGGGGGTCCGGCGCCGTGGCGGCGATCACGGCCGCCGAGAACGGGGCAGAGGCCATCATCCTGGAGAAGCAGCCTCGTGAAAGTCATCATACAAACACGAGTATGTCTGGAGGCATCTACCTCACGCCGACCGACCCGAAAAGCGCGGAGGAATACCTGACGGCGCTGAACCGGGTCGGGAAGGGCATCTCCTGGACGGACCGGGCATCGATGAAAGCCTGGGCGGAATATGCGGCGACGGGCAGGGCATGGGTTGAGACCAGGGGCGGGGACATATACGCGGCGCCGGCCGCCGGCCTGCACCCTCAGCTCCCCGGTGGCGCCCTGATCTCCAAGCATCGCTTCGTCGGCATGGGGATCGGCATGGCGAAATTCCTCGATGCTGCGGTCAAGGCCAGGAAGATCCCGGTCCTCTATGAGACGACCGCGACGCACTTGCTCACCAATCTCAGGGGACGCGTTGTCGGAGTCGAGGTGCAGACACGCCAGGACGGGCGCACGCAGAGGCGTCGGATAAGGGCGTTGAAGGGCGTCGTTCTGGCCTCCGGAGGCTTCGAGTTCGACGAGCAAATGAAGCTGAACTACCTCATGTGTTACCCCGTCTATTTCAGCGGCGCCCCGGCCAACACCGGGGACGGCATACGCATGGCGCTGGAGGTGGGCGCCCGTCTCTGGCACATGAACTGCGTGGCGGCTTTCCTGGCGATGAAGTTCCCCAGTGTCCCGGTCGCCTTTCACCTCGATTTCCTGGGCAGGTCCCAACTGGGGAAGGCCCCCGGCAAGACGGAAAACGACATTCCGATTCGGTCCGGCCACATCATCGTCGACCGGCACGGCGAGCGCTACACGAGCGAGAACGTCAAAGGCCACGCCTTCTTTTATGAGCTTCCGCTCTTCGATACGCATCGCCTGGTCTACCCCAGAGTGCCGAGCTACTTTGTCTTCGATCGCAAGAGGCTCGAAAACGGACCGCTGCCGACAATCACCTCGGGCGCCGCGGGACGCACGCGCATCTATCAGTGGAGCCCCGACAACAGCCGCGAGATTGAGCAGGGCTGGATTGTAACCGCCGACACCGTCCGGTCTCTCGCCCGAAAGATAGGCGTCCCCGCAGACTCGCTGGAAAGAACGGTGAAGACTTTCAACCGGTATTGCGAGAAGGGTCGGGACCCGGATTTCAGCAGGCGGGCGGAGGAGCTCATACCGCTGGAGAGCCCTCCCTACTGCGCGGTCCCGCTTTGGCCCGGCGGACCGAACACCCAGGGCGGCCCGCAGCGTAACAGCCGGGCGCAGATTCTGAACGCGGACGGCAACCCCATCCCCGGGCTCTATGGCTGCGGCGAACTGGGCTGCGTCTATGCCATGCTCTACCCGGGAGGGGGTGGAAACCTTACGGATTGCTTTGCCTACGGACGGATCGCCGGCGAGAGCGCGGCCCGGGGCAAATAGGAGCGTTTTCGGCGGCCTGAAGGTCTTACCGCAGAGGGCTTCGGCGGCTTGGTGAGAATATGGTATACTACGGCTATCCAAAGGTATTTCAGAATCCATCAAGCCGGTCACCAGCTCCGCCAAGAGCCTGCCCCTTCGAAAACTCAGGGCAAGCTCTGAACGAAGTGACGGGATGAAAACTCTGTTGCTATACCCCGCACTGAAGTACGGGGTATAGGACGCCGTTCCTTGAAGGCTATACCGCGTACTTTAGTGCGCGGTATTCGAGAAGCCCATTTTCGTACCAAGCTTGTGTTCAAAGAGGAGGAATCATCGCATGGCAGAAGGCTACGAAGTAGTTTGGCCGCTGGGGAAATCGGTCTCCGAGTCGGTCCCACTGGCGGATCGAAGCCAGAGCCTCGCCGGGAAGACCGTGTGCGAGGTGTGGGACCAGATCTTTCGCGGCGACGAGATGTTCGCCGTTCTTCGCGAGGAGCTGCCCAGGAAGTTCCCGGGCATCAAATTCGTGGAGTACAGCCAATTCGGCAACACGACGGGCCGTCAGGAGAGGCAGGTCGTGGCGGCGCTGCCCGAGAAGGTGAAGCAGCACAAGTGCGATGCCGTCATCTCCGGCGTGGGCGCCTGAGGTAGCTGCACGCCCGCAGTGGTGCGGGCCAGCGCGGCAGCCGAGAAGGCGGGGGTGCGCACCGTCTCCATAGTGGCCAGCGGTTTTGTGAGGCAGGCGGGGGCCATCGCCAAGGCGATGGGCGTCGAAAACATGGCTGTCGCCGAGTACCCCGGGGTGCCCATGGTGGACAGCCCGGAGGAGTTGCAGCGCAAGGTGCGGGAGGTCGTCGCCGGGAACATCATCAAGGGCCTCACTACGCCCATGAAGAGCGCCCCCAGCGCCGCTGAGCCGGGGCCGCGCGATATCGTCTTCCGGGGTTCGATGGATGAGGTCAACCAGTTCTTCTACAAGAATATGTGGTCGGAGGGGCTGCCCATCATACCCCCGACCGTCGACCGTGTGGAGAAGTTCCTCCGCTATACGGACCGCTCGCCCGATGAGGTGCTGGGCGCGCTCCTGCCGGAGAACCGCCAGGCCACCGTCTGGAACGTGGCCGTCAACGGCGTCATGGCGGGCTGCCGGCCCGAGTACATGCCGATTCTGCTAGCCGTCGTGGAGTGCATCTCCGACCCTGAATGGCGCATCGAGGACGCGGGGAGCACCCCGGGCTGGGAGCCGCTCATCATCCTCAACGGCCCGATCATGAAGGAGCTGGACTTCAACTATGGCGCCTCGGTGATGCGCGTGGGCCGGCAGGCCAACACCAGCATCGGCCGCTTCCTGAGGCTCTATATGCGGAACATCCCCGGGCTGCGCATACCGCCGGGCCTCACCGACAAGGGAAGCATCGCCTACACCTTCAATGTGGTGCTGGCGGAGAACGAGGACGCCGTCAAGGAGATGGGCTGGGAGCCCTTCAGCGTCGACCGCGGCTTCAAGGCGGGGGACAACGTGGTCACGGTGCAGAGCTGCATCTCCATCAGCCCTCCGACGTATTCCGGTGGCAGCACGGCCATCGAGCACATGGAGACCCTCGCCGAGCTGATCGGACGGCGCTCGATGGGCTACTGGACGGGGATCGCAGCGCGCAACGGCAAGTCCTTCCCGCTCTTCTGCCTGGGGCCGAGCATCGCCGGCGTCATCGCTAAAGGTGGTTGGAAGAAGGACGATATCCGGAAGTACCTGTATGACAACTGCAAAGCTCAGGCGGGGCACCTGGAGAAGCTGGCCTGGTACACCAGCGGCAGCAAGCTGACCTTCTGCGAGTGCTACCGGCAAGGCGCGGTATCGAAGGACTTCTGCGAGTCCGAGGACCCGGAACGCATGGTGCCCATCTTCCTGCGTCCCGACTGGATCGAGATCGTCGTCTCCGGCGACCCCGGCCGCAACCAGAGCAAGGGCTACATGCAGAACCAGAAGCAAGGGCCGCCCGTGAGCCGGAAGATTCAGTTGCCGGCAAAGTGGCGGGAGATGAGGGGGTAACTTCAGAGAGGTCTGGTGTGTTGCCGCCGCCCGGCGGCAACACACAGGAGAAGAGTTGGAAAGGCCACTGCTCAGTGGGATCCAGGTCAGCATCAAGCGAAGAGATTACCGTTTCTCTGCGCATGCCGTTGCCCGGATAACTGAGAGGGACATAACTGTTGAAGAATGTAGAGGCAGCTCTCTTGGGCGATTCTGCGCAGGTTATCGAGGATTATCCTGAGGACCCTCGCCGAGCCAGTTGCCTGGTTTTCGGCATGACAAGAGACCGACGGCCGCTACACGTGCAATGCACATATCCGCCTTATGTGGCCATCATAACTGCATATGAGCCCAAACCCGACGAGTGGATTGACTGGAGGATAAGGAAGGGGGGAGGAGAATGAAGAACTGCCCGATGTGCGGCGGCAAGCTCGAAGATAAGACGGTGACGCATCCTCAGGAATACAAGGGGAAACTTGTGATCCTGGAGAACGTGCCTGCCGAAGTCTGCCAGCAATGCGGGGAAGTGCTCTTTCGCCCCGAGGTGGTGGAGAAGATGCAGCGGCTCGTGTGGTCAGAGGCGGAACCCAGGCGCACCACCTGTCTGCCGGTCTACGATCTGGCGGAGGCGGGATAGACCCCTCGCCGCAACCTTGGACTGCGGGCCAAAAGGCGGAGGGGGAAGCGGGAGATGACCCGTCAAGATCGAATTATCGTCGACCCGGAGATCATGCATGGCAAGCCGGTGATAAAGGGCACCCGGATTCCGGTCTACGTGGTGCTCAATCTGCTGGCTGGCGGGCTCAAGCCCGAAGAGGCGCTGACAGAATACCCGGACCTGGCCAGCGAAGACATCCTCGCTTGCCTGGAGTACGCCGCGGAACTGGCGCAGGAGGAGGTGGGGATACTTGAGGCCGAAGGGATTAGATGAGCCCCAATGTCCTGTTGGACGAGAACCTGCCACCCGGGTTGGCAGCGGATCTACGGGCTTTGGGCTACGACGCCACGCATGTGAGAGAGGCGGGCCTCAAGGGGCGCAGGGACTCAGAGGTGATTGCCTTCGCCTGTACAACGCGACGCTGCCTCATCACTCTCGATGCCGACTTTGCTGACCTCCGGCGCTACCCATTGGGTAGCCACTGCGGTATCATTCGGCCCTTCGAGTATCGTCTTCGGCACACTGCGTTCCTTGCTGCCCAGGCTCAGCGAGTTGCCCATCGAGAGGGGCGCGCTCGTCGTTACGGACGGCAGGCGGTTCAGGGTCAGGTTCCCGAGTCCCTTGTGAATCGGGCGAGTGGACCGACTGGAGAACCGGGAGGGCAGGTGGACGATGAAGAGATGTCCCATGTGCCGGGGTAAGCTCGAAGATAAGACGGTGACACATCCTCAGGAATACAAGGGGAAACTTGTGATCCTGGAGAACGTGCCTGCCGAAGTCTGTCAGCAGTGCGGGGAGGTGCTGTTCCGCCCCGAAGTGGTGGAGAAGATGCAGCGGCTAGTGTGGTCAGAGGCGGAGCCCAGGCGCACCACCTGTCTGCCGGTCTACGATCTGGCGGAGGCGGGATAGAAGACTAACACATGGAAATCCTTTACGACCCCGAGACAGACTCTATGGACATCGAGTTCCAGAAGGGCAAATACGAGGTTAGCCATGAAATCGCCGATGGGGTGATTATTGACTACACAAAGGACGGCCAGATAATCTCCATCGAGATTCTGAATGCCTCCAAGCGGATGCCAAAAGAGAGCATCTCCGGGCTGTTCGTCAAGTTGCCCCAAAAGCTCGCGTAGTCTCAACTGGAACAACCACAGTCAGATGGATTCGCCGGTGGCCGCGGCGGCGGCCGCCGGCGTACGTTTGCAGCCGAGGGGAAAAGATGCCGCCTATCCTATTGACAAAGCGTATCAATAGTGATACGATAACCATGGCCGTTCTCCCTCTGCGGTCTGAGTGGCCGACATGACCAGGAAGAAGTGTCGCGGCTATGTATTCGTGGCCTACAAGGGCGACCACCCACCGTATCATATTCACATTCAGAGGGAAGGAGTAGAGATAGGCCGCTGGGATATTGAGAACCAGCGACCTATGGATGGCTTTCCTCTCAACAAGCGACTGAGAGACGCTCTGAAGAAGATGGGCTATCTGTTGGAGTAATCCATGCCGAGGAAGATAAAGGAAGATGCTGCGACCTACGTGACCGACGCTGGCGTCGCTTCGACCTGCCTGGTGACGGGCCAACGCGCTCTCGCGGACGCGCTTCGCAAAAGGCTTGGAGGGGCGAAGCTCCAAGTGAGGAACCAGCTTGCCGACGTCATCGGCGACCGGGATTGCAGCCTATATGTTATTGACACGAGAGTGGGGGATATGAAGCTCTGGCCGGCGCTCGTCCTGAAAGATAGACACGCGGAATCCAGGCGCTGGCTGTTCCTTGTGCCGAAATCGTCGGACGCTGCGTGCCGGACCCCGATGCCTCCGAACAGCATGTCTCTCGAACTGACGCGTTCGACCGAGGAACTCACTGATTCCATCGAGAAGCTCGTGGACCCAGAATCGCGGACTCGAATCGCGGAGGTGATCTACGTGGCGGGCATTGAAGCTTTCTTCATCAGGATGGGGAATGCCAGAACCTACCTGTTGCCCTTAAGGGAACTCGCCGAGGTGGATTCGTCCCCTGTCATCCGGACGTCCGTGGCCAGGGACCGTCAGTATTTCCGGGTCATGCAGGCGTCTGGCAATCGCCTCGAGGTCCCCTGGGATGTCATCCTGTATCACTGTGAGCCGGAGTACGAATACTACAAAGGCAAGCAGCCCCTTGAAGACGACTCTACCAGGAGGATCGGCGAGAAAGTGCGACAGATGCGAATGGCCAGAGGGCTGTCCGTCGAGGCGCTGGCCAGGAAAGCTGGCATGCAGCGTCCCAACCTGAGCCGCCTCGAACACGGCAAGCACCGCCCCTCGCTGGAGACCCTTGAGCGGGTGGCGAGGGCGCTTGGGGTGGGGGTGGCGGAGATGGTGGCGGGGGGCGATCGTGGATGAAACGGTTCCCGGCTACCAGACACGGCAATCCCGACAAATGAGGCGCGTCCCCCATCGGGAACGCGCCTTTCAGTTGCCAAGTGAAAGCGGGAGGCTTACGCTCTGTTACGTAGCGCCCTTTGACAACTGATGCGCATGGGATAGAATAGTATTGGACTCACGCGTGTGGCTCGCGCTGGCCCAGGAGGGACTGTATGGCTGACTTCAAGATTCCCGACACCTTCCCCGATTGCCATCTGTTGCACGTCTTGGCCGACAAGGCCGGTGAGAGGCATGACACCACATTCAACTTTCTTGGCAGATTGGACGAATTCAGGGAGCGCGTGAGCCAAGAGGTACGCCAGATAAACGACCTCTTTCCAGAGTATACCCCCCACGATGAACAATACCACTTGAGCCGCCTCTTTCACGTTGCTGACACAGTTCTTGGCCGCAATCTGATCGAGGGGATGAATTCGGCCGAGTTATTCGTTTTGGCCATTGCCCTCTACGGACACGATTGGGGCATGGCTGTTAGTGAAGCCGAGAAGCAGTACATCGTGGTCGGCGAGCAGCCGGGCGAAACCGTAGTCAACCTTTTGCCCGACGAGCATGCGCGGTTCGTTGCATTTGCCAGGAAGGAGCGGCTGGGACTGGACAAGCAAGGCCACCTTCCTGACATCCCGGTCGAGAAATGGCGGGAATACGTGCGGCAGACGCATGCGTTTCGAAGCGCCGAAAGGGTGCGCCGGTTCTTCGAACCCATCGACATGGGTGTCGCCGACGCGGCATCTCGATCCTGCGTGGGCCATTGGCTCACGTTTGAAGAACTCCAGGACCACAAGTTGTATCCACCCGACCTCTCTATCCTGCGCGAGACGGTCAACGTTCGCGCCGTAGCCGTGTATGTTCGACTGGTCGATTTGCTGGACCTCGCCGATGACCGGGCGCCCTACGCTATCTGGAAATTCGTCGCTCCTAGAGATCCTCGTTCCAAGATGGAGTGGCTCAAGCACCGGGCGCTTCGGCCCGTCACATGCCCGTCTTACCAGCATGGGCGCGTGGTTCAGGTGGACGGCAGTACTGACGATCACGAGGTTTACGCGGCCTTGGAAGACCTCAAGAATTACGGTGACGAGCAACTCAGGGGCTGCAACGACCTGCTGGCGCGAATGAACGATTCACGCCATAGGCTCGATCTTTACCACATTGAATGGCGAGTAGCAGCCCGTGAGTTCAAACCCGTCTCGATCCGATTCGAGTTCAATCGGAGACGTATGTTTGATATCCTGAGCGACGAGATATACCAGGGTGATCCGTACGTCTTCCTTCGGGAGTTGCTTCAAAACAGTATCGACGCCATACGCATGAGACGCGAGGTGCTCACGCGATGGGGGCTTGCTCCCGGGGACATGGGCGTCATCCAGGTGACAGTAAAGCACGGGCACAACGGCGACGCCAAAGTCACGTGGCGCGACGACGGGATCGGCATGGACGAGTACGTGGTCCGGAACTACCTTGCCGTGGCGGGACAGAGCTACTACTGCAGCGCCGATTTCGAGCGGGAGCGCCTGAAGATGGACCCCATCTCACGGTTCGGGATCGGGCTCTTGAGTTGCTTCATGGTAGCCGACCGCGTGGAAATCGAGACGTTCAAGGACCCCTATCTTCCTCCCGCCGGTGAGCCGCTTAAGATAGCGATCCCTGCGGCGGAAAGGCAATTCCGAGTAGAGGCGCGCCCGGTCGAGGCTGCCCATGTCGGAACGACGGTCACCGTATTCGTTGAAGGCGGGAAGCTGCCCACGGAGGAAGACGATCCTGTCAAGCCGCTGGACGTGACCAACTATATCTCGACAGTCGCGGGGTTTGTAGAATTCCCCGTCGTGATCACAGAGGGCGATCGCAGGACTATCGTGCTTCACCCAAAACAGGACGCAGCTGCCGCCCGAAGACGCTTCGGCGAGCAATTCGAAGTGAGTCAGATTGACTTGAGCTACCCCTGGGAAGAGGTCTTCCTACCGCAAGATCAGCAGGCGTCCCGGGAGGTACTGCGGGAGGAGCGTCTCGACATTGCTGACGACCTGGCGCTGGCAGGCTATGCCGGCGTCCTAACCTGCTTGGTTCCCTTGACACGCGACTTGGACCTCTGTGGGATCGGCTCGACTACATGCTACGGCGAAGGATGGGACGGTGCCGAAGTTTGGAGGCGCGGGCAGGCGGACTTGGCGGGACGAATACGATGGCATCCTTCTTGGAACGGAAGCCGGGCATATCTTGTCGCTGAAGGACAAGGCGGGGTCGGCCGGAGTGCCTCACATGCCGCGGGGTTCGAAGTCTACAGAGACGGAGTGCTTGTGGCGGCGGCGCCGCCGCCACAAGCTTTTTGTCTTCCTGGCGTATCGAATTGTGTGCCCCAGACGAGGCTGGTTGTGAACTTGCCAAAGTCCAGGACCGCCCTGGATGTGGCTCGCACGCAACTGGTGGGACGAGGTGCGAACTGGGCTGAGCCAGTCTACGAGGCGTATCTGCAGCATCTATGGAAAATGTCCGGTGAGAGGCTGCTGACAATGGCCGCGTCGGAAAGATGGCATGAACTGGGGCGTTTCCTGGCCTTCCACGGGATCGAACCCGAAAGTCTTTGCCGGCTGCTTCCGCGTGAGCGATGGCCACTCCTCTTTTTGGAAAAGGGTGGTTCGCTGGCAGTCGAGGAATGCGGAAATCTGCCGCCCGGACCCATCTACGCTTGCCCAGATACGCTTGTTCAAGAGGCGACTCGCGTGGCGTGGGACCAATGGGTTATTGGTCGCCCCCACAAAGGTCCTCTGTCCATGTGGCGAGGGGAAACCTGCGTCTTGTGGGGCGACGGCGAAAGGTTCGGCTCCTCGCTCTGGGGCGCTTTTGCCTTGCAATCGACCAAGCTGGAAGAATACGACTGGGCCAGGGTCCGCTTCTTGCGACCACCGTGGGCAGGCGGCCCCCCGTTGCTACAATATGTGCTGGTTGCCAGGGAGGCAGAGAATACCGGTTGGAACTGGGAAGACTTGCTTCAGAAAGCCTGCAGGGATCCCGCTCTGCTGACGCCCATGGATTTGCGGCTGCTTCAATTCCTGAGTGGCCACGGGTTGAGCGCGGCGTTTCCGCCCACGCTGAACGACGACACTTTGCTCACAGTCAGGGACTTGAGGAACTGGCGATTCGCCTCTCACCGCGGACTTCCCAGTGTTGCAGAGTTCTCGTCACCCTTCGCGGGCTTCTTTGCCTACGGAAACGAGGTGTGGAACCTTAAACATCCCCTTACGCGGGTGCTGCTGCGGCTGAGAGCGGGCTCATTACTTAGCAGACTACAGAGGACCCTTTCCGCAGGCGCCATCGGTCGCATGGAAGACGCGTTCGCCTCTCTCTTCTGTGCTGACGATGCGAGGCAGTTCTATAGGGAATGGCCCGCGCAGCTGCGCAATCTCTGTCTAGTAGCGTGCGAAGTCGGCTTATGCGGGGCAGCCGAAGTCTCCGGCGCCATACTCAAGCCCGATGATATCATCCTTGGAAGCCTTGAGCTTGACCGGATGGACTACCAGTGGGCGACGAAGTGTAGAAAGCTGGAAAAGCCCAAACCGTTCGGCCAGGCCTTATCTTAGACCGCCCAGCCAGGGGGCCGAGAGGGCGGCCAGCTACCGGCTCCAGGCGGAGTCCTACAAGACCCTGTCGGGGCGCCTGTTGTGCCGCGCACTCCCAGATGCTACTGTTCTTCATGGCAGGGGGCAACCAACGAGGTACCAGACAGAGCGGAGGCTGACAATGGCCAGGACCAGGGTAACGAAAAGCGTTCAGTCGACGGAGAAGGAACTGTTGGACTCGTGGGCCAAGTATTTGGATGAACATCGGGACGAACTGCTGCGCCGTTTTAAGGGCAAGTATGTGGCAACCCTGGATGGACAAGTGGTCGATAGCGACCCCGACTTATCCTCACTTGCCGAGCACGCCTACGCCACTCATGGCTATCGTCCGATCTTCATGCCGCACATCGGAGATGAGCCCCAGGTTTTGGAGTTCACGTCCCTTTCGCCTTTGGCATAATGAGTTCAGGCCGGACTTTGGGGGACAACATGGCGGACACCGAGATCATATTTGCCGTAAATGAATCACCCGAGGGCGGCTATGAGGCCAGGGCGCTGGGCCATTCCATCTTTACGCAGGCTGACACCCTGGAGGAACTCAAGGCGATGGCGCAGGACGCCGTGCGCTGCCACTTCGGCGACGAGGGCGGGCCTCGAGTGATTCGTCTCCATATCGTCAGGGACGAGGTTATCCCGGTTTGAAGCGGCTGGGCGACCAAACCTTGGCGCCCTCATTCTGAGGCACGTCCTGCACGAGATGGATAACATGGATATCCAGGATCAACAGGATTGGAACTGTGGAGAGATTATCCTGTATATCCTGCACATCCATGTTAATGTAGCTCGGAGCCACTGCGTCGGTTCCCGCTTTCCCCAATTACCCCCCCGCTCCCCCTTGACAAACCCTCCTCTTTCCCTGATAATATGAGTATATGAGCAATTGGTCACATGTATGCAGGCCAGCAGTTGGAAGATAGCGAGAGGGCGGCCATCTACCGGCTCCACGCGGAGTTCTGCAAGACCCTGTCGGACGCGAACCGGCTCCTCATCATCAACGAGCTCGGCAAGGGCGAGGTGTCGGTGGGCGAGCTGGCGCGACGGCTGGGACTGGGGCAGTCGAACGTGTCCAAGCACCTGGCGCTTTTGAGGGAGCATGGGCTGGCGACGGTCCGCCGCGTTGGGCCGACCATCTATTACTCCCTGTCCGATCCGCGCATCTCGGAGGCTATCCGGCTGCTCCGGGAGGTCCAGGCGGACCAGTTGGAGAGGAGGAGAGTGCTGTATTCACATGGATAAACAGGATGGAAATGATGAATGATGAATGCGGAATGATGAATGGGGGACGGTTCTGACCACAAAATACACAAAATACACGAACGTGGGGGTCGGGGTAGCTGAAAGCTGACGGCTGACCGCTGAACGCCGTATCCGCATTCACATGGATAAACAGGACGAACAGGACGGAAATGCTGAATGATGAATGCGGAATGATGAATGGGGGACGGTTCTGACCACAAAATACACGAACGTGGGGGTCGGGGTGGCTGAGAGCTGATAGCTGACCGCTGACAGCTGAAAGCAAGTCCCTCCCCGACACGGGGAGGGATTTAGGGAGAGGTCAAAGGAGGAAATCGTGCCCGTTTACGAGTACCAGTGTAGGAAATGCAAAGCCAAGTTCGATCTTCGCCAGAATGCGCCCGAAGGTGACGGCGAGGCGAAGTGCCCCAGGTGCGGCGGCGAGGGCAAGAGGGTATACTCGTTTTTCTCCAGCGGCGGCGGGTCATCCCGACCTTACTGCCCACCCGCTCGCCCCACCTGAGGCTGGTAATCAGAGGCGGTCTGCCTGAGATGTCCGGAGAGGTCCTACGAGGATAATCCACCGCCGGCGGCAGGGGACAAGCCCCAGCCCTACGGCGTTCTCGCGGGGAACCTGTCTTCCTCATGGAGAGGCCCCTGCCCGACGGCGTTCTCACCCTTTGTAGTGGGCCGACAGGCCCGTCAAGGTGCTTGGATGCAGAGCAAGATGGCCCAGGTGCTCTATGATAGGTGTCAGCCCGACAAGTGCGACGGCGGCATCTGCGCTGCCGCGGCGGCGTGCCCGCGCCGGTCGCTGCGGCAGGACGCGCCCTACGAGGCGCCCATGGCCATGTCCCCCTGCCGCGCCTGCGGCGACTGCGTCCACGCTTGCCCGGCCAAGGCTATCGAGATCGTGAACGCGTAGCACTCGAGCGAAGCCTAGGGTGCGCGGTCGATTTCACCCTCACCCTAGCCCTCTCCCATCGAGGGCGAGGGAATCTTCTGGTCTGTAGCTGACATATGCCTCATACTCACGAGCACGACTCTGAACCAGCGCCGTTCCTGGTCGAGAACATTGGCTTGCTGCCCAAGGGGCGCGCCCTCGATGTCGCCATGGGGAGCGGTCGCAACGCTATCTACCTCGCCCGGCTGGGGTTCGATGTCGAGGGTATCGACATCTCCGCTGAAGCCGTCGAGCAGTCCCGACAGGCGGCGAAACAGGCTGGCGTGACCATCAAGGCCGTCGTCGCCGATCTCGAAGGCGACTACTCCATCGAGCCGGGCGCCTACGATGTGATCATCTGCTTCAATTATCTCCAGCGCAATCTCTTCCCCCAGATCAAGGCCGGGCTCCGTCCGGGCGGCATGGCCGTCTACGAGACCTATATCGTCGACCAGGCGCGGTTCGGCAAGCCCAGCAACCCCGATTTCCTCCTTCGCCACAACGAGCTTCTCGACATGTTCCGCGACTTCCGCGTCCTCCGCTACCGCGAGGGCGTCATCGAGCCTTTCAAGGCCATCGCCAGCATAGTCGCTCAAAAGGTCTAGCGCGCCCAATTCCACCAGGTCAGGCCTTCGAAGGCGCCTCCTGGCGCGCTTCCAGGGCGGCCCGGCGGACATCCACCTTGCTCAGCAAAGCCAGGCCCACGAGGAAGAAGGCGACGGGTACGAGGATAGCCAGGCGATAGCTGCCGATGAACTGGAGGACGAGGCCCACGAGAAGGGGCACCAGCCAGCTAGTGCCCCGCTCGCCAACCTCGTACAGACTGAAATACTCCGCCTCCTGTCCCCTGGGGACCATCAGCGAGAAGACAGACCGGCTCAGCGCCTGGCTACCCCCGAGCACGATAGCGACTACGGCGCCGAGAACGAAGAACTGGAAGGTGGTCTCCAGCAGGCTGGCAGCGTAGGCCAGCGCCCCGGTCCAGATCACCAGGCTGGTCATTATGGCGCGCCGGGCGCCCACCCCCTTGGCCAGGTAGTTGAAGGTGATCGCCCCGAAGAAGGCGACGAACTGCACCATCAAGATGAAAGCGGGCAGCATCGAGATCGAGATCCACAGCTCCTCCTGCGCGAATTGGGAGGTCATTACGATCACGGCCTGGATGCCATCGTTGTATGACAGATAGGCGAGCAGAAACAGGAGCGTCTGAGGATACTGGCGCGCTTTGCTCAGGGTATGGCGCAATTGATGGAAGCCTGCTGTAAGGTAGTTACAGCCCGGAGGCAGACGCCTCACCGCTTGGCGGTTCTTCAGTCCGACCAGGGGAACCAGCGTGAAAACGGCCCACCACCCGCCCGCCGACGCCATCGCTATGCGCACGGCGTGACCCGTGGTTAGCCCCAGCGTCTCCGCCTGGGAGACCAGCGCCAAGTCCAGGGCCAGGAGCAGTCCGCCGCCCAGATAGCCCAGAGCCCACCCCAGCGAGGAGACTGAATCGCGCTCGTCCGGAGCGGCGATCTCAGGCAAGAAGGCGTAATAGAAGACAATCGACGCGCCGAAGCCGAGGTTCGCCAGGATGAAGAGGCCGCCGCCCAGCAGGTAGTTTGTGCCCTGGAGGAAATAGAGACCCGATGTTGCCAGAGCGCCGAGACAGGCGAAAAGCGCCAGCATCTGCTTTTTCCGGTGGGAGTAGTCAGCGATGGCGCCCAGGAGGGGCAAGAACATAAGCTGAAGCATGGCTGCCAGCGATACGGCGTAAGGGGCGAAGGAGTCGGCCTTCACCTGGATACCCAGGGGATAGACGAAGCCGCTGGCATCGCTCGCCGCCTTGGCGACCGTCGTTAAGTACGGGGCCAGGAACACCCCAAGAATGGTCGTGGCGAAGGCGGAGTTGGCCCAGTCGTAGAAATACCAGCTTATGCGCTCACGCCTGGAGCTGGAGGAGTTCGCTTGGCCAGCCTTCGAGTTCATCATTGGCGTCCTCCAGCCTCCATCATTGACCTTTCTGGCCATCGCCCGCCAGCAAAGACGTGCCCTGTGCATCCGGCTGACTAAAGAGTTATTATACATGCATCGCGATTCGATGCGTGACGAATCTGTTTTCAGCTCGGCAGGGCCGCATGTCCTTTACGTCACCATTAGTAGTCCCCCTCCGCGGCCTGGACCGCTCTTCGCTCGCCCTGACCGGAGGCAAGGCAGCCAATCTTGGCGAGCTGATGAGGGCGGGCTTCAACGTGCCCGACGGCTTCTGCGTGACAACCGAGGCGTACAAGCTGGTGGCCGGCTCACAGGGAATTGGCTCGCGCCTGCCGGACTTGCTTGCTGGCCTCGAAAAAGCGGGCGACTCCGCCGGCGCCGCGATCCGGGAGCTACTCTGCCAGGCCGCCATCCCAAATGATATTCGGCGGGAGGTGGTGGCTGCCTACCAGCCTCTGGCCGCCTATCCGGTCGCCGTGCGCTCGTCGGCCACGGCGGAGGACCTGCCGGAGGCCTCTTTCGCCGGGCAGCAGGAGACTTACCTCGACATCCTCGGCGAAGAGGCTCTGCTGGAGGCGTTACGGCGCTGCTGGGCGTCCCTCTGGACCGACCGGGCTATTGCCTACCGCCAGCGCCACGGCATCCCCCAAACCAGCGTCTCGCTGGCGGTGGTGGTGCAGCGCATGGTGGCGGCGGAGGCCGGGGGCGTGATGTTCACGGCCAACCCGGTCTCGGGTAAACGCACTGAGGTGACCATCGAGGCCAGCCTGGGCCTGGGCGATGCCGTGGTCAGCGGGCTCGTGTCGCCAGACAGCTATGTGGTCGAGAAGCGCACCCTGAGTCTCATTTCAAGGGAAGTGTCCGCCAAAACCGTGCAGGTCACTCCGGTCCCCGGCGGGGGCACGGCTAAAGTGGAAGTGCCGGATGACGCCAGCAGCGTCGAGGCTCTGCCCGATGACGCCATCATCGAGTTGGCCCGTCTGGGCCTGAAGATCGAGGAGCATTTCGGTTGGCCCCAGGACGTGGAGTGGGCCTTTTCCGGCGGCGAGCTTTACTTCGTGCAGAGCCGTCCCATCACCTCCCTCTATCCGGCGCCACCGAACGCCCCGGAAGGGGAGCTACATGTGTACGTTTCCGCCAACTTCTTCCAGGGCATTGTTGAGCCCTTGACCCCCATGGGCGCCTGCGTCTTCACGGTAACCGGGCAGGTGCTGAGGACCGGGCCCCGCTTGGTCGTGCTGGGTGGCCGCATCTTCGCGGACTTCACAACCATGTTGAGGACAAGGCCCTGGAGAGACATGCTGCTGCGGTTTTCCCTGCCACAGATCGACCCGGTAGCCGGTCGCATCGTCGAGCGCTTGTTGGCCGACCCACGGCTCCGGCCCGTCAGGCAAAGCGCAAGAGGTGCGGCGCGGAAGCTGCTGGCCCGCTATTGGCGGACCATCCTCCCTATCCTCGCCAGGGTCGCATCCAGCGTGGCCTTCCCGGCGGCGGCGCGGCGGCGCGTAACTGAAAAAGTCGTCCCCCGGCTCGCTGCACTCCGGGAGGAGGCTTACGCGCCCAGGGCGCTGGGCCAGCAGGCCGAGTTCGTCCAGCGCTTTACACGCGATGGGCTGAGGGAGGTGTTCTTCCCCCACCTCATTCCCCTGGTGGCTGGCGGCATGCTCTGCTTGAAGCGGGCGGAGGCCTTGGTGCACGAATGGGGCCTGGATGAGCGTCTCATGACGGTGGCCCGACAGGGCCTTCCGCACAATATGACCACAACGATGGACCTGGAGCTGTGGGCCCTGGCGCAAAGGCTGAGAGCGGACGCTGCATCTCGAGAAGCGCTGACGACGGGCGGACCCCCGGCCCTGGCGGTGCGCTATTTCGAAGGCGCCCTTCCGGAGACAGCCCAGCGGGGAATAGCGGCCTTTCTGGCCCGCTACGGGCACCGCGGCCTGCGGGAGATAGACATCGGCGTCCCACGGTGGAAAGACGACCCCGCTTACCTCTTTGGCATTCTGCAGAACTACCTCGCCCTGGAAGACCAGGAGAAGGCGCCAGACCGCCACTTCGCCGCTCAAGCGGCGGCAGGCGAGCGGGCCGTCGCTGAGCTGGTCGCCCAGGCTCGTCGGCTGCCCGGTGGATGGCTCAAGGCGGCCATGCTGGGCTTCTTCCTGCGACGGTATCGCCAACTGGGCGGATTGCGGGAGACGCCCAAGTTCTATGTGGTATGGATGTTTGAGGCCCTGCGCGACATGCTTCTGGGCGCGGGCAGGGAGCTTACCAAACTGGGCCGCCTCGACCAGCCCGAAGACATCTTCTTTTTGACTATCGATGACCAGTGGAACGACGGCGGCCTGGACCTGCGGAAGCTTGTCGTTGACCGGCGTCGCGCCTACGAGACCGAGTTGCATCGGCGCCGCCCGCCTCACGTCATCACCAGCGAGGGCGAGGCCTTTTACGGTGAGGCGCTGGCCGCCGGCGAGAACATGCTGGCCGGCACGGGTGTATCCCCTGGGGTGGCCAGGGGCAAGGCCAGGGTAGTCCATAACCCGGCCGGAGCGCGGCTGGAGCCCGGTGAGATTCTGGTGGCCCCCTCCACCGATCCCGCCTGGACGCCCTTGTTCCTGACGGCGGGTGGGCTTATTATGGAGGCTGGGGGGATGATGTCGCATGGCGCCATAGTCGCCCGCGAGTACGGCATCCCCGCCGTGGTCGGCATCCCCGAGGCGACAAACCATATCGCCCCCGGCCAGGAGGTGGAGGTGGATGGCAACCAGGGGCTGGTGAGAATAAGCTAAATGATGAGTGCTGAATGATGAATGAAGAACGGTGAGATCATCGCCAATCGAATCTGCGTTTGACACCGTGGCGGCGCCGACTTAACATAGCGAGATACGGCAGGTTACGGCTTTCCCCATATGGAGGATAGGAAATGGCCGCGGTTGCAATCGACTGGTACCTGATAGCGGCCTGGCTGTTGGGCCACGGCCTGCGGCTCATTCTTATTGCAGTCCTGGCCCTGGCGGTCTACGCGGCGCTGAAGAGGGCCGCCCCGCATATGTGCACGCTTATCGTTAAAGGGGAGGAGGAGCACCCGGAAGAAATTGCCAAGCGCTCGGCCACCTTGTGTCACTTCACAATTAGAATCGGCGCCATCGCCATCTCCCTGGCGGCCGCTTTCATGGCGCTATCCGTGCTTGAACTGGACATCGCCCCGGTCCTGGCGGGCGTGGGCATCGTCGGCATCGCCGTGGGCTTCGGGGCGCAGAGCCTGGTGAAAGATATCATGAGCGGCGTATTCATTCTGGTGGAAAACCAGTTCCGCAAGGGAGATGTGGTCAAGGTGGCCGGGGTATCGGGACTGGTGGAGGAGGTGGGGCTCAGGCGTACTGTGCTGCGCGACCTGGACGGCACGGTCCACACCATCCCCAACGGGGAAATTCGAGTGGCAAGCAACCTCACCCGGGGCTGGTCTCAAGTGAACATGAACGTCACCGTAGCTTACAAAGAGGACCTGGACAGGGTGATCGAAGTTATCGACCGGGTGGGAAGGGAGCTGGCGACTGATAAGGAATATGCTCCCCTGGTGCTCGAAGCGCCTCACGTCCTGAGAGTCGACGAGTTTCAGGAATCGGGCATAGCCATCAAGGTCCTGGGCAAGACCCGTCCCATCAAACAGTGGGAGGTCATGGGGGAGCTGAGGCGCCGTCTTAAGAAAGCCTTCGACGAAGAGGGCATCGAGATCCCCTTCCCCCACCGGGTGGTGATAAAACGGGAATGATGAGTGATGAGTGATGAGTGACGAACCGTCCATGCCGGTTGACACCGGCACCACCAGGTATGAAAATCGTGTTTCTATACCCCGCACTGAAGTACGGGGTATACCGCGTACTTTAGTGCGCGGTATGTGTAAGCTTCCCATTTTCATACCAATGATGAGGATGAACGAGAAATGCTGAAAGCTGAAAGCTGGATGCTGAGCGATGAGTCCTGACAACCTCTTCCAGCACCTGGATGAAGTGGAAGCGCTGCTCGCGCGATGCCCTTTTGGCCTCATCACCGATGTCGATGGCACCATCAGCGAGATCGCCCCTTCACCGGCGGAAGCCCGGGTCTCACCCCGCTGCCGCGAGGCGCTCGCCCGCCTGGTGGACAAGCTGGCTGTGGTCGCTGCCATCTCGGGTCGGCCGGCGCTGGAGGCTCGGGAGATGGTAGGAGTGGAGGGGATGGTCTACCTCGGCAACCATGGCCTGGAATGGGTCAACGAGATCGGAAAGCTGGAGTTCAGTCCCAGGGCCGAGGAATACCGCGACCAGGTGAAGTTGGCGCTTCGCGAGATCAGCAACGTTGAATGCTGCCCCGGCGTCCTGTTGGAGGACAAGGGGCTCACCGGTGCCGTCCACTACCGTATGGCCTCGGACCCGGAAGACGCCCGGCGGGACATCCTGATTTCTATCGCTCTCTCACCATCGGCCAGCGGCCTGAGGATCACCCAGGGACGCAAGGTGATAGAGCTCCGGCCGCCAATCGACCTCAACAAAGGCTTCGCCGTGGAATGGTTGATGCGGGAGCACGGCCTCAGCGGAGCCATCTACGTGGGCGATGACCTCACCGATGTGGATGCCTTCGGCGCCCTTCACGCTCTGAGCCGGGGAGCGTTTCGGGGCCTGGCCCTGGCAGTGGCAAGCGGGGAATCGCCGCTTCCGCTGCTGGAAAACGCGGACTATGTCCTTGAGGGGGTTTCTGAGGTAGAGCGGTTCCTGGAGTGGCTGGCTGAGAAGCTAAGCTAGGGTCATCATATCCTCGAACTGACGGGTCAGCCAGTTGAGCAAGTCCTCCCCCTCTATTGCCTTTTTCAAGGCGGCCGCCCTGCTGCTTCTCTCCTCGGCGGACATGGTCAGGGCAGCGTACAGCGCGCGGCACGTGCCTTCCAGGTCAGCCGCCGCGATGGTAAGCACACTGTCTTTGAGCTGCTCGTGAGCGCCCACCGAATCCGAGAGCACCAGGACGCCATCTCGATTGTTGACCGTCGGCCCTTCCTTGGCCACCAGGTTCATGCCGTCAATCACAGCGTTTACCAGGAGCACGTCGTAGAGCCGCATTCCCGCGATGGCTTGCAGGTAATTGTTCTCGTAGAAGACTTCGATGGGCTTCCACCCGTCTTTCCCGTACCTGGCGTTGATGGCCTCCACGAGGGCAGTTATCTCCTCGTTGTATCTCTGATATTGCCGGATGTGGGTCCGCGATGGGACCAGGAAGGCGAGGAACTTGACCTTTCCGACCAGGTCCGGATGGCTCTCCAACAGCATCTCGAAGGCCCTGAAGCCGCGCACTATGTTCTTGCTCGGCTCCGCCCGGTCGACGCGAACGATGGTGTGCTCACCGCAGTGGGAGCGCAGCCGCTCCTCGTACTCCCGCACGCGCGATGAGCGGGCGGTGCGCTGAAGCTCCGACACGTCTATGGAGATTGGATAAGGGTTGACCGAGGTGAGATGGCCGTTGTGCCAGACTTTGCGTCGCCGATAGTCCACCTCCGCCTTCTCCAGGAAGGTGTCGCAAGTGAGGAGAAAGTTACGGGCATCCACCAGCGTCTGGAGGCCAACGATATCATTAGCGCACATGTTTTCATGAATGGCGATTCTCATGGCCTGGGGAAGGAGCTGCCAATAGCGTGGCGCCGGCCAGGGAATGTGCGTGAAATGCTGCAGGATTGCGTTGGGCACCTGGCTGCGGATTTGGCCCGCCGCGAGATAGAGGTGGTAGTCCTGGAGCATGATGAAAGGTGCGGCCTCATCATCCCTGATCTCTTCCCGCACCGAATCGGCGAAGGCCTGGTTCACCGGGACATAGCCGTTTTCCCAGGCATCGTAGATAGCCGCGTTTATGTTGGGCGTGCGCGCTGCGTTCCACATGTAATGCTGGAGGAACCAGAGGAGGGGATTGCAGAAGACATTGTAATACTTGTGGTAGGCTGGCCTGGGGCAGACAACAAACTTGAGGAGGAAGTTCTGGCCGGGGATCGGCGACTTTATGGGAGCGCCGCCGGACTTTTCGGCGGCCAGACGGTCCCCCTCGCTCATAGTGGCCGCGACCCACGTCAGCTCGGCGTACTGGCTGGCTGCGCTCAAAGCGGTAACCACGCCTCCGCTTCCCCGGCGCGCCTGGAGCTCGCCGTTCTCCCCCACCCGGTACTCCACGGGCCCACGGTTGCTGACCAGGATGAGCCGCCTTTGAGAGAACATCTCTTTGCACTGCTGGACAAAAGGGGCGATCCTGCTGTCGGAAGGGGGAGAAGTAGTCATTTTCTGAATCCCTATCGGGGAACTGGCCGTCTCGACGAGTCCAAAAGCCAATCTAACACTTAGCACAGGCGGCCGGCGTTGTCAAGGGGCGCGGCGATACACTCAAAGTGGCCCGCAACGGTTGACGCCGCTCGCTCCGCAGGGTATCATTCTCAAATGGCTGTTAGCTATCAGCGGTCGGCAGAATGATGACTGCTGAAAGCTGACGGCTGACGGTTGGTGGCTGAAAGGCGCGCGCAACTTTACTTGTATGGTGTTAAGTCCGGGCTAGCGGGGCATCACGATAGAAAACTCATTGAAATATCTGCTCATCACCATGCGCCCCAAGCAGTGGACGAAGAACCTCATCGTTCTCCTGCCCCTGGTCTTCACCATCAACTTGTACTGGCAGCCGCTCCGCCTGGACCAGTTCATCCCGGCTTTTCTCAAGGTGGCGCTGGCTTTTCTCCTCTTCTGTCTCATCTCCAGCAGCGACTATCTGGTCAACGACCTGGTGGACATGGAAAAAGACCGCGCCCACCCGGTGAAGAGGAACCGGCCCCTGGCCTCCGGAAAGCTGGGCAGGGGCTATGCCGTCGTCGCGGCGGCCGTCCTGGCGCTGGGAGCGCTATCGTTGGGTTTCGCCCTGTCTCCTGGCGTCGGGCTGGTGCTAAGCGGCTACCTGGTGGTCATGCTGGCCTATTCCTTCCTGTTGAAGCGAGTCGTCATTGTCGATGTGCTCACCATCGCTGGCGGTTTCGTGCTGCGCGCCGTGGGAGGGGCAGTGGTGCTGGCCGTTCCCATCTCTCCCTGGCTCTACATCGTCACTCTGCTGGGCGCGCTCTTCCTGGGCCTGGGCAAACGCCGCCATGAGCTTCTGATGTTGAACGACGGGGCAGAGAACCACCGCGGCACTCTGGGCGAGTACACGCCAGCGCTGGTGGAGGAGATGATCTCGGTAGTTACCTCCTCCACGGTCATCGCTTACAGCCTCTACACCTTCGTCGCGCCCAACCTGCCGCAGAATCACGCTATGATGCTCACCATCCCCTTTGTGCTCTACGGCGTCTTCCGTTACCTCTTCCTCATCCACCGTCGCAACCTGGGCGGCAGCCCGGAGGAGATCCTTCTCACCGACGGCCCCCTCATCGCCGATATCCTTCTGTGGGCTTTCACGTCGCTGGCAATACTGGTGGTGTTCCGGGGAGGGTAGCGGCCCACGAGTCCCCCGTAAATCCTCCCCCTTTTTCCAGCCCATGAAAGCGGCCTGTAGCCCGAGACAATCCTGTGTCTGCGTATGGACGATTTCGAAGCCGATTGTGGCCCCAGTGGCGCAATTGTGCCCGATTCAGCGTTGCATCGCCCTGAAGCATCTGTTGACAGCCCCGCCCGGCGGTGGTAGGCTAGGGGTGCGAAGTTGGGGCTGTGTAGCTGGGGGGTAGCTCGCCGAGACGGCGAAGGCGGCCAAAAGCGATGAAGCGCGTGTGGCTAACCCTCACTATCTGCGCGGCGGTTCTCGGCGTGGCCGAGGTTGTCTTGCCCGCGGGCAGCGCCAGTACTCCTCTTGGCGACGCCTATCAGCATCTTGTAGACGTCATGGACGAGTACCACGGCGCCTTCGATGTTTATACTGACGATGGTGCCGCAGGCAATCACTTCCTTCATCGCGGCAAAATGCAGAGTGATGTGATGATTGATGACGCCTCTACTGAAGCGGTACATTCAGGTTGCACGGCCATTAAGAATACGTTTTCGCCCAGTCGCTTCGACTCCTGGGGTGGGTGGTATTTCCAAAATGGTGTTCTGCTGCCCGAGGATGTTCAGCCTCGGCCGAACTGGGGCGATTACCCTGACGCCGGAATTGACCTCCGTGGGGCCACCAAGTTGACTTTCTGGGCCCGGGGGACACAAGGAGGAGAGCGCGTTGAGTTCTTCGCTTTCGGCGTTGGCCGGAACGCCGACACGGGCCTTCCAATCGCCGGGTTTCCGTATCCCGACTCGTCCCCGAAGGTCTCGACTGGCTATGTCACTCTCGCTGCCGAGTATGTACAATACACTATTAATCTGACAGGAATCGATCTGCGTTACGTTCTTGGGGGCTTCGGGTGGGCGACCAACGCTCCACAGAATAATGGCCGGGGCATTACCTTCTATCTGGATGACATCCGTTACGATAAGCCCCATCTTGAGGACCTCCGGCTCCTGGCAAGCTATGAGACGATTTGCTCTGCAGCGGATTTTGACACCATTCTCAGGAATGTGGCCTTCAGCTATGATAACGCCGTCGCGTTGATTGCCTTTACTGCTGCTGGAGACCAATCCCGGGCGAAATCGCTGGCCGACGCCTTCGTCTACGCTCAAAGCCACGACCGCTACTACACTGATGGCCGGCTCAGAAACGCCTATAAGGCAGGCGATCTGGTACTCGCACCAGGATGGACGCCGAACAACCGAGTAGGCACGGCCGCTATGCCCGGATGGTCGGACAGGGAGGACCGAGCTTGGCGCGAGGATAGGGAGCAGGTCGGCTCAGGCACCGGAAATCTGGCTTGGGTGATCATTGCCTTGCTGAACTACTACAACACCTGGGGAGGAGCGAGCTACCTTGCTGCGGCCACGGCCTTGGGTGATTGGATCGAGGCCCACGCGGGCGATTCTCGCGGCGCGGGTGGTTACACTGGCGGTTATGTCGGCTGGGAAAAACCAGGCCAGACTAAGCTGCTCTGGAAGTCGACGGAGCACAATCTGGATCTGTACGTCGCCTTTCAACGTCTTTATGACGCGACAGGCGATTCCAAGTGGCGGCAGCGGGCGCAGCGCGCCCGTGACTTCGTGGAGGCCATGTGGAAGGAACCGGAGGGTTATTACTACACGGGCACCCTAGACGACGGCGTCACGCCAAACGCCCAGGCTATCCCGCTGGATGCCCAGGCGTGGTCGCTCCTGGCGTTTGGAGCCAACGAGCGGACACGGCGCGCCGTCGCCTACGCTGAGACGAACCATCGGAGCGTACGGCGCAGCTACGATGGCTTCGACTTCAACACCGACAAGGACATGCCCTGGTTTGAGGGGACGGCTCAAATGGTCGTCGCCTATTGGGGACTGGGGCAATGGGACAAAGGCCAACTCTACTTGGCCGGGCTCAGACAAGTGCAGAAGACAGCCTCGAATGGGAACGGCAAGGGGATCGTGGCTGCTCCCGCCGATGGATTGACCACTGGATTCGACTGGGTCTACTTCAACCGCTTGCACGTCGGGGCCACAGCATGGTTCATTTTCGCTGAACGAGGACTGAACCCATACTGGCAGATGACATACGCTCCTCCAACACCCACGGCAACCATCACCAGCACACCCACTGCCACTCCGATACCGACACCCACCGGGACGGCGACTTCCACACCGACGAACACGTCCACGCCAACCGCTACGTTCACGGCCACGGTCACCCCCACGTCAGCGCCTTCTTCGCAAAGCTTCGTAGGGCACAGCGGCGCGAATCTGCCGTGGCGCAACTACGGCTGGGATATTGGCCGTCACCCCTGGGGCGGGAATCATGGAGGCTTTGCCAGCAACCAGAGCGCCCTCGAAACGGATTTTGATTTCCTGTCGCAGAAGAGGGCGGGCACGGTCCGGGTTTTCGCCTTTTGCGATTTGCGCAGCGGCGTTCTCTTCGATGCTCAGGGCGTTCCCACCGGCTTTGACTCTTATGCTCTGGCAGACTTTGAGACGCTGGTGAATGCCGCTGTGAAGTACGATCTCAAACTGATCCCCGTCCTATTCGATTTCACTTTAGCTGACGGCGTCTCCAGTGAAAGCGGGACTCCGGTCGGCGAGCGCCCTGACCTGATCTCCGATCCGGGCAAACGTCAAGCCCTGGTGAATCTCTTTCGCCCCCTGATCCGAAGTTTCGCCAATCAGAGTAGCATCTTCGCCTGGGAGGTTATGAACGAACCGGAATATGCTGGGGCTGTCAGCCGCCTGGACCTTGAAACTTTCGTCAGGGACTTCGTCCACATGATCCATGATGAGGCCCCCAACTCCAAGGTTACGCTTGGCTCCAAAGACTGGCCTGACCTTCAGGCTTGGAAAGAAGTTGGCCTGGATATCTACCAGTTCCACTGGTATGTGGCCAATCCTCCACCCGTGGCTCAACTTAACCTTGATAAGCCGGTGCTGATCGGCGAAACCAAGTCAGAAGATGTGTCGGGGAAATTGAATCTAGCGAAGGACAATGGCTATCTGGGCCTGCTATTCTGGAGCCTGAACGCCGACGTCCCTCCCTTCAGGAATGTGGCTGAAGACTATCGGTCGTGGGTGGAAGCGGCAGCCCCGATCCCAAGCCCAACCGCAACGGTCACCACCACGCCGACGCCCACGCTCACACCTACGCCTACATCTACACCGACGCCGACGCCGACCATAACGCCCACGCCAACTGCTACTGTTACGCCTTCGCCAACACCAACGTACACTCCAGCGCCCAGTTACCCGGGGCCGGTGACAAGCATTGACCCGGCAACGGGCGGCCCGGTTACCTCGGATGACGGCACCGCCAGTCTGACCGTCGCCCCTGGCGACATTGCATCTAGCGCCAACTTCCAGATCACGAGGTATGCTGCTGATCCAGCGTACCCCACGGCGCCCGGGGGCTTCACTTTCGCGGGCAGGCGCGTCACCATAAACGCCTTTAACCCGGTCACCGGCCTGTCGATAACCGGTTTCACCTTTACACGGCCCGTCCGAATCTGCTTCGCTTACACAGACGCGGAAATACCGGGCGTCAATCCGAACGATTTGAAAATCAAGCAGTACAATCCGGTCACGGCTCTCTGGGAGGATCTTTCTAACATCACAGTAAACACGGCCACCAAGACAGCCTGCGGGTACACGACGCATCTCAGCTATTTTGCCCTGACCGCTCCTGCAGTGCCCGCGCCGGCCCCTGGCCCCGGCGGCGGAAGTGGAGGTGGGGGAGGCGGCGGCACCACGCCCGCCACGCCCACGCGCGCGCCAACACCAACGCGGACCGCCACACCTGCGCCAACGGCCGCACCAACCGCAGCACCGACCGCCGCGCCTGCAGCCACCGCAACGCCCACACCCGGGACGGTTGTTCTCTCCAAGGGTTGGAACCTCATTTCCGCGCCCTATTACCTGGCTGAGCCCTCGGTCGGAGACGTGTTCGATGGCATCGCCGACAAGGTCTTCCACTTCAACACGGAGAGACGCGAGTGGGACTACGCTACCGCGTCCGGCGGCGTGTGGTCCGGTACGCTCAGGGAGATTGACGTGGGCGATGGTTATTGGGTCAACTCGCCGATCGATGGCCGGCTGACCTACAGGTACGAGCCCAAGGGCAAGCCCGCTCCCAGCCATGCGCTTCGCCCGGGCTGGAACATGATTGGCTACGTTAATCCAGATCTGGCTCCTTCAGCCAATCTCAGCGCCTACCTGGCTTCCATATCAGGCAAATGGGAATCCCTGTTTCGATACGATCCGGTCTCAGGCTTTGAGATAGCCAAACCCGGCTCCGGGTTCACTTCCGTGGACTATGGCCGAGGGTACTTGATCAACATGAGCGGATCAGCGACCCTGCTCCCGTGAATGGGCGCTGCCAGGGCGATGGTCAGACACCATTTCGGCCCCTGGAGGAGGCAACATGAGATTAGGAGAGACGGGGCGATGCGTGCGGCGACTCCTTTTCCCGGCAACCGTCTGCGCCAGCATCCTGGCTGGGGGCCTGCCATCGGCCAGCGGCCAGCCATTCCCGATGGGGCCTGCTTATGGTTCTGTACAAGCGCTCGACGCTTCCTGGACTGAGGGCGACGCTATCCCTAAGTTGGACAAGCTGGACTTCGCGCTATCCGAACTCCTGTGGCGCTATGAACGAAGCTATGCAGATGGTACGAGTTTCGCACAGCGGCGCGGTGTTCACCTCGCAGAGGAGCGCGTGAGGGTTGTGGCCGAGGCGACCGGCGGAAGGTTTCAAGGCTGGCTGGAGGATCTGGAGGGGCTGGGCGCCTCCATCGAAGTGAGCAGCGGCGGGCGCGCTCAGTTGCAGGCCTCCCTTTCCTCTCTCCCGTCAATCAGCCAGCTTCCTGCAATCAGGTGGATAAGACTTCCGGAGACACCCCAGGTCTCGCTGGTGACCAGCGAAGGCGCCGGCCGGATCGGCGCCGAATCCTGGCGCTCCACCGGGATCACAGGCAGAGGCGTTAAGATAGCCGTGCTCGACGTGGGTTTCAAAGGCTACAAGAAGCTACTGGGCAACGAACTGCCCGCCGAGGTCGTTGTCAAGTCGTTCCGCTCAGACGAGAACATAGAGGGAGCGCAGGGATCGGCCGAGCATGGAACCGCAGTGGCCGAGATCGTAGCCGACGTAGCTCCGAACGCTCGGCTCTACTTGGTGAATTCGTCTACAGAGGTAGAAATGGGCGCCGCCGTCGACTGGCTCATTCAACAGCGCGTCGATATCATCTCCGCTTCTATCGGGTTTTACGTCGCTGGCCCGGGGGACGGGACCGGCTACGTCGCCGACATGGTCGCGAGGGCGCGGCGGGCAGGCATCCTGTGGGTCAATGCTGCTGGCAATGAGGGCGATTCCCATTGGTCCGGATTATACAGTGATCCTGACGGAGACGGCTGGCATAATTTCTCGGGGTCGGATGAAGGGAACACCATAACCCTGGAGCAAGGCCAGTATCTACAGGTGGCGCTCAGATGGAATGACTGGCTCTCGCGAAACCAGGACTTCGACTTGTACCTTTTTCGGGGCGGGTCCACCCAATCGGTTGCCTCGTCGCGGAATACCCAGAATGGCGGGTTGGATCCGGTAGAGGTGATCCAGTATCAAGCTGCCGGCGCTGGGGAGTATCACATCGCCATCTACAGGCACAGGGCGGAGCGAGACGTGGACTTCGACCTTTTCGTGCGGGTCGGGGGGAGGGTTGAGCCGTGCAGCGCCAGTGCGACGATGGTGGGCCGCGCTAAAGAGGACGACACCCTGGCCAAATTGCGCGCTTTCAGAGATGGAGTCCTTCTCCGCAACGCTGCGGGCAACGAATTGGTCCGCCTGTTCAACAGACACACTGGGGAGGTCGCCAGGCTACTGCTGGCCGACGCCGAGTTGCGGGACCAGTTCGCTCAGGTTCTGGAGACCCTGGCGCCAGCCCTCGACTCCTGGGATTCTCTGGGGTGGGAAGGAGGGCTCCTTACCGGCGAAGACGCCGTGCGCTGGCATGCAGCCAAGGAGGCTTTGCTCCTGAGATCCAGCCCCCAGCTAAGAGAGGACATTCTCCGCGCATGGCAAGACTTCGATCTCGATCGGGCGGAAGGCAAGACTCTGCGGGGCATCTGGGACTCCGCTCAGGGCCGGCGCCAAGCAACCCTGGACAGGGGCGCTTCGTCCCAACAGGTGCTGCAGTATCTGGTCCCGGACCGCAGCCTGGCCATACCGGGGGACTCGCCGAACGCGTTGACTGTGGCGGCTACCCGCTGGAACGACGATGGACTGGAGGCGTACAGCTCGCGTGGGCCGACCCTGGATGGCAGGATGAAGCCGGACATCTCCGCGCCCACGCGAGTGTCCACGGCCACCTATGGCCGACAAAACTTCGCTGGGACTTCAAGTTCGACACCCCACGTATCCGGGGTGGCTGCCCTTGTGAAGTCCGCCTATCCCTCGTGGGGTCCGGAGGAGTTGCAAGCCTTTCTGGAGAGGAACGCACTGGACTTGGGGCCTCAGGCCAAGGACACCATGTACGGTTCTGGGAGACTGAGCTTACCGCAACCTGAGGCCCCCCCCGCGCCAACGCCAGCGGCGACGCCCACCTACGGGCCTCCGCCCACCGCAACCATAACTCCAACGCCAACCTCGACCCGTACGGCTAGTCCCACGCCCACGCCCACGCCTACTCGCACTTTCACACCCACCGCCACGCCGCCGGGCACGTTTGAAGTCTCGCCCTATGGAGCGAGATACCGTTATCAAGTCCTTCTCGACACGCAATCGCCACCCCCGGGGTTCGAACGGCCGACTTTTGATGATTCCAACTGGAGTGCTGCCGATGCCGCCTTCGGCTCTGGAGGCGCTTGCAGCCTGCAGGCCACTGTCCGTACTCGTTGGCCGGCCAACACGAGGCTTCTGGTGCGGCGGGGGGTCTCGATTCCGGCAGGGGTGGCCGCTGTCCGAATCATGGCCAGCGTAGATGATAACGTTGTAGCGGTATACCTCAATGGCACGCAAATCTCAGGTTCAGTTACCTACAACGGTTGTCCCTCTCGGGATGACTTCCGCTTCGATGTCCCCCTGTCCAGTGTTCGCCCGGGATGGAACGTCTTGGCCTTTCATCTCAGAGATCGTGGCGGGCAGAGCTTCTTCGATGCCCGCATTCTTGCCCAATTACCAACGACCGCAACGCCGTCGCCGACCGGCGGGCCATTGCCGGGCTCGGCCACGCCCACTGCCACTATCGCGCCTTCGCTGCCTTATACCCCCACGCCCACTCCTGTAGCCCCACCCCCGCCACCCCCCGTGGGTGGCCGACAAGTGACGTATTCCGCAGGCTGGAACCTCGTGGCCGGTCCGGCGGGCACAACCTTCCCGGGCGCCGCCAACATCCTGTACACCTTCCAGGAAGGCGCATCTTACACTCTTCAGCCGAACATTCAGGGCGTCACGGAAGGGTGGGGCTATTGGGCCTATTTTGCCGCCGAGACCACTGTGACGTTCAGCGGCGCTGGCTCATCCTTCTACACCACCACGCTTGGCCCTGGCCAGACAAAGATGGTCGGCAACCCCAGTGGTACGAAAGACGCCGTCGCCACCGCTGAGAAGATCTACACGTACAGCGCCAAGACGGGCTACACCATCTCCTTCGGGTCGGCGACCCTGCCGGTCGGGACAGGCGCCTGGGTCTATTCGACTTCCGGGGGTGCAGTGACCGTGACGGCACAGTAGCGGGAAACCCGATCACCCTCATCGAAAGGCTGGCGCGTACGCCCCTGCCTCACGCGCAGGATCCCCCTTCGATGCCTGTGCCCTCCCGATGCCCGCTTGACGCCCGGGACGGGCCCGGTTTATCATTTCTCCCACGGTAGCGGCCGGGTCGGCGCCAGGCGCCAGGGGCCAGGGGCCGACCCCCAACCTCCGTGTCCATGCGTGGCTCCATCGATCGCGGACAGATTCTCCAGGGAAAGGTCGGGAAATTGAAAAACACTGTGGTCGCCTTGTTTGTCGCCGCCTCGGCGCTCTTCTCACTCGCCCAATCACCGGCGGAGACAACGCCGTCGGTGCCCCGGGGCACGGTGGACCCCGACCTCCTCGTCGACGTATACGACGCCGCTAAAGCCTGGCCGGGCACGACTCTCCTGCCCGACAATCACGACTTGTCGCGGCCCCGGATAATCGAAGTCAATATGGCCGGCGAAATCATCTGGCAATATGTGATCCCCAGCACCTTGAGGCAATATACCAATCCGGGGTTCGATGTCGAGCCGCTGCTCAACAACAACGTTCTCTTCGTCCTGCCGCGCAACGGCATATACGAGATCGACCGCACGGGCAAGGTCGTCTGGTCGCACCTGGATGCCAAGGTCTCCCATGATGCTGACCGTCTGCCCAACGGCAACACCCTCTACGTGTACGGCGCCTACGACGAGAGAGACGACGCCCAGGTCAAAGAGGTGAATCAGAAAGGGGAGACGGTCTGGGCCTGGTACGCCAGAGACCACTTCAACCGTCCCCCCTTCACGGACATATATGTGGAGGGCTGGACGCACACCAACGCCGTGTCCCGGCTCGCCAACGGCAACACGCTCATCAGTCTCCGGAACTTCGATTTCGTGGCCGAGGTGGACCCCTCGGGGACCGTTGTGAGGACCATCGGGGAGGGCATCTTCCGGGAACAGCACGACCCTGTCATGCTGCCCAATGGCAATGTCCTTGCCGCCGATCACGCGACCGACCCGAATCGGGCAGTGGAGATCGATCCCGCCTTCAATCGCATCGTCTGGCAATTTGCGACCGCCGCCGGACGCCCGGTCAGGGACGCCAACCGGCTGCCGAATGGCAATACGCTGATTACGGGCTCAAGTGGAATAGTGGAGGTCACCCCTGAGAAGGAGGTCGTCTGGCGACTGAGGCTGAAGACCCCCCTTGTTGGGCCTGAGGGAGCAACGAAGGGGTTCTATAAAGCGGAACGGATCAGCTCGCCGGACGCGCCTGCGCCCACCGCTACACCTTCGCCCGTCCCCACGCCGACTGGCACGGCGACGCCAGCGGCGGCGACGCCAGCGCCATCCAGCAACCAAATCCAGCTATCGGCGGGCTGGAATCTCATCTCCGTGCCCGGACCTCAGACGGATTCCTCTGTCAGCGCGGTGTTCGCCGGGGCTCCCGGCGTTACCAGGGTGCAGACCTTCCAGGATGGCGCCTGGCTCTTCGCCGGCAGAACTGCCGATGGGTGGGGCGGCGCCCTGGCCCAGATAATCGATGGCAAAGCGTACTGGGTGAGCGCCTCGGAAGCCGCCACCCTCAGCCTGCGCCCCAAGGCGGCCGACCCTTTGGCGCCGCGGCCATCCTACCCGTTGCCGCAGGGGATGAGCATGATCGGTTTCACCTCGTCGCAGGCGACCATGCCGGTAGACACTTATCTGTCCTCCCTGTCCGGCAAATGGTCTACACTCTACCGCTACAACCCGGTTCTGGGCTGGGAGATGGCCAAGCCGGGCGGCCTGGGCTTCACCGGCGTGGAGCTGGGGCGAGGTTACTGGATACAGTTGACGGAGTCCGGAACGCTGGCGCCGTAAAGGACATCGAAGCCAATCTGAGCGAGAGCGGCGCGCGGGGACAAGGCAGGGTTGCCTGTCCTGCCGCTCAGTCCGAGCGAGGGCCTTGTTGATAATTTCGACCGATTTGTGCTAGTATCTGCTATAGAAGGGCGACGCTACCGATCCTCTCGGGCGTCGCCCCTGCGTGGCGGCGCCCCCCGGCTTGCCACGGGTTGGGATGGGAGGTGGATATGTCAGCCAGCAGATATCTCCGGCCGCGCTTTTTCGCTCTTCGTAACTTAGCCACCATAGCCGCGCTGTTCCTCGTGACCGTCTTCGGGGCCAATCATTCCCTCGCCTACTGGCCGCCGCCCTACTGGGAGGCGCAGACGTGGCGAGAAGGGAACTACGTTTACTACAAGGTCTACGACCTGACCAAGAACCAGTGGGCCCAGTCATCATCTTACGTCGGCAGCGATACGGCCTGGTCGCTGACCAGCGCGAATGGCGTGGTCAACTGGCGCGCTGGGAGTTACGTTTCCTACGCCGTATACGATCCGACGAAGGGTTGGCAATACGGCTCCTCCTATGTAGGCAGCGACACCGCCTGGAACCTGACTAACGCAAATGGCGTGGTCAACTGGCGCGCCGGGAACTACGTTTCCTATGCTGTGTACGATGGCGCGAAGGGTTGGCAATACAGCTCCACCTACGTGGGCAGCGACACCCACTGGGTCCTGACCAACGTAAGTGGTGTGGTCAACTGGCGGGCCGGGAACTATGTTTCCTATGTTGTATACGATCCGACGAAGGGTTGGCAATCCAGCTCCTCCTATGTAGGCAGCGACACCTCTTCGTGGATGACGAACATAGACGGTGTGGTAGCCTGGCGCGCGGGCAACTACGTTTCTTACGCCATCTATGATCCGGCTCGGGGTTGGAAATCCGGGTCCGACTATGTCGGCAGCAGCTCCGTTTCGAGCCTGGTGATTAACAACGCGACCATCACCTACTTTACGGGCGCGGCGCCGACAACCAGGGGCTACGATCCTGGCAACGGTTCCTGGTACAGCGGACCGACCAAACCCGCCGCCTATTTCGCCGCCCTGCCCGCCAGCGGCAACCCCCCGCTGACCGTCTGGTTCACCGACATGTCTATCGGCGCCACGAGCTGGGTCTGGAACTTCGGCGATGGCGGCATGAGCGGCGAGAGGAGCGCCTGGCATACCTACACCGCCTACAATGTCTTCACGGCCAGCCACGCGGTGACCGGGCCGGCGGGCAGCGATTCCAAAACCGTCACCATAAACACCGATTCCATCGCCCCCACCGGCTCCATCAAGATCAACGGCGGCGCGGGCGCCACCGATTCAGCCTCGGTGACCCTCATCCTTTCCGCCACGGACAATAGCGGAACGGTGGCCCAGATGCGTCTCAGCAACGACGGGACTAACTGGAACGCCTGGGAGGCCTACGCCACGACCAAAGCCTGGACACTCACGTCGGGCGGGGGGACAAAGACGGTCTATGTGCAATACAAGGACGCCGCCGGGAACCTTTCGCCCAGCTACTCCGATACCATCAATTTCCAGCCTGCTACGCCTACACCGACACCGACATCCACGGCGACGCTTGGGCCGACAGAGACGTCGGCCCCTGCGTTCACTTCCACACCAACGCCGATGCCCACTCCCACGGCGAGCGCCACTCCCACGCCGACATTGACACCCACGCCTACTGGCACGCCGATGACTACGTTCACCGCGTCCGCCACGTCCACCGTTGCGTCTACAGCCACTGCCACCGCGACGCCGACCCGCACACCCACTCCCACGCCCACGTCCTTTGCCAGCGCCGGGCCGCTGAAGCCCGGGGACCTGGTGGTGGTTGACTACAATGGCGCCGGGGGCGGGTACAGCGGCGTCTTGCCTGCAGGGTCCGGCAGGGTCCTGAAGGTAGACGCCAACACCGGCGCCCAGACGGTCATCGCCTCCGGGGGTTATCTGGACTATGCGCACGCGGTGGCTCTCGACGCTGCAGGCAGGATCATCGTCTTGCAGAGGAGCGACTCATACAACAAGCCTACGAGCAAGGGCAGCATTGTCAGAATCGATCCGGCCACCGGTGCTCAGAGCCTGGTCTCCTCGGGAGGCAGTTTCGCCAACCCGCAGGGCCTGGCTATCGATTCAGCGGGGAACTACATCGTGGCCGACGGGGAAGCGTCGGGAACGGGCGCGCTTATCCGCGTCGACCCGATCTCCGGGGATCAGAGCATCATCTCGTCCGGAGGCCTGGTCCGCAGTCCGAGCGGGGTGGCTGTCGATGCGGCGGGCAGTCTGTACCTTACCAGCCAGTCGAATGCGTCTGGCGCGCTTCCGTGGCTCGTCTTGAAAGTCAATCCCACCAACGGGCAGCAGACCACTTATTTCTCAGGGAACTTCCAGGTCTGGTACGGCGGCCTGGCCATAGACAGCTCAGGCAACCTGTACATCGGCGAGATCTACTACAGAAACGGGATCATCAAGGTTGCGCCGGGCGGAGCTTCGTCGACCTGGCTATCCTCGGGCGGCAGTTTCCAGGACCCGTGGGGCGTCGCCCTGGACGCCGCCGGCGACTTGATCGTGGCCGACGGCAACTGGTGGTGGGAGGGGAAGATCATCAAAGTGAACCGGGCCACCGGCGCCCAGACGGTCATCTCCACCGGAGGACAACTGGTAGACCCTGTGGGCGTGGCCGTCGTTCCCGGCGTGCCCGCGCCGGCCGCCACTTTCACTCCTACGCCAACGGCGACGCCGACAACGACCCGGACTCCCACAGCCACGTGGACGCCGGCGGCGACTCGCACGGCGACGCCCACGCCTACGCAGACGGCGACGCCCTTCTGGACGCCGACTCCTACGCCCACCACGACGACGACGCCCACCGCCACGGCGACGCCTTACCCCCAGGACAATGCTCAGGCATTGACCGGGCCGTATGACTTCACTCTGGACCTGTGGCAGAAGACTGACTACGTCATCAAGTTCAAGAACACCGGCGCGTCCATATGGTGGGCAAGTCAGGGATATGTCCTCAAGGAGGTGGAGACCGGACAGAGGGGCGAGCTCTGGCCCGCCAACTCCGGCGGCTGCGACGGGCTGCTGCCGGGGGAGAGCTGCTCCTGGACGTGGACGCTGGATGCCGGCGCACGTCCCGGGACCTACTCCTACCATTACCGGATGTACCGCGGCAGCAGCGGGTTCGGAGACGCCATTCTACTCACCTTCACGGTGAGAGGCGGTTCACCCACTGCCACGCCTACGCCCACGCCCACGACCTCTCCAGCTCCCAGCGCAGGCCAGATTCAGTTGGAAGCGGGCTGGAACTTCATCTCCGTCCCCTCGCCGCAGCGGGACCCATCGGTCGGCGCCGTCTTCGCCCAAAACCTGGGCGTCACCAAGGTGCTCGCCTTCCAGAACGGCGGCTGGTTGAACGCCAACCGGGGCGATGGTAGCTGGTATGGTCTGCTGACCCAAATAGCCGATGGCAAAGGGTACTGGGTATGGTCGGAGGAGCGCACGGTCCTGACTCTGCGTCCCGCGCCCGTGGATCCGCTGACTCCGCCGCCATTCTATGCGCTCGGGCAAGGGATGAACGCTATAGGGTTCACCTCGTCGCTGGCGACCATGCCGGTGGACACCTACCTCGCCTCCCTCTCCGGCAAATGGACGACGCTGTATCGTTATAACCCGATCCTAGGCTGGGAGATGGCCAAGCCGGGCGGCATTGGTTTCAAGGATGTCGAGAGG
This sequence comes from Chloroflexota bacterium, assembly GCA_016190665.1. Lineage (GTDB taxonomy): Bacteria > Chloroflexota > Dehalococcoidia > JACPQD01 > JACPQD01 > JACPQD01. Next base: position 35,462 of record JACPQD010000023.1, read on the forward strand.
GGGAGGGGCTACTGGG
>JACPQD010000017.1 GCA_016190665.1 Chloroflexota bacterium
ACCCTCACCCTACCCTCTCCCGTCGAGGGAGAGGAAAGCTAAAGAACCGGCGTTCGGCCCGAAAACATGTTACGCCTACTTCTACAACTTGGTACTAGGAAGACGCGTCAAAGAACATTCTCCTGCCTCTCTCATCGAAGGCAATCCTGAAAGGCCGTAGGGTGGGTGGAGCCATGATGACCTCGCGGCGCACCAGCACACGTCGCCCTTTTTCTGTTGGGTTACGCTTTGCTCCACCCACCGTACGGAATAATCGATGTTACGTTGCACTAGCGGCAACTGGTAAGTGCGGCGACATTGCCTCGGCGGAGGTGGTGTAAGCGCCCCCTGGGGCCTGACGGTCACACTCATAGATGGAGGCCGTAGGGTGAGTGGAGCCATGATGACCTCGCGGCGCACCAGCACACGTCGCCCTTTTTCTGTTGGGTTACGCTTTGCTCCACCCACCGTACGGAATAATCGATGTTACGTTGCACTAGCTGAGCACTGGCTCGCGAGGCGCCGCGGTGACCAGGGGATTGGGATGGCCAGCCCGGCGGGCCGCATCCAGTAGCGCTGGGAGAGTGTCGGCGTGGGCCACAAGTTGAGCGCCGTCGACAGCTATCCATTCCCCGGGGCACATCGACGACAGATGGGTCATATTCTCCTGCAGCCAGGCCATTTCTTCGGCGCGAAAGTTCTTGGACAGCGTTCCAGGCGCATCAAGGCTCCCGGTCTTATACGCAAACTGGGCTCTGGCCTCTCTCACTCGTCTTGCCACTCTACTCCTCCAGGAGGCTCCCTGGGCACTTAGATTGGTGTCCGCTGTACCCGTATTAAGGAGATCCTTACGTCAGTATACCGCGAACGCCAAGCAGGGCAGTTCCCTCTAATCCCCCTTTCCCGAAGGGAGACAGCGCAAAATCATGCACATTTCGCGCGCAAATTGAAAGGACAAAGAGTAGAGGTCTTGGCGCAGAGGGCGCCACGCGAAGAATCTTGCCACAAGGGCGATTTGCTGCTATATTAGTGATAGAGCCTGGCTGGTGACTCGGCGGGCTGCCGGCCAGATTATCAGGCAGTACCTGCAAAAGAGGAATGGCCTTCCCGGGCAGGTTTGAACTGAAACCCGGTTGCTTTCTGGGTGGAGATGCCTTATTGGCGGCGGGGCGGATCGGATGGGACGACTAAGACACTCTGCCTTTCTCTTGATCACCTACTTATGCGCGGCGTTCCTCACCTACATCGCCGCTTACGCACTCATCTCTTTCCTCGACGAACGGGGAATCATAGCCTGGCCAGCCGCTCCAGCGAAGATGGCCACTTCGCCTCAGCCAATAGATAAGGCAGTCTCGGCAGCTACGGCCCCGCCTTCTGCAACAGCTAACGCGGACAGCTCACGTCTCCAGACGTCTCCGGCCCCCACACCTTCGCTAGCCGCCGCTACGGCTACCCCGGCGCATGCGGAGCCACCCTACGCCGGCCTGTCAGCCTTCGTGCAGGGTAGCCCCATCAGCACGCTTGAATCAACGCCAAAGTCGTCGCCTGCGTCAACGGAAACGCCAACGCCCGAGCCAACCCGGGAACCCCCGGGAGAATCAGGCGTTGCCGCGAGGAGGCTGTCACATGTGGTTCGCCAGGGGGACACCCTCTTCAGCATCGCGACCAGGTACGAGATCACCGTGGCCCACCTCGCCGCCGCCAACTCCATCGGCAATCTCGACGCGGTGTTTCCCGGTCAAACCCTGGTCGTGCCGCTGGGGGAGGCCCCTCCAGGTGCAAGCCCGCAGGCGCAGTACGTAACCCACATCGTCCAGCGCGGCGAAAGCGCGGCCAGTATCGCCGCCCGATATAACACGACGGTCGCGGTTCTGGCCAGAATAAACGGTCTGGCAGACATCGACCGCATCTACGCGGGTCAGGCCCTCCTGGCGCCCGTTGCGGCGCCAGGCAGAGGCGAGTAGGGGGTCTCACAGACCGTCCCCTATGGCTACCTCACCACCAGCCTCAAGACCTTGTCGTCTCCGGGAGCGGGCGTCCCGCGTCCGTCGCGGTTGTTGGTGAGCACGTACAGAGCGCCGTCAGGCCCCTCCAGGACATCCCGCAGGCGGCCGTACTGGCCGGAGAGGAGCCGTTCGAAGGCCAATACCTTGCGCGGGTCGGCGGGGTCTACGGTCAGCCGGAACAGGGCCTGGCCTCGCAATCCGGTGTAGAGGAAGGAGCCCGCCCAGGGACCCTTCGTCGCAAAGGTTGCCCCGCTGGGCGCCCAGGTCTCGCTGCCGCTGTTGATGATGGGGGACGCCATGCCGGCTCGCGTCTCATCGCCGGTGATGACCGGCCAGCCGTAGTTCTGGCCAGGCTCGATGTAGTTCACCTCATCGCGGGCGCTGGGGCCGTGTTCCGTCGCATAGAGGCGACCCGTCGCCGGCTGCCAGGCCAGACCTTGGGGGTTGCGATGGCCATAGGAGTAGACCGGGGAGTCGGGAAAGGGGTTGTCCGCGGGGATTCCGCCATCAGGATTCAGACGGAGGACCTTACCATTGAGGAACGCCAGGTCTTGAGGCAACGCCTGGTTGGCGGCGTCGCCCATGGTCCAGTAGAGTTTGCCATCGGGGCCAAACTTGACGCGCCCGCCGTCGTGGATGCCCGAGCCGGCGATGCCGTCCAGCAGGACTCTGTCCAGGGTGCCCGTTCCCGTCGCCGGGTCCTCGCGCAGCCTCACCAGGCGGTTTTGCAGGCGCCCGTCCGTGGCGCGATAAGTGTACGCTGCGTAGACGAAGCGGTTTTCGGCGAATCCCGGGTCCAGAGCGATCCCCAGCAGCCCGGCCTCGCTCACGCGAGCCACATCGAAGGTCATCCAGGGGTCAGGCTGTAGCTGGCCGTCCTTGACTACGCGGATACGTCCCGGTCGCTCCGTGAGGAAGATGCGCCCGTCGGGAGCGAAATCGATGGCCCAGGGCGCTTCGAGACCCGTGACGAGCACGTCGATGCCCAGGGTTGGGGGGCCGACCGTGGGCTGGGCCGAGGATGCGACCTGCGGGAGGGCAAGCGTGGGGGTAACGCCTTGGGTCGGCGTAGGGCTGACACCTTGAGTCGGCGCAGGCGTAACAACCTGCCTCGCCGCTGGCCGCCCGGAGCAGGCAGGGAGAACCAGGAGCGTCAGCAGAAGCGCCAGGGCGGCCTTTTCAAGTCTCGACAGTCTCCACCTCCTGAGCCAACGTTCTCCTTTATTCACATGGATGGACAGGATTCACAGGATAAGATTTGTATCACTTGAATCGTGTTCATCACGAAGGCCAGGAGGCTCATTTAGGATCTCCTTTCTGGAATGTCTCCTTTCGACGCTGTCGTGGCCACTTCAGCCTGCGACGTCGTCTCTATGTCGCATATTATAAAAGTCAGGAGATTAAAAAGTCGTAAAAATCCGGAGTATAACATTGAACAATCATATCATTTCGTCGAGTTGGAGGCATTTGGTGATGGTGAGGCGCTTGTCAACCCTCTAAATCCCGCAGTCCCATTCGGGCTTCGCTCAGGGCAGGCTTGGGGGACTTTGTTGAACCTGGGGGACACCCCCAGACCCCTGCCAGAGACGCTGCGCCCTCTGGACGCCCGCTCTTTCCCCACAAAGCGTGGCGTCCCTCCCTCTTCAGAGCCTGTCTCTTCACTTCGTTCAGGGCAGTTCCACATGCCGCTGACGCGGCGCCACCGAGCATGAAAATGCCGTAGGGCAGCGGGTCCCGACGCACCGGGATCCCGTACGGAGTCGGGACTTGTCCCCTGCCGCCGTCGTCGGGGCGTTGGGAATCATTTTCATAGTAGCAATGTACTCTATTTGGCTAATGACCATCAGTCGGGACAGAGTCGGGGAATGCGTCCTCGCGAGGGTAGGGAAGGGTACGGATTCTTCGGCGGAGCCCACCCAAGCGCCCGCCACCACCCGCACCGCCTCAAGAATGACAATAAGTGGGGCGCTCAGCAGGCAGGTCCAGGCCGGCCTAGTACTCAGTTGCGCAAAAGAGCGTGAGGGGGCTTCAATTTCACCCTCACCTAGCCTCTCCCGTCAAGGGAGAGGAAAATTCAGACGACGGGCGTTTGGCCCAAAATACGTTACGCCTACTTCCACAACTTGGTACTGGCACCAAATCGGTTTCTTCAGAAGCTCCCATCCTGTGAATCCTGCCCATCCATGTGAATAGGCGTAGGGTGGGTAAAGCGAAGCGCAACCCACCAGGGGGCGATGGTGGGTTACGTCGCGATGCTCCCACTTTCTGGCGGTCCAAGTGCGTCAGGAAGACCGCGACGTAACCCACCCTACGATTTGCGATCCAGCCTCGATGTCCTTGAAAGGGAAGGACATCCCATCCTGTGAATCCTGCCCATCCATGTGAATAGAGAGGGCTAAGGTCGGGGCGTGGAAGTTGGCGTCGGGGCCAACGTCGCTGTGGGACGGGGCGTGGCTGTCCGCGTGGGCGTCGCCGAGGGCGAAGGCGACGGCCTTGGGGTGGCGCTCGGCATCGTGGTGGGCGAAGCCAGCGGCGATGGCGTGGCGGTGGAAGTGGGCGTGGGCGATCGCGTGGACGTGACGGTGGCCGTGGCGGTGGCCGGCAGTCGCGTCGCGGTGGGCATGAAGCCGGAGACCTGGACCCTCACCTCCCGGGTCACCGTACTGTCGTCAAGCGTGGCCTTCACGACCAGCCGCCAGGTCCCCGGCGGCGCCTGGGGGCCTATGGCGAACTCCCATTCGACCGAGCCGTCCTCCGCCGCGAAGATCGTCTGCAGGTCTTCAGGGCGGCCGGACGGATCCGTGATGGTCAGGATACACTCGGCGCCGGGCGCGGTCCTGGCGGTCAGTCGGCCGCTGGCGTTGGGCCTCAGGGCGGAGGTCACCGAGCGTATGTCCAGACGTAGAGGCGCGGCTGTTGGCGTGGACGCAGGGGCCGGCGTCTCTGTCGGCCTCGGCGCGGCTGTTGGCATGGACGGCAGCGCTGTGACCGGCGGGCCGCTCTCAGGCGGCCGGCTGGGAGTCAGCCACGGTATGGGTGTGGGCGTGTCCGTCCGCCGGGTCGGCGTGATAGTCGCGCGCGGCCCGGCGGGCTTTTCGACCGTCTCGGCCTTTTCCTGGGTCTGAGGTTTCTGAGGCTTCTTCTCTGTCGCTTCTCGACTCTCGCCGCCGCAGCTTGCCGCCATCACCGCAAGCGATACCACCAGTAGCGCCTTGCCCATCCCCAGCCACTTGTTCATCAGCATCCCCCGCAGGCAGTCAAAGGTCTTTGAGGCCATATGCGAATCTTAAGGCCCACGCGCCCTCACTGTCAATAGACGTGAGCGGGCGATTCAGGCGACGAGCCAGCTTGACAGCGGGGGTACAATATAAGTTACGACACTCTGGCCTCTCCTCAGGGCACCAAAGGCAGGCTTTTGCAACTCCGCACTTTCCAGGCGTTCAACAACAGGGATTTCCGCTGCCTCTGGCTGGGGCACCTCGGGACCACACTGGTTTTCTGGATGGAAATGGTGTCCCGCAGTTGGCTGGTCTGGCAGATGACCAACGACCCTTTCCTGCTGGGACTGGTCAACCTCTTTCGCGCCATCCCCCTCCTCGTCTTTTCCTTCCCCGCCGGCGTCGCCGCCGATAGGTTCGACAGGAAACAGGTCCTCATGGCCTCTCAGATGGTCACCATGGTGATGCATGCCATTCTGGCCACCTTGATCGTCACCGGCTCTGTTCAGGTCTGGCAAGTCTTTCTCACCGCCTTTATCACCGGCGCCGGCCAGGCCTTCATCAACCCCACCAGACAGGCCCTGGTACCGGCCCTGGTGAGCAAGGGCGAGATTATGAACGCCATAGGTCTCACCTCAGCGGCGATGAACACGAGTCGCATACTGGGGCCTTCCCTGGCCGGAGGGCTTATCGGCGTGATGGACATCGGCGCCGTCTTTTACTTGCAGGCTGCCGCCTTCATCGCCGTCATCATCGTCACCAATATGATGCGGTGCCCACCCTACATAACCAGGGGGGATGAGAAGCCCGCGCTGGCCAACATTGGCGAGGGTCTTCGGTACATCAAGAACAACCATATCGTCCTGACGCTCTTGCTGCTGACCCTGGTACCCATGGTCTTCGGCATGCCCTACATGACTTTGATGCCTGTCTTCGCCGACGATATCTTCCACATTGGCGCGTCGGGAATGGGGATGTTGACGTCGTCGGTGGGCATCGGCGCCCTCCTCGGCGCGGCCGCCGTGGCCTCCGCCGGCAACCTCAAGGGCAAGGGGAAGTTTCTCCTTGCTGGCGCCTTCGGTTTCGGAGCTTTCCTCCTGTTCTTCGCCCTCTCGCAGTGGCTGGTGGTTTCCATGGCGGTCCTCGTGGTCGTCGGGATCGCCTCCGCCAGCTACGTAACCATCACCAACTCGGTGCTTCTGACCATCGTGCCTCACGAGCTCCACGGAAGGGTGATGAGCGTTTACATGATGGATAGAGGGCTGGTGCCCCTGGGCAGCGTCCTTGCTGGCGCCATGGCGGCGCAGTGGAGCGCCCCGATCGCGGTGGGCCTCATGGGCAGCGTCTGCGCCCTGCTGGCTCTGGCTACCGCTCTCACCTCCCCAAGGCTCCGGCGTCTCGATTAGGACCCCGATGAAATCGGGGCCTGTCCGCCCCGGACAGTCTGGAAAGGCTGTCCTATCGAGTTCGCCGGTCCCCCTGGGTGGTGGGACAGGCATTCCTGCCTGTCCCACCGAGAGGCTGTCCCACCGTGGCATTTCTGCCTGTCCTACCGCTCCGGGCGCCTCCCGCCGACATAGTTCCCGTAAAAGTCGTGGACGTAGTTCGCGCCGCGGCCCAGGACCAGGCCGGTGAGCGCCTCACCCAGGTGGGGCACACGCGGACTGATCCCCAGGAACCTGTCGATGGCGTCCAGGCCGTAGGTCAGGGCCAGTGCCATCCCCACCGCGGCTGCTATGTACCTGAGATACCGCTTATCCATGCCGGCTGCCGCCAGCAGGTCAGAGAAGAAATATTCCGTCAGGCTCTCGCAGAGGAAAGCCAGAGCCAGGACCACGCCCAAAGGGGCTAACGCTTCCATGTCATCCTCCTTAAGCTATCAGCCGTCAGCTTTCAGCTCCCCTCCCATCCACAAGCGCTCGGAACTCTCGAGCCGCCTCAGATACAACGGTGAGAAGCCGCACTAGTTCCTTCGAAAAGGCCCTCTCCTTTTGCAGCGCGTCTTCCGGCGGCCCAGCCACCTGCGCCCTCCAGTGCTCCCAGGTATCGCCCGGACAAGCCGTGGGGTTCAGCTCCCGATGTCCCACCACCGGCAGATGCCGCCCCAACTCCAGCCTGAGGGCCCGCACCAGCGCCCTGGCCGACGATAGCGCTGCCTCGGTGGGTGGATGGGCGGTGAAATCGCCAGGGAGGCAGATGCCGATCACTTCCGCGTTCCGCCCCGCCACGTTGTACCGAAGGGTGGCTATGTCACCCACATATTCGATGCGCCCATCGGGGTGGACCAGAAAGTGGTAGCCTATCCCCGGCCAGCCCAGGGAGTCCACATGGTAGGCGGCGATGGCCTCCGCGCTGCTATCCCGATCGACGCCGGAATGGTGAATGACCAGGTAGTTTACCGCCGAGAGGTCACGGCTGGGATAGCCGCTGCCCTTCAGGGTTTCCCGGAGGTCTTCCACTTCAAGATCACCGATGAGCATTTGGTCCTCCCGAGCATGCTACGAAAATAGGAATTCGCACACATACCGCGCACTAAAGTACGCGGTATACCCCGTACTTCAGTGCGGGGTATAGAACCACGGTTTTCATCCTTGGTGGCGCCCCGATGTAATCGGGGCATGACCGATTCAGCACTTAGCTTTCAGCGGCACCTTTCCACGTTCCCGGTGGGACAGCCCTTCCTGC
>JACPQD010000018.1 GCA_016190665.1 Chloroflexota bacterium
CCTGGTGGGCGGCCAGACCCGCATGCCGGCGGTGGTGGATAAGGTGAAGCAGCTCTTCGGTAAGGAGCCCCATAAGGGCGTGAACCCCGACGAAGTGGTGGCCATTGGCGCCGCCATTCAGGCTGGCGTGCTCAAGGGAGAGGTGAAGGACGTTCTTCTGCTGGACGTGACGCCGCTTACCCTGGGCATCGAGACGCTGGGGGCAGTCGCTACGCCGCTGATACCGCGTAACACCACCATCCCGACCTCCAAGACGGAGGTCTTCAGCACAGCGGCTGACCATCAGCCGGGCGTAGAGATCCATGTTGTGCAGGGAGAGCGGGCCATGGCCGCGGACAATAAGACGCTGGGTCGCTTTAAGCTTGAAGGCATCATCACCGCACCACGCGGCGTTCAGCATATAGATGTGACCATCGATATCGACGCGAACGGCATTGTGAACGTGAAGGCCCGCGATAGGGCGACGGGTAAGGAGCAGCGCATCACTATCACGGCTTCCAGCGGATTGACCAAGGAAGAGGTGGAGCGCATGAAGCGCGAGGCCGATCTTCATACCGCCGAGGACGCCAAGCGGCGCGAGGAGATTGAGGCCCGCAACACGGCTGACAGCCTGGCGTACAGCGCGGAGCGGACCCTGCGGGAGCACGGTGATAAAGTACCCGCCGACCTTCGGAGTGAGGTCGAGGGCAAAGTAGCTGCCCTGAGGTCGGCGCTTCAAAGCGCCGGCGTCGACCAGATAAGGCGGGCAACCGATGAACTCAAGGCTTCCCTGGAGAGGATAGGGGCCGCCGTGTACGGCGGCGCGGGCGGGCCCGGTCCGGGCGCCGGGGGTGGGCCGCCTCCTCGAGGAGATGGGCATGGCCCGGAGGGCGCTGTGGAAGGCGAATTCAGGGAAGTCTAACCGTGCGGGAGGGTCCTCAGACCATCCCCAGAGACCGCAGCGATCTCCGAGACCGCTGCGGTCTCTATTGGTCACGCCTGGCGCGGGCCCTTACGTTTTGCTCTGTACGACTAGGCACGTGATGGTGCGGACGATTCCGGGTACTCCGTGGATGTCTGTCATAACGGTCTTTGCCACACCATCCGGATCCGCGGCCTGGACCACAGCGATGATATCATGAGGACCGGTGACGATGTCCGCTATCATTCCCGGCTTGCAGCACAGCGCCTCAGCGACGCGCTCGACCTTCCCGATCTCGGTGTCGATGAGAACATACGCCTTTGACGTCATTTTCTGACCTCCCTCGCGAGATTTCACCCTGGCGTAGCCCCATTTTAGCACCTTTTTTCGTGCGCGCCTAGCATCGTGCCAGTGACCCTGTACGGCACTTGACAGGCAAGACCCCGCCAAGTACTATACTGCGGTAGTCCTCGGATAAAAGGAGGGCTCCCATGTCGCCCAGCCGGTCGTTAGCAGTCTTCAGTTGCTTGATGGCCCTGAGCCTGGTCGTGGCGAGCTGCGCGCAGCCTGCCCGGCCGCCAGCGTCTCCCAAACCAGCAGCGCCCGTCCCCGAGGCAAAGGCGCCTGCCGTGCCTCCAGCGGCCCCCGCCCCAAGCCCGAAGCCGGCTGCCGCGACAGAATCGGGGCCGCGTTCCGGCGGCATACTCCCCGTTTCGGCCTACGCCGAGCCTCCGCATCTGGACCTGCACCAGAGCCAGATAGTCGCTACCCGGCAGGCGGCGATTCCCGCCTACGATACTTTGCTGGAATACAATCCCCTGAAGCCGGATGAGATCATCCCCGACCTGGCGGAGCGCTACGAGGTGAGTAAGGATGGGCTGGAGTACACCTTCTACCTGAACAAAGGAGTGAAGTTCCACGATGGCTCCCTCCTCACCGCGGAGGACGTGAAGTTCAATCTGGATAGGCTCCGCAACCCCCCCAGGGGCGTCCTGAGCCCGAGGGCCGCGCTTCTGGCCTCCATCGACAGGATAGAGACGCCGGATGCCAGCACTGTCAAGATCGTCACCAAGTACCCGGACGCCTCATTCCTGGGCGGTCTGGCGCTCAGCCACCACACTATCTACCCGAGGAAGGCGGTCGAGGAGAAGGGCGATATGAAGAGGACGGTCCTCGGCACCGGCCCTTTCAAGTTCGTCAGCTACAGCCCGGGCGTGTCCGTCGTATTCGAAAAGAACAAGGACTACTTCCGCAAGGGGCGTCCCTACCTTGATGGGCTGGTATTCTACATCATCAAGGACCCCGGCACCTGGTTCGCCGCCTTCCGGACGGGCAGGATACTGCTGACATCGACAGGATCGGGTGGCATAAGCCCCGCGCAGGGGGAAATCGTCGAGCGGGAGATGAAAGGAAAGGCTCGTCCATTGCGCTCCGTCGGCTTGAGCAACGCCCTCGTGCAGATCAATGTCTCTCGCAGACCCCTGGATGACGTGAGGGTGCGCCGCGCGCTCAACCTCCTCGCCGACCGACCCGCCATCATCAAGCTGGCCTGGGGTGGGGATGGCATAGTAGCCGTCTTCTTCGTCCCCGAACCCCACGGAAAGTGGGAGTTCCCGAATGCGGAGTTGCAGAAGATGCCGGGATACCGCACGGACAAGGCGGTGGACATCGAAGAGGCGAAGAAGCTCCTCGCAGAGGCCGGCCATGCCTCCGGGCTCTCCGTGAGCATCGTGGGGCGAACGCTATTGACCAACTCGCGGGCCGCGGAGGTCCTTAAGGAACAGTACAAGGCAGGGGGGATCGATCTGAAACTGGACATGGTGGACACCCCGGTCTGGAGCGACCGCAAAGCGAAAGAGAACTACGACCTGCTCTTTGACAACTGGGGCGTGGACGCCGATGACCCCAGCGCCTGGCTGGAGAATATTATCCCCAGCAGCGGCGTAAGCTTCAAAGATGCTCAGCTTGACCAGTGGAAGAAGGAGCAGGCCAGAATTCTGGACTTCGAACAGCGGAAAGCGCTGGTGCGCAGGATAGAGACGCGCCTGATGGAGACGCTGCCCGCGGTGCCCAGCCTGAGAGGCGGGCAGTTCACCATGGGCATGTGGGAAACTGTCAAGAACTTCCCCGTGCCCATCGGCAGTTGGAACTCGCACAAGTATACAGAGGTGTGGCTGGCCCGGTAGGGGGCCAGGGGTCAGGGGTTGGGGGTTGGGGGTTGGGGGCTGGATGCCCACCGAGGCGGAATACACCGTCAGACCCGTCCGACCGGTCCAACTGGTCCGACAAAGCCACCCCAGTCCCTAAACACACGCCTTGGAGAGGCCGTATCTTTGAAGCTTCAACCAGATAAGAGTGAGATGACCGTCGCGCCGGCGCTAGGAGTCGCTGGTCTGATATGAGAAACGCTCACGTCAGGCGGCCCTCAATCAGCGGCGCCACTATTCGTGGAACCATTGTACGCGGCCGAAATCTAGAGATGGAAAGGATCAAACAATGAACAAGGGGTACGTAGGGATTCTTGGAGTGCTGGCGGCCTTGGCCATGCTGGTGAGCTTCGTCCCTCAGAGCACACCGGTGGTGAAGGCCGGCGACCAGCAATGGTCGGACATCACCCTGCCGTCGATAATCAACGCGGGCAAGATCCGCGCGCTGGCGGTGGTGGACTCTAACACCGCCTTCGCCGCGACCTCCAACGCGGTGACCGCGGCGGGCGCCGCCACCTCCTTCCTCGTGCGGACCATCGACGGCGGCGTGACCTGGACTCCCGTGGGCAACTTCGACAACGGGAACGGCAGCGCGCCGACGGAGATTCGCGGCACGTCCGGCAGTGAGACCACGGCGCCTCAGTTGCAGGCCACGACCACGGAGCTATACCTGGCCGTCTCCCCG
>JACPQD010000019.1 GCA_016190665.1 Chloroflexota bacterium
GGGTTGGGGGTTGGGGGTTGGGCCCCGCCCCATGACCCCAGACCCCAGACCCCCTCGCCGCGCGCTTTCCCTTCCCAAATTGGGCGGAGGAGAGGCAGACCAGGGGTATGCCAAAGCCCCTCACCAAATCGAAAAACAGGTCGCTCTCGCGCGATTCGCCAGGCTCGCGGTTGCTGAAGACGAACTCGATGCGGGCGTCAACCTCCCCGCGCTGAGTGTTGTCTTGAACGACCTTGAGCAGGTCGCGGGCCGCTTCATCGCGCCCCGTGGAGAACCAGCCGATTCTTAGCATGCTGCCATCCGGGGGTCAGGGATCAGGGGCCGGGGGCGGGGGGACCGATCCCCGGCCCCTGACCCCCGACCCCCTTTTCGTTTCCTTTCACCACGCCTTGGTGAACTTCGCGACGGTGCTAGCCACGTGCACAAATGGGTTCGCCCTCGCACCGACGACCTTGCCTTGGGCCACGGCCCGGCAGAAGTCATCTCTGTCGCTGAAGTCGGCCATCTCAACGTAAGCGCCGCCTATCTCCCCCGGGGTGTGGGCATCGCTGCCCGCGCAGGCCAGAAGGCGGTGCTCCTCGGCAAATCGGCGCGCTTTCTCGGAGTCGCGCAGGAGAGTCGTCCGGGAGTTGAAGACCTCTATGATGTCTATCTGGTCGATGATGCTTTCCAGCGCGCTCAGGCGCAAGGGCGAGCGGCGAAGACGGTCAAAGGGATGAGGGACGCAGACCAGGCCGCCCTGCTCCTTGATGCGGGCCGTCGTCTCCCGGGGCGACAGCCCCCCGGGTATTTCCGAAGACAGGAAAAGGCCGATGATTTCGCCCTCGGTGGTTCTGATCTCCTCACCCACGATGATGCGAAAGGGGGCGGAGCGCTCCAGTTCCAGTGCGGCGGCGATGGTATCATGGTCGGTCACCGCCACGCAATCGATCCCTATCTCCCGGCAACGATCGATGAGGCCGTCCAGCGTGGTGAGGCCGTCCCGGGAATAGCACGTATGAACGTGGAGATCAGCTCGCATTTCTACGAAAATACTTTGTCGATAGACCGCGCACTGAAGTACGCGGCATAGGCAGCTCTGAGAAATGGTCCCCGATGCCTCGCACTGAAGTGCGAGGTGTTTTCGGCGCAACCGGGATATGGAGGATTAGCGTGACGGGCGCGCTAACCGACTCTCTCCAGATAGGCCCCGGTGCGCGTATCGACGCGGACGGTCTCTCCGGTACTGACGAAGAGAGGGACCTGCACGGTGATGCCGGTCTCCAGCTTCGCGGGCTTCGTCCCTCCCTGTGCGGTATCCCCCTTGAAGGAGGGCCCGGTCTCGACTATCTTAAGGTCCATAGAGTTAGGTAACTCCACCCCGATGGGGTCGCCGCCGTAACTGAGGAGCTCCAGTGTCATGTTCTCTTTGAGGTACTTCACGCTGTCGCCGAGCTGGTCGGCAGTGAGGGTTGTCTGCTCGAAGGTCTCGGTATCCATGAAGTAGTACAGATCGCTATCTTTGTAGAGATACTGTACGGTGTGCCTGTCCAGGCGGGCGCGGGGCCATTTGTCGCCGGCTTGAAAGCTACGCTCGATGATGTGTCCGGCGCGGACATCCTTGAGGCGCAGTCTCACCTGGGCGCTGCCTCTACCCATCTTGATATGCGTATAGTCCAGGATGGTATAGAGCTTGCCGTCAAGCTCGATAGTAACTCCCTTACGCAGGTCTCCAGCGCCAATCATCTGGCTTTGCCTCCAAAGTCTATCTTGCGGGCCCTGGTCAGCGACCTGGCTCCCTTGTTCTCTAAGACTACCACATCTTCAATACGCACGCCACCCCACCCGCTGAGATAGACGCCGGGCTCTATGGTGAAGACCGCGTTCTCCATCAGGATGTCTGCAGAGCCGTCGCCCAGACGCGGCGCCTCGTGCACAGCCAGGCCGACGCCGTGACCCAGGCTGTGGCCGAAGGCGTCGCCGTAGCCCGCCTGCTCTATCACCACCCTCCCCAGGCGGTCAGCCTCTTCGCCGGTCATGCCGGCGGCAATGGTCGCCTGGGCGGTGAGTTGGGCGCCGAGCACGGTATCATAAACTCTCCTGAAGGTCTCGTTGGGTTCCCCAAGGCAGATCGTGCGCGTCAGGTCGCTGCAGTAACCCTCGAGGCGAGCGCCCAGGTCCACAACTACAGGCTCTCCCTCTCGCAAGAGCCGGTCCGACGGCATGTGGTGCGGAAGGGCCGAGTTCGGCCCGGAAGCAACGATGACGTCGAAGGATACCGCCTCTCCGCCGTGTTCGCGGATATGCCTTTCCAGGTCCCAGGCAACCTGCTTCTCCGTCATTCCGGCGACAGCGGCAGACGCTACGCTCTCGAAGGCGGCGTCGGCGAGTTCCACCGCCGCGGCAATGCGTCGTATCTCTTCAGCGTCCTTGACGGCCCTCAGGGCCTCCACCAGGTCGGTGGTAGCCACGAGTCGCATACCTTCCATTTGCGACGCGGCCTCGGCGAGCTTCTGATATCGCGAAAAGGCCAGGTCGCCGCCTTCGAAGCCCAGCCGGCGGTCCTTGAGACGACTCGCCAGGGGGGGAAACCAGCGCGGTATGTCCCCCTGGATTCTCACCACCTCGAACTCCGGAGCTTGCCGGGAAGCTTGTTCGGTATAGCGGAAGTCCGTTGCCAGAACAGCGGCATCCGAAGAGACGAGAAGGTAGCCCGCGGAGCCGGCGAACCCGGAGAGATACCGCCGGTTTTCCGGTTGGGAGATGAGGATGGCGTCGAGCTTGGCCTCTTCCAGTTTGGCGCGAAGGCTCTGGAGACGCGAGGACATCACTCGGGTTTTCCGGGCAGGGCGGCCAGCGCCTCCAGGGCGGCAATGTAGCCCCGCCCGCCCAGGCCGGAGATCTGCCCCAGAGCGACGGGAGAGATGACGGAATTGCGCCGCCAGTCCTCACGGGCGTAAATGTTGGAGAGATGGACCTCTATAGTGGGTTTGGCCAGGCTGGCTATGGCATCTCGCAGCGAGAGGCCGTAATGGGTCAGGGCCCCCGGATTGATGACGATGCCTTCGGCCTGGGGCGCCTGGGCTTGCAGAAAGTCGATGATATCGCCTTCGCTGTTGGATTGAAAAGCCACCACCGTCACGCCCAGCTCCGCGGCCCGTCTCTCAATTTGAGCATTGATCTCGCCTAGCGTTTTTGTCCCATAGATGCCCGGCTCGCGCTGACCGAGCAGGTTCAGATTGGGACCGTGGACCACGAGGATTCTCATTTCTCGTTCTACTCCGGCTCTAGGCGCGCATTGGCTCTGGGATGGGCCGCCAGGTAAGCACGCCGGTTGTGGCCCGGCGTCACGTGGGTGTAAATCTGGGTGGAGGCCAGGCTTACGTGTCCCAGAAGCTCCTGCACCACGCGGAGATCGGCGCCTCCCTCCAGGAGATGGGTGGCAAAGGTGTGACGCAGCAGGTGAGGGAAGACCTTCTTTTGCAGGCCCGCCTGGGCGCCGTACTTCCTGATTATCAACTCCACAGAGCGCTGGGTGAGCCTGTTGCCGAAGCGGTTTACGAAGAGGGCGGGCACGTCCCTCTCACCGACAAGCTCGCCTCTTCCCCGCGACAGGTACCAGCGGAGCGCCTCTCCGGCGGGTTTCCCCATGAGCACTATCCGCTCCTTGTTACCTTTGCCCCGAACCCGCAGTTCGCCCTTGGCCAGGTCCAACGCGCCCGTATCCAGCCCGACGGTCTCGCTGACCCGTATCCCGGCGGCGTAGAGCAACTCGATAATGGCCCGGTCCCTCTGGCCCAGCGGCGTCGAGGCATCCGGCGCCTGGACCAGCTCCTTGGCTTCATCTACGGCGAGGAAGGTCGGGAGGCGCTTCTGCAGCTTGGGCGAGGCTGTGTTCTTCATGGGGTCGCCGCCGATGACCTTCTCCCGGACCAGGTATTTGAAGAAGGAACGCAGGGCGCTCAGCTTCCTGGCGATGCTGGCCCTGGCGACATCTGTCTCGAGCAGGTGGGCCATATAACGGCGCAGGACGATGCGGTCCACCTCCTCCAGGGAGGGGACTCCCTCCCTGGCGAGGAACTCCCGAAAGACAGCCACATCGTGGGAGTAGTTCCGCACCGTATAGCGCGATGCGCTTCTCTCCGTCTGGAGATACTTGACATAAGATTCAAGCAAGGAATCCGTCACGGCTTTCCCGCGCCCACTGGTTCAGGATGTTGTGCCAGTACGGCCTTCTTCCCACACTTTATACATTTCGCAGCGTCGTCGCTGGCCACGAGGATGCCGCCGCAGGAGGGACACGGCTGGGGCAGGGGCCTGGCCCGCATCGTGAACTTGCATTTGGGGTAATTGGCGCATCCGTAGAAGGTACGCCCTTTGCCCCGCCGTTCCACGAGGTCGCCGCCGCACTCGGGACAAGCCACGCCCACTTTGTTCGTGAAGCGGCGCGTGTACCGGCACTCGGGGAAGCCGCTGCAAGCGATGAACTTGCCAAAGCGGCCCGTCTTGATCACCAGGGGACGCCCGCACTGCTCGCAGAGCTCCCCCGTAGGCTCGTCTTGGACTTTGATCCGGGGAATCTCCAGGCTCGCCTTCTCGACGAGGGTGCTCAGCGGGGCATAAAACTCCTTTAGCACAGGCGCCCATTTCCGCTCGCCTCTGGCTATCTCGTCCAGCTCTTCCTCCATCCGGGCGGTGAACTTGATGTCAACGAAACTGGCGAAGTGCTCGGTGAGCAGGTCGTTGACCAGGGTCCCCATCTCCAGCGGCTGGAAGCGGCCCTGGACCTTGTGTACGTACCCCCTATCCTGGATGGTGGACAGAGTGGGAGCATAGGTGGAGGGCCGCCCGATGCCGTTCTCTTCCAGGGCGCGGATCAAGGTCGCCTCCGTGTACCGGGGCGGCGGTTGAGTGAAATGCTGCTCAGGGAACAGCGCAAGCAGGTCCAGAGGCTCGCCTTTGGCGAGGTCCGGCAGCGGTTTTTGCGCCGCCTCTTCCTCCTCGTCTTTTCCCTCGCTGTACAGCGTCAGGAATCCGGGGAAGGTGACCACGGAGCTCGCGGAGCGGAAGAGGTAATGCTTCCCAGCCCCTGGCTTGGCGTCTACATCGGCAGTAGTGACTTCGAAGGCCGCCGACGCCATCTGGCTAGCCACCATCCGTTTCCAGATCAGATCGTACAGGCGCAATTGTTCGCTGGTCAAGTGGGGCTTCAGGGAAGCCGGTTCGCGGAGGACGGATGTGGGCCGAATGGCCTCATGGGCCTCCTGGGCGCCCTTCGCTTTTGCCGTGTAGACCCGTGCCGAAGCGGGCACGAACTGCTTGCCGAACTTCCGGGCGATAAAAGCGCGGGTCTCGTCCCGCGCCGAAGTTGCCACGCGCGTAGAATCGGTGCGCATGTAGGTTATGAGGCCCACCTCTCCTTCGCTGCCGATGGGCAAGCCTTCGTACAACTGTTGGGCCAGGGCCATGGTGCGCTTGGCGGTGAAGCGCAACTTGCGCGAGGCCTCCTGCTGGAGCGTGCTGGTGGTGAAGGGGGGAGCTGGGTGGCGTTCCTCCTTCTTCTTTCGAACGTCGGCAACGCTATAATTGGCTTGCCTGAGGGAGGCGGTAATACCATCCGCCTCCGCTGCGGTGTGGATCTCCAGCTTCTCTTTGCTCCCCAAATAGCCGATTAGTTTAGCCCGAAAGCCCTGTGACTTGGCCTTTTTCTCGCTCTTGTTCTTAGCCAGCTCCGCCTCGATGGACCAGTATTCTACCGGGACGAAGCCCTGAATCTCTTTCTCTCGGTCGACCACCATGCGGAGCGCCACGGACTGCACTCTGCCCGCGGAGAGGCCGCGCTTCACCTTTCTCCATAGGATGGGGCTGATTTTGTAGCCCACCAGCCGGTCGAGGACACGCCGCGCCTGTTGCGCATCTACTAGCTGCATGTCAATGGCGCGGGGATGATGGAATGCCTCCTCCACAGCTTCCCTGGTTATCTCGTGAAAGACGACTCTTCGCACCGGAACTTTGTCGTCCAGGCCAGTCGCCTCCACCAGGTGCCAGGAGATAGCCTCGCCTTCTCGGTCGGGGTCGGTGGCCAGGTAAACGGCCGAGGCCTTCTGGACGGCTTCCTTCAGCTCCTTAACGATTTCCTTCTTCTCTTTGGGGATGACATAGTGCGGAGCGAAATCCTGTTCGATATCAACGCCCAGCCGGCTCTTGGGCAGATCACGCACGTGCCCCACGGACGCCTTCACTGTGTAGCCGCGCCCGAGGATGCGGCCGACCGTCCTCGCCTTGGCCGGGGATTCGACAATTACCAGTTCTTTAGCCATATCGCCTATCTATCCTATGTGGTATTCGGCAGCGCTCTCGCGCAGCAAGATGTAGTTCATGCCGCCCACCTGCCGCACCATGCCCTTCAACTCCATTATAGCCAGAGTGCTGCTGATTGTGGCAATAGGGAGGCTTGCTTTGCGTCCCACTTCATCGATGTGAGTCGGCTCCGGCGAGAGATGTTTGAGCAGCTCCGACTCCAGGTCATTGGCGGGAACTACTTCCTTCATCTCGAGCTGCCGGGCGACCGTGGTCAAGTTCAGTTCTTCCATAATATCCTGGACGTTCATCACCAGTTTGGCGCCGTCTTGAATGAGCCGGTTTGCGCCGCTGCTGGCGAGGGATAGGACGCTACCCGGGACGGCAAAGACCTCACGGTTCTGCTCCAGGGCTTGTCTCGCCGTAATGAGAGCTCCGCTCTTGTCGCCTGCTTCGACCACCAGCACCCCCAGACAAAGCCCTGACATGATCCGGTTGCGCCGCGGGAAGTTCTCCGCTTTGGGCAAGGTGCCCAGGGCGTATTCACTGATGAGGCAGCCGTGTTCGATGATCTCCTGGGCCAGCCTGAGATGCTCCGAAGGGTAAACGACGTCCAGGCCGCAACCGGTCACCGCGATGGTCCTCCCGCCAGCGTCCAGCGCCGCCCGGTGAGCCACCGCGTCGATGCCTCGAGCCAGGCCGCTGACGATGGTGATGCGGTTCCTCGCCAGGTCGGTGACGAGCTGCTCTGCGACCTGACGTCCGTACACCGTGGGCCGGCGCGTGCCGACGATGGCCACCGCCCACTCGTCTTCGGCGGTGAGGGTCCCGCGCTTGTAGAGGACAGGAGGGAGGTCATAGATCTCTTTGAGTCGAGAAGGGTAAACGGGGTCCTTCCAGGTCAGGACATCGACGTGATGCCTGGCGAGCTTATCCACCTCGGCATCCAACGAGACTTGGGCCCGGCGGGAAATGACTGATTTGACGGACCTGGAGTCCAGCCCGGCGGTTTCAAGCTCAGAGGCGGACGCAAGCCAGGCGCTCTCCAGGCTCCCGAAATGTTCCTCAAGGGCCGCGAACTTGACCCGCCCGATGCCGGGCACCAGACTGAAGCCGACCCAGTATTTTATATCGTCCATGATTGGCGTCATTGTAGCACAAGTCCAGAAGTCAACACAATGGAAGGGGCGTCAGGGGCTGGCTGGGGTCTCTGGGGGTCAACATGGATAAACAGGATGGGACAGGATTGGAGATTGCTGATTGCGGATTGAGGACAGGTGGTCAATCAAAAATCCGCAATCAAAAATCGAAAATTGCATCTATCCTGTTTATCCTGTCCATCCATGTCAATAATGATACTCTACTTGCCTTCGGACAAGGCGCGACGTAGGGCTCTGCTCATCTTACGGAATATCTCAGTTAGCTTCTCCTCATCCATCTCCGCCACCTCCGCTGTGATGGCAAACACGAAGGGTAGGGTAGGGCTTTCTGCGCTGGATGTCGCCGGAGCGGGCCGAACCCGGGAGCGCTTCTTCCGCGGCGGACGGCTCGCCGTTTTCGGACGTAGCGACGGAGCGGCGGCCAGATCGATCTGGGCGAGATGGCACAATCCGACCAGGAAGCGAGTGGCTTTGCTGGCCATCTCGGCCCCCATGCCCAGGTCGGCGACGAAGTGGTTGTA
Organism: Chloroflexota bacterium; assembly: GCA_016190665.1. GTDB lineage: Bacteria > Chloroflexota > Dehalococcoidia > JACPQD01 > JACPQD01 > JACPQD01. The sequence goes on from JACPQD010000019.1 coordinate 7,961, forward strand.
GATCTGCTCCCTGGTGGCCTCACGCGGGCTGATTTTATCGAAAAGATCTCGATATGCGCCGCGCACTATCTGCTGGAGGGCGAGCATATGGGGAGGCCCCTGGGTCTTCAGGAGGCGGCATTTTTCGGTAGGGCGGCCGTCCTCATCGATGAGGCCCAGAAATTGGAGCGCTCCCACCACCTTGTACTCGTTACCCGGCGCGATCTTGTTGGCGCGAAGGTACTCGCCATCTATCTTGGCCGGGGTCAGGCGCTCCAACAGCTTGAGGCCCTGAATCATGCCGCTGGCCGGGCCATAGGGAGGGAGGCGCTTCTTGTCGTCTGGACGCGGTTGGTCCAAATAATTGCCCCTCGGACTGTTCAAACGGATACAGTCCAACTCGACAAAATATAGCATTTGGGCGACAGACTGTCAATAGTCCGCAGCCAAGGAGGCATTCAGGAGGCGCGCCGAGTCTGGGACAACGCTCCGCCCTCCCTTCGAAATGCTCTATGGCGCCGGTTGAGGGCTTACGGACAGTCCGCAGTCCGGCCGTTCTTGATGGCTTGGTGGCGTTTCGGACGGTGACGTTTTACTCAGTCCGAAGGATGGGACTGTCCCCGACAGGGGCAGTGACATCTATGGTACAAAAATGGGCCCTCTTGTCGCCGGCACGACGACCGTTATGGCAGCGAGACCCTTATGTGGAATGCGACGGTTTGCCGCAGCTCTCCAAAGCGCAGGCGCGCCTGCAGCGGGGCGCGGTCCACCAAACCGCATTCTTATGGATGAGGAGCCATCGGGGCCTGCGAGCATTTGGCACACTGATTCTAATGATCATGAAAGGAGGAAACGTGCCTTTCCCTTTGGCAATAAGGGGATGAGAGGATTCCTGGAGAGTACAGCCGCTCCGGCATGAGCGATGCACGGGCTGGAGGATTACTCGGTTAGTCCGCCCTGACTGCTATGTGGATCAGAGTGCCCGGCTCCACCTCCTGCCCGGGATTGGGCATGGTGGACAGGACGGCGCCGACGGAGACGCGCTCCAGCTCTCTGGCGGGGACATCTTTGTGGCCCTGACGGTTGACCCAGGGGGAGACGTTCAGTCCGGCGGTCTGGAGGGTGCGGACGCCCTGTTGCTCCGGCATGCCTCTGACGTCGGGCACGATAATGGTGGTCTTCTGTCGGCCCAGGCTGACAACTAGAGACACGGTGCTTCCAGGAGGCACGCGGGCTCCCGGAGGCGGGCTCTGGCTGGCGATGGCGCCGGCGGGTATGGTGTCGTGGTACCCTTCACCCCTGGTGGTTCGCAGTTGGGAGTTCGTCATCAGTCTGACCGCGTCGGCATACTGCATTCCGATTGCCGAGGGCACTTCCACCGGCACGGGAGCGGGCGTTCGAGCGACGGACGTGGGTGTAGGCGGCGTCTGAGTCGCTGTTGGCTGGGCCGGGGTCGGCGTTCTGGCGGGGGCGGCGGTGGGCAGCGCGCGCGGAGTACGGGTGGGGGTTGGAGATGAGGTGGGGAGAGGAATCGAGGCCCCCGCGGTTGGGGGGACGAACTCCTTCTGGAACTTGTAGAGATAGTAGCCGCCCACGCCCATCAGCGCAATAACTACAAGGCCAAGGAGCCAGCTTCCAACCCTGGGAGGAGGCCCAGGCAAATTGGGCAAAGGCTGGATGCGTTTGGCGCGGGGCTCTCTGGGGAGGAGACTCAGCAGTTCGGATACGTCAAGCCCAAGGTGCTGGGCGTAAAGGCGTATGAAGCCTCTGACGTACACGGTCTCGGGGAGGCGGCTGAAGTCCTCCTCCTCCAGCGCCTTCAGGTGCTTTTTCCGTATCCGTGTCGCCTTCTCCGCATCATCGAGGGAAAGGCCCTTGTCGAGGCGCGCTTGTCTCAGCGTCTCACCGAGTCCCGCCATGTCCCGTTCTCCCACTCCCTGGAAAGACACTATAAAGCCTGGATGTTGGGAATGTCAAGCACGGCGACGATTAGGCGTTGCCTTCTCTTTGTCTCTGTGGTAACATTACCTAACACTTGACTTTTTCCGGAGGTAGGGAATGCTGAAGGGCAGCCGGGTTTGGAAAGCGAATGCCATTGTCTTCATTGGCGGCGCTTGCACGATGATCATTGAGCTTGTCGCGGGGAGAATCCTCGCACCTTATGTGGGGGTTTCCCTTTTCACATGGACGAGCATAATCGGTGTGGTGTTGGCGGGCATCAGTCTGGGGAACTATCTGGGTGGCAAGGTCGCCGATAGGTGGCCTTCGAAGCTGGTGCTGGGGGCCATCTTCTTCGCTGGCGGGCTGACCACTATCGGTATTCTGCCGACCACTGCTGTATTGGGCAGCAATCCGCTACCTATCACCATGCACATTATGGATCGGATTGTCCTCTACACCTTCTTCATATTCTTTGTCCCCGCGTGCATCCTGGGTATGGTAACCCCCATGGTCATCAAACTCACGCTTATGGACTTGAAGGAGACGGGCGGCACGGTGGGGACTATCTACGCTTACTCCTGCACGGGAAGCATTGTGGGGACCTTCCTCACCGGCTTCTTCCTGATAACGTGGTTCGGCACCAGGACTATCGTCTGGCTGGTGGCAGCGACGCTGATTGCGATGGGCATCATGGCCAGCGCAAGCTGGAGGAGTTCCCACAAGTGGGCGCTGGTCGTTATAGCGGTGGGACTGTTCAGCCTGGGGTTCAGCGGGAGGGACGAATGGCAGGCGCCCTGCCTGAAGGAGTCCAACTACTTCTGCATCAAGGTGGACAACACCAGGTTGGAGGACCGGGACGTAAAGGCGCTGTCACTCGATCACCTGGTGCACAGCTACGTCCAGGTGGATGATCCGCTCTACCTGGGGTATGGCTACGAGAAGATCTTCGCTGATGTGACCCACTATGTGGCCGAAGAGAAAAATGAGCTCCGATCCCTGTTTATTGGCGGAGGCGGCTATACGTTCCCCAAGTACCTGGAGATACTCTATCCTGACAGTCTGCTGGAAGTGGTGGAAATCGATCCCGCGGTTACTCAGGTGGTATACGATGAGCTGGGCCTTCCGCCCACCACCAAAGTGAAGACGCATAATATGGATGCCCGCATTTTCCTCATAGACCGGCCGCCGAGCTACAAATACAATGTCATCGTCGGGGATGCCTTCAACGATCTATCGATTCCCTACCACTTGACCACCCTGGAGTTCGACAAGCTGGTCAAGAACGTGCTGGAGCCCGATGGCATCTTCCTGGCCAACATCATCGATGATTATCAGACCGGCCAGTTCCTGCGCTCGTATATGTATACCCTGAAGCAGATCTACAAGTACATATACCTCTTCGGCATAGGCAAGGCGTGGGATGGGACCAGCCCGAGCACTTACGTGGTGGCGGCCGCCGATCGCCCGATTGACATGCAGGAAATGAACAAGGTTGTCTCGGCAAACAACCGCGGCAGAGGCATTTATGGGGAGTACCTGGAGGATGGTGCTCTTCAGAAGTACATAGCCGATGGGCCTACGCTGCTGACCGACGATTACGCGCCGGTGGACAATATGGTGGCCATGCTCTTCGCGCGGCCGAGATAAGGGGCGTCTGCGCCTGCTGTCTTGACTCAGAGGTTTGCCGACCCAATGGGCGCTGGTGTAGGGGAGAGTTCGGAACGCGAGCGTTCTAAACCCTCCCCTACATTTGCGTTGTCCCACTGGCAACCGGCGTGATCCGAATCGCAACCGCTGATCGCGCTGTTTTGTGAGCGCTTGGCAGCTCGGAGCACTAGGCCCACACTTGCCTGAAGACCCTCAAGAAGTTCTCTCCCAGCACCTTCTTCATCTCCCCCTCTGAGTAGCCGCGTTCCAGCAGTTTTTGGGTTAAGTTAGGGAACTGCACTATGGTCTCGATACCTTTCGGCCAGGGCCACGGCGGCTTGCCATAGATGTCCTCGGGCAGCTTAAACTGCTCATAGAAGGAAAGCGGGTGCCCTTCGAAGATGGCCGTGCCGATGCCCACGTAGTCGAGGCCGATCCTCTTCTTCACGTAGTCGATGTGGTCTACTACCTGGTCCAGCGTGGGGTCCTTCGCCGCCAGGTAGAACGGCACAGAGGCAATGCCAATGACGCCGCCATTTTTGGCAATCATCTCCAACTGCGCATCGGAGAGGTTATTTGGGTGGCCGTAGACCCCTTTCACATTGGAATGGCTCAGAACCACCGGTTTTCTGACTACCTGTAAGGCCTCCTGCAGCGTCCTTTCCGCACAATGGCAGAGATCGATCAGGATGCCCAGCTCCTCCATCCTCTCGATGGCCTGAACTCCCAGCTTGGTGAGGCCCGAATCGTGGCGCTCGCCCTTGCCACAGCCCAGGGAATTCTGCATCACGTAGACTACCTGCATGCGGCGGATGCCCATCTCCCGGTAGACGCTGAGCAGGTCCAGGTCGTCCTCCATCTGCCGTGCATCCTCCAGGACGAGGATCAACCCCAGCTTCCCCTGGCGCTTCGCCTCCATGATTTCATCAGCCCGCCTGACAACTTGGACCCTTTCCTTGTTCTCATCCATCAGCTTGAGCAGGCCGCTCAACTGGTCGACGGTCTGGCGGAAGGTGGCGCTGATGGATACGGGTATCGTGGTGGCGGTGATCCCCGCTTTGATAATGCTCTGGAAGTACTCGCCGCTCATACGGGCGTTGTTCATGCCATCGATGATGATCGCCTCACGGTGGATGCGTTTTGCCGCGGCTTCGTTGTTCAAGAACCTCTCCTCCTCCTAGGGTTTGAGCGCCTTGTTTGTCCTCTTCAAGGCCTCCGTGACATCCCGCCGCGAGATGCCGTAATGGGTGACCAGGCGGACCCGCGCCTCATCCGGGCAAGTGACCAGTACGCCATAGGAGGCCAGTTTGCCTCGTACCTCTGTTGACTTGCCGTCCGTCACCTCCGCCATGATGATGTTGGTCTGCACCGCCGCCGGGTCGACTTTGAGGCCCTTCACCTCTGCCAGTTCCTGCGCCAGGAGCGCGGCGTTGGCGTGGTCCTCGGCCAGACGCTCGATCTCCGTCTCCAGGGCCACGATGCCCGCCGCCGCGATGATGCCCACCTGCCTCATGCCGCCGCCGACCATCTTGCGGTAGCGCCTGGCCCCGGCCACAAAGTCTTTGTTTCCGCACAGAAGCGAGCCCACCGGGCAGGCAAGGCCCTTGGAGAGGCAAAAGGAGACTGAGGAAACGTGTTTTGTGAGTAAGGTTGGCTCAGTTCCCAGATAGATGGCCGCATTGAAGATGCGCGCCCCATCCAGGTGCAAAGGAAGGCCGTGACGACGGGCAATCCGGGCCACATCTTCGATGTCCGCTGTTGTCAGCACGGCGCCCCCGCAGCGATTGTGAGTGTTCTCCAGGGCGATCAGGCCTGTCTGGGGCGCAAGGGCCTTTTCCACATCCTGGGGGCTCAGGCGGCCGCACGAATCGTTGGGCAGGGTACGCAGGACGGCGCGAGCCAGCGCCGAGAGGCCTTCGCCTTCATTGTAAGACATGTGGGCGCCCGCGCCCAGGATGACCTCTTTGTTCTCCTGGCAATGCGTCAGCACAGCCACCAGGTTGCTCATGGTGCCGCTGGCCGTGAAGAGGGCCGCCTCCTTGCCCAGTTTGGCGGCGGCCAGTTCTTCAAGTCGGTTCACCGTTGGGTCCTCGCCAAAGCCGTCGTCGCCGACCTCGGCGCGGTACATGGCGCGCCGCATGGCCGGGCTGGGTTTGGTCACGGTGTCGCTGCGCAGGTCGATGATATCCATGTTGGCTCCTTCAAGTCAGTTATTTTACCACCGGAAGGAGTCAGGGTCTACCTGTATCGCGCGCTTCGGGTGGCGTATAATGCCCGTCAGGTGCTTTGTCCCTTCCCAAGTGTGGGCTAACACGAAACACACCCCTCAAGAACACCCTACTTATCTTTCGCTCCTCCTGACCAGGCACGTATTATAGCGTGTCATGGGATAGTAGCGGGCTAATAGCGCCACAGCGTTGCCAGGCGATTGGCGTGGCTCTCGACGCTGTGGCACCTGTCTGCAACATCAACGGTGTGGGGAAGGGAGAGGGAAAGGGAGAGGGAAAGGTGAAGCGTAGAAGCGTGTTCCGGCTAGCGAATGTCTTCGTCGTTGTGGGGTTGTTGTTCTCCTATTTGCCGAGTTCAGGTCTTGCGCAACAGAGCTTACGCTGGGTCCCGGAGTCCGCTCAATCCGCGGTCAGCCCATCGCTTGTTTCTTCAGTTGCCGAGACGCCTCAGTCCCCAATCGCGGAGCCGCTTGACTCCCCGACCATCGAGATGCCGCAGCGCGCCGTCGCAGAACCACAGCCTCCTCCGATCAGGTCCAACGATCCGGGCGGGGTGGGAGTAGGCTCCGAGGCGGCCCTCGTCAGCCCGGCGAGTCCTGGCCAATCCGGAATCATCCAGTCTGCCGACGGCGGGCGTGTGGAGGTAGGCCCTGAGGGTGGAACGGTTATGCTTCCCGGAAACGGGGAGCTAATCATCCCTGCTGGCGCCGTCGCCTCCCGCACACGGATATCCCGCAGCGTCGTGGAGATGCGCATCAGCGGCGGACTTCAGCGCTACCGTCCCCTCGATCAGCCCATCGAAATCGGGGCCCGCCGGAGTGATGATAATGCGCCCATCACGCGCCTTGAGCGCCCGGCGATCGTGCGCCTCAAGCTGGATCGGCCGGAAGTCGCCACGCCGCCCAAACGCAAACCGGCGGTTAGAGTGCTGAAGCCCTCCGGTTGGGAGCTGGCGCCGGCGTCCTACGAACCGGTGACTAAGGTCTTCTCCCTTGATGTGCAGGACTTGCCGGTAACCCTGGCGCTGGTGGACGACTCGCGGCCGCCTGCCTCCGGCGGCTGGGACCCCAACGACCCGGCCGCGGTGCAGCTTGACGACGGAAGCTGGGCCATCGCCGCCGTTGACGCCTCGACCCCTCTCAAGATACTGTTCCGCCGTTCGCTGGAGAACTCGGAGTTCGTCTACTGGATGGACTGGAGCACCGCCGAGCCCAACGGCGACTCTCCAGCGCTGGTGAAGCTGGGCTCCACCCTGGCGCTGTTCTTCCGCCAGACGGTCAGCAACGTCAAACAGGTCAAGATGCGCACCTCCACCGACGACGGCAAGACCTGGTCATCGGCAACGCAGCTCACCACCGAAACTGTTGACGTATATCAGATTCAGGCCTCCAATGCGGGCGGGACGGTGAACGTGTTCTGGAGCCTGAAGAACGACTCCGGCCTCCTTCGTTATCGGACCTCTACAGACCTGAGCAACTGGTCCGCGCCGGCGAATGTCGGGCAGACGGTAGGACGGGATGAAGTCAGCGTCAAGCCGGTCTTCGATATCCGGAAGTTTTCCTCGGGGGCCTGGGGTCTCACCTGGCTTGAGGTCTCCACCATCTGCCCGGGTTGTGTGCCGGGAAGCCATGACTACAATTCCATGAACAATGCCCTCTACCCGGTGGTCTGGTACGCCAGCTCCACTGACCTCTCCTCCACTGCCTGGTCTAACAAGCAGGAGCTGACGCTCCCTTACACAGACGGGGGGGAAAAGCAGGTGAGCGTTGCCCAGAACAGCATCGGCACCGTGTACCTGGCCTACAACCTCGGGGCCTTTCCCTCGAGCGACTACCTGTACTTCAGAACCAGCGGCGACGATGGGGCGACCTGGTCGTCAAAGACGCTGTTCGGTTATGAGGTCGAGCGGCCTGTGGAAGGCTCATCCGCTGTCAACGCGCTCAACCCCTATCTCGTCCCGGACAGCAGCGGCAATCTTCGGGCCTTTTGGGACCAGTTCGCTGCTCGGGTCTCCTCGTACGTTGACGGATATCCCGCCCACCCCTTCTGGGCCGATCTGCCTTCCGGCGGCCCGACGCCTCCAGTGTCGGTTCCAATCGCCGTGGACCCCATGAGCAAGGCGGGCCCACAGGTGAAGCATGCGGCTTTCACCGCCGACAGGGTAAACGCCGCCACGGGCCTTCCGGCCCCGTCCGAGACCGACCTCTCCATCCCCGGCCGCGGCCCCGGGTTGGTCTTCCAGCGCACCTACAACCCGGCGCGCCTGGTGGACGGGCCCCTCGGCTACGGCTGGACCCACAGCTACAATGGCCGTCTCTATACCTACAGTCATGGCGAAGCCCTGATAATCGGCCCCACCGGCCGCGCTGATGTCTATGTTCCCAACGGCGCTGGCGGCTACACGCCACCTATCGGCGACTTCTCCACCCTGGTCCACAATGGCGACGGCGCCTGGACGCTCACCGGGAAGAACCAGACCAGGTGGGCTTACTCCTCCGCCGGTAAGCTGACCAGCATCGCCGATCGCAACAGCAACACGGCGACTCTGACCTATGACGGCAACGGGGTGTTGACATCAGTGACCGATCCGTCGGGACGAAGCCTCACCTTCGGATATGCCAGCGGCCGGATATCCAGCATCGTGGACCCCCTGGGCCGCACCATCAGCTTCAGCTACAGCCCTTCGGGCGACTTAGCCTCCGTGGTGGACATGCGGGGCAAGACCTGGACCTATACCTACGCCAATCATCTGCTGACGATCAAGCAGGACCCCTACGGTAACGTGGTCTACCAAAACGCTTTTGCCAGCCTGACGCGGGTCAAGTCTCAAGAGGATGCCTTCCAGAAGGTCACTAGCTTCGAATACGACTCCGCCGGCACGTTCACCTACGCCAACGACCCTCTGGGCTATGAGACAAGCTACGCCAAGGACACACAGTACCGCGTAACGCAGGTTACCGATCCTTCCTTGAAGGTCGTCTATAGATACTACCAGGACGGCGTCAATCTCACCATGGTCAACGATGCGCGCAACTCGGGCACGTGGAACCGCACCTGGTTCACCTACGACACCAGGGGGAACGTCCTCACCCGCAAGAACGAGCTGAACAACACCTGGACCTATACCTATAACTCCTTCAACGATGTTCTCACCCAGAGAGACCCGCTGAACCATACCACGACTTACGTCTACAACGCCTCGGGCAACCTCACCTCGGCGACCAACGCCAGGAATGAGACCACCACCTACACGCCCAACTCCTATGGCCAGGTGACGGCCACCACCGACGCCCGCGGGAAGACCACCAGCTTCGGGTACGACGCCTACGGCAACCGGACGACGGTCACTGACCCCTACAACAAGACCTGGACGACGGCCTATGACCTGGCGGGCCGCAAGACCGCGGCCACCGATCCCCTGGGCCACGTCACCTCCTTCGCCTACGACAACAACAATAACCTCACCTCGACCACC
>JACPQD010000020.1 GCA_016190665.1 Chloroflexota bacterium
CCAACCCCCAGCCCCTATCCCCCAACCCCTAGGTTTGTCTGTTGCTGCCGCCCCGTGCTACAATCGGCTTGTACCCCCGTGAGGAGCGTTTCATATGATCAAGGCGGTCTTTTTCGACTGGTTCAGCACGCTCGTGGAGTACGACCCACCGCGCCCGAAGCTTCACGTTGAGGCGTGTCGTGAGTATGGCATCGAGCTGCCCGTCGAAGCTGTGCCTCGCGCCATCGCCGTGGCGGATGCCTATTTTTACGACGAGAACGCGCGATCGGCGGTGGCCAACCGCTCGGCGGAGGAGAAGCAGAAGTTCTTTACCGAATACGAGACCATTCTCCTTGAGACTGCAGGTATCGCAGCGCCGCCGGAGGTGGCGCTGCGCATCATCAGGCGCGTCCGCCAGTTCCCCACGAAGCTGATGGTCTTCGACGATGTGGTCCCGGCGCTGCAGGACGTGAAGTGGCGTGAGGTGAACATCGGCCTGATAACCAACATGCACCGCGACCTATCGTCTTTGCTGGAGAGCGTAGGTATCAGATCTTACTTCGATTTTCTGGTGACGTCCCAGGAGGTGGGCGCGGAGAAGCCGCACCCTGAGATATTCCGTGCTGCTTTGCGTATGGCGGGCATCGCGCCTGCCGAGGCGATGCACGTCGGCGACCAGTACAAGGCGGATGCGATGGGGGCCTGCGCCGTGGGCATCAACGGCGTGCTTCTGGATCGCCAGGGCTTCTTCCCCGATGTGACGGAGTGCCCCCGGATTCGGAGCCTCGCAGAAGTGGCAGGGATGCTTTAGGCAAAACGCAGCATCCATGGTGGGGGATAGCGTGCTATGCCCTGGGCGGACATCCGCATCTGCGTCAAGCCAACTGGGGTATCAGCCTGTAAAGGAAGATGACGTTCAAGAGAAGCATCCCGGCGTAGATAAGGGTGAAAACCAGGGTGGCGTACCTGGGGGAGATGACCTCTCGCAGTCCCAGCGTGAAGAAGAAGGCGATGGGCACGATAGCCGGGAAGAGGTAGCGCCCCTGCGGCTGCAGGAACCTCAGATTGTAGCCAATCATGGCGGCGGCCACCAGGACAAAGGCTGCGGCCAGGACCCAGAGCCAGGCCCTCTGTTGGCCAGTGAGGGCCGCCTTCTCCTTGAAAGCCCTCATGACGAAGAGGATAAGGCCGAGACCGGCCAACCCGCTCAGCGCGGCCAGAAGGATGTAGGCGCGGTCATCGGCGGGGAGGGCCATCCACCCGAATTGCCCCCAGAAGCTCTTGAAGGTTACCGCGGCGAGGGTCTTCAGTTCCGCCGCACCGATTTCGCCGAACAGCGGTTGCCCCGCCGCCACGATATCGTGTCTCATCAACCCCAGGGGGTCGGCGAGCCCGTAGACCGTAACGTTCCTTACAAACCACCAACCGGCCACTAGCGTAGCCACCACCCCGATGACGAGAAGCCGCTTCCCGGTTCCACCCCTCCTTTTCTTCGGGCGGAGGCTCCGCGCCAGCACCAGTCCGAGGGGAATAAGGACCAGCGCCACGTAAGCCGTCGTCTTAGTCAGCAGCGCCAACCCGAGAAGGAGGCCGAGGGCCAGAGTCGGCCTCATACTCCGGCTCAGTCGCGGCGCTTCGGTGGAGCGAATCTCCCCGGCCAATACCAGCAGGATGGCGACTACCAGCAGCCCGGCCAACGTATCGTTGTTTGCCGATGCACTCATGGCGACGTGTTGTGGCACGAGCGCTATGAAGGCAGTCACGCTCAAAGCGATGAGGCGGCTCTCCGGAAAGATCCGGCGGGCGGCCAGGTAAGCTAGCATCAACAGCAGGCAGCCAAGGAGTACGGAAAAGATGCGTAAGATCACGACCTGGCCCTCAAGGGGCAGCCCGCCCCCGGCGATCAGGAGCGGTGACGCGAGGATATAGTAAAGCGGCGGCTGATGCGACTCGTAGCGCAACCCGTCAACCGACATATCTTTAGGGAACTTGGCCGCCTTAAGCTCCTCCAGATAGGCCTGGTCATAATCGCCTACTTGAAGCACGGGCAGGCCGCGCCCTTCGGCGATGGTCCTCACGTAGTTGAAGTGCGCCGGCTCATCGGGGGCCTGCCACGTAGGCGTGTTCACAGCGTAGGCCACGCCCAGGGAGGCATAGACCGCCACTATCAGCCATATCAGCCCGTTGGGTTTCATCCCTTCTCCTATCGGAAGAGGATGACCGACACAGCCACGCCGACCAAGATGACGTAGACCGGCTGGACCTTGAAGACAGTCAGCCCGACGAGCGCTGCGGCGCCCAGCAGCGCCGTAGGGACATCCGTCACGCCTGCCTGCCCGAAACGAACCACCATCACCCCCAGCATCCCCACGAACCCAGCCAGGATGCCTTTGAGAGTGGCCTGGAGCTGCCTCGATCCCCGGAAGCGCTGATAGGCGCCGGCCAGCATACCCATCAGAAGCGCGCCAGGCAGGAACATGGCTGCCGTAGCTATCAAGGCGCCTCTCATGCCGTCCAGCACATAGCCTATGAAGGTTGCCGTTATCGCGATCGGCCCGGGCGTTATTTGTCCGAGAGCGACGCCGTCAGCGAATTGCTTCGTGGTCAGCCACCCATAAACGTTGACGACTTCGTGCTGTATGAGAGGGACCGCGGCGAATCCGCCGCCGAAGGCGAGCAGCGCCGCCTTCACGAAGACGTAAGCCATCTCTACCTCCAGAGGAGCTGCGAAACTTGCAACTGCAACCAGCGCTCCTGCCGCGACGAGGATAACGATCCAATAACGGATTTTCACGCTTTGCCGTCCTTATCCCTGAGGAACAGGAAGCCGAGCGCCCCCGCCGTCAAGATGAGAAGAACGGTGTCGATTCGAAAGAAGAGCAGCATCACAGAAGACAGCCCGGCGATGAGAACAGTGGTGATATTGGTAACCACTGATTTGCCCAGGCCAAAGGAGGCATGGACAATCAGCGCGGCCACCACAGCGGCCAGCCCCTTGAATATCGACCTCACGAGAGGGATCTCGCCGTAAGCCAGGTAGATGGCGGTCAGGATCGTCAGGAGAATGAAGGACGGGGCGATGTAGCAGGCCATGCTGAGAAGCAGGCCAGGCCAGCCGCGCAGCCGGTATCCCACATAAGACACAATATTCACCATGGTAGGTCCCGGCACCATCTGGGCGAGCGCCATGCCCTCCATGAACTGCTCCTCGGGGAGCCATCCCTTCTTCTTGACCACCGTGGCTTTGATGTACCACGCCATGGCTGGGCCGCCGTAGGTGGTCATGCCCAGGTAGAGGATGGTTCTCGCCAGGGCGAGCAGACCCACCTTCACTTGTCGTACCTGCCTCTCCAGTCGTTCCAGCGCACGGCCAGGGCATCGCGAAACATGTTGAAGGTGTCCTGAGCCGGGCGGACGCGGCTGTCTGTGCTGTGGTGCCAGTCGATGGCCACTTCTACAATGCGAAAACCTCGCTTCCGGGCCAGGAAAAGGATCTCGACGTCAAAGGCGAAGCCGTCCATGATCTGAGATGAAAAGAGAGACACCGCCGCCTGACGGGTAAACATCTTGAAGCCGCACTGGGTGTCCTTGAGGCCGGGGACAGCCACCAGGCGCACGATTAAGTTGAACACGTGCCCCATGAAATGCCGGTAGGCCGGCTCGTTGAAGCGCCTCGCCCCCGGCGCCTCGCGGGAGCCGATGGCGACGTCGAAACCGACGAGTTGGGGCGGGAGGAACCGTGCCACCTGCTCTATAGTCATGGCTAGGTCAGCATCGCAGAGGAAGCGGAAATCGCCGCCGGCTGCCAGCATGCCGGTCTTCACCGCATAGCCCTTGCCACGGTGCGGATTTGATATGAGTCTTACTGTCGGGTGATCTTGCGCGCAGGCCCGGACCAGCGCGGCGGTCCGGTCCGCAGAGCCATCATCAACGACCAGCACCTCGGCGGCGTAAGCCTGCATGCTGAGGTGTTTCACGACCTCTTGCAGCGTGAGCAGAATCCGGCGCTCCTCATTGTAGGCAGGTATGATGATGGAAAGGAAGGGATTGATAATAGCCATCAGCTCTCAGCTTTCAACGGTCAGCATTCAGTGGCCAGAGAAGGCCAAGCCACGGCAACCAGTCGCCTGGTCAGCCTCTATGCCGCGTACTTCAGTGCGCCGTAGAGATAGTACCCATTCTCCTGGCAAGCCACTCAGTTGGCTTCGGGAACGTCACGGGGCCGCCTCTACCGGCTCAGAATCGATTCAATATACTCATCGCGGACGCGGCGGCTCGCCTGAATGGAGCGCCGCTTCTCCAGCATTTTGGGCATTTGCGCCAGACCCGCCAGTTGGCCGCGCAGCCGCGCCCGCGCGGCCAACTCCCTGGCGTGCCAGAGGGAGTGCAGCGCGTAGCCGACCTGCGTCGCCAGCAGCTTGCACCAGTGCTTTCCGATGAGGCTGCCTGGCATGTCCTTCACGATAACGCCAATGAAATTGCGCCCGCACAGGTAGCTGGCGGTTCGGCCGCCGCCTGTCGCGCTGAGGCGGTGATAGACCCTTGCCTTGGGCGCGAAAACGCACCGGTAGCCACCGAGCTGGGCGCGAAAGCTCAGATCTACGTCCTCGCAGTAGCCCACGAAGTCCTCATCGAAAAGGCCGATATCGTCGAGCATGGAGCGGCGGTATAGGGCCGCGCCGGCGCAGGCGCCGAAGACCAGAGTCTGGGCGTCATACTGCCCCTCATCCCGCTCCCAGACGCCGCGGTTGCCCGGGATACCGTCGGCGCCGTAGAAATCGCCTGCGGAGTTGAGCACGTCCCGTCGGTCAAAGAGGAGCATTTTGCTGGCAGCCATGCCCGCCTCAGGGTGCTCGTCCAGGGCCCGCACCAGTTCCTCCAGCCACAGCGGCTCGGCCTCGGTATCGTTATTGAGCAGCGCGATCAGCGGGCTTTCAGACTGGCGAATTCCTTCATTGACCGCACCGCTGAAGAAGACGTTCTTGGGAAGCCTGAGGACCTCTACCTCGGGATAATCGCTTCGCAGGAACGGTACGCTGTCGTCGGTGGAGCCATTATCCACCACCACGGCCCGAAAGTCGTGGAAGGTCTGCCCCCGAAGGGCTTCAAGGCAGGTGGGCAAGTGCGCCCTCCCGTTCCAGTTGGGGATAATGACGGTGACCCAGGGAGCCACTATCCTGCACCCGCGAGGGTTATCTGGATCATTCTGTCCTGGTTGCGTGGGGACCCATCTCCAGAAGATACGCCGCGAGCGCCTCCTCCCAGGACCGGAGCGTAATGCCGAGGGACGCGGCGCAGAAGTTCCGCAAGCAACTGTACCGCGGCGGACAGGACGAGCGCTGGAACTCAGAGGACGTGATAGGAGTGACTGGTACTCCGGACCGCCCGCTGAGCTCCAGAATCCGCCGCGCAAAGTCGTAGCGCGAGCAGCCGCCGGAGTTAGTCAAATGGTAGACGCCCCAGACATCCGTCTTGATGAGCCGGCAGAGGGCTTCCGCCAGGTCGCGGGCATAGGTCGGAGAGCCGATCTCATCCGTGACCACACGCAACTCACCCAACTGGTCGGCGAGCTGGGTGATTCGAGTCACGAAGTTTGCACCTTCACAGCCAAAGAGCCAGGCGGTGCGCACGATGTAGTAGCGGTTCAACAAGCTCTGGACAAAGCGCTCCCCAGCGAGTTTGGACGCCGCGTAGGGATTGATGGGGCGCGTTTCATCGAACTCGAGGTAAGGCGCATCCTTGGCGCCGTCGAAGACCTCGTTGGTGCTGAGGTACATCATGACGGCGTTGGCCCTTTGGCAGGCAAGCGCCACGTTGCGCGTGCCCAGGGCGTTGGCCCGGTAGGCGGCATCCGGGTCCACGGCGCAGCCATCCACGTGGGTCATGGCCGCTGCGTGAACGACCAGGTCCGGGGCCAGACGCTGAAGAGTATCAAGGATATTCAGGTTGGTGATATCGTCCTCGGGCAGGTCCAATCCAAGGACAGTGTGCTCTCTTTCTAATAGCGGGGCTAACGTCCTGCCCAGTTGCCCCTTGATGCCAGTGACGGCGATACGCATAGATTCCTCGTTCAACCTCTCCCTAAATCCCTCCCCGACACGAGGAGGGACTTCTACCCCCTTCCCGTATCGGAAAAGGGTCAGGGGGTTAGGTTCGCGTCCTTCCCTACAGCAGTTGTCCCTGTAACTTCCTCGTCAGCCCTAGGTATTCCCGAGCGGCCTCGCCGATTTTGCGGCCCCCTGGCGTTCTGATGACGAAGCCGATCTTCAGAAGGTAGGTCTCCACCACATCGATAAGGGTGTTCGCCTCCTCGTTGACCGTGGCTGCCAGGGCTTCTATGCCTACCGGCCCGCCGCCATAGTTCTCCGCGATGGTGGTCAAATACAGGCGATCGAGGCGGTCCAGGCCCATCTCGTCCACCCCTTCCCGGCGCAGGGCCTCGTCAGCGATGGGATGGGTAATCAAACCATCGGCTTTCACCTCAGCGAAGTCGCGCACGCGCCGCAGCAGTCGGTTGGCCACGCGCGGCGTGCCGCGGGAGCGCCGCGCTATCTCCAGAGCCGCCTCGCCATCAATCTTCACTCGAAGAATGGAGGCGGAGCGCAGCACTACCTGCGCCAGCTCCTCGTGGGAGTAGTAGTCCAGATGATAGGTGAAGCCGAAGCGGTTGCGTAATGGCGCGGACAGCAGCCCGGCCCGCGTGGTTGCCCCGATGAGGGTGAAATGCTTCAACTGGTAGGGCAACGTCTTGGCGAAGGCGCCCTTGCCGTAGATGAAATCGACCTGGAAGTCCTCCATAGCCGAATACAGGTACTCCTCAACGGAATGAGGGAGCCGGTGAATCTCATCGATAAAGAGCACCTCGCCGGAGTCGATGTTGGACAATATGCCCACAATGTCCACCGGCTTCTCCAGGGCTGGGCCGGAAGTGTGGGTTATCTTGGTCTGCATCTCTGTGGCGATAATGTGGGCCAGGGTGGTCTTGCCCAGGCCGGGCGGGCCGTGAAAAAGGACATGCTCCAGGGGCTCACGCCGCTTCCTGGCCGCCGCGATGGCGATGTTCAGGTTCTCCGCCACCGGTCGCTGACCGATGTACTCATTCAGGGTATGCGGGCGCAGGTTCCAGATAAATTGGGGGTCCTCTTGGGGGTTGGGGGC
>JACPQD010000024.1 GCA_016190665.1 Chloroflexota bacterium
CCCCCAACCCCTGACCCCCGCTTACGCTTCCCCTTCAGCGGAGGCCACCGGAGCCTTCCCAGAGCTGGACTTTATCTGCCGCTCCAGATCTTCGAGCAGGTCCCGGTGCTCTTTCAGATACGCCTTGGCGTTCTCTCTGCCCTGTCCGATGCGCGTCTCGCCGACGGAGAAGAAGGCGCCGCTCTTTTTGACGATGCCCATTTCCACCCCGAGGTCGATGATGTCGCCGGTCTTGCTGATGCCCTCGTCGAACATAATGTCGAACTCCGCCTGGCGGAAAGGCGGCGCCATCTTGTTCTTCACCACCTTGGCGCGGACGCGGTTGCCCACCGTCTGCGTTCCCTGGCGGATGCTGTCCACGCGGCGCAGGTCGATCCTGACCGAGGAGTAGAACTTGAGGGCCCTGCCTCCGGGCGTGACCTCCGGGTTGCCGAAGACGATGCCCACCTTCTCCCGGAGCTGGTTGATGAAGATGACCGCCACGTGGGAGCGACTGATGGCGGCGGTGAGCTTGCGCAGCGCCTGGGACATGAGCCGAGCCTGGAGGCCAACGTGGGCATCGCCCATCTCGCCCTCGATCTCCGCGCGGGGCACCAGGGCGGCCACGCTGTCGATCACGACGACGTCGATGGCGCCGCTCCTGACTAATGCCTCGCATATCTCCATGGCTTGCTCGCCGGTGTCGGGTTGGGAGATGAGCAAGTCGTCAATCTTGACGCCGCACAGGGCGGCATAGGAGGGGTCCAGGACATGCTCCACGTCAATGTAGGCGGCCATGCCGCCGAGGCGCTGGGCCTCCGCGATGATGTGCTGGGCGAGGGTGGACTTGCCCGCCGCTTCCGGGCCGAAGATCTCCGTCACCCTGCCGCGGGGGATGCCGCCGATGCCGAGGGCGATATCCAGGGAAATGGAGCCGGTGGGGATCGCCTCCGCGGTCATTTTGGCCGAGGCCTCACCCAGCCGCATGATCGCTCCCTTGCCGTACTGCTTCTCGATGTGTCCGATAGCCATCTCCAGTGCCTTCAGCTTCTCCGTCTCCATAAACCCTCCAGTATCTCAGGCCAGAATAGTTGGGAGCATGATAGCACACGGGGCGGGTGGTGGCAAGGGGGGGATTTTCGTCATCAATCAGCTGACTTGACGCGTGGTAGCGCCCGGTGATATCTTCCTCTCCACCTGTCGATCTCCTCGCTGCTTATGCCCAGGCGCCCCTTATGTTTCGACGTCCTTATCTTCCGCGCAAGATGAGTCTCTTCGAAAGGAAGGAGGAATGGATTCGTTCTCCAAATGCCATTCTTCTGAAGTGTCGCACACACGCAGCCCAAGTCAATGGCTATGCCTTGAGGCTGCGACCATCTGCCCTTCTTGAACATTGAGAACGGAACGTTGAAGCCGGCACTGAACTTCTGGGGCCAAGGACCTATGCTCGGTGGGATCTCAGACAACGCGTTCTCTGGCGAAACGGCGTCCTCTGCCAGGCACAGTTGCAGCTTCGTCAAGCCTTCTGGATGTCGGCCGCTAATGAACCCTTCCGCGTATATTCGCCATTCCTCTGGCTTTTCGGTAACGCCAACAGAACACTTGTATACGTCAATAGTCACATTCTGACGAAGATGCCACATTGCCACCGACAACCAAGCGAAAGCAATCGCCCACGGAATGAATGCTGGCCACGTCGGCTGACTCAGTACGTTGGTCTCTCGATTGCCGCCAACGGCTCCGAGACTGATCAGTACGAAGCCAAGTGTCGTGAGGGCAAGAGCTGAGGGAATCGCGATTGACAATGAGAGCATCTGGCCCATGTCCCAATTCTATCACATCTCTCCGCAATGTCCAGTACATAATTTGGGCAAAATCTGGCTTTGTTTGGCTAGGCAGGCCAATCGTAGGGGCGGGTGTCAAATCGCCATTTGACATCCGCCCTTACGCCGAGCGTTCCACCTACCACGACTGTCTGATTGCCGGCGACGGTTGGCCCGAAGCTCCCATCTGCCAGGCCGCCATTACATCTTGACATCCTGCAATACCCATGATATAAGAGTATTACACGGAAATCAATGGTATTACTGCCGGAGGGTTGCCAATGACTACCAGAGAGATGTTGACCACGATAACGAAGAAGGGTCAAGTTACCTTGCCCGCCGAGGTCCGCCGGCTTCTGGGCGTTGGCCCACGCGACAAAGTCGCCTTTGTGGTGTCGGCAGACCAGGTTTGCGTGGTACGTCCCAGGAGCGTGGTTGAAAGGACGGCGGGAGTATTCAAAGGGACCGGTCCGGTCCTGACGGCCGAGGAGCTGCGGGTGGCTGCTGAGGAAGCTATCGCCGACGATGTGATGGAGAGAGCGGGACTGTGATGGCGGAGCCTTTCCTGGACACCAACGTTCTCCTGCGCCATCTTCTGGGTGATAATCCGGAGTGGTCTCCCAGGGCCAGCGCGTATCTTGGCCGCATTGAGCGGGGAGAGCTTCGCGTTCGCATCACGGATTCCGTCGTTTTCGCGGTCGTTTTCAAGCTCGAACGCCGCTATCATCGCCCCAAGGCGGATATTCGGGATGCGGTCCTCCCCTTGATCGAGATGCCCGGCATCATCCTCCCGGGTAAGCAACACCTGCGCAAGGTCTTCGACCTGTATGTCGATAAGAACGTTTCTTTTGCCGATGCCTATCACGTCGTGCTCATGGAGCGACTGGGAATAGGGGAGGTTGTCTCCTTTGACGCCCACTTCGACCGCATCCCTTCGCTGAGAAGGGTTGAGCCGTAGGATTTCCAGAACCCGGAGCGAAACCTCAACTGCTGGTTTCTTTCTGGCCATCGAGTAACCCGGGGAGCAGGAGGTGTTGGCATGGCGGTTCTTGATCGAGACATTGTCAGATTGCTGGCCGACTATTTACGGGAGCGGGCTACGGCGAAGGATGTAGCCGTCTGGCTGGCAAGCTATGATTGGGACGAGAAGGACCCGGAAAAGGCCATTGAGCGCATAGTGCTGGGGCAGGTCGAACTATTGACCACCGATGTTTCTGAAGGTATCGCCGATCAGGGCGAATTGCGCCAGTTGGCCGCTTCGATCCTTGCCTCGCTGGGCTCTGGACCTGGCGTCGCGGGCGCTCATCGCCCCCCGAAGGAGCGAATCACAAAATGAAGGACCGTAGTTATTAGCGCCCCCCTCGCTCCGTGCTCGGGTGGCGGCTAACTCACTCCGGCGTGCTGGGCACCAGATACTCTGAAGGGACGTAGCCCTGGTTTCCGTCGGGGTCCTCGACGGGCAACCACTTCTTGCCCTCTCCCTCGGTCTCTTTGCCGGTCACCCGCATTGTTGTACCATCAGGCCAGGCCTTGATCTTATCTTCCATTGAGGGAGTTCGGCGTACGTAGACCCCCATGCCGCCGGTATTGCCCACCACCATCTCTCGCGGCGCTTGCGTCGGGGTTGGTGTTGGCGCCGGCTTCGGCGTCGCCTTCAGGGACCGGGCGTAGGCCGTGGCCGTGGCGATGATGCCCGGAGAGCCGCTGCTAGTGGTAGGTGTGGGTGTCGCACGCACTTCGGGGCTGTTGCCGCAGGCGATTGCTGAGACCATGAGAATGAGGCCGATCACGAGGATGTTCGGCGACATTAGCGTACTCCTTTCGCGAGTGGCCCTCCGCCACTCTCGATAACCGCTCCACTATTCTACCACATTTCCTCGCTCTGTCCAGTGCGCAGGCAAGACGCGCCACCTTGCAGGCGAGGACTGCAAGCCTATGGCTTCAAAGCCTCCCCTACGCCAGGCGCGGCTTCGACTTCGCGCGTCGTGCTTCACGCTTCCTGCTTCACGCTTGCTGCTTCTCCCACCCCTTCCCTACTTCGGGAACGGCACGTCGAACTCAACGCGGCCCTTGAACTTGCCCGTGGTCCCGCTGATGCCGTCTTCGTAGGAACCCTTGATCCTTCCCGTGGTGCTATCCAGCTTGAGCGCGGCGATGGGCCGCCCGGCGAGCCCAGCGGCGGATATGTACCAGAAGTCCCGCTCCTTGTAGACAGTGAAGGTGGCGGCGGCCACATCTTTGGCGGCGAAGCCTTCTTTGAAGTCTCCTTTGGTCTGCATCTCCAGACGCACTCCGTAGCCGGGCCCCGAGCCCCTGGGGTTCTTCCCACCCTCGATGAATATTGTGGCAAACCCACCGCCCCTCTCGATGATGGAATTGGACACTCCTCCCAAGTCTATCGGCTTGCCGTCCAGGAAGAGGCGAACGCCTGGTCCTGAGCTGGCGGCGGGGGCGGCGCCGGACGGACCGGGGCTGGCGGGTGCACAGGCGGTAACGACCAGGGCCAGGGTTAGCGCTGAGACAAAAAAGCGCACGTTCTCCTCCAATGAAGTTTTTGGGATGGGGCCGTGTTCGGATATAATACGTCGAGGTGCGATGGTCGTCAAGCCTGCGACCACGGTGGTTACTATCAACAGCCTTCAAGGCGACCCATTTTCTGACATGATACAATACCTATAGTAGATGGTATTATGAACCACGAAAGACACAAAATACACGAAACATTGGTATGAAAATAGGCCTGCAATTACCGCGCACTGAAGTACTATTGGCGCCAAGAAGCGGCCTCCTATACCCCGTACTTCAGTGCGGGGTATAGAAACACACAATTTTCATGGTTGGTGGTGCCCCGTCGCAATGGGAGTGTGGACGATTCATCTGATATCCCTAGTGTGTTTCGTGTACGCGGATAATAGATAGGCCGCAAGGAGACTGTTTTGCCTTCTCCTCAACCTTTCATAATCGCGGTGGACATGGGGGGCACGCAGTTGCGCGCGGCGCTGGCGGACGCGCAGGGCGCTATCCTGAAGCGGTGCGCTGTGCCTACACGGGCCGAGGAGGGCGCGGAGGCGGTCATCCAGAGGATGGTGGACGCTATCTCGGCCGTGGCGGCTGACGGGGGCAGCGAGATCAGGGTCGGCGTGGGCGCGCCAGGGCCTATCGACCACCGCTCCGGGACGATCCTCCAGCCGCCTCATCTTCCCGGCTGGGACGCGGTCCCATTGCGTAGCATCCTGGAGTCGCGTCTGGACCTTCCTGTCCGGGTGGGGAACGACGCCAACCTGGCGGCCCTGGGCGAGCAGCGCTTCGGGGCAGGCAAGGGGATCGACAATCTTATTTACATCACGGTGAGCACGGGCATCGGCGGAGGAATTATCAATGATGGAAAGCTTGTGCTGGGCGAGCGCGGCCTGGCGGCGGAGGCGGGCCACATTGTCATTGAGAGGGATGGCCCCCTTTGTAGCTGCGGGCAGCGGGGCTGTCTTGAGGCGCTGGCCTCGGGCACGGCCATCGCCCGGATGGCCCGCGAGGCGACCGCTTCCGGCCGGGAGACCTCAATGGTCGCCTTTGCGGCGGGCAAAGAGATAACGGCTGAGATAGTGACTGGCGCGGCGCGGGAGGGAGATGAAGTGGCGCTAGAGATCATGGCGGAGGCCAGCCGCGCTCTGGCGGCGGGGATCGTGACCCTGGTGCATGTCTTTAACCCGCGCCGGATCATCATCGGGGGAGGGGTCTCCAACGCCTGGGACCTGCTGGTAAAGCCAGCCCAGGAGAGGCTGCCCGACCTCGTCATGGCGAGGGCCTTCGTCGAGGGGCTCGATATCGTTCCCGCAGCTTTGGGCGACGACGCCGGCCTTATGGGCGCGATCGCTCTCTGGCTTTAGGAACGGCCGAGGCCTGACTAATACGCCCCTTTGGCGGTCAGGACCGCAGGGATAGTGCGTAACAAAGTGGTCATGTCCAGGCCGAGGGACCAGTTCTCGATATAGTAGATATCCAGCATCACCATCTCGTCGAAGGGGAGCTCGCTCCGGCCGCTCACCTGCCACAGCCCGGTAATGCCGGGAGCCGTCTCCAGACGTTTGCGATGCCAGGGCTGGTAGTTTTCGACCTCTTCAGGTATGGGAGGTCGAGGCCCTACGAGGCTCATTTCCCCCTTGATCACGTTTATGAGTTGGGGCAACTCATCGAAGGACGTCCGCCTGAGAATGCGACCCACGCGGGTGACGCGCGGATCGTTTCTTATCTTGAAGATGGGCCCGTCTGCCTCATTAAGGTCCTCCAGCTTTCGCCTCTCCTCCTCAGCGTTCTCCTTCATCGAGCGGAACTTGTAGGCATAGAAAGGCTTGCCGCCTCTACCCAGCCTGAGCTGTTTGAAAAAGACCGGCCCCGGAGAATCCAGGACTATGGCCAGAGCGATGGCCATCCAGAGCGGCGAGGTTGGTATGAAGAGGAGAAACGTCAGAATTATGTCAAAGGCGCGCTTGGCCCAGAAATTGGCTCCCCTTATGGAGACGTCCTTGACCCCCAGCAGGGGCACCCCCCGGAGGTCATCGATGTCCACCCTTGTCAGACTGACCTCATAAAGGTCGGGAACGATGCGAAAACGGACACCCTCCTTGCGACAGTGCTCCAGGATCTGGGGCACCTCGCGGTGAGAGGAAGAGGGAAGAGCAATGATGATTTCGTCGATGGCGTGGTCCCGGCAGAGCTGATCGATGTCTCCAATTTCGCCCAGACACTTGAATCTGCCCACACCGTCGGCGCCGTCGCACTGGACGAAGCCCACCAGATGGTAGCCCAGCCCCGGCTCTGTTGTCAGGACATGCATCACCATCCGGCCCAGCGTGGCGCCTCCCACCACCAGTACTCGCTTGAGTCCTATGCCCTTCGATTGCAGATACGCCACCGTGAGACGCCTCACCGCCCGCGCCGAGGATAGGAAGAAGGCGATGAGCACCCAGGTAAAGACGAAGAGGGCGCGGGAGTAGGCGAAGCCCTGGTACAGGTAGACCACCGCCAGGACCAGCATCATGCCGATGCTGGTGGCCCCCAACACCTTTATCACAGCGTCAACGGTGGAAACGCGAGAGACCGGACGATACAACCCGCCAAGATAGAAAACGGGCGGAAGCACGGCAGTGAAGGTTATCTGGACACGCAACAGCTCGCCAAGGCTTACGTAGAACTCCTCGCCCACTTCCCCACCGATGTCCCACTCATAGCGCATGGCGTAGGCCAGCAAGAAGGCAAGATTGACCAGGATAATATCTCCGGCCGCTATCGCCCAGGGATAGAGGGATCGAGCCCTCAACATATTGATCCGCTACTCCTCTTCCATAGCCTTCTCGAAATCCTCAATAGTGACCGTCGCTGTGCCAACCCTGCCGACAACGATGCCCGCGGCGTGGTTAGCGATCCGCGCCGCCTCGCCCAAGGTCGCTCCTGCCGCCAGCGCCAGGGCGAGGGCGCCCACCATCGTGTCCCCCGCGCCGGTCACGTCATAGACCTGCCGGGCGAAGGTGGGCAGGTGAGTTATGTCCCCGTTGTCCTCCATGAGGCAGAGGCCCTTCTCGCCCCGCGTGATGAGCACCGCTTGACACGAGGCCTTTCTCCGGATCGCGTTCAGCGCGTAGCGGAGCGTGGCCTCATCGGTGATCTTCCGTCCGGCCGCCTCCCCAGCCTCCGCCTCGTTAGGCGTGATAACTGTTGCCCCCTTATACTTGCCGTAGTCGAAGCCTTTGGGGTCGACCAGCACTGGTTTTCCCGCTTCCCGGGCCAGTGCGATAAACCCCTGAACCACGCTGGCAGTCGTCACGCCCTTGCCGTAATCGGAGACGAGAAAGGCATCGGCGCCGTCCATTCCAGCCACGACCATGTCCAGGAGGCGTTGCGCCATCCCGCGCGATATGGGCGCTCTCGATTCGCGGTCCACACGCACCACCTGTTGACTATGGGCAATGACGCGCGTCTTCAGGGTCGTGGACCGATGAGGGTCCGCTACGATTCTGGCTTCTACGCCGGCCCTCTCCAGCGCGCCGCGCAACTTCTGCCCCACGTCATCAGCTCCCACCACCCCGCACAGCACGGCCTGACCGCCCAATGAGCTGATGTTATTGGCCACGTTGCCGGCCCCTCCCAGGGCGAAGCTCTCCCGGTCCACATCCACCACCGGTATGGGCGCCTCCGGGGAAATGCGCGCCACCTTGCCCCAGAGATATTCGTCCAGCATGAGGTCGCCGAGCACCACGACCTTTCTTCCTTTGAAGCTTTCCAGAATTCTCCTGACCCTATGGTTCATCCATTACCCCAATCTCTCGATTATCGCCTGGACGAGCAGGGGCACCATAATCTCGTGATGGCCTGTGAGAATGTAGCCCTTTCCACCGTCGACAGTGGGACGCTTCACCACGTTTTGCAGAGGCCGGTAATGTTGCAACATGTCCAGGTTAGCGGTCACAAACCGGGATACGTCGTGGCCAAGGTTCCGCGCCACAGCGAGCGCCTTGAGGAAGACCTCCGGCAATAGCACTGCGGAGCCTACGTTCAGGTACGCTCCGCCCCCTCCCAGGTCGGCGACGATGGAGACGAGAAGCCGGAAGTCCGCGAAGCTCGCTGCCCCGAGCTGGGCGCCGCGGGCCAAAGGATGCATATGGACTATGTCAGTGCCCAGGGCCACATGCACCGTGACCGGCGTCTTCGACTCCACGCCCATGGCAAGGATGCTGTGTTCACAATGGGGCGCCGCCTGTTCCACGAGCCTCTTGCCAAGCAACTCCCCCATGCCCGGCCCGTTCTCTGTGGCGCCTGCAACCAGCGTTTCATTGATCAACTTTCCCGTCTCGTCGGCGGCGCCGAAGGTGCCCTCGCCAAGCCCCGCGGCCACATCTTCAGAGGTGGCGCCGATGAGGGCGATCTCGACGTCGTGTACGGCTCCAGCGCCATTCATCGCTACCGCGGTCACCACGCCGCGGCGCATTAGCTCGATGACCAGCGGGCTCAGGCCGCATTTTATCACATGAGCGCCCATTCCCCAGATCACCGGCTTGCCCTTGCGATGAGCGGCGACTATGTCATCCACCAGGGCGCCAAACTCCACACCAGCAAGCTGACGGGGCAATGTCTCCAGGAACTGAGAGAAGGGCATGCCCTTCTGCCCGACCCTGGCAAAGTCGGCTACCTCGACCTTATTGGCCCGCGAGGCCAGAGGAACGGTTCTCACCTTTGACAGGTCCGCGGGCAGATACTTCTTAGCCACGAAACAGCCCCCGTTCCAGCAGGCCGCAGATGACGTGTCCGATGGCTATGTGACACTCCTGAACGCGAGGCACGTCCCGGGACGGCACATTCAGCTCTATGTCGACCAGGCTCGCGAGGCGTCCCCCATCGCCGCCCGTGAACCCGATGGTGGTGGCTCCCCGTTCCTTCGCCATGGCAACGGCCCTGTTGACGTTCTCACTGCGGCCGCTGGTGCTGATGGCGACAAGGATGTCCCCCGGCGCCGCCAGAGCTTCCACCTGACGAGCGAAGACGTTTTCGAAACCAAGGTCGTTGGCCACGGCGGTCAGCACGGAGGTATCCGTCGTCAAAGCGATGGCACACATAGGTGGCCTGTCGGCCTCAAAACGGCACACCATCTCCGTGGCCAGGTGCTGGCAGTCGCCGGCGCTGCCGCCGTTCCCGCACAGGAGGACCTTGCCCCCGTTCCGGCAGGCCTTCATGATGGCCTCGGCGGCGGAGATGATGGTCTCGGACATGTTCGCGGCGACCCATTGCTTCAGGCGCGCGCTCTCCTGCAGCTCGGCTATGACCTTCTGCTTCATTGTCCTCCGAGTCGTCAGCGATCAGCTTTCAGCTTGACGAATGACGAAAGCTGGAAGCCGTAGTGCAGGGGCTTGTCCCGTCCTGGGGCCTGGGGGCGGCCCAGGCTTAGCCAGCAACTCCTCCGCGGCGGCGACGATGTCCTCCGCGCGTATGGAGGTCATGCACACGTATTCCTTATGGACGCAGTGGACGTGATCGCACGGACGGCAAGGCAAGTCCACGGCTACGATCTTGTGTTCCACCCCATGAGGGCCAAAAACGCGCGGGTCTGAAGGCCCGAAAACGGCGACTATCGGCGTGCCCATCGCCGCCGAGATATGCATTGGGCCACTATCATTCCCGATGAAGAGGGCGCACCGTTCCAGCACCGCCGCCAGCTCAATGAGGCCCAGCTTCCCTACCAGGTCGATGCACTCAGAAGTAAAGTGTCGGAGGTAACCTTCCGCCAGATCTTTCTCTCCCGGCCCACCTACCAGCACGGGACGCCGTCCTCTGCCGGACAGTGCGTTGGCCGCCTCGACGAACTTCTCGACCGGCAGACACTTGCTGGGAAACCCCGACCCCAGATGGAAGGCGACATATGCCGGTGGGTCGAGCGGCAGGAGGTCATGCGCCCGTTCTCGCTCCGCCTCAGCCAAACATATTTTCGGTGAGCGACCTTCCCCCCCGGCCCCGACTGCCGCCACGATCCCCAGGGCGAAATCCACCCGGTGCAGATTCCTGTCCAGCGGAACATCGCGGTCCAGGAGAAAGCCCCCGCCGCGCCACCCATTGCCCACCCTGATCCGCGCGCCGGCGAGCACAGCGAAGAGAATATCCCTGATATCGCCCCGAAGCTCGATGGCGATATCATAGCGCTCGCGACGGAGGCGGCGAACCAGCCCCAGTACCTCTGCCAGGGCCTTGAGCCAGCTCACCCGCTCGCCCCGCCAGGCGGAGTACCAGGGGACCTTACAGACGGCAAAGGAATCTACGCAGGCGTTATTCTGAAGGATCGCTTTCCCCTCGGGAGCCACGACGACATCCAGCCTCGCCTTCGGGAACCGCTGGTGGAGGGCGGCTATGGCAGGTTCGCTGAGGAGCACATCGCCGATGCTGTCCAGCCGAACGACCAGAATCCGCTCAGGCTCCGGGCCCCCATCGACGGGCAAGCGGTGGTCGGCGAACAGCTCCAGGGTGAGAAGGCGATAGAGCAAATAGAACGACCTGAGGACCGGCTCCGCCAAGCGCAGAACCAGCCTTTTTCGCCGTCGGTTAAGCCTCATGGGCCTAAGGCCAGACATCAAGGTGCACCACTGACTATCTTATCATATGCTTCAAGCGTCTTCTCGGCAATCCGCCGGTGGGTGTAGTGGGCCTCCACCCGCTCCCTGCCCAGTTTGCCAAGCCGCACTCTGAGACCGGGATCTCCCATCAGGCGGCGAAGCTGCGAGCGCAGCCCCTCGACATCGCCTTCATGGAAGAGCAGGCCCGCCTCCCCGATAACGTGGGGGATCTCCCCGGAGTCGCTGCCCACCACAGGCAGGCCGCAGGCCATGGCCTCCGTGAGGACGCGACCGAACTGCTCCTTCCAGCGGAAGGTGGACAGCGACGGCAGGACAAGAACGTCGAGTTGCCTCAAAAAAGAGGGCACCTCGGCCGACGGGACGCCACCGACGAGCCGGACCCTGTCAGACAAACTGGCAAGCCGCGCCGTCTCCACGATTTGTTGCCTCAGCCGGCCATCGCCGAGGAGATGAAACTCCCAGTTTCCCTCCAGCCCGGCCACGGCCTTCAGCAAAATGAGGATGCCCTTCTCCTTCACCAGGCGCCCCACGTAGCCGATGCGAAACGTCGGGCCAGGCATCTTCGGCTGGACGCTTTCCAGGTCCACGCCGAACTGAGGTATTTCGAAGAGAGGGCCCTGGTAGCCTTTCCGACGCAGGATGGCCGCCGCCTCCTGGCTCCCGGCGATGGCGCCGTCGCAGTGGGACAGAGCATATTTCTCGAAGTAACCGAAGGGAGGCGGATAGCTCCGGTAGAGATTCTGCCAGGTGAAGAAGAGCGACTTCGCGCCGACCTTCCGAGCCTGACGGAGGGCGCAAAATGTCACCAGATCGTAGGGCTCCTCGTCGATGTGGAAGACGTCCGGCTTGAGGCGCCGCAGGTGGCCGCCGAGATGGCGATAAAAGTGCAGGTGATGATGTCCGTTAAGGACGGGATTATCATGAACAATTTCATAGCCCTGGGAGTTCCCCGACTCGAAGATGGCCTTGCGGCCCCCGGCCTGCCAGTGAGGGGGGACAATCAGGGTCAAATCCACACGCCCCGTGGCCGCCATCTCCTCCAGCTTCCTCCGATACGCC
Organism: Chloroflexota bacterium; assembly: GCA_016190665.1. Taxonomy (GTDB): domain Bacteria; phylum Chloroflexota; class Dehalococcoidia; order JACPQD01; family JACPQD01; genus JACPQD01. Next base: position 11,972 of record JACPQD010000024.1, read on the forward strand.
GCCACGTAGCAAGCGTGGGACAGCATTAGCACCCTCATTTGTTGGCAGTATAACAGAGGGAGAGGCAGCTTTCAAGGAAAGAGGAAATCGCGTTCGTTCGGTAACGTTGCGAGTCAGTTCGAGCTATTGACACCACCTCACCGCAGTGATAGATTACGCGGGTATCTTCTAACCGAAGCCTGCGTCGCCGGTTTCTTGAGCCTACATTTTGATGGAGGAATCATCATGGCAGACCAGTACGAGGTACTGTGGCCATTGGGGAAGTCGGCCACTGAGGCCGCGCCCCTGCCGACCGCAGCCAGAGCCTCGCTGGCCAGACCGTCTGTGAGGTCTGGGACCAGGTTTTTCCCGAGTGGATAGAGCTAGTACCAAGTTGTAGAAGTAGGCGTAACATGTTTTCGGGCCGAACGCCGGTTCTTTAGCGTTCCTCTCCCTCGACGGGAGAGGGTAGGGTGATGGTGAAACCGGAAAGCCCCCTCACCTTAGTCCTCTCCCGCGGAGGGGAGAGGAAACTTGCGCTCTTCTGCGCAACTAGACACTAGTCGTCAGCGGCGACCCTGGGCGTAACCAGAGCAAGGGCTACATGCAGAACCACAAACAGGGCGTGCCCGTGAGTCGGGAAATTAAGCTGCCCACGAAATGGCGGGATCTGCAGGGCTAGAGCAGCATTTCGCAGAAGCTAAATGTGTTGCCGCCCTAGCCATTCCCGGAACGGGGGGTTTCCAACCCTACGCGTGATTAGTGACACCTCAGCTTGCGTTCTGCTTCTTGACGCAAAACTCGATCAGGTCTATGATTGGCGCTGGCTAAGCGCAGTGTTGACAGGAGGCTTGTGAACAAAACAGGGGGCCGCTCTGCCTATACGGACCGATGATGGCAGAAATGCGCTCAAGGACAGCGGCTCTGAAGGGACAGGGGCCGTACAGTAAGTGTTGACGGAGGTTTTCAATGGAATACGTGCGCAAGGTTGACTTCGATGCGTTGGAGAAAAGCGGCGAAGCCGAGCGAGTCACCCAGAGCCTGCTCGATGAGACTTCGGGGGCCAGGACCTGCTCGATCAAGTGCATCAAGACGCCTGCGGGAGGTGGCTCTCCGGCCGGCCTGCACGTCCACGATGTCGATCAGATCTTCTACATCTTGAGCGGCACGATGAGCGTCGAGATCGAAGGTAAGCAGTACGAGTGCTCCCCCGGCTCGCTCATCGTCTTCCCCGCCGGTGTGCGGCACCGCAACTGGAACGGCAGCAAAGAGCCGATCGTTCACCTGGCCCTTGGTACGCCCCTGCCTAATCCCAATGCTCCGTCCGCCAGGTCTGTCTAGGCTCCTTCATTAAACTATTAAACATGGATGTACAGGATAGACAGGATGAAGGTTGGACATACTGTTGTCTGGCTGATGCTTAGCCCCATATCTTGTCCATCCTGCCTATCCATAGTTCCGTGTTATTTGAATCCTGTTCACCCTGGGTATCCATGTCGCTGTCCTTGGTTCCGGGCGGTGAGGCAAATTCGAAGGAATTCAAGTCGGGGAAGTCGCGCCAATGGATCAGATTAACGTCCTGGTCGTGTCGAAGAGAAACATGCATGAAGGGTTCCTGAAGGACATCGAGGCGGTGGCGCCTTCGGTCTCGGCCCGGGACGCGAGCGGCCTCTTGGTCAAAGAACTCAGGGAGGAAGGACCGGGAGAGAACACGTGGACCACGGAGGCGATGATCGCCACGCTGGAGAAGGAGACCCGACAGGAGCAGGCGCGGGGGTGGGATGACCGGACCGCAGGGAGAAGCCTCGACTCTTTGCTGGCTGAGGCCGAGGTGATGTATGCCAGCCTCATGTGGCCAAAGGATATTCTGCGGCGCGCTCCTCGGCTGAAATGGGTACATATTAGCGGGACGGGGATCGACCGCTATTTGGGCAGTGAGATCTTTGACGGACGCGTCATCGTGACCAATGGTAGGGGCACGCTGGCTGTCCCCATAGCGGAACACATCATGGCCCTCGCCTTCAGCCTGGCTAAGGACGTACCTCGCCTCATAAAGAACAAGGCTGAGAAACGATGGGAACGGTTCACCAATCTGGAGTTGACACGCAGGACGATGGGGATCGTGGGGATGGGCGCTATCGGGGGCAACCTGGCCCGCATGGCAAAAGGTATCGGCATGAGGGTGATCGCCACGAGACGGCATGCGACGGAGCGGGAGCACGACGCAGGCTACGTGGACGAGGTCTTCCCTCACGCTGCCCTGCGTGACATGCTTGCGGAGAGCGATTTTGTAGCCCTGGCTTTGCCGTTAACCGAGGAAAGTCGCAAGCTTATCGGCGAAAAGGAGCTTCAGGCCATGAAGCCCTCGGCCTGCATCATCAACATATCACGCGGTGCCATTATTGACGAGGCCGCTTTGATCCGGGCGCTGAAAGGGGGCCGGATTGCTGGCGCCGGGCTGGACGTCTTTGAGAAGGAGCCGCTGCCGCCCGAGAGCGAGCTATGGCAAATGCCTAATGTTATCCTGAGCTCGCACATGGCGGGTTCAACAGACCGGATGTCCGGCCACGTAATCGAACTCTTCGGCCAGAATCTACGGCGCTACGTGTCCGGCCAGGCGCTGGCAAATGTGGTCACGCGCGACAAGGGATACTGATTCTCCATCGCCTTGCCGCGATCGGCCGGCTTGCGCTCCCCAACCTCAGATGCTACTATCATATGAGCCTTCAGCTATCAGCCTTCAGCAGTCAGCGTCGTAGCTGGTCGCTGGTCAATGGTGAATGGCCGCTGCTGTCAGGCGGGGTGATGTGGGGGTTTCATCATTCATCATTTACGTTCGAGGTGACCATTGCACATCGGTATCGACGCCAGCCGCGCCGCGATCGACATGAGGGCGGGTACGGGGCATTATTCCCTCCATGTCATTCGGGCCCTGCTTGCCCTCGAGGGATCGCAGCAGCACAATTTCACCCTCTACTTCAACCAGCCGCCGGGCGAGAGGCTCTTCCCGGAACAGTCCAACTGCGCCTTGAAGACGATGCCTTGTGCGCGGCTGTGGACTCATTTTTGCCTTTCGCGAGAGATGCTGACCAACGCCCCGGATGTTCTGTTTGTCCCCGCCCACGTCGTTCCCTTGATCCATCCCAGGCGCAGCGTGGTGACTATCCACGACCTGGGCTACCTCTACTATCCGGAGGCCCACCCCACGCTGGAGCGCTGGTATCTCAAGCAGTCCACCGCCTGGAATGCCCGCTCGGCCACCCGCATCATCGCCGATTCGGAACACACGAAGCAGGACATCGTCCGGCATCTGAACGTGCCCCCGGAGAGGGTATCCGTCGTTTACCTCGCCCCCAGCGCGGAGTTCAGGCCGGACGTGGACCTCAGGGAGGTCGCCTCCCTGCTCAATCGCTACGGCATCGACCGCGAGTACATCCTTTATGTCGGCCCGCTGCACGCTCGCAAGAACGTCGGCCGATTGGTGGAGGCCTTCGCTCTCCTGAGACAGAGGGGCAGAGTCAACCCCCGGCTCGTCATCGCGGGCAGAAAAGGCTGGATCCCTGGCGAGATAACCCGTCTTCTGCCCACGGTCGGCGACTCGGTTACTTTGATGGGTTTCGTTTCTCCCGAGGAACTGCCTCTTCTGTACGCCGGCGCCGGCGTCTTCGTGATGCCCTCCCTTTTCGAAGGCTTCGGCCTGCCCGTGCTGGAGGCTATGGCCTGCGGCACTCCCGTCATCGCCTCTAACGCCACGTCTCTGCCCGAGGTGGCCGGTGACGCTGCCCTGCTCATCAACCCCGAAAGCGCGGAGGAAATCGCCTCCGCCCTGGAGAAGGTGCTGGCGGACAAGACCCTCCAGAAGGAACTCAGCGAGAAGGGTCTGGAGCGAGCCAGGCAGTTCACCTGGCAGCGCGCCGCGGCCGACACCATGGCCGTGCTGGAAGAAGCCCACTCCTCGTAAGGTTTTCGGACTTCCCATCGATCCCTTGTGGTAGAATTAGAGGACAGTCAGGATTACTCAAGAAGTGGAAGCTTACTTCGCTCTCGCGCTAGCGGCGCTGCTCATTGGCGCCTACCTGGTGGGCTCGGTGCCGACGGCCTATATCGCCGCCCGCCTCACCAGAGGGATAGACATCCGAAGGTACGGCAGCGGCAACGTCGGCAGCGCGAACGTTTGGGAGAGTGTATCCCGCTGGGCGTTCATACCGGTGGCCGCCGTGGATGTGGGCAAGGGGACCGTCGCCGTGGCAGCCGCTCAGTGGCTCAACTTCGGCCTGGCGTATGAGGTCATGGCTGGCGTGGCGGCGGTGGCCGGGCATAACTGGTCGGTGTTCCTGGGCTTCAAGGGAGGCCGGGGCGTGGGGGCAAGTCTCGGCATCCTGCTGGTCCTGGCCCAGCGAGAGTTGGCAATTGTTGTCGCGGTGGGCGTCCTGGGCCTTATCCTCGGAAACATCCCGCTGGCGGTTATCATTGGCTTCTGCATAGTGCCTGTCTCCGCGTGGGCCCTGGGCCAACCGCTTCCCGTGGTCCTTGGCTGCCTGGGAATCCTCGGTCTTGTCGCCATCAAACGGCTGGTGGCCAATGGCCTGCCTGCCGCGCCTGCCGATTGGAAGGCCGTTGCTCTTAATCGGCTCCTCTTCGACCGTGACATCAGAGACCGGGAGGCCTGGGTCCAGCGCTCACCCGGCGAGACCCCGGGCCATCGGCTCAAATGAATATCCTGGTGGTGAAACTCTCCGATATCGGCGACGTCCTGACCGCCACCCCGGCTCTCCGCGCTTTGCGTGAAGGCTTGCCCGGCGCCCACATCTCTCTTCTGGTCCCACCTCACAGCGCCGCGGTCATCGAAGGCTCCCCTCTGGTCGACCAAGTCCTCCGCTTTGACAAGGCCAAATTCGATAACCCGCTGAAGAGCTTGAATCTCGGCGCCTTCGGCGCCTCAGCCAGCCTGCTGGGCAGGCTTCGGGAAGGGCGATTTGATGCCGCAGCCATCATGCACCACCTGACTACCCGCTGGGGCGCTCTCAAATATGCAGCCCTGGCCCTCGGCTCCGGAGCTCCCCGACGCCTGGGGTTGGATAATGGCCGCGGCTGGTTCCTCACCGACCGGATACGCGATCGAGGCTTTGGGGGCATGCATGAGGCGCGATACTGGCTGGAGGTGGCCGGGCTACTGGGGGGACGGGTCAAGGACTATCCGCTGGAGGTCAGCGTCAGCCCGGAAGACGAGCGTTTCGCTGAGGAGCATCTGCCCCCATCAACATCGGGACCGAGGATCGCCCTTCATCCGGGAAGCGGCAACTATAGCCTGGCGCGTCGATGGCCCGCCATCGGGTTCGCCGAGGTTGCCAGGGGGCTCGCGGAGCGCTACGGAGCGCAGTTGGTGATGGTGGGAGGAGGCAACGAAAGGGATCTCGCCGAGGAGGTGGCATGGGGCATCGAGCCACCACCCCTGAATTTGGCGGGGAAGACCACTCTGAAGCAACTGGCCGCTGTCCTCAGGCGCTGCCAGCTCTTCATCGGCAACGATAGCGGTGTGATGCACCTGGCGGTGGCGGCGGGAACGCCGACGGTGGCTATCTTCGGGCTGTCCAACCACCGCGCCTGGGGGCCCTGGCTGGGTGAAGCGGAGGTTGTCCGCGCAGAGATCCCTTGCAGCCCTTGCCTTTATGTCGGCGGGGGCATCGGGAAGCTAAGGGGCTGCCACAGCATGGAATGTCAGACCGCGGTATCCCCGAGTATGGTGCTGGCGGCAGCGGAGCGTCTTTTGAGAAGCGCGAAGCGAGAAGCAGGAAGCGAGGAGCCGGAGGCGAGAAGGGCCCCGATTCACGGGACAGAGGATGCTGAGCCCGTGAGCATCCTGGGAATCAGGATTGACAACCTTACGGAGAATGACGCTGTTCAGCGCATCGAGGATTTCATCGAGAGCGGGACTCCCCACCAGGTGGTAACGGTGAACCCGGAGTTTCTGGTCCAGGCGCGGGACGATGCCAACTTTCGCTCCGTGCTGGCGAGCGCCGACCTCGCCCTGGCCGACGGCGCCGGTCTGCTGTGGGCATCGAGGCTTATGGGCCAGCCGTTGAAGGCGCGGGTAACCGGCGTCGACCTCCTGCGCAAGCTGGCGAAACTGGCCGCGAAGAAGAAGTACCGCGTTTTCTTGCTGGGAGCCGCCGAGGGCGTGGCGGAGCGAGCTGCGGAAGTCCTGCGACGGGAGTGCCCCGGCTTGGATATAGTGGGAACCTACGCCGGCTCCCCCTCTCCCGAAGAGGAGGATGTCATAATAGATATGGTCAGCCATGCTCAGCCCCACATGCTTTTCGTCGCCTTCGGCGCCCCCCGGCAGGACCTTTGGATCAGCCGAAATCTGCAACGCGCTGGAGTTCCCGTAGCCATCGGGGTGGGAGGCGCCTTCGATTTCGTCAGCGGCAGGATCAAGCGAGCGCCGCCCCGAATGCGCCGCCTGGGGCTGGAGTGGCTCTACAGACTGTATCGAGAGCCCTGGCGATGGCGGCGCATGCTTCGCCTGCCCGTTTTCGTTTGGCTGGTATTCTGGAGCAAGTTCGCAGGCAACGAGAGATGAAATGCGCTACACATCCTGACGTTGAAACTAACCTCACTTGCGGAAGGTGTGGAAAGCCCATCTGCCCCAAGTGCATGGTAATGACCCCGGTCGGCGCTCGCTGCCGCGATTGCGCCAGAATGCGGCGCCTGCCCACCTTTGATGTGACACCACGACACTATGTCATCGCCGCAATGACCGGGTTGGGGGCGGCCGTCGCCAGCAGCATTGTCTGGTATGTTCTGGCCTCCCTCATTCCCTTCCTCTGGCTTTTCATGGCCTTGCCCGCCAGCTACGGCATCGCCGAAGCGATAAGCCTCTCCGTCAACCGAAAGCGCACCCGGGGACTGCAGGCGATGGCCGCAGGCTGCTTCCTGCTGAGCTACCTGCTCGTCAACGTCCTGTCCCATTCCATGGGTTACATGGTGGCCGGAACGTTGCCCGATCCGGGCACCATCCTTCTACTGGCGATCAGGGCGGTCGTAAATAGCCTCCTCAGCATTTACTCCTTGATTTTTCTCGCCCTGGGAGTTATCATCGCTGCTAGCCGGTTCAGATAGACCAACCGAAGGTCGGCTCGTTGCCTCCAAGCGAGATCCCGAGAGGATGCACTCTTGTATCGCATCGAATATTCCCCTGATGCCGAAGACCATCTTCGTAGGTTGACCGCCAAAGAGCAAAGGACCGTCCTGGATAGGGTGGACAAGCTCCTCGTTCATGAGCCAACCACCGAGACGAGGAATCGCAAGCCGATGCGCCCCAATCCGGTGGCTCCCTGGGAGTTACGAATCGGCAATTTGCGAGTATACTATGATATGGAGGAGGATCCCGAGGCCGTGGTCTCCATCCGGGCGGTCGGGGTCAAGATGCGCAATCGCGTCTGCATTGGTACAGAGGTGATCGAGCTATGAAGACACTGGAAATAGCTAATGCAACGGCTCCACTCGCGGAATATGCGCGGGACCTCAGAAGAGAGCCGGTGATTCTCACGGCCAGCGGCAAACCGGTCGCCGCGCTCGTGTCAATAGAAAACGCTGACTTGGAAACCGTAACCTTAAGCACGCATCCAAAGTTCTTGGCCCTTATTGAACGCTCGCGAGCGCGTCAGAAGGCGGAAGGCGGCCTCTCTTCCCAGGAATTGCGGAAACGACTGGCCCTCTAGAAAGCGTCTCGCATTCTTTCGGTTGCTTTGCCGGCCTACTCGATAGGGGGTCACGACTGAGTTTCCGAAGATTATGGGGCCAATCCGGGCCGGGCTAGACTACAGGGCGCTTGCCGTAGAGAATGGCGACGATTTCCTCTGGATTTGGATCGGCCCGCATGACGAATATAGGCGAATGCTCAGCGGACAGCCTGACCGCGCTCCTCCCCCACATGGCGGGGAAAAAGGTCCTGGTGGTGGGCGACCTCTGCCTGGACGAGTACGTCATCGGGCGGGCGCAACGTCTCAGCCGCGAGGCGCCCGTTCCCATCCTGGAGTTCGAGCGCCGCGAGCATAAGCCTGGCGCAGCCGCGAATCCGGCCCTGAACATCGCCTCTCTGGGCAGCGCCGCCGTCGTGGTCGGCGCGATAGGCGACGATGACTACGGGCGCACCCTGTGCCGTAGCCTGGAGGAGATGGGAATCGACACCTCGGGCGTCATCGTGGACCGCTCTCGACCGACGACGGTCAAGATGAGGGTGCTGGCCGAGGTCAGCCTGCGCTACCCGCAGCAAATCATCCGCGTCGACCGGCAGGAGCGCCGGCCGCTCGCCCCGCGCATTAAACAAAAGCTGATAGACTATCTCAGGGCCTCCATACCTCACGTGGACGCCGTGCTCCTGTCCGACTACAAAGGCGGCGTCGTGGAGCAGCAGGCCGCCGCTGCCATCCTTCAGATTGCAGCCACTCACGGAAAGGTCTTGACTGTCGACTCCCAGGGCGACCTCTACAAGTTCAAGGGATTCACCGTGGTCAAGTGCAACCGCGACGAGGCCCAGGCCGTCCTTCGGAAGCAGTTGGTGACCGATGACGACTTCTCTCGGGGCGGACGCCGCTTGCAGCGGGCGCTGTCCGCCGGGGCTGTGCTCATCACGCGCGGCAGCGACGGGATGACGCTGGTGGACGGTGAGGGGGAATCGCTGCACATCCCGGCGGCAAACCGGAGCGAGGTCTTCGATGTCACCGGCGCCGGCGACACGGTGATTGCCGCTCTCACCCTGGCGCTGGTGGCGGGCGGCTCTTTCGCTCAGGCCGCCCTCCTGTCCAGCCATGCCGCCGGGCTAGTGGTCCGACGGCTGGGCAACGCTACCACCACGCCGGCAGAGCTTGAGCGCGCCATACGCTCCCATCCGATAGCACCCCGTTAGCAGGCAGGGCTGATGCGGAGGCGTCCCCCAGGGGAGCTCGTGGTCGGGCCGTCGCTGACCCCGACCATACATTGATAGGTTATCTCTGACCCCAGGTGATGCAAATGGCAAGAAGGAGGCTTTATGGACAAGAGCAAGCTCTTCGAGATAGCCGCACTGTCGGACAGCGAGGCTGCTGATCTGCCGGAGAGACAGAAAAAGCGACTGGCGCAGTTCAGAGAATATGCCAAGAAACATGCCATGGACCTGGGCTACCTCTATGACGCCGCCTTCGGGGCCTGATCGCAGGCGGTCCTGCAGGCGTTGCAGGAAGTGCTGGGGATTGAATGCGAGATGGCCTTCAAAGCGGCTAGCTTCTTCTCCGGAGGGATGGCCTGTACGGGCAACCTGTGCGGCGCGCTGAGCGGGGGCGTAATGGCGCTGGGCATGGTCTACGGCCGGGCCAATCCCCGGATTGGTGGGGTGCACGATGGCTCCGGACCGGCCCTGCGGCTCGTCAAATGGTTCGAGAAGGAATATGGGACCAGCAACTGCTGCGAGCTGACGGGAGTTCCAGACATGCTCAACAAAGAGCTGCGGTCAAAGCTCCTGGTGGGCGAAGTGCACGAGAGATGTTTCCGCCGCTCGGGCGAGGTCGCGGCCAAGGTGGTCGACATTGTATCCAAACAGGGCTCGCGACAGGTGTCGCTGGACGAGGCCATCGCTGAGCTGAAGGCGGAAGGGCTGCTATGATTGCAGATTTTTGAACGCTGATCGCTGATTGAGGACGGCATGTCAATTCGGGGGACGGGGGACGGGGGTCAGG
>JACPQD010000021.1 GCA_016190665.1 Chloroflexota bacterium
ATGTTTCCAATGGCCATCGTTCTCTGTCCACTCCCTCAACACAGTTGGATTACCACCTTCCGGGTGTGAACATTCTACACTATTTCGGCCTGAATTACGCTCGTTCTACCTTCCAACATCAATTTCACTCACTGATTGGGGTCTCCCTTGCCCCTCTTCCCTCTCCCACGCTATACTGAAACCATCCTTCAACCAAGAGGGGCAAGGCGCCAGCCATGAAACTCAACGTCAGCGTGTTCGAGAGGGTAGCCACAGGCGTCCCGGGATCATGCTGCCACGGGGAGGACTCTCTCCAGGACAACGAGAGACTGTAATTGCGCCTCGAGCGATCCCATTCCACAGCGGAGAACGAGCCAGTGACGAACACTACCCGCCGGGACTTCCTTCGCAAAATCATGGTGGCTCTGGGCGGTCTGACCGGCGCCTCATTCTTTGGCAACTGCGTCCCCAAGGAGATTACGTCGCCACCGCCCACCGCCATCCCGCCCACTGTCGGCCCAACCTTATCGCCAACGCAGACAGTATCGCCTCCCACGGGGACTTCTGTCCCAACTTCGCCCACAGTGGCAGCAACCGCTACCTCAATGGCTGCCCCGAAGGCGGCGCCGGAACTGGTGGTCGTCCGGAGTGGAGAGCCGGAGCAACTGGTGCGCCGCGCCGTGGCCGCGCTGGGCGGCATCGAGCGCTTCGTTAGGCCCGGCAACGACGTTATCATCAAGCCCAATATCTGCGTTGCCTACCATACCTATGAGTACGCCGCCACCACCAATCCCTGGGTGGTGGGCGCGCTGGTGAGGATGTGCCTGGAGGGGGGCGCGAAACGCGTCCGCGTCATGGACCTCCCCTTTGGCGGCTCCCCTGAGGAGGCTTATGTGAAAAGCGGCATTCGGGAGCAGGTGGAGGCGGCAGGCGGCCAGATGGAGCTGATGTCATCCTTCAAGTATGTCTCGGTAGATATCCCCGAAGGCAGGGAGCTGAAGCAGGCCACCATCTATGCTGACGTCCTTGAGGCTGATGTCCTGATCAACGTGCCCATAGCCAAGAATCACGGCCTGTCCCGCCTGACCCTGGGCATGAAGAACCTCATGGGCGTGATGACCAACCGGGAACGCCCTTTGATGCACCGCAGCCTGGGGCAGCGCCTGCCCGATCTGTCGACTCGCATCAAACCTACGCTGAATGTCATCGACGCAGTGCGCATCCTGACCGCGAACGGTCCCACTGGCGGCAACCTGGCCGACGTCAAGAAACTGGATACCATCATCGCCAGCACCGACATCGTGGCGGCGGACACCTATGCCGCTACTCTCTTCGGCATGAAGCCCGCTGATCTTCCCTATATCACCACCGCTGCGGCCAGGGGACTGGGCAGGAGCGATCTGGCCAGCCTGAGGATCGAAGAGGTGTCCGCCGGCTAGCCATTGTTGCAGCCCTTTCCTGGACAGGGGTCATGAAACTTTTCTTCCAGTTCCATTGTAATAGTAAATAAGCCCGCCCGCACACGGAGGGAAGGCCGGGAACGATCCCCTGCACAACGGATCCCGCGGTGGCTACCGTACGGCTGAAAGAGGAGCTGGAACGCCATGACTGACACTTCACGTCGAGACTTCCTGCGCCGGATGCTGATGGGGTTGGGTGGCTTGGTGGGTGTCCCGCTGTTAGGATCGTGCACGTCCAGGGAGGTGGCCGCGCCTGTGGTCGCACCGCCGCTGCCCACAGTCGCACCTCCCCCCTCGATTCCGACGGCTGCGCCTGCGGCCACCGCAACCAGCGTCCCGGCTACCCCCAAGCCCTCCCCTGAGCTGGTTGTGGCGCGCGGCGGGGACGACCCGGAACTGCTGGTGCGGCGCGCTGTGGCGGCGCTGGGTGGGATCGATCGTTTCGTGAAGCCGGGCAACGACGTCATCGTCAAGCCCAACATCTGCGTCGCTTATCACACCTATGAATACGCTGCCACCACTAACCCCTGGGTGGTGCGCGCCCTGGTCAAGATGTCTCTGGAGGCGGGCGCGCGCCGTGTGCGCGTCATGGACTTCCCCAACGGCGGCACGGCTGACGTGGCCTATGTGAAGAGCGGCATCGCGGAGCAGGTGGAGGCGGCGGGAGGGCATATGGAGTATATGTCCAGCTTCAAGTATGTCTTCGCCGACATACCCGAAGGCAGGGACATCCGCAAGTGGGAGATCTATGAGGATATCCTGAAGGCGGACGTTGTCATCAACGTCCCGATAGCCAAAGACCACCGCCTGGCGAAGCTCACCATGGGTATGAAGAACCTCATGGGCGTCTTGCGCAAAGAGACTCGGAACCAGATGCACAATAATCAGGGACAGCGACTGGCGGATGTAGCCAGTCGCATCCGACCAACGCTGACCATCGTCGATGCGGTGCGCATCCTGGTGGCCCACGGGCCCAACGGCGGCAATCTCGCCGATGTAAGGAAGCTGGACACCGTCATCGCCAGCCCCGACTTCGTGGCCGCTGACAGCTACGGCGCGACGCTCTTCGACATGAAGCCCAGCGATCTCGGTTACATCGAGGCGGCCACCGCCATGGGCTTGGGCAAGAGCAACCTGGCCAGTCTCAGGATCGAGGAGATAGCTGTTGCCTAGCGGCAAACCGAATGCCGGCTGGCTGTGGGGCGGCTGGCCGCGGCTCCGCAAGACCGTCCAATGGGTCGCCTTCTTCCTTTTCGTCGTGCTTTTCGTGTGGTCGCGCCGTGGCGGCTGGGACCCAGACCTCGTTAACATCCCTATGCGGCTGGACCCCCTGGCGATGTTGGCCAACGCCCTGGCCAGCCGCACCTTTCTCGCTTCCTCAGCCCTGGCGCTGACAACCCTGGCGCTGGCCCTTCTCTTCGGGAGGGCGTGGTGTGGGTGGCTCTGTCCTCTGGGCAAGACACTGGACCTGTTTTCGCTGCGGCGCTGGCGGGGGAAGCGTCCCACGCCGCCTGACGCCTGGCGCGCCGGGAAGTACGCCATCTTGCTGACCATCCTGGCGGCGGCGCTCTTCGCCAACCTCACGCTTATGTTCCTCGATCCCTTGACCCTGGTTTTCCGTACTTTGACCGTCAGTGTCTGGCCCTCCGTCGACCAACTGGTCACTTCAATGGAAGCCGCGCTGTATCAGGCGTCTTTCCTGCGGCCCGCCCTGTCCGCCTTCGAAAGCCTAGTGCGGCCCAAGATACTCCCTCCGGATGCCGCCTTCTATCGCTTCGCGTGGCTCTACGCCGCAATCTTTGCCGGGATAGTCCTTCTCAATCTGGTGGCGCAACGGTTCTGGTGCCGCTACCTCTGCCCACTGGGTGCTCTGCTGGGACTGCTCAGCAAGGTGGCCATCGTGCGGCGACAGGTGACGGGCAAGTGCGACCAGTGCAACGCCTGCGCGCAGGTCTGTCCGACTGGCACGATCCAGCCGGCAAAGGGGTACGCCAGCGACCCCAGCGAATGTACCATGTGCCTGGAGTGCATGAAGGTCTGCCAGCAGAGCGCCGTTGCCTTCATGCCGCAGCGCTCGCTGGCCCAGTGGAATCGCTACGATCCGGGCCGAAGGCAGGCTGTCGCCGGCTTCGGCGTGGCCGTCGCCGGCATAACGCTGTTTCGCAGCGACTTCAACGCCCGGCGGGAGAGTCCCTGGCTTATCCGCCCGCCTGGAGCCAGGGAGAACGACCTGCTGTCCAAATGTATCCGTTGCGGCGAGTGTTTCCGCGCCTGTCCCACCAGCGCTATTCAGCCGGCGATATGGGAGGCCGGGATGGAGGGGCTCTGGACGCCCACGCTGGCGATGAGGCTGGGCTACTGCGATTACTCGTGCAACGCTTGCGGCCTGGTGTGCCCTGTGCAGGCGATCCCCCGCCTGAGCCTCGAGGAGAAGCGGGAGAAGGTCATTGGCTTCGCCTACATCGACGAAAACCGCTGCATCCCCTGGACGGACTACCGCGACTGCATTGTCTGCGAGGAGATGTGCCCGGTGCCCGAGAAAGCTGTCGTGCTGGAAAGGGTGGAGGTGCGGAATCCGGATGGCAAGCTGGTGAGCCTGCAACTGCCCCGTGTGGTCCGGGAACGGTGCATAGGATGCGGCATATGCGAGTACCAGTGCCCTGTTAACGGCGAGGCTGCGATTGGGGTTTACGTGCCTGGCGCGGTCGTGTGAGCCTTTGCCAGCCAGCATATCCTGGATATCGAAAGCAAGGCGACCGTCCCGACACGTCGGGGCGGTCGCCTGTTCCACGCCGGACCAGGCTCTAGCTATCCATCGCGATGAGCCCTTTGCGAATGGCGTACTTGATAAGGTCAGTCCGGCTATGGACGTCGAGTTTCGACATGATCCTCTCTCTATGGCCCAGGACCGTCTTGACGCTTATGCACAGCAGGGTCGCTATCTCTCGATTGGCGCGCCCCTCAGCGACATACCGGAGCACTTCCCTTTCCCTCTCGGTCAGGCTATCGTAGGGGTCTTCGTCCGCTCGCTGCAGATAGTCCTTCACCATCCACTTGGCCATGGAAGGATGAAGGAAGGCATCTCCTTGATTCACCGAACGGATGGCGGCCACCAGTTCCACCGGGCCTGCCTTCTTGGGCACGTAGCCAGAAGCTCCAGCCTTGATGCTGGATAGGGCGTATTCTTTGTTGTCGTACTGAGTCAGCATCAGCACCTTTGCCTTTGGGTTGGCCTTGGTGATGCGCCGTGTGGCCTCCAGCCCATCTATGAGCGGCATGGCGATGTCCATTAGCACCACATCCGGCTGCAGTTCGCTCGTCATCTCCACAGCTTCCTTGCCGTTGGAGGCCTCCCCGATGACCTCTATGTCCTCTTCCAACTCCAGCAGCGCGCGAATGCCGCTGCGCACGATGGAATGGTCATCCGATATCAGCACGCGTATCTTAGTATTCGTTACCATCTAAGTCGTTGGGATCTCCACATGAATGCGGGTCCCCCTCCCTTCTTTGGATTCAATAGTGAGATTTCCGCTCAGCAGCTCCGCCCTTTCCTTCATGCCCAGCAAGCCAAATCCGCGGCCTGTCTCCTGCGAAATCGTGACCTCCTTCGGACGAAAGCCGACGCCATCATCGACAATGGTGACGGCGACGCCTCGCTCCTTGAACTCGAGGGTCACCTGCACTCGCCGGGCGCTGGCATGCCTTACTATGTTGGTTATCGCCTCTTGAGTGATCCTGAACAAGGCAATCTCGACCTGCGGCAATAGGGCGCGGGCCGCTCCTATGGTCTCGAAGGATACCTCTATCTCCCCTTCGTCAAGATGTTTATCTGTGAGCCACTCTATCGCCGGTATGAGCCCGAGATCATCCAGCAGGGTCGGACGGAGCTCATACACCACCCTGTTGATCTCGTCCAGCATCTTGACTGTCAATGACTGGATCTCGTCGAACTTTCTCTTTATACCGGCATCGCGAGGCAGCGCCGCCGATACGGCGGCCACTTTCAGGGCCAGGCCAGTGAGCGACTGGCTTACGTCGTCGTGCAGCCCGCGGGCGATCCTCCTGCGCTCTTCCTCCTCTATGGAGATAATCTGACGCAGCAGTTCGCGCACGCTCTCCTCCTTCTCCCGGATCTCCTTGTAGAGCATGGCGTTCTCAATGGCGATAGCCACCTGATTGCTCAGGCTGTTGACGAGCATGATGTTCCTGTTGGTGAAGCCCTGATCGTCCTTGGTGGAGAGGTTTAATACGCCCAGAACCTTGTCCTTGGATATCAGGGGAATGGAGGCAAAGGCTCTCAAGCCCTCCCGGGCTACTACAGGGCGATTGACCCGAGAGTCCTTGGCAATATCGTCGACGTAGATTGGCTCCTTGAGCGCAGCCGCTCTTCCGGCGATGCCCTCGCCCATTTTCAGCCTCTTCATCCCTCGAAGGTAAGCCGCGGAAAGTCCGCGATACACCCTGTAAGACAAAACGTTGGTGGTCGGATCCAGGAGGAGTATCCCGCCCACCTTGCCCCGGACCAGGGCGAGCGCCTTGTCCAGAGCGATTTCCAGAATCGTGTCCAGGTCCAGGGACTGGCTCATGGCGCTGACAATATCGTTGAGCATGAGGAAGTTGGCTTTCTCCTGCCTGGTTTGCTCTTCCAGCAGCTTCAGCTCAGTGACGTCCCGGACGATCAGCGCAAAGCCGTAGATATCGCCGCTCTCATCCCTCAGGGGTGAGGCCGCCACATCCGAAAAGGTCTCGCCCTGTCCGGTGTCGGGGACGCCTGCGTGAGTATGGGTGGAACGCGCCGATTTCCCGCTCTCCCATGCGGTCCGAACAGGGCACTCGTGAAATGGGTCATTGCAGGGATCCGATCGTCCGTGAGAGACCTCGTAGCAGCACTTGCCGATGATCTCGGGCTTCGTTAGATTGTACCTTCGCAGCACGCTGGCGTTGGCATCCATAATGCGATAGTACCTGTCGATGATCATGACCTCGTCGTCCAGGCTATCGATAAAATCAGAAGAGCAGACTTCGCTCTGCCCCGTCAATTCTCGCGCCGTTTGGGGCATTTCACCCTTTCCTGTCAGGGCCATGCGTACTGCACACATATTATTACACAGTTTTGAGCAAAACGGTCGAGTTAACCTTGCGGTCGCCGCAATAATGAGAGCGCAGGACTTCGCTGATTTCTCACGACAGGGGGAATGTTACCACAGGGCGAAAGAAATCTCAAGTTATGTCATGAGGGAGATTCGTGCCCGGCTGGAGCCCCTGACCCAATCCTCATGCCTCCGCCCACGAGGTCCAGGAGCAAACTGGCCTCCGCATCTGGGAAAGTCTTTCGCGCCCGTTCCAGGGCGAAGGCGCCCTTGCCAGACCGTTTGTCAAGGAGGACACCGACTACAGTGCCGCTGTGCGCGGCGTTGACGCCGACGGCCCCAACCGCCGCAGCGAAATCAAGCACCTGATTCAGATGAGGCTTGAAGAGTATCTCCTGGTTCAGCAGAGCGCTCAGGGTCGCGCCTTTGCCCACGAGCGCCGGGTCCCCCAAAGCGACGCCACGGCGCACCAACTCGAGCGCCTCGCTGATCTCCGAGCGCATTGCCCGGAGTGCAGCGCTCCTATCAATGCAGTTAAACTCCAGCGTATCAACGACGCCGCCGAAGTCCAGAGCCACAATCTCGATGGGTGGCGGCGGGCCCAACTCCACATGGAAGCTGCCTCGACGGTGGTCGAACAGGGAAATGCCTGGCAGCATAACCCCATCGCTCGGCTCTATGGAGACGGCCAGCCTGGCGATAGCCTCACCTGGCAGGGCCACGCCCAGGGCGGCGGCGGTAGCTGCGATGGCGGCGGACACGTCCGCAGTGCTGCTGGCCATGCCCTTGCCGCGAGGCAGGACGCTCTCCACCGTCAGCTCGGCGCTCAGTTCCTCCTTGCCCAGATGAACTAGCGTGGCCTTGACGGCAGCGAGCGACTTCTGGCAATCGCCGGGACCACTGATCACCGAACTCTGGCATCGCTTCAGAACTACCGACACTCTGGAGTACAGGTTCACCGGGCAGGTCACCAGGAAATGGGTCCCATCAAGACAGCCCTGCACCAGCTCGCCGCAGGCGCCCGGGGCTGTCGCTGCCGCTGAACCGACAAGGCTGCCGGGCAATCGACGGGTCTTCTTAAGGAGGGTCATCTTTGTTCCTTAACTTGGACGCCAGCGTTTTCAACTCCAACGCGAGACCGGCGATGGCTAGATACGCGCGGTCGGCCCGGGACGCCACGAGCTGATTGACGCGCCCCAGGATATCCTGGAACTGCCTGCCCAGGGGATAGGGAGGGACCAGTCCCATCCCCACCTCATTCGTTACCACAATCAGCGTCGCCCTGCCCTTCTGGTAACAATCTAGAAGCTCCTGTGTGGCCCTCAGCACAGCGGACTCCAGGTCAACCTCGCTCATCCTCTCGCCATCTCGAAGCAACAAATTGCTGACCCACAGGCCAAGGCAGTCCACCAGGACCACATCGTGGTCGTTGACACCGCCGACCACGCTGGCCAAGTCGAAAGGCTCCTCGATGGTAGTCCAGCTCTCAGGACGGGCGTCGCGATGGCAGCGGATGCGCGCCGCCATCTCCGGGTCGCGGGCCTCCGCCGTGGCGATGAAGAGGACGCGAGATGTCGGCCCGCCTTCAGCGGACGCCAGCCGCTGGGCGAAGGCGCTCTTCCCGCTGCGAGCGCCGCCCAGCACCAGGATAAGTTGCTTCGTCATTCCACCGCCGCGACGGTCCCCTCGTTGAGGACGTCTTTCAGAGCAGTCAGCAGAACGGCGCATTCCGCTTTACGCCGAATAGCGATGCGGATATATCTCGGCAGGCCAAAGGAAGTGCAGTCGCGCACGCAAATGCCCTTGCCCAGAAGCTGGCGGCGCACTGAAGACGCCTCGCCCACCTCCACCAGGACGAAGTTGGCCGAAGGCGGAAGGAACCTGAGCCGCAGCGCTTGCAACTCCCGGACGATAAGGTCTCTCGCCCCCCCGACGCACCGCTGCGCCTTGATCAGGTGTTCCTGGTCAGACAAGGAGGCTAGACCCCCTGCCTGCGCCGCCGCGTTGACGCTCCAGGTTGGCTGGCGCGAGAAAAGGAGCTGCGCCACACCTGGCGGGCATAGAGCGTATCCCAGGCGCAGTCCGGTCAGAGCGTAATCCTTGGTCATGGAGCGCAGCAGCATCACGTTCCCCGAAGCAAGGAGTTCAGTGGCGTCCCAGGCGCTGTCGACGAAGGAAACGTAGGCTTCGTCCAGGACCAGCATTCCGGGCCGAGCCGCTTCTGCCAGCTCCTCAACTTCCCTGCGCTCCAAGTAGACGCCCGTGGGGTTGTTAGGATTGCAGAGGAAGACCAGCCCGGGCTTCAGGTCCCTGACGGTCCGGCAGGATTCCTGTATGTCCCAGGAGAAGCCGCGACCTTCCTCCGCGGAAATAGTATGGAGGCTCGCACCCGCTACGCGGCAAGCCGCCTCGTATTCGCCGAAGGTGGGGCCGAGGACGACCGCCTCATCTCCCGCGCTCAAACAGGAGCTGGCAGTCAGATGGATAAGATCCGTGGAGCCGTTGCCGGGAACAATCTGTTCCATCGCGACACCGGTGACGGCCGCCAGCGCCTCTCTGAGCTCCAGGCTCTCAGGGTCCGGATAGTACGCCAGGTCCAACCTTGCCACCGCCTCTTTGACCTTCGGCGATGGCCCAAGAGGGTTGACGCTGCTGCTGAAATCGATGATGTGGTCAAGACCGAGAAGCCGCAACTCTCGGACGCCAAGCCCCCCATGGACCGGTTTTTGGATTAGCAAAGGTTTACTATCGCAAGACGCCATAACGCAACACCAGAATGCCTAAGGCCAGCAAAAAAGATAACGCCGCTACCGAATGCAGGATTCCAACCGAGACCATGATGTCTCGAGGCTCGACGGGTCGGATAGGATCTCCCAGCTCGTAGTGCCCCACCTTTCGCAGTCGAACGCCCAGCGTGCCCGCCATAGCGCTCATGGTCCAGCCGGCATTGGGGCTTTCCGTCTTGCCGTGATCGCGCCACATCGTTTGCCAGGCCCGCCAGGCTGCCGCCAGTCCCAGGCCGCAAGTCGAAAGGACCAGCAGCAGTGCGGAGAGGCGCGATGGGACAAGGTTAAGGAGGTCGTCCAGCCGAGCGGCCGCCTTCCCCAGGTACTCGTAGCGCTGATGGTAGCCTATCATGCTGTCGAGAGTATTGACAGCTCGGTAGGCTACCGCCCCGGGCAGCCCAAAGAGCGCAAAGGCCAGCCAGGGAGCTACGAAGGCGTCGGTTGTGTTCTCGGCGACTGACTCCACCGCTGCCGAAGCTATCAACTCCGGTGAGAGGCCAGAGGTATCCCGGCTGACCAGGCTCTTGAGTCCTTCCCTGGCCTCCTCCACTCGTCCCCCCTCGAGGCTGCGACGCACCATTGTGGCTGCCCTGCTCAACCCGCTAACGGCGAAACTGCCCTTCAGGAGGCATGCGCCTACGAGAATGTAGGCAAGTGTGCCGATGAAAGCCTGGCTTTTGACCAGAGCATAAGCGGCCAGAGCGAACGCAGCCGGAATCAGGACTGCCATGGCAACCCCGTAGACCAGCGGCGCCGCCTTGCCTGCGCGGGGAGCGCGCTTTTCGGTGAAGGAGACGAGGTGACCCATAGCGCTGACCGGATGCAGGCGCTTCGGCTCGCCCAGGGCCACATCCCAGAACACGGCCAACGTGAGCATTGCCGCCTCCGCCAGAACGTCTCCGCCAAGAAGACCCAGCAAGGCTAGGACAAGGCCCTCAGCGCCTGAGGCAGCGAAGACACGAGTCCCGCTGAGGCCAGAGGAACGACCGCGACGAGAACGAACACCTCGACCACCTCATTCACCGCGCCGTAGGCGTCTCCGGTGAGCCCGCCCAGCAGCCTGCTCATCCATCTCCCCAGGAGCCATGCCAGGAGCGATGCTGATACGAAAAGGACCAACCCGGCGACCCCAGCGAGGGCGAGCGAGCCTACGAGGGCGATAGCCCCGGCGATCAGGACTGCGAGCGAAGTAGCGCCATCGTGGAAGGCTGCCCCCAGGCCCTGTGGCCTGGCGTAGGGGAAGGCGCGAACGACGAGCACCATGGCCCATCGCGAGAGGGCCGGAAATAGCACGAGCGCGGGCAGTCTCTCCGGCAGAGGCAGGGAGAAGAGGGCAGTCCATTTCAAGAGGACAAGGGCTACCCCACCAGCCACGGCAAAGGCCCCTACCGCGTGGTCCCGCATGATCTCGAGTCTTCGCTCTTTGGTAGCGCCGCCAAAGCTGTCGCAAGTGTCAAGGAAGCCCTCCACATGCATAGCGCCCGTGAGGACCAACAGGACGGCCAGCAGCAGCGCGCCGGTCAAGGGCCCTGGCCATAGGCGAGCCAGGCCAGCGTCCAGGCCAGCCAGCGCTCCGCCTATCAGCAGCCCCACCAAAGGAAAGTAGGCCAGGGAAGCGCCCATCTCCTTTGCCTCGGGCTCGACTCGAGCGAGGGGCAAGACTGTTAGAAATCCTAGCGCAGTAAGCAGAGCTGTCAACTTACACCTGACACCGCGAGGCCGGAAGCAAAATAATATACATTTTGCGCCCAGCTTTGAGCCAACATAAGCCTTACTTTTCTCTTGATTAACCACGAACTGGACGAAATACACGAAATTTGACTTCTTCCGCGTGGTTGGTGGATTTCGTGGTCTCATCTCTCGTGTCTTCAGCCATCAACCTGCTGATTGCTAAGATCTGAAAGCTGACTGCTGACCGCTAAAAGCCCTTCTTTTCGTGTGGTTCGTGTATTTCGTGTTGAACGTCCCTGTCCATCCTCGCGAGGCCTCCTGAGCGCCAAGAGCTGAATGCTGATCGCTGAAAGCTTAAACTATCCTACTCGCTCTTCTCCGAGACGCCCGCGTCGGCGAAGGTCGCCATCTCAGCGAGACAGCGGGCCGCTGCCTCGACGATGTTCATGGCCAGGGCGCCGCCGGTGCCCTCGCCCAGCCTCAAGTCCAGGTTCAGCAGCGGCTTGAGCCCCAGGTGGGCGAGCATCGCCTGGTGGCCGGGCTCCACAGAGAGATGAGAGGCTATGAAATAGTCGCGCCCATTGGGGCAAAGGCCGTGAGCGATGAGAGCCGCCGCTCCGGAAATGAAGCCGTCCAGGACGACGACCCGCCGGCTGGCCGCGGTCCCGAGTATGACGCCAGCCAGGACGCCGATCTCGAACCCGCCGACTTTCGTCAGCACGTCGAGCGCGTCCGAAGGATCGGGATGGTTCACCTCCAGCGCCCTTCTTACCACCGCCGCCTTGTGCCGCTGGGCCTCGTCCGAAATGCCCGTTCCGCGCCCGGTCACAACTTCAGGATCTTTTCCGGAGATAGCGGCGACGATGGCGCTGGAGGGCGTAGTATTGGCGATGCCCATGTCACCGGTGCCTATCAGGTCGGCTCCCCCCTCAATCTCTCGCTGCGCTAGAGCGATGCCCGTTTCGAGGGCCTTGATCGCCTCCTCTCTGGTCATGGCTGGCCCCTTCGCCATGTTATTGGTACCCCGACCGACCTTCGCGGAGTAGAGATCGGGATGTTCGGGGAGATCCCCGACCACGCCAGCATCCACAATGACCACCTTAGCGCCCGCCTGCCGAGCCAGCACGTTGATGCCCGCCCCGCCGCGCAGGAAGTTCAGCACCATCTGGGCTGTCACCTCTTGAGGATAGGCGCTCACCCCCTCGGCAGCCACGCCGTGGTCCCCGGCAGCCAGGATGATGACCCTGCCGCCCAACCTGGGGATCGGCGTGCCCAGGATTCCGGCCAACTGGATCGAAACCTCTTCTAGCCGCCCCAGGGCGCCCAGAGGCTTGGTCAGGGTATCTTGACGTTGCCTCGCCGCCGCCATCGCCGTCTCGTCGAGGCCGCCTATAGCCTTGATTGTCCGGTCTAACAAACCCAACTTGCGTTCCCCTTTCTGAATTCACAACAGCTCTCGACGAAGCGCCGAGGCATGACAGGTGAGCTGCCCATATGCAGATGCACATAGGAGGCTAGAACATTGCGGAGGCGGAAGCCTTCCTTACCGCCCTTCTCCACGAGCTCGTAGGCGTTGGGCTCGCCGCCCTTCATAACAGACCAGTGGAACTCGTGGCCGCGCACCGTCTCTCCCCGCCGAAGTAGCGGCCCGTCGCTCAAGGCGCGCACAGTGCGGTAGCCGAGGCTGAGACGGGGGCTATCCAGGCGGGAGGAGACGGGTAAAACGCCGACCATGGGATATTCCCTTCCTTCCATATCGGTTGTGGACTCTCCCAGGTACATCAGCCCGCCGCACTCGGCATAAATGGGCACTCCTGTTTTCGCCGCCTTCCTGAGGGACGCCAGCATCGCCCGGTTCGCGGAAAGCTCTGAAGCGTAGATCTCCGGGAAGCCCCCTCCCAGGTAGACACCCGAGATATTCGCGGGCAATCCGGTGTCCTCGATGGGGCTGAAGGAGGCAAGCTCCGCCCCCCAGGCCTCTAGCAGGTCGAGGCTGTCTTGATAATAGAAGCTGAAGGCCTTATCCGTAGCCACCGCGATGCCGACCCGAGCCGGGACCTTCCAAGAGGGGAAGAGGCTCCGCTCGGCGCTGGGCGGCTCTCCTTCTCCGGCGAGAGAGATAAGGCGCGGAATATCAAGAGTGGCCTCCGCCTGAGAGATCAGACGGTGGAGGAACTCCTCATTCTCGACTCCCTCAACCGTAGGGATAAGCCCAAGGTGGCGCTCCGGCAGCGTCAGGTCCTTGCGGCGGGGTATGAATCCCACCACCGGCACGCCAGTCGCCTGCTCTATCGATTCCTGGCACATTCGGTAGTGTCCGTCGCTTCCGATGCGGTTGAGGATGACCCCTCTGAGCCGCAGCGCCGGATCGAAATGCAGATACCCCAGAACGATAGCCGCTACGCTCCGCGCCGCCCGCCCGGCATCCACAACCAGCACTACGGGGGCGCCGAGCAACTTCGCCAATTCGGCGGTGCTGCCCTCCTCGCCCGCGGACGAACGCCCATCATACAGTCCCATGACGCCCTCAATGACGCCGATATCCTTGCCCGCCATGGCCCGGTGGAAAAGATCGAGGACCGAAGTTTGGGGGAGCAGCCAGGTATCCAGGTTGCGTGAAGGACATCCCGTCGCCCAGGTATGATACGTGGGATCGATGTAATCAGGACCGGCTTTGAAGGCCTGAACTTTAAGGCCGCGCCGAGCCAGGCTGCCCATGACGGCGGTGGCGATCGTGGTCTTCCCCACGCCGCTGGTCGCGCCGGCAATGACCACGAGTTTCACCCTTGGCCCCCTCCTTCTGCAAAAATGACTTGCGAACGCCGCGCTAAAGGCGCCCATCCCTGGGGGACAAGACCCGAGTCTGTCTGGACTCCGTCAGGATTCGGGCCCCTGCACGGCGGCGCTCAGGGAAGACTTTCGCCCCAACAAAAAAATACCCCCACCTCTTCGGTGGGGGAACCAAGCGACTGAGATTCCCGATCCCTCTCCCGCGGAGGTCTGCAGGATAATCGGGGGTGGAGGTTCTGGCTCTTGGCCCCCGTTGCATCGAGGCCAATGACAGCGGCGCGGCCGCGTCGGATTCTCGCCGACTTGCTCTCCGGTCAGCCCGCAGTTGCCTTTGGGCGACCCCCGGCTACCTATTCATTTCGAGGGCTTAGTATATATCAGCGATGACTGGAAGTCAAATCGGTGTGGAACAGACCCCGCTCACCGCTACAATCTTATGGCCTTGGTCTGCGCCCGACTGGTGCCGAAAGTGGGCATGCAGGCGATGTGGTACGGCTGAGGCGCACCCGCCACGACCAGGACGATATCCTCGGGTCGCTTGACGGGCCGCACCAGGCCCTTATCCACCCACATGATTTTCTTCTCCCGACGTTCCTTGGGGAACCTGTCTTCGGGGACCCCGGACTGATCGTAGATGGTCTGCTTCACATCCTCCTTGGAGTACCCCTCGGACTTGAAGAGCGCCGCGTGACCGGAGGCGAGCACCACCGTCGGCTGGCCGCCGCCGAGGAACATGTCGTTGCTCCCCATCTGGGCCAGGGTATTGCCGATAAGCATCAGGATCTCGTCGCTGAACCTGACCCCCGCCGTCAGGATGTTAGTGGTCCCCGACATGCCCACCACCGTGACGGCGCTATCCTCCCTCTCGAATCCCCGCTCCACGTGAAGCGGGTCCCAGACGCTTCCCTCCTCGTCCTCTCCGAAGCAGAGGGTGTACTTGGCCGGCTGACCATGCACTGCTTTGTCCACTGGCCCCGGCGCGGCGCCGCCGATGTTAAGCAGGAGAAACCTTATCGCCCGCCCGATGGTCGCATTGGCGCGCCAGCCCTGGCCGAGGCAGTTGGCGCCACAATTTATGTCAAGCTTCTTCCGGACCGGACCGTTGACAATCGTGGCCGGCGCCACCGGGTTGGTCGTCGCCTGAATCCCGTTCAGATTGAAGTCCGGCTCGCACATGGCCTCCAGCGCAGCAATGATCACCGGAGCGTAGCTGGGAAGACAGCCAGCCATGACGGCGTTTATGGCTATCTTCTCCACCGTCGCCTTGCCCAGCGCTGGAGGAACGCGCACGATCAACTCGCCCGGGTCGCGGCCAATCTCCTGGAGCATGGCGGCTACCTTTTCCTCGGTGGGCGCGACTATCGGGAGGCCGTCGGTCCAGCCTCTTCTGTAGGCAAGCTCGTTTATGGCGTCGGAGGAATCGGGGACGTCTACCCTCTTAGATTTCAGCCCTTCAACCATCGAAGAGACTCCTTTCAATAAACGTGGTGACTCTTCCTGCACCGCAGAGGCACAGAGTCCGCTGAGTCCTTACTGATTTCTCTCTGTGCCCTCCGCGTCTCTGCGGTGAAAATTGGGGCTATCTGCTCACCGCAGGCTTCGCCGCCCGGCGCGTCAGCTTAGCGACAATCTCATCGAAGTGGGCATCGACGTCAGCCCTGACCTTATCCTCCGGTAAATACTCGAGGTCGCGGTGCAGGGAGACGATGGGCAGGTTACCCATCCCTCTGGCCTTCGCCGATGCGTTGGCCAGCGCCGTAAAGCCCTCGGTAATGAGGGTCACCGCCGGTATGCCTCTCTTCTCCATCTGGATGCCGTCGTGGATACTCCACGCTGTGCAGGAGCCTCAGTTGCCGAGGCCGACAATGGCCAGGTCGCATTTCTTGGCCAGGTCCTCGATGATTTCGTCGGGCGCGGGCTGGCTGCCGGACTTCTTCCTCCAGATGATCTCCGCTGGCCTGTATTTCTGGTTGAGGAGTTCCTGTATCCTGGTGAGGGCCACGTTCAGGCTCCACCAGCCGTTGTCGATGAATCCGATCACCTTGCCGTTGAGGTCGCCCACGGGGGCGGCGAGAGCGATTTCCTCCTCCTCGGGCTCCGCCGTGGGGTCCAGAATCTGGGTCATCTTGACTGACATCGCTTCCTCCTTCCAGTGCGAAAGTGGCTGGTACTCCTAACGAGCGCTAGCATATCTCATGCCCGGCGCAAAGTCAATAAGCGGCAATTTGCCAGCCTTGACAGCCGCCAGCCCCTTGTGTTAAAAGTAGTCATTGGCTGTCAGAGCACCTCTTGGTCAACCGACAACGCGGTCAGAAACGACTCCGCAGTCTGGCAGCAGCGACCTCCCCGCTTGAGTCGGAGGTCGTTTTCTTGCTTTGGGACACAAATAGGAGGCCAGGCGGCCAACATCGCCTTCGACCGAGAGGCGGCCATCGCCGCCGCCATGCAAGGTAGAGGCGTCATCGGCGGGCTCCTCTACCCTGGCGGCGAATGGGCCAGGCCCAGGGCGGAACTGGACAAGAAGCCTGGGTATCGTAAGCCGGGGGATGCCGAGAGGGCGGAGGCGAGGAAGCTTCTGGCCGAGGCCGGCTTCGCCGATGGCTTCAAGTCCACCATCACTACCAGGCAGGGGTTTGTGGAGAGCGTGCGTCCGGAGATTTCTTCACAGGCTCTTCAGAAACTTCAACTGGCCACCGCCTCTTGTGGCACAAGGCGGTAGTAAAGTTTCTCCACTTCGCACAGGGTTCACGGAACCCTGAAATACTCGGGATGTCAGATAAGATGGGCCCGAAAAGTCCTTTTCGACGGAGATGAGCAGTGGAAGTTAGAAACAGGAAATGGGACGAGGAAGTATTCCTCAGCGAATTGAAGAAGGTCCTGGACCTCTATCCTACGGGTCGCAGCGTCGACCTCAATGAGGCGCTGGAATTCCACAAGTCCATGCCGCCGGAGAAGAATGTTACCCACGCCTACAAGAAGGCGACCGAGCAGGGAAGGATTCTCGTGCAGCCGCGCGCGGGGACCGCGACGATTGACGAGATGGTCCGCTTTCTCACGGTACTTCAGAACGACGGTGGCGCGGATATCCTGCCTATGACGATAGATACCTATACGCGGCGGCTGCAGTTCAAAGAGGCCGAGGTGGGTCTTGAGGAGAGCCTGAGGAGCGGTCGCTCTCACCTTAATGGCTTCCCGGCCGCTATCCACGGCGTCGGCGGCTGCCGCCGCGTGGTCGATGCGGTGTCGCGGCCGGTCACCGTGCGCACAGCCACCGGCACGCCCCATTTTACCAATGCCATTGCCTTTGCCGGAGGAGTTACCGAAGCGGTGGGAGCCGGACTGGCCCTGGGGCCGCCGAACTCGCCTCAGCCCATCGCCAACTCGCTCTTCTATTTCCAGTTCGTCGAGCGACTCATCGGCTGGTTCGAGGAGCGCGGCGTCACTATTTGCATGGAGCAGGAGGGCGCCAATGCGACGGGCATCATGTGCCCGCCATCGCTCCAGGCAGCCTACGGCGCGATAGACGTGCTGCTGGCGGCGGAGCAGGGAGTCAAGAGCCAGTTGGTGGCCTATTTCCAGAACAATTGCATCGTCCAGGACCTGGCGGGCATGAGGGTGCAGCGCCGTCTGGCGGAGAGGTCGCTGAAGAGGTTCGGGTATGACTACACCTTCCTGGGGCAGGCAGCCAATTCCTGGCGCGGCTGCTACCCCGAGGACGCCGCCAGGGCCTACGGGATAATTTCCATCTCTACAGCCATCGCCGCCTACGCTCACGTAACCAAGGTCAACCCTAAGTCCGTCGAGGAGGGTGTTGGCGCTCCCTCGCCAGAAGGTAACGCGGCGAGCTGTCGCTCCACGAGGCAAGTGCTGGACCAGATGCGGGGGCAGGAGTTCCCTGACTCACCGGAACTGCAACTCGAGGAGAGAATAATCGAGGCGGAGGCGACCTCCATCCTGGAGCGAGTGCTGGAGATCGGCGATGGAGACGTGGCGGTGGGTACTGTTAAGGCCTTCGAAAGCGGCGTCATCGAGCACCCCTACTGCTCTCACCGGGCCAACGCGGGCAAGGTGATGCTGGTGCGCGACAAGGCCGGTGGGGTGCGCTACCTGAGCCATGGCAACCTGCCGCTGCCCAGGGAGGCCATCGAGTACCATCAGGAAAAGATCCGCGAGAGGATGCAGGCGGATGGCCTGACAGAGTCCGAGATGGTGGTGGAAGATATCCGCAGCGTTCGAGCGCCGGTGAGAGGAAAAGTATGACAGAGCCGGAGAAGATGTATCACACGACAGTCGTGACCGGGGCGATGAATGACCTGCACGTCCTGGGTATCAAGGTGCTCGAATACTTCCTGGAGAAGGATGGCTTCAAGGTGGTCTTCGCCGGCGCATGGCTTACCCAGGAAGACTTCATCAAGGCGGCGATGGAGACGAACGCCAAGGCTATCCTGGTCTCCTCATCCTACGGCATGGGCGAGTTGGACTGCGCTGGCATGCGGGACAAGTGCCAAGAGGCGGGCATCGGCGACATCATCCTCTACGCTGGCGGCAACCTTACGGTGACCCGCCAGCAGCAGCAGTGGGAGGACGTGGCCGCCCGATTCAGGGCCATGGGCTTCGACCGCGTCTATCCGCCCAGCGTGACGCCGGAGCAGGTGATCGAGGACTTGAAGACGGACCTGGGGCTGGCATAACTCTCTCGCCCGAAGCGCATCCTGCGGGAGAGTAAGGAAAACCGTTGACTTTACCCTCCCCCGTGAGTAACCACGCAGTCCTCTAGGCCCGATCATTCTCGTCTCGATCGATATGATACTCTGTGATATGATTTGGTTGTGAACAGATGGGCAGTGATTATGGATGGGGTGCCTACTATGACCACGAACTTGGATACCGACCTGATCACCATCGCCGAGGCCGCCAGGCGGCTTAGGGTCAGCGCGCTGACCATCAAACGCTGGATCGCCCAGGGGCGTCTTCTCGCTTACCGGGTAGGGCCAAGGCAGATCCGGATCAGGAGCGAGGATCTCCCCATGATCGTAAGTCTAGTAACCCCAAGCCCAAGGATTCTGGCCGCGGATAAGGAACAGCGCGATATTTGGGCGGGCTACGACCCGGAGAAGGTCAAGGATGCCCTCCGCAAGAGCGCTGGGGCGCTAGCTGGAGTAGACCGCCATGCCCTGTTTCAGGATATCCACGCCGCTCGGCGGCAGGCAAGCAGAGGCCGCCCGGCGTAGGCTATGCGCTACCTCGTCGACACGGACTGGGTGATAGATCATCTCGATAACGCGGCGGAGGCCAGCGAGTTATTAGAGAGCTTGGCAGACGAGGGCTTCGCCATCAGCGTCATCACCTACATGGAAGCCTACGAAGGGCTCTTGCGATCTCATTCTCCCGCGCTACTCCCCTCCTTCAACGCTTTCGCGGAAGCGACGCCAGTGATCCCATTGTCGGCGCCCGTAGCACGCCGGTGCGCACCCGAAACCTCGACGATTACAATGATATCCCCGGTCTTCGCCTCCAGCACGTCACCTAGTTTTTCGGCACCTTCGCGTCGTCTCCCAGGATGACGGTGACGTCGGCCTGGCGAGCGGGGTCGTTCTTTGCTTTCACCTGGGAGGCAGGCACGCCGAGCATCTCAGCGAGGTAATTGGCCGTGTAGCGCTTGGCGGAGTAGTCGTAGATAATGGTCTCTTTGTAGCTCAGTGCGTCAGCATTGCCTGTGGTGACCTGGGTCAGCCCCCGGCCCTGGAGATGTGAGGCGACCCTTCCCGCCAGTCCCGTCTTCGAGGTTCCGTTCAGGACGAGGATACTGGCATCCTCCTTCCTCAGCTTCGGATCGAAGAACATCTCGTTGATCAGCTCTTTGACCTTCTGGCGGTCGGGCACGACTACGTCGGCGCCGGCAGTAGTCAGCGTCGCGGTGAGATACTTCATGTCCAGAGAGCGGCTCATGATGCTCTCTGGATCGATTTCCCGGGCTATTGTGGCCAGGGTCAGGATCTCTGAAACGGACAGGTCCGTCTTGACCGTGCCGCCGAGGTCGCCGATCAATGCGGGGAGCTTGGGGATAATACCCAGCTGCATAGCCCGATCCCTGATGGCCATGAGGAGCTCCTGCTGGTGTTTCATCCTCCCGAAGTCGGCCCACTGGAAACGCGAACGCGCGTACCACAGGGCCTTCTCACCGTCCAGATGCTGCACTCCAGCCGGAATGTAGATGCTCATCGTCCCGAAATCACGCGTGGGATAATGCGGGTCGATCAACGGCTCTTTCATATCTATCGTGACACCGCCCAGGGTGTCGATTATGTTTTCGAACCCTTCAAACTCGATGCTGGCGTAGTAGTGGGTCTTGACCCCCAGATTGCGTCGAATCGTCTCCATAGCCAAAGCCGGACCGCCGCCGGGATATTTATAGAAGTCGCCGTAGAAGTAGGCTGTGTTCACCCGGTCCTGGATGATTGATCCCTCCTTGTAGGGGATGTCCACCCAGAGATCGCGCGGGACGCCCAGGAGGCCGGCGCTCTTGCTGCCGGGGTCGATGGTGGCGATCAGTATGGTGTCGGTCCGGGTTGGGGCGTTGACTTCGTTGGGCCGACGGTCCACACCGAGGAGAAGGATGTTCACTCTCTCCTCGTTCCGCCAGTCGGGGACATTCTCCCTCTTAGGGAGCACGCTCACCGGCAGCTCGGGACTGAGCCTCTGGACTACTTCAACAATCTCGATGATCTCAATCGGCCACTCCGGCTGATACATCAGGCTGAAGGCGACACCGCCCCCACCAGCCAGCGCCGAAACCAGCAGGAGCAAGAGGACGACCAGCTTAAGCCTGTTCCTCCACCCCTTTTTCCGCTTGGTGCTGCCTGCGATAACCGTCATGCTCAGTTTTCTAGCGGCCTTGCCCTCAGCGCAGGTCGAACTGTGAGGGGAAAATCATCAGTGCTGAACCCTTCGACCGGAGCACGAGTGGGCGCTGACTCTGGCTAAGAAATACCCACAAACGGAGCATTCGCCTCGTCGATGGCCGCTTTCATTCCCCTCCTGTTTCTGACTTGAACAAAGTCGAAGTCGCCACGAGCGGGCTTTCGTAAGAGACTTTCAAGGTGCAACCTGCCCCAGTGGCGCCACGCAGCGCCCAATCCCATTATATCGGAGGCCACCTGATTGCCCTCCAATCGCGCTACCTGTCCGTCCAGAGAGATGGCCACCATCTCTCTCGCCACCGCGTTGACTTCGTCATCCAGCCTCTCGACGGGCACGGCCCTCATGATCAGCCCCATGCTCTCCGCTTCTTTGCCGGTAATCAGCTCGCCGGTGAAGAGCATCTCAGTGGCGCGCTTCAGGCCGAGCAGGTGGCTCCACAGCGGCATGGGCGTGACCTGCCCCAGCCGCACTGCTGGCTCGCCGAACATGGCATCTTCAGTAGCGATGGCCACTTGACAGGACAAGGCTATCCAGCAGCCAGCATCCAGACAGTAGCCGTGAATCCGAGCGATGGTGTTCTTGGGGAGGCTGGCGATGCGCTGCCACCGCGCCTGATAGCGCTTCTGCCAGATGGCCTGCCGGGTCGCGGAGGCGCCTCTGGGCGGTTCGATATCAGAAGTCCCGACGCCGCTGGCATCCCGACCTACGGAGAAGGCCCTTCCCGCCCCCTGGAAGATGACCACCTTGATATTGTCATCCTTCTCTACCCGGTCCAGAGCTGCATCCAGTTCCTCCAGCATGGCGTCGTTCATGGCGTTGAGTTTGTCGGGCCGATTTAAGAGTATGGTCGCGATCTGGTCTTGTCTGTCGAGGACTACAAAGTGCAATTTGAGGGCCTCCGAAACAATCTGGGTCACCTCTTGTTGAAATACGGCAGGCTCTTGAAAGGCGCGTTGGCCTCTTTGATGGCCGCCTTCAGTCCCTTCTCGTCGCGCACGTCGAGAAAGCTAAACTCATCCACCACAGGTTGTATGGCTCCAAACAGGTGTAGCTCGGAGCAGTACCTCCAGGCTGCGCCCAGGCCTTTCATGTCCATCCCCTGGTGCAGGCCCTCTTTCATCGTGACGACCAGACCGGGAGGAAGGGTGGCCATGGCCCTGGCCAGCTTCCTGGTGGCGGCCGCAAGTCTGCCGCGGGCCACGGCGCGGGTGACGAGGCCCAGCCTTTCGGCTTGCTTTCCATCTACCGTCCGTCCCGTGTAAAGGAACTCCTTGGCCTTCTTGACTCCCAGGATCAAGCTCCAGAGTGGCATGGGGGTGACATGCCCAATCCTGACCGCTGGATCGCCCAACTGGGCCGTCTCGGCAGCGATGGTGAAATCGCAGACCATGGCGAGATAGAGCCCCCAATCGAGACAGTGACCCTGGACCTGAGCGATGGTCACCTTGGGCAGTTCGAAAAGGCGCTGCCATCGGGCCTGGTGGCGCCGCTCCGCGTCCAGGAACTGAGTATAGTAGGGTCGCTTCCGCCAATCGGGGGGTAGGGTCTCCGACGTTCCATCGGCGCTCATGTCCCTGCCCACGGAGAAAGAACGGCCGGCGCCCTTGAAGACCAGAACCCTGATGGCGTCATCCTTCTCGGCGTCATAGACAGCGGCGTCAAACTCGTGGAGCAGGGCATCGTTCATAGCGTTAAGCTTCTCCGGACGGTCGAAGCAGATGCTGGCAATCGGGCCAACCTTCTCAAGAAGGATCTTCTCATATGACATGCCGTTCCCCGTTTCTAGCCGGCTGCTCGAGCGAGTTCCGCCGACCGGCGGGCCTCGATGGTCGCCTTAACGCCGAAATCTCGACGGCTCTTGAAGAAGCTGTATTCGCCGGGCCGCATACGCTGCAGTGTCCCCATGGCGTGCATCAGGTTGGATACACGCCTCGCCGCGCTCAGCGACGCCAGGTCCAGCAGCCCATTCACCGAGTTCTTGTTGAGCTCCAGGGCGTCCGCCGGCATGCGACTGATAGCCTGGGCCAGGTCCTCCACCGCTTCCTCCAGCCTGTCTATGGGCACGGCGCGGTTAATCATTCCCAGATTCTCAGCATCCTTCCCCGAAAGGTGGAAAGCTACGTTCCGCCTCCCCAGGCCCGTCGGCCAGGCTGCCAGAGGGATATAGCAGGCTATGTTCACCACCGGGGCGCCCTGCCCCTCGAAGTGAGTGTCCTCCGCGGCGATGGTGATGTCGCACATGAGCTGAAGGTTGTAGGCGCCGTGGATGCAGTACCCGTGCACCTGGGCAATGAGCGGCTTGGGATAGTTGAAGACGTAGTCGTAGAAAGCGGAGAGGTGGCGCTCCTCCCTCCGCATGAGCACACGCACAGAAGGCCGCCGCTTCGCACCGGGGGCCAATCCGATATCCAGGCCCACCTCGCCGATATCGTGGCCGGCGCTGAAACAAAGCCCGGCGCCTTTTATGATGATCACCCTGACCTGCTCATCCGAGATCGCGGTCCTCAAGGCGTCCATGATCTCGTCCATGCAGCGCCAGCTCAGGAGGTTACGCTTCTCCGGCCGGTTCAGTATCAGCCGGCCTATGCGCCCGTCCTTCTCGTAGATGATATCTTGATAGGCCATGCCTCGTTCTCCTGAAGAGGCCCACGCAATAAGACGCCGACCCTTCTGTCCCCCAGAAGAAGGTCGGCGCAAGGGTCGAGTCTATGATTGGCTGCCAGTATTCAAGTGTCCTCCCGCGCATGTCAATGCATACTACACTTTTGCTTCCGGACTGTCAAGGCCAACGATGGTGAGGTTGCCAACTCCGCTTGACTTGACATCGTCGCGTGCCAAATGCTACCATACCGCCCGCATATGACGTGAGTTGTCGGGAACCGTTTGGTTCATGATGCTGAAATCAGAGGGGAGTTGTATGGAGCTCAAGTCTGAACGAATCGATATTGCCGACTACTTCGAGTGGCTGGAACTGGCCTTCCAGCGGCGCTGGACGGACGGCCTTCCCGTGGCGCCGCCGACGGCAGCCAAGGTCGAGGAGATGGTGGCCTACGCGAAACGAGACCCGAGCGACGTTATTGGCAAGATCCCGCCGAAGTACGGGATAGCGACCATAGAGAAGCTGGCCATCAATGCGGTGATGGGAGGCTGCCTGAAGGAGTACTTCCCGGTGGTGATCGCCGCCGTGGAGGCCATGCTGGAGCCGGAGTTCAACCTTAATGGCATTCAGACGACTACCCACTGTAACGAGCCGCTGACCATCGTCAACGGCCCCATTGTCGCGGAGATTGGGATGAAGACGCGAGAAGCGGTCTTCGGCGGCGGCGGAGCGCGGGCCAACGGGGCCATTGGTCGAGCCGTCCGGCTGGTCCTCTGGAACCTGGGCGGGTGCTACCCGGGAGAGCCGGACAAGACGACCTTTTCGCACCCGGGGAGGTGGACCTACTGCATCGCTGAAGACGAGGAGGGCAGCCCCTGGGAACCGCTGCATGTCGAGCGAGGCTTGCCGCCGGGCAGCAGTGCGGTGACGGTTTTCTCGTGCGAGGCGCCCCACAGCATCTTCTGCGCAGGTACGCCCCGTCAGCTCCTGGCCCGCGTCTGCTACGCCATGGCTACTACGGCCAGCAACAATTTCCATTTTCAAGGCCAGATGCTCCTGGCCATCAACTCGGAGCACGCCGCCACGTTCAAAGCGGAAGGTTGGTCCAAGGCTGACATCAAAGCCTACGTGTGGGAGCATGCCCGCGTCCCGCTGGGCAGGATAAAGGAGGGGCTCTTTGTCAGGGAGTACGCGGCTCGTTCCTATCCGAAGTGGATCGATGTGGATGGTGTGGAGGACATGGTCCCCATCGGCGTTAGGCCGGATGAGATACACATCGTCGTCGCCGGCGGCCCCGGCAAGTTCTGCATGTGTTGCCCCAGTTGGGGGCACGACGGTGGCAACGCGGTGACAAAGCCGATACGCCTGCCCTAGCCGAAGGGGAACCACGGACCCCGATGGCATCGGGGCGGATAAACACGAGCGAACATGGATAGACAGGATGGACAAATCAGCGATCAGCGATCAGCAATCCTTGATTTTCGATTTTTGATTGGGGATCATCGATTGAGCAGCGGTCCTGAATCAGCAATCAGCAATCGCCAATCAGCAATGCAGAGGGGGCGCTATGGTTGAGACATTGCGAATGACGGTACTCAGTCCCGAGGCCGATGTTGAGACTGTGAGGGTCCAGTCGTGCCGGAGGCTGGATAGCCTTGAGGGTAAAGTTATAGGGCTGATAGAGAACGGCTTTGACGGGGCTGATTATTACATGAGGGCCTTGGAGGACAGGCTCCACCAGGTCTTTCCCAGGATCGAGACTGTTTACGTGCAGAAGCCCGATCCAACTCGCCCGGCCGCCGGAGAGATGTACGAGGAGGCGCTGAAGAAATGTGACGCTGTGATAGTGGGGGTGGGGGGCTGAGGCTCCTGCACGTCGGGCTGTACGCACGACGCCATCGCCATAGAGAAACGGGGGCTGCCGGCCGTGGCCGTGATCCACGATTACTTTGAGGGGGCCTCCCGAGCTCAAGCCAAGCTGCTGGGCATTGATGACCTGAAGATCGCCGCCTTGCGGAGGCCGCGCGCCACTGATACTGAGGAGATGAGACGCGAAGCGGTGAAGATGCTTTTCGAGCAGGTGGTCAACTGCCTGACGGCTGCCGCTGAACCGGAAGCGGCGATGGCGCCAGAGGGCTAGCCGGGTACGCGCGTCTTAGGCGGTAGTACGGCCTCACGCCCTCCAGGCGTCCACCGTTCGAATATTGACGGGTAGGTTCTGAACGTCCTAATACATGATTCAAACTATTGACAGGTCAGATGGCGGCCTTATAGTAATTGCATCACTTCTGTTAGAAAGGGGTAGCTATGTTGGAGCAGAATAAAGCCCTGTACCGGCGATGGGTGGAGGAAATACTGAAGAAGAAGGATCTCGGGGCAATTGAGCAGTTTGTCTCCCCGACTCTCGTGGACCATGATGCTCCACCGGGTTTTCCTCAGGGTCTAGAGGGAGTCAGGCAACTCTTAAGCGCCTATCTGGTCGCTTTCCCTGATCTCGATGCCACCATTGAGGATCTAATCGCCGAAGGGGACAAAGTAGTGGCGCGGGTCACGTACAGTGGTACACATAAGGGTGACTTTATGGGCATCGCCCCGACAGGCAAGCGAATAACAACGAAGGGAATCGAGATTGTGCGCATCACCGGAGATAAGGTGGTCGAGCACTGGGAAAGCTTTGATATGCTGGGTATGATGCAGCAGCTTGGTGTCGTGCCGAAGTAAGGCCGAGCGGCAGCAAACCCCAAGTGAGTCAGAGTCTAGAGGTCTTCAATCTCGCCCCCAGGAGGTTCCTACCAGAGGGCGCCGTTTTGGGCGGCGCCGGCTTCCTCGGCAGGGTCCCCTGGGGCAATCTCCTTTTGTGGAGACCGCTCGCAAGCCCTGACGAGACCTGATCCGCCGCCTTGACACTGAGGCCGGGTATTGATAGAATGACCTTAGGCGCTCCCTGGTGAACTGGCTTCCCAAAGCGCCTGTTTTGTCTTTGTTGGTCTTCGGCCCCGTGGTGTAGCGGTCAAACATGCCACCCTGTCACGGTGGAGATCGTGGGTTCGAATCCCATCGGGGTCGCTTCAAAGGACGCTGGAAACAGACGGGCTCCATCGGGCCCGTCTTTTTTTGGTAGCGCGCCCGTGGTTGTCACCGAAAACGCCAAGGACTACCCTACGGAGGACGTCGCCACGATGGGCTTGCGAGAAGCCTAGGGTCCTTGTCTCCAGAATCGGCCAGGAAGGCAGACGCTGGTCCCTTGGTCAGACTATCTCAGTGCGTCGGTCGATATTCGGCCATTGAAGAGGAACTCGTCTTGGATTTCAATCTCACCCGGGAACAGGAAATGGTGCGCGCCCTGGCGCGGGAGTTCGCCCGGGAGGAACTGGAACCCAGGGCGCTGGATCTGGACAAGAAAGGCGAATTCCCCCTCGAACTGGCGCGAAGGATTGGCGAGCTTGGCTTTATGGGGCTGATCGCCTCGAAGGAGTATGGGGGGACTGCCCTGGGCCACCTGGCGCGGGCCATCGTTATCGAGGAGGTCTCCAAAGTCTACGCACCACTCGGTTTTTACCTGGAAAGCTGCGGCGTGGTCGTCTATTTGCTGGGGGCCTTCGCAACCGAGGATCAGAAGAGAGAGTATCTCCCTGGCCTCTGCCGCGGAGACAAGATAGCCGCTTTCGCCCTTACCGAGGCGAGCGGCGGTTCGGACGTGACCGCATTGCAGGCCAGCGCCAGAGTCGTGGATGGCGGCTACGTTCTGAACGGACGGAAGACCTTCATTAGCCTGGCGGGGGTCGCCGACGTGGTGGTCATCATCGCGCGAATGGGGGAGTCCTTCGGCGCTTTTGTTGTGGATGAGGGGACGTCTGGGTTCGAGATAACCCGTGAGGAGGCGCACTTCGGGCTCCGGGGCATACCGATGAACGAGTTAGCGCTGACCGATTGCCGGATACCGGGCGAGAACCTTCTCGGCCGGGAAGGCCAGGGTCTGGCCATCGCCATCGCTGGTGTGTCTGCGGCCGGGCGCACGGGCACGGCGGCCATCGCCTTGGGGATCGCTGGCGGCTGCTACGAGGCCGCCTTGAAGTTCTCCAGGGAGCGCAAGCTCTATGGCAATCCCATCGCGGAGTTGCAGGGCGTCCAGTTCATGCTGGTAGACTCGAGCACGGAGATCGAGGCCGCCCGATGGCTGGTGTACAAAGCGGCTGGCCTCCAGGATGAGGGAAGGACCCCCCGTGAGCTAGCCATCGACATTGCCAGAGCCAAGCTGTTCGCCGGCGAGACTGCAGTCCGAGCGGCCGCCAACGCCATCCGCGTCATGGGCGGCTACGGAACGACGCCGGAGTACCGCGTGGTGCAGCGGTTCCGTGACGCCATCGAGATACTGCCGAGCTGCGGCACTCAGGAGATAATGAAGGTCACTATCGGCCGGGGCATTCTGGGCTGACCGCAGGTTTGGAATGCGCAGGTCCCGACGCATCGGGATCCCGAGGGAGTCGGGACTTGCCTGCGCTTTCAAAGCGGCGGCAAGCGCCGCACTCCACATTGCATGCTCGCCTTCTCGCTCCCTGCTAACGCATCTGCCCCATCCCAGCATCTCCGGGCGCCTGTTCCGTGGTCTTCCTGTCTCCCATCGTCCCCGTGGATTCGGGCGTTCCATCCGCTATTTCCCACATCCCCATCATGCCGATATCCTCGTGCTCCAGGATGTGGCAATGGAACATGGCCATGCCAGTGAAGTCCTTGACCGGAACCAGCAGGGTTGCGCTGCCCCAGCCGGGCACCACCACAACATCCTTCCATGCTGGACAAGACGTATACAGGTTCGTATAGTCAAGGTCGCCGCCGTTTATGGATAGGACCTGAAAAGGCGTCATGTGCAGATGGAAGGGGTGGTCCATCATGGAGTAGTTGACGATCTGCCAGACCTCGTATTTGTCCAGCTTGGAGCTGACGACCAGCGGTCTGACATCGAAGTCCTGGCCGTTAATGTACCCTCGGCTCATGTTCATGCTGAGGACCAGAGTTCGCTGCGAAAGAGTGGCAAGGTTAACGGCCGGCCTCTTCGCGTCGGGGTTGACCACGTCCGGCAAATTGTCGGATACCACGTTGCCCTTCAGGGTTACCGTCATGAGCGTAACCGGCATACCCATGCCCATACCTCCCAAGCCCCCCATGCCCGCCATACCGCCCATTCCCGTCATGCCGCACATTCCCGTCGTTCCCATGCCGTTCATGCTGTTGAGTCCGAAGGCGCTGCTGCCCATGTTGCCAAAAGCCCCGGGCATTTCAGGGAAACCCGGCACGGTCGGGGGACGGCGCCGTTCGGCATTCCGGCGCCACCGAAGACGCCTGGGTTGTACATGTCCGTGCCCGGCATGTAGCCCATCATGCCCATGCCACCCGGTCCCATCATGCCACCCATTCCGCCACCTCCCATGCACATACCGCAACCACGGCTAACAGGACACCTGAACAGAAATCGCCACGAGAGCTCGCGGCGATTTCTGTTATTCCTGCATTGTGTGGGCGGTTGTAGACGCTCTATCTGAAGGCGTCTAAGCCCAAAGCATCGCGGCCCAAGATCAGGCGGTGTATCTCGCTGGTGCCGCCGAAGATGGTCGGGCCCATGACATCTCGGAAGTGGCGCTCCACGGGGAACTCGTCGCAGTAGCCGTACGCGCCGTGGATCTTTATGGCGTTGGTGCTGGCCCGCAAGGCCGCTTCGGTGCTGAAAAGCTTGGCTATAGAGGCCTCTCGCTCACAGGGCAGGCCCTTGTCCTTCAGGTAGCCAAGTCTCAGGTAAAGCAGCCGCGAAGCCTCGGCGTCCACCAGCATATTGGCGATCATCTCCTGGACTAGCTGGAAAGAGCCGATGGGCTTGCCGAACTGGGACCGCTCTTTAGCGTACTTGGCACTGGCGTCAGCGCAGGCTTGAATTATCCCGGTGCAAGCCGCTGAAAGGCTGTACCTGACGTTCGCTATTCCTGACACCGTGGTCTGGAAGCCGCGCCCTACCTGGCCGATGACGTTGTCTTTCGGTACACGGACGTCCTGGAGCTTGACTTCGCATGTCGGGCAGGCGTGCAGTCCCGTCTTGCCTTCAATGTCCTTCACGGAGAGGCCCGGCGTACCCTTTTCCACCAGAATGAGAGCCAGCCCCCTCAGTCCTTTGCTCTTGTCCGTTTGGCAGAGCACCATCAATATATCAGCCGAGCTCGCGTTGGTTATCCATGTCTTCGCGCCGCTGATAACCCACGAATCGCCGTCCAACTCCGCCTTGGTCTCTACGGAGAGGGCGTCGCTGCCCACGTTCGGCTCCACGGCGCAGACGCAGCCGGTGATCTCAGCCTTGGCCAGCCTGGGTAGGTACTTCTGTTTCTGCTCATCGGTGCCGAAGTAAACTAATGGCATCTGGACGAGGGCAACGTGGACAAGGTTGACGATAAGAGACAAGGAAAACCAGGCACCCCCGATCTCCTCACAGATGAGCCCGTGGGTCACCCAATCCATTCCGGCGCCCCCGTATTCCCGGGGCGCCGTAGTGGAGGTGAGCCCGAGGGCGGCCATCTTCTTGATGATCGCGGCGGGATACTTGTGCGCTCTCTCGTGCTCTCTGATCACCTCCGGAGTCAGCTCCCGCTGTATGAAATCACGGGTTACCTTGCGGACCATCTCCTGTTGCTTCGTCAGCTCGAAATCCATTCCTCTCTCCTTGTAAAGATAGAACCACTGATTAACACGGATGGACTCGGATGACGTCTAGAGAACAGTCCTGAGTTCCTGTCTCAGCGATAAGACCTCAGTGTGCTGTCCCAATCTGGGTAAATTCGTGTCCATCCGTGGTTCCGCATCCGTCTCTACCCGTGGCTCCTGGCCTGCCTCAGCTTCTCGGTCAACGCCGGGACTATCTGATGCAAGTCGCCGACCACAGCGTAATGCGCGACTTGAAATATCGCCGCCTCCGGATTGCTGTTGATGGCCACTATCACCTCTGAGCCCCTTATCCCGGCCACGTGCTGCACGGCCCCGGATATGCCACAGGCGAGGTACAGTTTGGGCGACACCGTCTTCCCTGTCTGGCCGACCTGATGGGTACTGGAAATCCAGCCCGCGTCCACGACATCGCGGGAGGCGCCCAGCTCGGCGCCCAGCTCTCTGGCCAGGTCCTCCAGGACCTTGAATCTCTCGGGTGCGCCCACTCCACTGCCCCCAGCAACTATCAGCTCCGCCTCTTCCAGGTTGACGCTGTCCCTGGCTTCCTTCACCCTCGCAAGGACTCTTACTCGGAGGTCCTTGTCCTCCAGCCTTACGGGTATGGCAATGACCTCGCCCTCTCGGGCGGGGTCTGGCGCCAGCGGCTTCATCACACGGGGGCGCACCGTCGCTATTTGTGGTCTGTGCTCCGGAGTGACGATGGTGGCGATGAGGTTGCCGCCGAAGGCGGGACGCGTCTGGACCAGCAGGCGTTGTTCCCTGTCGATGTCTAGGCCCGTGCAGTCCGCAGTCAAGCCTGTGTTTAGCCTCTGGGCGACCCTTGGCGCCAGGTCCCGGCCGAGATAGGTGGCGCCCACAATAAATATCTCGGGTTTTCGGTCCAGGACCTCTTTGGCTACCACCCGGGCATAGGTGTCCGTCCGGTAGTGCTCTAGCTCAGGATGGTCGGCCAGGAATACCTTGTCGGCGCCATAGGCGATGAGCTTCCTACTCATCTCACCCACGCCCGAACCGAGCAGGATGGCGGCCAGCGCCACGCCCAGGGCATCGGCCAGCTCCCTGCCCTTGCCCAGCAGCTCGAAAGTGACGCGACGCAGCTCGCCTTCCCGGTGCTCGGCAAGCACCCATACGCCCCTGTACTCCTGGATGCTCATTGCTGGTAACCTCTACTGGATTCCATTGCTAACCACGAACCACACGAAATACACGAAATCCAAGACCTCTCGGTGTGGTTCGTGCATTTCGTGCTTTGTCCCGTTCGTCCGACAGGCGCTACACAAAGTGCTTCTCTTCAAGTATCGCCAGCAGCTTCTGAACGATTTCCTCCACCGGTCCCCGGACAAACTCGACGTTCCCTGCCGCGAGTTCCGGCGGACCGGCCCGTCGTATCCTGGTCGGCGACCCGCGCAGGCCGATCTTATTCCTGTCCGCATCGATATCTTCGGCGTGCCAGGTCTCGATTTCCTTCTCATAGGCGTTCATTATGTCAATCATGCTGGGCAAGCGAGGCACATTAAGGTCCTTGACGACCGTGAGCAGAGCGGGCATCTTCGTCTCCAGCAGCTCGTAGCCATCCTCCAGGGACCGTTTCACTCTGAGCGTGGCCCCGTCAACCTCAACCTCGCGCACGTAGGTGATCTGAGGCAGGTCAAGAAACTCGGCCAGCTCAGGGCCCACTTGGGCGGTGTCCCCGTCGATTGCCTGCCGTCCGCATAGAAGCAAATCGAAGGGAGCCAGCTTCTTGAGGGCGCTGCCCAGGGCGTAGGATGTTGCCGACGTGTCGGCGCCGGCAAAGGCCCTATCGGTCAGCAATATTGCCCGATCGGCGCCCATAGCTATGGCCTCTCGAAGGGCTTCCTCGGCCTGAGGTGGCCCCATGGATATCACCGCGACCGCGGCGCCATGCTTCTCCTTGAGACGCACTGCCTCCTCGATAGCGTTTTTGTCTTCGGGGTTAATTATGCTGGGAACGCCTTCGCGAATGAGGGAGCCTGTCTTCGGGTCTATGCGCACCTGCTGCGTATCTGGCACCTGTTTGATACACACGACAATGTTCAAATCAACTCTCCTTCGCTGGCCATGCTATTCGCCGCGAAGACGAAGCAGGTCATCGAACGGTTTCGGAGCCGTCTCTCTCGGACATGCCAATCTATGCTATGCCCTGTCGGTTTCTAAGTCAAGTTTGCCGACACGACCGGTTGACAGCCTCTCTCGGCGATGCTAACATGGCCGACATCGACAAGAGTCAGCGTCACCTTCAAGGAGGTTACTGTTCCATGGTACTTGGGCAGGGCAGGATAACTGAGGAAGGGTTGGCCGAACTCAGAAGACGCCTCGGCATGTTCATACGCACCCGGCAGTTTAATACGGAGGCGACCCGGGACGCCATCCGGCATTTCGCCGATGGAATAGGGGATCCGAATCCGCTGTTTCGGGACGCGGAATACGCCCGGAAGACGCGCTGGGGCCACATTATCGCCCCGCCTTGCTTCCTCTATAGCGTCTACTCCTGCGCGGGAAGGGCTGGCGGCTTGCCTGGCGTTCACGGCCTTCACGGCGGCAACGACTGGGAGTTCTTCAGGGCCATAAACGTGGGCGACCAG
Organism: Chloroflexota bacterium; assembly: GCA_016190665.1. GTDB lineage: Bacteria > Chloroflexota > Dehalococcoidia > JACPQD01 > JACPQD01 > JACPQD01. Next base: position 32,605 of record JACPQD010000021.1, read on the forward strand.
ATCACCGCCCAGGACCAGTTCACCGATCTAGTGGAGAAAGAGAGTACCTATGCTCGCAGGACCGTGATCCAGTACAGCGTGGCCCACTACCGGAACCAGAGCGGGGATATTATCGCCAAGACTACCGGCTGGCAGCTTAGAGCGGAGCGAAGGGCGGCGCAGGAGGGCGGCAAGTACAGGGAGCTGACTCCCTACAGGTACTCGGAGCAGGAGCTCCAGCATATCGAGGAGCAGGTGCTCTCCGAGGAGATAAGGGGGGCGCCGCCACGCTTCTGGGAGGACGTTCATGAGGGCGATACGCTGGCCCCGGTAGTGAAGGGGCCCCTATCCCGAAACGACATGATGGCCTGGACCGTGGGATGGGGTGGGGCAAGCGGCATAGTCGCCCACGGCATTGCGCTACGCACCTTCCGCCGGCATCCTGCCTGGGGTTACCGGGACCCCGGCACGGGCACTATGGAGCCCATCCGTGAAGTGCATTACTCCTCTTCCCCGGCGGGGTCCATCGGGGTGCAAGTCGCCTATGACATAGGGGCGCAAAGGATCTCCTGGCTAGGCAATCTCATGACCCATTGGATAGGCGATGACGGCGTATTGAAGAAGCTCTATGCGGAGCTGAGGATCTTCAACATCCTGGGCGATACGACGTGGTGCAGGGGAAAGGTGGCCCGGAAATACGTGGAAAGCGGCGACCACCTGGTCGACTGCGAGATTTGGGCGGAAAATCAACGAGGGCAAGTTACGAGTCCGGGGCGGGCGACGGTGGCCCTGCCTTCGAGGGCGGGGAGTTAGAGAGGTCGCGCGACCTCGTCGGAGTCGCGACGCTGCCGTCGCTCAACATTCAGTAACATGGCGGTCAGTGTCGTCGCCGTTGTCGACGGTTAGAGAGTAAGGTGGAAACATCGAAGAAGCGACTTCCAGGAAAACCGGCGACAATGTTTCCTGCCTGGCGGGTCTGAAAATCCTTGATCTAACCCACCATATCGCTGGGCCTTACTGCACGGCCCTTCTGGCCGGGTTCGGGGCTGAAGTCCTCAAGATCGAAAGGCCCTCCACTGGTGACCACGCCAGGGCCGTCGGCCCGTTCCCTGACGATAGACCACATCCTGAGAAGAGCGGCCTCTTCCTGCACCTCAATGCGGGTAAGAGGAGCATCACTCTGAACCTCAAGACCGCCACAGGAAGGGATATCCTGAAAAGGCTGGCCCGAGAATACGATGTGGTGGTGGAGAGTTTCGCGCCCCGTGTGATGCCTGGCCTGGGGCTGTCCTACGAAACCCTCGCGGGCCTGAATCCGCGCCTGATAGTGACCTCCCTCTCTAATTTCGGGCAGGATGGTCCCTATCGTGACTGGAAGGCCCAGGATATCACTGAGTACGCCCTCGGCGGCCTGATGTACGTGATAGGCGACCCTGACCGAGAGCCCCTGAAGTCTGGGGGGTCACAGGCCCAATATCAGGCAGGCCTGGTGGCTGCCATCGGCACCATGGCGGCGCTCAACTGCCGGGATGTCAGCGGACTGGGACAGCACGTGGACATCTCCATCATGGAGAGCGTGTTGAATCTTGTGGCCCGCCTGATGACCATCTATTTTTATGAGGGCGTGAACGGGCTCCGTAACGGCAGCCGCTACATGCGGCGCAGCGATAGTTGCCATACTCGGAACCACCCCACGGGGATCTATCCATGCAAGGATGGCTACATCGGTCTCGCCGCCCAAACCCAGGCTCAGTGGGAATCCCTCTGTGTCATGATGGAGCGGGCCGACCTCTTGACGGACGAACGGTTCAAAGATGCTTCTTCTCGTGGCGTTCACGCCGATGAAGTGGACGCCATCATCGCCGACTGGCTCAAGGATAAGTCGCCAGGGGATGCCTTCGAACTCGGCGGTTCCTGCCGGGTGCCCTTCGGTATAGTGAATTCGATTGCCGACTTGTTCGACGACGCGCAGTTGCGCGAGAGAGCGTATTTCCAGGAGGTCGAGCATGCCGTTGCCGGGAAGCTTAGGTATCCAGGCGCTCCTTTTCGCATGGCAGAAAGCGCCTGGCGCCCGGGCCGGGCGCCTCTGCTCGGCGAGCACAACGAGGAGACCTTCTGCCAGCGCCTGGGGTACAGCCGGCAAGATCTGGTGCGTCTGCGGCAGGCAGGCATAATCTAGGACATGGCTATGTTGGCACTTGAAGGACTCAGGGTTATCGACCTGACGACGGTCTGGGCGGGGCCGCTGGGTACGCAGTTCCTGGGGGACCTGGGGGCGGAGGTCATCAAAGTGGAGTCCTGCGCCTACCCGGATATGCTGCGCGGCTTTGCCGCCCCGCCGTCGAAACCTGGAGAGCGTTTCTGGGATAGGGGTGGGTACTTCCACACTTTGAATCGCAACAAGTATGGCGTCACCCTGGACTTGCGGGATGACCTTGGAAAGCGCGCCTTCAGGGCGCTAGTAAGAATCGCCGACGTTGTCATCGAGAACTTCAGCCTTCGGGTAATGAGAAACCTGGGGTTGGACTACCTGGCGCTTCGGGCTGTCAAGCCGGACCTCATAATGGTCTCCATGCCAGGCTATGGCGCTTCTGGCCCGTATAAGGATTATCCCGCGTGGGGTGAGACTATCGACCCCACGTCCGGCCTGGCCAGCATCACCGGGTATTTGGATGGACCCCCAATGCGTTCCGGGGTGGCCTATGGCGATCCTATTGCCGGTGTGTACGCCGCGCTCGCCGTCCTTATGGCAGCCTATCAGCGGCGGCGGACGGGCGAGGGACAGTATGTGGACGTATCCCACCTCGAAGGGCTAATCCGGCTTCTGGGAGAGGCCGTCATGGATTACTCAATGAACGGAAGGGTATGGGGAAGACTGGGCAACCGGCATCTCCTTATGGTGCCACACGGCTGCTACCGCTGCCGAGGGGAGGATAGGTGGATCGCTATCGCCGTGGCTTCAGATCAAGAATGGTCTTCCTTCTGCGGCGCCATCGGACAGCCGGAATGGACCCGAGACGCGCGGTTCGTCACCAGCGCCGGCCGCCTGGCGAACGAGGATGAGTTGGATCGGCTCATCGAGAGTTGGACACGGCAACGCGATCACCGCGAGGCGACGCGCGTACTTCAGGAGGCTGGCGTTGCCGCCGGGGCCGTGCTCACCGCCGAGGATCTTTGCCACGACCCCCACATCGTGGCGCGTGGTATCGTGCAGCAGGTTGCCCATTGCGAGACCGGCCCGGGGCTGCTGCCCGGGACGACCATCAAGCTGTCGCGCACGCCGGGCGGCATACGGAAGGCGGCGCCGTGCTTGGGAGAAGATAACGAATATGTGCTGGGCGAGTTGGTGGGGATGTCAGCGGAAGATGTGGCTGAGCTAGCTGACCGTGGGGTTATTGGGACCGCGCCGCTGGACACCGGAAGGACATGATTGCCAGGCTTAGATTTCGTTGCAGGAGGCCAAAGTGTCTGTTGTTCTCTATGAAAAGAGGGGTAACGTTGCCTACGTTACTGTTAACCGCCCGGAGGCGATGAATGCTCTAAGCCAGGAGGTGAAGGCGCGTCTCGCTGATGCCTGGGATGCGATCGAGAACGACCGCGATGTCTGGGCGGCGATTGTCACTGGCGCGGGAGACAAGGCATTCTCGGCTGGGGCAGACCTCAAGGAAATGGGGAAGCGCCTCCACGGGCCTGATTCGTGGGAGGTATGGAGGCCTTGAGGCCTCACGGGTGGGGTGGAGGTCTCCAAACCCCTCATCGCAGCAATAAACGGCTACTGCCTGGCTGGCGGCCAAGAGTTGGCCCTGGCCTGTGACATCAGGATTGCCTCCGATACGGCGCATTTTGGCGCCCCGGAGGTGAAACGGGGCATACTTCATGGCTACGGGGCGTTGCGTCTGGTCCATGCTATCCCCATGGCCAGCGCCATGGAGATGCTGCTGACTGGGGAGATGATTGATGCGCAGGAGGCGCTACGCATAGGGCTGGTGAGCCGAGTTGTCCCCCAGGTTCAGTTGATGTCGACGGCCGAGGCGATCGCCCAGCGCATCTGCGAGAACAGCGCGGTGGCGGTGCGCGCGATCAAGGACCTGGCCTATCGCGGACTGGGGATGCCCCTGGAACACGGACTGCGCTATTATGCTCACGTCAACCGGCTGGTGCACGCGTCCGAGGATGCCAGGGAGGGGCCGCGCGCCTTCACTGAGAAGCGGAAGGCGGACTTCAAAGGCCGGTGAGGCTGGTCGACGATTTCAGGAAGCGGGGTGGGCGCAAAGAGACCGCAGCGGTCTCCGAGACCGCTGCGGTCTTGCCGACGATCACCAGGTCGGCACTTCGGCTGGGAGTGGTTGGGCTCGTAGCCTACCAGATGGTACGGCCGCCCAGCCCCATCATACCCTGACCAGGGGCGAATCCCTGACTGCCGGCGCCAGGGGAGTTCCAGTCGCCACGACCCCGTCCCATCATTCCGGGGCCAGGGGCGAATCCCTGAGTGCCAGCGCCAGGGGAGTTCCAGTTGCCACGGCCACGTCCCATCATGCCCGGGCCGGGCATGGCGCCAACGCCGCCGTCCCACTGGCCGCGCATGCCCAAGCCGCGCCCCGCACGACCGAATCCGGTCCGCTCCACCATCGCTTTGACCCGTTCGGCTATGCCCTGCAGTCGGGCATCGGCCTGCGCCTGGGTTATGCGGCCTTCCGCCACGAGCTTGGCCAGTTGGGCCTTGAAGTCGGCCACGATGGTGTCGATGAGCTTCTGCTCACTGACCCCTTTGGCCTGAGCGATCTGGGCCAGGGACTTCCCCGCCTTGAGCTCGGTCAAGATCTGGTCGCGCGTCATGCCCAGGAGCTGAGTTACGGCGTCAGAGAGAAACCCGAAGCCACCCCACGCGCCGTGCATGCCGCCGGCGCGGCCGAAGCCGGTGCGCTCCACCATTGCCTTGACGCGGTCAGCGATACCCTGCAATCGGGCATCGGCCTGGGCCTGGGTTATGCGGCCCTCCGCCACGAGTTTCGCCAGTTGGGCCTTGAAGTCGGCCACGATGGTGTCGATGAGCTTCTGCTCGCTGACGCCCTTGGCCTGAGCGATCTGGGCCAGGGACTTGCCCGCTTTCAGCTCAGTCAGGACCTGTTCGCGGGTCATGCCCAGGAGCCGCGTCACGGCGTCAGAGAGAAACCCGAAGCCACCCCACGCGCCGTGCATGCCGCCGGCGCGGCCGAAGCCGGTGCGCTCCACCATTGCCTTGACCCTGGCCTCAATATTCTGAAGGCGCGCATCCCTCTGGGCCGCAGTGATCTTGCCCTCGGTTACGAGCTTATTCAGTTGGGCCTTGAAGTCGGCAACGATGGTGTCGATGAGCTTCTGCTCGCTGATGCCCTTGGCCTGAGCGATCTGGGCCAGGGACTTGCCCGCCTTCAGTTCGGTCAGGACCTGGTCGCGGGTCATGCCCAGGAGCTGGAGCACAGCATCGGAAAGAAAGCCATGGCCGATTCCGCCCATACCGTGCTCCTCCACTCCTGTCGTGGACGGTGGAGCCGGCGCCCGATCGGCGGCCAGGACTGTTCCGGCCAGAAGCCCGATGACCGCCATCGCGATCAGGGCCACCCCTCCCACCTTGAACCATTTCATCATAGTCCGTTCTCCTCTCTGCATTTATGATTTATGTCGAATCGGCCAGCCGCGGTTCCGACCGATACGCTACGCTTGCTCAAGGTCGGCCACCCGTACCTCGACCCATCCCCGGCCCCATACCCGATGGAGGCTGCCATGTGGGCGGTTGAGAAGCGCCGCCCAGCGTTGTCGGGCCAGCGCCCGGCCCCATCATGCCGGGTCCCCATCCGCTCGAAGGCTGCCGTGGGGGAGCCTGGCGCTGCGCATCCGTTGTGCCGGCCCCCTGTCCGGCGCCGGGTCCCATCATCCCAGGTCCCGCATCGGACGGGGGTTGTGGGTTCGAGTCATTCTGTGATTGTCCCGGCCCCATCATCCCTGGACCCGGGTCCGGGGCAAGCTGAGGGCCACGACCTTGGGGCCAATTCCGTGGCCCGGCCCCTGGATATCTGCTCTCGGGGCTGGAGGGAGCGGGCGCCCCATCGAGACCACCGGCGCTGCCAGGTCCGCCGGGGGCTCTGCCCATCCACCGCCTCATGCGGCTCCACTGACTTCGCACCCTCTCCAGGTTGCCGCCGGACGCGGTGAGCGCAGTCTCATAGCCGCGTTCGGAGACAAGCATCGCGCGTTGCAAGGAAGGCCGGGCCTGTTCGGGGGCTTTGTCCATCACATTCTCAAGGACGGACATGTGCCTGACAGCATTTATCTCCAGAAGGTCATGGAGCTTCTGCTTATCTCGCCTGCTGAAGATGCGCTCATTGGCGATCGCGCCGGTGGCTGCTGCCTCCTTAACCGTCGCCAGGTGGTGATCGAGGCGCTCGGTAAGATCGCCCATGGAGGTGGGTCTGCCCAACTCCGCCAGGGCGGTCAACTCCCGAACTCGGTTGTCAACGAAACTCATGTGAAGGATTATCCTGCTTGCCTCCGAAGGGGTCACAGCCAACTGAACGTTTTCCGTAGCAACCTTGATTCCGTAAAGCGGGTCGCCGGGGAGGCTGCCGTTTGCGGCGCCCACGGTGCCCCCACCTATGAGGAAGACGACCGCTACCGCGGCTGCGGCCGGCGCCCAGCGGCGCCGCCATCCGAAGATCAGGGGTCTGCCGCCGGAGGCGGGCTTCTTGCGGCGGCTCATGGCCATCTGAAGCCGGTAACGGGTTTGGGCTTTGAAATCTGCCGTTGGCTCCATGCCAGCTACTCGACTCAGCGATTTTGCCACCTGCAAGAGAGGGAACAACTCGGCCTCCCTGCCAGGGAAGTCCTTAAGGCAAGCGTCGAGGCTCTCGCCCCTCAAGTAGATACGGTCTATGCATTCGTCCAGTATGTCTTGAATCTCTCTAGTCATGCGTATTCTCCTCGATCCCGTCCACGCTCTTCTTTCAAGCTGGACTGCCTGCGAGGCAGCGTCTGAGAGTAACCAGGGCGCTATGCTGCAATGCCTTGACGGCGCCTTCTGACTTTCCCATAATCGCCGCCACCTCTGCGCTGGAGAGTTCGCCGGCGAAGCGGAAGGAAATCACCTGTCTTTGGGCTTCGGTGAGCCGCTTGATGGCGGCGGCCAACTCCTGCAAGGTCACCTTCAACTCCACCAACTCCAATGGCCCCGGCTCCTTGCTGGGAATCGCCTCGATGAGGGGCGCCATTTCAGCTCTGGACCGCCTCCTGATAAGGTCCACCACCAGATTGTGGGCTATTCTGAAGAGCCAGGAGGAAAAAGGCATGCCGCGCCACCTGTAGTTGCCAATCGACTCAAGGGCTTTCAAAAAGACCTGCTCGGTCAGGTCTTCCGCGTCGGCCTTGTTGCCCAATCTGAGGAAGGCGTATCGATATATCTTGTCAAAGTACTTCTCGTACAGCTGAGCAAAGGCATCGGAGTCACCGGCTTGTGCTCGGTGGACAGTTTCCTGCTCGCTGCAAGCCTGCGGAGTCGCCGGCGTCTGGTGGTGTTCTCTCATCACCCTACTTCGTACCAGGTTAATGCACTTTGGGGAGCGCCCCGACCGCGACCGGCCGTCCGTCAGGTTGTTTTGAATGGTTCTGCTTTTTATAACGTAGATACCAGCCAAAGGTTAGGAGAGAGGTTGGACGGCTTTCGAAAGTGCGTTGAAATCCTCAGTCGGCTCGGCTCACAGCGCCGGCAATACGAGGCGGCGAAGTTGACACTCCCCTCGAATATAGCATACGATATTGCTCAGGGGGAGCGACAGTGGCGACCGGGAGGAGGACTCACGTCAACTCGCGAGTCGTCAACGTCCAGGGATTTGCCAGCGTAGCTCAGGGGTAGAGCAGCGGTTTCGTAAACCGCCGGTCGTCGGTTCGAATCCGACCGCTGGCTCCAGATGGCGTCCTGCGGGAAACTGCGTGGCTCAGACAGGACACGGGAAACGCAGTTCTCTAGCGCCTCAAGAAACCGCGTGTCGTTTCCACATCAATGAGGGTTCAAGTCTAATTCCTCTCCCGCGCGTAACTATCTCCACACAAGATAACGGTCGCAGGCGAGCCAACTTCGAAAGACGGCTCGCGGACTGTTGTGGACATGGCATGTCGCCGCCGCAGGAACAGTCATACGGCGCGGCGTCCTCTATTCCTTTCCTCAGCCCCGGATTCAATGGCAGCGATAAGTGACTGCATCTCAGGGGTGAGCACCTTGCCGGACCGTTGTACCAGGAAGTAGCGCCTTGTGCGAGGGAATCCCTCGACGTCGAGCACGCAGAGGCGCCGGTCCTCCAGTTCCTCGGCGACTATCGACCTGGGCAGGATGCCAATACCAACCCCTGCGCGGCAGAGCTGCTTGATCATATCGTGCCTGTTGACTTCGACTGCGATTCTAAAGCGAATGCCGTACTCGGATTCGATCGCATCGATCTCCTGTCTTGACGAGCTCCCCTTCAAGGAGACGATGAGGGGTTCGCGGCTGAGCTCGCTAACCGAAATCAAGCCAGATTTTTCGAGCGGATGGCCTGCCCGCGCGACAACCACCAGAGCGTCTGAGAGGATCAGCTTGGTCTGGAAACCCGGGAACCCTCCGAATCCTGTGGCCAGGAGAAAATCCACGCCGTCCTGTTGAAGGAGGTCCCGCATTTGCTCATGCGTTCCCTGCATAATAGTGAGGCTGACGTGTGGGTGCTCTGACATCCACTGGGCTAGAACGTTGGGCAAGAGATAGCCTCCGAAATGTGTGCCAGCTCCAATTGTGATATGGCCGGACATGGGCTCCTTCTCTTCCGCGATCGTTTGCTCCGCCAGCTTCTTGAAGAAGGCAACTTGAGCCGCATATTCGAAGACAGCTCTGCCCGCCTTAGTCGGGGCAACCCCTTTCCCTTGCCGCTCCAACAACTTGAGCCCACATTGTCTTTCCAGGCTTCTGACGGACTTGTACACCACTGGTTGCGAAATGCCAAGCTCCTCAGCCGCCCAGGTATAATTTCCGTTCTTGGCAACAGTGAAGAAATATACAAATTGATTTAGATTCATAATTATATTACCTCCTTTTTGCTATAGAGATTATAGCACCTTGCACCTTGACAGCAAAATTCAGAGGGTATATGCTATGGATGCTCAAAAGCAGCATCCACGGGCGAGTAACTGAATCAGTATAATAGATCATTGAAATTACCGAATACCGTCATTATTGTGCCATATTGTGTTTAGCACGTGCGGGTATCTGTCACGGCGTATTATCCATAGTCTGCCCAGGTTCCTTCAGGAGAAGATGATGTTATGTAGGCCGACCTCGCGGACATCGAGCCAGCAGGTCGGCCTATACGTTTCTTAGCCGGCGTCGAAAGTAAGATTGGTCCGGGAGATAGGGACGAAGCTTTTAGATTTGAGTGTCGTGCTTATCGGCGAGCGGCAAGCATTGCGCTCTGGCCTGAGGTCAGGAATTAGTGTGCGGGGCCTTCTGTGATAGCGGGAGGGACCAGTACCGGCTGGCTGGCGAGATAGGCCAGGGCCTCGACGATTTCAAAGTTGAACGAAAGGGCATAGGATGGAGTCGGAGGTCAGAAATAAGAAATGGGATGAAGACGTGCTGCGGAGCATGCTTGCGGAGGTGCTGCGCCTCTATCCCACTGGTCAAGACGTGGATCTGGAGGAAGCGGTAGAGTACCACCGGTCTATGCCGCCCGCGAAGAACGTCACATATGTCTACCAGGAGGCAGAGAAGGAAGGAAAAGTTCTCATACAGCCTAGGGCGGGGACAGCGACCATAGAGGATATGATCGCGCTACTGCGGTGTCTTCAAGACGAGGGGGGCGCCGATATCCTCCCCATGACCGTCGACACCTATACCCGAAGGATGCAGTTCCGGCAAGCGGAGATCGGTCTGGAAGAGAGCAAACGGACGGGGCGGTCGCACCTTAACGGCTTTCCTGCCGCGATCCATGGAGTGGCAGGCTGTCGCCGCGTCGTTGAGGCCGTGTCTCGCCCGGTGACCTTCCGAACGGCTACAGGCACACCTCAGTTCAACGACGCGATCGCCTTCGCCGGAGGCGCCACTGAATGTGGTGGAGGGGCGGTGGCTCTCGGCATTCCCAACAGCCCGCAACCTGTCGCGGTCTCGATCCGCAACTACCAGTTTGTAAATCGGCTGATGGGTTGGTTCGAGGAACGGGGAGTCACCATCTGTATGGAGCAGAAAGGATGCAACGCCACAGGGATCATGTGTCCCCCCTCTCTCCAAGCCGCTTACGGCGTCATCGATGTGTTGCTGGCTGCGGAACAGGGAGTTAAGAGCCAATTGGTCGCTTACTTTCAGAACAACTGCGTCATTCAGGACATTGCTGGGATGAGGGTGCAACGCAGGCTCGCCGAGCGTTACCTGAACAGATTTGGCTACAAGGATACTTACCTGGGCCAGGCTGCCAACTCCTGGCGGGGGTGCTACCCCGAAGACCTCGCCAAGGGCTATGGCATCATCTCCGTCTCCACCGCCATCGCCGCCTATGGGGGGGTGGTCAAGGTCTGCCCCAAATCTGTGGAGGAGGGCCTTGGAGCGTCCTCGAAGGAGGCCAATGCAGCGAGTTGCCGTTCCACGCGACAGGTCCTCGACGTGATGCGAGGGCAGCAGTTCCCCCGATGTCCCGAGCTGGAGTTGGAGGAGGCCATGATCGAATCGGAAGCTACAGCGGTCGTGGAAAGGGTTCTGGACATTGGCGACGGCGACATCGCCGTCGGCACTGTTCGAGCGTTCGAGTCCGGCGTCATCGAATACCCCTACTGTTCGCACAAGAGCAACGCGGGAAAAGTGATTCTCGTGAGGGACAAGGAGGGGGCGGTGCGCTACCTGAATCCCGGCTATCTGCCCCTGCCTAAGGAGGCTGTCCAGTATCACCAGGAGAGAATACGCGAAAGACAGTGCCTCGAAGGTGTGAAAGAGTCTGAGATGGTGGTCGACGACATACGGTGCGTTCGATCGCCTGTGAGAGCGGTATCATGGTAGAGTCTCAAGCGGACGAGAAGAAGTACCATACGACAGTGGTCACCGGGGCCCTCAACGATCTGCATGTTCTGGGAATCAAGGTCCTGGAGTACTTCCTGGAGAAGGAAGGCTTTAGGGTGGTCTTTGCCGGAGCATGGCTGACTCAGGAGGACTTTATCAAGGCGGCGATCGAAACGGATGCCAGTGCCGTTCTGGTTTCCTCCTCCTACGGGATGGCGGAGATAGACTGCGCCGGGATGCGCGAGAAGTGTCGGGAGTCCGGCATTGGCGATCTACTGCTCTACGCGGGGGGAAACGTGACAGTCACTCGCCAGCAACAGAGCTGGGAGGACGTGGCTGCTCGCTTTAGGAACATGGGCTTCGACAGGGTCTATCCGCCGAGCGTCACTCCCGAGCAGGTCATTGCGGACCTGAAGGCTGACCTGGCGCTGCCCTGAACGGATATTTCGGATATTACGTCTGGTCACTGAAGGAGGTCGAAATGCCGTCGCCAAGAATCGTGGAAATGAAGAAGGAACACGTTCCGAAGTACTACGTCGGGGATGACTTCAGCAAGCCGGTCCGTTTTTCCGTCTTGAGGAGCCGGTACTACACGGAGACATGGAAGGAAACTGAGGGAGAGCCCATTTCCGTTCGAAGAGCCAAGGCCCTTGCTCGGTACCTGGACAACATGCCGCTCTATATCCGGCCTTTCGAGCTCATTGTTGGCTTCCATGCGGAGGACCCCCACTGCTTGCCCCTTTGTATAGAGGGCTGGGATCAAAGAAGCGTCACCCAGTACATCAATGCCGGTCGTTGCAAATCGGAAGACCTGGACGAATGGCATGAGTTGATCGAGTATTGGAAGCCACGCAGTCTCGGCACGTTGGTTCGAAACCAGATAACGCACAGGGACTTCCTGATCGGCGCCGCCAGGAACAGGTACATGGAGGCGCTGCCAGGCGAAACTGGCTCACGCACTCAACCGGACCATGACACCTATTTGGAAACGGGCCTGAACCAGATTGTGGAGACGCTGTATGGAAAGCTGGCTGACCTCAACAGCCAGTGGGAGGCCACCACGGGCGGAACCCAGGCGGTGGAGATCCGCAAGAAGATCTACGACCTTCGGGCAATGATCATCTCGGCTGAGGCCGTGCTTCGTTGGGCCAAGCGGTACAGTCGACTGGCCAAAGAGATGGCCGACAATGAGGCGGACCCGGAGCGGAAGAAGGAGCTGGAGCAGATATCGGAGATATGCGCCTGGGTGCCCGGCAATCCACCGCGCACGTTCTGGGAGGCCCTGCAGAGCCATTGGCTGGCGTATCTGGCCTATCACATCATTGAGGTCATGTGCCACGGCACTTCCATGCGGACCGACCAGGTCTTCTGGCCCTGGTATGAGAAGGATGTCCTGATCGATAAGTCCCTGCCACGCCAGAAGGCGTTGGATCTGATGGAGGAGTATCTCCTTCATGTGGATGAGCTGGGTCGGCCAGCCCCGGCCCATCGTCGCAGGACTGCTCAAGGCAACAATTTCTTGGCCACCTACACATTGGGAGGCGTGAAGGCTAAGGACGGGAGCGACGCCTGCAACGAATTGACCATCCTGATTCTGGATGCCCTGGACGATTTGAGGGTGAGCCATCCTGACCACAAGTTCAGGTGGCATCCGAGGGTTAACCCAAGAGTCTGGAAGCGCGTGGTTGAAGTGGTAAGGAGCGGACTCGGTCAGCCGTCCATCAAGAACGACGAGGTGGTGATTGGAGCGCTGATGGACCACTATGGGTTCACCCTGGAGGAGGCCAGGAGTTGGGCAGTTGTCGGCTGCGTGGCCCCCGCCCCGACCATCCACTGGGGCCGCGCGAGAAGAGACGCTTACGGGGCCAATGCCTTGAAGCCTCTCGAGCTGACTTTGAATAACGGCGTCGATCCCCTCCTCGGACACGAACCCGAGGAATTCCGAAATGATAAGATCCTGCAAGCTTTGGCGGAAGACCCCCGGATAGGGCCGCCAACCGGGGATCCTGCGGAATTCCGTTCCTTTGAGGAGTTGCTTGAAGCCTATCGACAACAGATGAGGTGGATGGTGCGGAAGGCATCGGCCATCAAGACCATCTACGAGCATATGAATAACGAGCATATCAAGCGTCCGTTTGCCTCCTGTCTCTTCCATCGCTCCCTTGATGCTTGCCGGGACATCATGGACGTCTACGATAAAGGCATGCCGTGGATGAACTGCGCGGGGACGGTTGACGCTGCTGACACGCTTATCTCGCTCAAGAAGCTGGTCTTCGATGACAAGAAGTACACTATGGCGGAGGTATTGAAGGCGATTCGGGCCAACTGGGAAGGCTACGAAGAGATGCGGCGAGATTTCATCAATGCGCCCAAGTTCGGGAATGATGATGCCTACGCGGATGAAATAGCCAGGTGGGTTTACTCGATGATAGCGGACGAGATGGCCCAAGCTAGAGACGTTTCGAATCAGTCTCCCATGCGATCAGGTCTCGTCGTCTCGCGCATGTTCCAGCTTGCACCCCACGTGGGCGCCATGCCGAATGGCAGGAAGGCCGGTGACTGGCTAGGCGACGGAGGCGTCAGCCCCCACGCCAAATATGACAGGAGCGGGCCGATGGCGGCGATATTGTCTGCTGCAAAGATAGACCACCGCAAGCACAAGGCGAACCTGTTCAACCAGAAGCTGACTCCCGCGAGTGTGGCGGGAGAGGCGGGGTTGAGAAAGCTTCAGAACTACATAGAGACGGCCATGCACCTGGGACTCGACATGATCCAGTTCAATGTAATCGATGTGGGGACCTTGAAGGAAGCGCAGGCGCGTCCTGAGAAGCATGCCGAGCTGGTGGTGCGGGTCTCGGGGTTCAACGCACACTTTGTTGACCTTAACCGGTTTGTGCAGGACTCCATCATAGAGAGGACCGAGCACGCGCTCGCGTAGCGTCCGGGGGCGGTCCTCACAGGATCGCCCCCAGCACTGTCCGATTGAGATTGGACCGCGCGTGACCATCATGTTTCCTGTCCCCTCCGCGGGAGAGGGCTAGGTCTGGCCAGACAGTTGACGGGAAAGTGTTGTCGGATATCATTGGGATCGCCCGTTCTACATAGCTCAGCAGGACGGACACTGAGAATTTGGCGAACACGCGCTCTTAAAGTGACTGTCGGGGGGTTATGGTAGCAGATTGAAAGCTCCGAGATATTCAAGTTCCGACCTGATCCCTGAGGGAGGTCCTTTGATGGGCGTTACTGAACAGTTGGCAGCTTTCATGGTGGAGACTCGCTTCGAGGAGATTCCTGGCGAGGTAATAGGCCTGACCAAGAAGTTCTTCCTCGATTGCCTTGGTACGGCGCTGGCCGGGTCCCGGGAAGAACCGGGACGAATCATCACCGAGTACACACGCGAGATCGGTGGCAGTCCTGAGTCGACTTTGGTTGGCAGCGGCTTTCGGACTTCCGCGGCCAACGCGGCGCTGGCCAACGGCCTTATGGCCCACGTCCTCGATTTCGACGACTCAGGCTTTTCCCATCCCACCGGTTGCATTCTGCCCGTCCTTCTCTCGATGGGTGAGAAGCTGAGGGCCTCTGGCAGAGAGGTGCTGACTGCTCATGTGATGGGCTACGAATGCTTTGGCAAGCTGTCCTACTGTTCCCGACCCTATGAGCGCGACCTGCGAGCGCGAGGCTACCATCCCAGCCCTCTCTGGGGATCCATGGGCGCTGCCGCTGCCGCCGCTAAGCTGCTGAGGCTGGACGTCGACAGGACCCGGATGGCGCTCGGCCTGGCGGGCTCTCAGGCAGCGGGGCTTACCGAGAACTTCGGCACTATGACCAAGGGCTTTCACAGTGGAAACGCGGCGAGGGCCGGTGTACTGGCAGCTTTACTCGTAGGCAAGGGATACACGGCCAGCCAGGAAATCATTGAAGGAAAACACGGCCTGTATCACGCGGTGGTGGGCGAAGGCAACTATGACCTGGGCAGAGTTACGGAGAATCTGGGGAAGACCTGGGAGGTGGTGACGCCTGGGTTGTCGGTGAAGCGCTACCCCTGCTGTGCCGGCAACCTGCGCGCCCTCGACGCCGTGCTCGGCATAGTCAGGGAGCACAATGTTTCCTTCAGCGACGTTGAGTCGGTGGAAGTCGAGATAAGCGCTCAGCGCCGCGACACGCTTCGTTTCGATAAGCCTGCCTGTGGCTTCCAGGGTAAGTTCAGCATGGAATACAACATGGCGGCCGCCATTCTGGATGGGAAAGTGGATATCGAGACCTATCACGATGCGAAGGCCCATTCCTCTGAGATGAAGGAGGCGCTGAGCAAGGTTCGCGTAATCGTCAGGACGGACTGGGCGTGGGATGTGGGGAAGCGGCGGAGCCCCGTCAAGGTCAGGATGAGGGACGGGCGCGAGTTCCTTAATGAGGTGGAAAAGCCAAGGGGTCATCCCGAGAATCCTCTGACAGATGAGGAGTTGCACGCCAAGTTCCGGTACTGTGCGGGTAGGGCGGGCCTGTCGGAGGATAAGACTGAAGGCACGATTGAGCTCGTGCAGAGGCTTGAGACGCTTGGGGACATCACTTCTATCATGGAGAGTGTTACCGCGTAGACCTGATCCAGCGAATCGATCGGGCATCGGTACCGCCAAGAGATGCACGTGGTAGTCCCCTGGAGCGGCAATCCAGGACCGCGTGATGGTGCATGTAGGACCGGCCCGTCCTGCTGAGTGATCGGCTTGTGGCTTTCTGGAAGTTGGAGGTGCGCCGAAATGTCGACGAAGAAGCTATTCTCTCTGCCTGGTTGGGTATCCGTTTTCGCCCTGCTGTTCATGAGCTGTGCGCCAGCGGCCACGCCCGCTCCCGCCGGCAAGGCGGCGGAATCCCCCGTCTCGTATCCGAAGACTGGAGTGACCTCTGCAGCCCCATCACCGACTCCCAAGTCGCCGTCGGAGCAATCAAGGTACGGCGGGACGTTGAAGCACAGTCTCAGGGTCGATGAGAACACATTGGACGTACATGTGACAGGTAGGAGCCAGGCTTACGGTCAGGCCGGACCAGCCTACAACGGCCTGGTGACATACGATTCAGAGGATAGCCGGAAGATCATCCCGGACCTGGCGGAAAGCTACCAGGTCAGCACGGACGGCAAGAAGATCACATTCCGCCTCAACAAGAATATCAAATGGCACGATGGCAAGGCCTTCAGCTCCGAGGATGTTAAGTTCAATTTTCAGCGTTGGATGAAGCCTCCGCAAGGTGTCACCATCGCCCGCAAAGAGCTGGCAGCGCCTGTGGAACGGGTGGAGACGCCTGACCCCAATACGGTGGAAATCCATCTGGCGTACCCAAGCCCCTCTTTTATGGCTGGGATCGCCACTCCTTCAGCGGTGATGCTGCCTCCGCAATATCTTAAGGACCACAAGACGATGGAATTCACTGTCCTGGGCACCGGACCTTTCAAGTTGCAGAGGTACAATCGGGGCGCGAGCTTGGAGTATGTGAAGAATAGGGACTACTTCGTACGGGGGCGTCCCTACCTGGATAGGCTCAGTTTCTATATGATCCCCGATGAGATGGCCAGGTTTGCTGCTTTCCGAACTGGACAGATCAGGACGATGTTCATCGCCTCGATGACCATGACCGTCACTCATGGCGAGGTCCTCAAGAGAGAGATGAGCGACAAGGTGAGTGTGGCTCGCTTGCCTGGTATGACCATTTTCTTCCTCTTTCTCAGTGTCAACCGTCCGCCCTTCAATGACGTCAGGGTTCGACAGGCGGTGGATATGGCATTGGACCGAAAAAAGGGCCTGGACGTGGTCGAGGGCAGAGGCGAGCTTTCCGGTCCAATGATCCCTGGGCCGTGGGCGCTGCCGAATGAAGAGTTGCTGCAGAGGCCCGGGTATCGCGGGGTAAGCGCGGCGAACATCGAGACGGCGAAGGCCATGCTAGCCGAGGCTGGATATCCCAAAGGTCTACAAACCGACGGAATGATACAGACCTCATACACTACGCAGATGGCCTTCATCAAAGACCAGCTCAAGGCTATAGGCATCGACGTCTCCATAAAGGTCGTCGATGTGGCCACTATGGAGAGTCGCCAATTGACGAAAGATTATGGCATGACCTTCAACGGCAATTCGCAGCCCCTTGATGACCCCGATCTGTACCTCTCCTTCTCCACATCGGACGGAGGCAGAAATTACAGCGGCTTCAGTGACAAGGAGGTAGACGATTGGTACAAAGAGCAGTCAAGGACCGTGGACCCGGCGAAGCGTAAGGACATTGTCTTGAAGTTTCAGAGAAAGGTATTAGACCTGGCTCCATCTCCTATCCTTTATCACGGCCTCTATGAGGTCCCCTATTGGAAATGCGTGAAGGGATACTATCCCGAGAAGGCGCTGGGCGCCAGCTACGGTGTGAAGAAGGACCAAATCTGGCTGGCTGAAGGTTGCGGGTAAGCGCGGCACCCCATCGAGTTCATGAGTGTCTATCAGTACGCAAATAGGTTTGGCACGTGGCCGGCGCTTCATTCCTGTCATCCCGGAGTGGCGGGGAGGTGGGGCTGGGTGGCTCCGCGAAGGATCTTTCGCTCCTGCATCATCAGGCCCAAGATCCTTCGCTATCGGGATGACAATGCAGTGCACGGCTGCGCGCCTTGAGTTCACTGCCCACGAGTCCGATGTGAGCCGTTTTCATCCCCTCACTTCGTTCAGGGGAGGCTCCTGGTGGTGCCGGCGTCAGCCGCCACCGACGATTCAAATGATATTTCGCAAACGCCACACTAGGTTGAGTGAAGGAGGAGAAGCTTTTGGACGCAGCAGTAGCCTTTGCCAAACTGGCTGCACAACAGAGGTACGAGGATCTTCCACCGGCCGCCGTTGACCTGGCGAAAAAGGATATCCTCGACACCCTGGGCACCACTCTCGCCGGGAGCGCTGCCGAGGGAGCGGAAGAACTAGTTGGCCTCATCAAAGAGCATGGAGGAAAGCCAGAGAGCTCCGTCGTGGGGCACTGGTTCAAAGTTCCCTCGCCCCAGGCCGCGCTGGTCAACGGTTACATGGCCCGCAGCGTCGACTACGATGATACCCACGACGTGGCTTCGTTGCATGCCGGTGGCACAGTGGTCAGCGCCGCCTTTGCCGTTGCGGAAGCCAGGGGCGGCATCAGCGGCAAGGAGTTCATAACTGCTGTTGCGCTCGGAGTTGATATGGTCTGCCGAATGGGGATGGCGAAACAGGAGGGGCGTTCGGCGGGCTGGACAGGTACACCGCTCTATGGTTACTTCGGGTCCACGCTGGCCTCAGCGCGAGTCTTGGGCCTCACCGAAGAACAGACGATTAGCGCGTTGGGAATAGCTTACGGGCAGGCGGCCGGCACCTTGCTTGAGATCAAGGAACGTGTACTGACCAAGAACCTCGACATCGGGGCTGCCGCGCGGGCAGGGGTATTCTCCGCGTTGGCAGCCCAGAGGGGCATCACCGGCGCGCGAAATTGCCTGGAAGACGAAATGGGGCTGTTCCATGTATACCATCGCGGGAACTACGATCCCAAGCACCTGACGGATGAGCTGGGCAAGCGGTTCGAGATAGCCCACCTCAGTTTCAAGCCCTATCCCTGCTGCCGTCGAAACCAGCCTTTTGTTGACCTGGCGATACAGTTCTTTCGGGAACGCAAGATAAGGCCGGAAGATGTGGAGGAAGTGATTGCCCACATCGATCACGAGCCTCATCTGGAGTTCCACCCGGTTGAGGAGAAACAGAACCCTAGGACTATCACCGATGCGCAGTTCAGCATACCGTATTGCATTGCAGTTGCTCTCGCCAGAGGCGCTGTGGGACTGGACGACTTCACCGAATCTGCGATCAAGGACCAAAGGATCATCGCCCTGGCGCGCAAGGTGGTTCCCAAGCTGGATGTCTCGCTTTTCCGACCTCAGGAGCTTTGCCCGGCCGTGCTTGAGGTCAGAACCAGAGATGGTGCGTACTTAGAGCGAGTCGAACACGCCTATGGCACTCCCCTGAATCCAATGAGCATGGAGTCCCTGGTTGAGAAATTCAGAGACTGCGCTTTACATGCTAAGAAGAAGGCAAGCGTGGACCGTATCGCCGAGGCCACCGACATGGTGTCTAACCTGGAGAATGTGCGCGACGTTACAGAGGTTATGCGCCTTCTCAGCTGAGGGCGACCGTGGGCAAACCATTCTCGGGAAAGAGGCGGGAGCCGCTCAGCGGCGCCATCTGGCTTCAGCCGGCGCAGATTAGCGGCAGGCACGAAGATAGGCAAATTCGCGGGAGGTGATTTGGTGCTCGTACGCAGTGGGGTGTCCTGGGACAAGACCAGCGATGTGGTCATCATAGGTTACGGTATTGGTGGCGCCGTCTCCGCCATAACCGCGGCGGAGAGCGGTGCAGAGGCAATCATCCTGGAGAAGCAGTCTCCTGAGACGAAGCACAACAATACCAGCATGTCTGGCGGCATCTACATCACTCCGCCGGATGTCCAGAGCGGCCTGGAATACATGACTGCCCTCTGTCGGGTTGCTGGCATGCCGAATATGTTATGGACAGATAGAGCCATCATAAGGGCGTGGGCTGAGTACGCGGCCACCGGTCGGCAGTGGGTCGAGGAAAGGGGAGGCAGCATATTTCCGAACCCAGGCGTGGGGGAGCACCCGCAACTGCCCGGTGGGGCGATGCTGTCCAAACACCGTTTCCGGGGCATGGGAATCGGCCTGGCTCGCTTTCTCGACGATCAGGTGAAAGCGAAGAAGGTATCTGTCCTGTACGAAACCCGAGCGGTTCGCCTGCTGACGAACCTCAGAGGAAGAGTGGTAGGAGTCGAGGCCGAAACCACGCAAAATGGGCAGACCAGGAGGCTGCGTATCAGAGCGTCCAGGGCCGTTGTGCTGGCTCCAGGGGGGTTTGAGTACGATGAGGAGACGAAGCTCAACTATCTGAGAGTGTATCCGACGTATTTCACGGGCAGCGCGGCGCTAACAGGCGACGGCATAAGAATGGCGCTGGACGTGGGAGCGCAACTCTGGCACATGAATTGTGTCTCGGCACGGCTTGTCATGAAGTTCCCCGGTATCGCCAATGCTTTCACTCCTGACCACCTTGGCAAAGCCGCCCTGGGCAAAGGGCCCGGAAAGGGCGATGAGGCCATCCCAGTCACTTCTGGCTACATCATTGTGGATGGGGATGGCAGGAGATACACCTCCGAGAACATAGCTGGGCACGCCCTCTACTACGAGCTTGCGCTCTTCGACACGCACCGCCTGGTCTATCCCCGAGTACCGAGCTATATCATTTTCGACCGCAGGCGACTGGAGAATGGCCCTCTTCCTCTCGTCACCTCTGGCCCGGCCGGACAAACCGGGATTTACCGGTGGAGCGCTGACAACGGCAAAGAGGTGGAACGAGGCTGGATCAAGACCGCGGATACGGTGCGCGGTCTTGCCAGGAAGGTGGGCATATCAGCGGAGGCCCTCGAGAGAACGGTGAAGACTTTCAACCGCTATTGTGAAAAAGGCAAGGATCCGGATTTTAGCAGAAAAACGAAGGAGCTCATACCGCTGGAGAGCGCCCCGTACTGCGCCGTGGACCTGTGGCCGGGAGGGCCGAACACCCAGGGTGGGCCGCGACGGAATAGCAGGGGCCAGATTCTCAACGCCGATGGCAAACCCATTCCCGGGCTCTACGGTTGCGGCGAGCTGGGGTCAGTTTACGGCATGCTCTATCCCGGAGGGGGAGGGAACATCACCGAAGGCTTCGCCTTCGGGCGAATCGTTGGGGAGAACGCAGCTCGGGAGAAGGGCGTATCGTAAGACTAAGCGAGGCAGGCGGTCGCCGTCAGAAACGCCGACTATCATGTGAAGGGGCGACCGTACTTGGCTGGCATAACCGTGTATGTGATCAGAGATGACTCCACTCGATTCGCGGCGTTGCGGACCGGAAGGGCTCTCTACCTGCCCTATCCGGTATTAAGGCTAAACACGTTGTGATGCCCACAGCCGCTTATGATGAGGCCTTGACTCGTGGGGTCTTCGACGCTCACGTGCACGGGACGGCGACAGCCATCGATGACCCAGACCTGCGGTTCGGCGAGAACTACGTGACTGGCGCGGGGAGGAACTACGGAAAATACAGTAACCCTAGGATAGACGAACTGTTCGTAAAGCAGTCACAGACATTAGATTTCGGTGCGCACAAAAAGCTGGTCCGGGACATGCTGATGATACTCCAGGAAGACAACCCCGATGCGCCGCTCAGCTGGGGCATGATGCAGATTGCCCACAGTTCTCGCCTGAAGAACTACAAGATAGCATCGTCTACGTTTATTAACAATAGGTACCAGGAGGCATGGCTTGCTGAATAGCCAGGCTGGCATGGGCCGAGTGGATCAGCATGAATGAGAAAGAGGCTCTGGAACATCCGACAAGGGCGCTGGCACGCTTTGTCGTCGAGATGAAGTACGATGATCTTCCGTCGCCGGTAATCCGCGAGGCGAAGCGCCTCATCCTGGATGTTGTCGGCAATGCTATGGCCGGTTCTGTCACCGAGATCGGCGCTATCGCCTTGAAATATGTGCGGCTCTTGGGAGGGAGGCCGGACTGCACCATAATTGGCGCCGGAGAGAAAACTTCGGTGCTAAGTGCCGCCTACGCAAATTCCCGGCTTGGCGATGCCCTGGATGCCACTGACATGACTCTGAATTTCGGCCATATTGGTACACCCGTGGTGGCCTCGGCGTTGGCTTTCTCTGAACTGGAAGGCGCCTCCGGCAAGGACCTGATAGCCGCGGTGGCGCTGGGCTTTGAGGTAGGGGCGAGGCTATCAGGCTCCGTGGCCATCCCTAGCCTGGGCTCCGGTGCGGAGTCCAGCGTTCTGCGCAACCGCATGCCCTTTGGTGCGCTTGGAGCAGCCTCGGCAGCCGGTAGGGTGATGGGATTCGATGAGGAGAGGCTGATGACCGCCTACAGTATCGCCGGCGCCAACGCCTCTTTGGCCACCACGCGGTGGACGGAGGCCGCTGCGCTACCGTTGACCAAGTACGGCGATGCTGGCCTGCAGGCTTCAGACGGCGGTATGGGGGCGTTGATGGCTGGCTGCGGGATGACGGCGTACCAGGGGATCCTCGATGGTGAGAATGGACTCTGGAAGCTAAGGGGCACTGGCGCTTGCGATTTCAATGTAATGGTCGGTGGGCTTGGCGAGAAATGGTACTTCCCTGAGATTGGCTATAAGCCCTGGCCAAGCGTCCAGCGCACGAGGCACGCGTTGACACTGTTCACCAGGATAATCAGCGAGAACCAAATTAGAGCGGAGGAGATAGAGAGCGTCCTCATTCGCACGAACTCTGTCGGCGCCTCCGCGCGTTTTGCCGACAAGAATCCTATCGGTATGGTGAGCTGCGAGTTCAATCAGCCCCACGCTATTGCCATGGCGGCCCTGGGTGTCAAACGAGGGGCGGACTGGTATTCACCAGAGATAATCAATGATGCTCGAGTGCGTGCCCTGAGAGAGAAAGTTGACGTTGGAGTAGAGCCGAGGACAAAAGAAAAGAAAACGTGGCCTTTAGAGGACCAACTTAGAAAGGAGCCAACCAGCATCCTGGTTGCCGCCAGAGGTAAGACTTTCGAAGGCTACACGGAGTACGCCAAAGGCGACCCCTGGACTGAGGAAACCTATTTTAGTGACGATGACCTGCGGGCGAAGTTCAGGGATTTGGCGTCCTCATTGAGCATCGCTTCGACGAGTTGGCGAAAGAGGATAGAAGAGATCATTGATACGATAGCGCGGCTGGAGCAGGTTGAGGTAGCCGATCTTGTGCGGTTGTTTAGCATCTGAGAGATTCTTGAGCCCAACGAGATGACGGCGCACGGATACGGTGTGTCGGTCAAGCTTGTTGGAATTCTCGCGTGACGGCCTGGAGATGCTTCAACGAGTTGAAGGAGTGGGAGTCGGGGAGGACGATATACTCCAGCCACAAGTTCCATGACGTGTGGATTTCGCGCTAGCAGATAATCACGCGTCTTTGTGCTTCCTCGGTTAGTGTGTCAGGGGAGGTGCCACTATGTGGGCCAACAGATGCTTCGTCATATCGAGCTGCTTGACGGCCTTGGCGCTTTTGTCGGCGAGTTGCGCCACGAAGGCTGAGCCGACAAGGCAAGCAGTCCAGCAGTCCGGCGAGACCAAGTCAACCCTGCCGACGCTGAAGCCGGCACCGTCTCCTTCGGCGCCAGCGACACCAACGCCGAAGCCGGCGTCAGACCAGCCCAGATATGGCGGTGTGCTGACATGGGCGCAGGAAGCCGATGCAGCGACCTTCGATATCCATCAAGAGTCGGGGGGGCAACACCCGCTCACTCTCACGCCCAGCTACAACGGGTTGCTCCAATTCGATCCTCTTTCCTGGCCGGACGCAAAGATAGTTCCCGACCTGGCCGAAAGCTGGCAGATAAGCTCCGACGGTCTGGAGTACACCTTCCGGCTCAAGACTGGAGTGAAATGGCACGATGGCACGGCGTTCAGCAGCGAAGATGTCAAGATCAGCCTCGATAGGGTCCGCGAGCCGCCAAAGGGAGTCCGTAGCCCGCGAGCAGCTGCCCTCGCCTCCGTCACTCAGGTGGAGGCCGCTGCTCCCAATGTTGCCCGGATGCGCCTTAAGTATCCGAGCGCCGCGCTTTCCGCGATACTGGCAACGGATTGGCTAGCCATCCTCCCCAAGCACATTATCGAAGCCAAGGGCGACATGAAACGGGACATCCTGGGGACAGGTCCCTTCAAATTCAAAGCATATATGCCTGGCACCAGCCTTGAGTACAGCAAGAACGGCGACTATTTTGTGAGGGGCCGGCCCTACCTGGAGGGCATAACCATATACATAATCAGGGACGATTCCACGCGATTTGCCGCCCTGCGAACCGGTAGAGTTCCCTACCTTCCTCATCCCAGCGGTGTGAACGCGACCCAAGCTCAAATGGCGCAGGCGGACCGGAATTTGGTGGTGCAGTCCACGTGGGTGCCTAGCCTCTCTCACCTCCGCATGAACTTGCAAAGGGCGCCATGGTCAGATCCTCGGTTGCGCCGCGCCGTGAGCTTGGCTCTTGACCGACAGGCGTACATAAAAGCGGTGATGCAGGGCGCTGGCCTCATCGCGGCCCGCATGCCGTCGAAGGGACCCTGGGGAATACCCGAGGACGAGTTGCTGCAAATGCCTGGCTACAGGCAACCGAAGGATGCCGACATCGTTGAGGCGAAGAGGCTCATGGCGGAGGCCGGCTTCTCCCAGGGATTCGAAACCACGGTGCTGGCCAGACCCGAAAGGTCGCACCAGGCACGGGCGACATTCATTGTGGCTGAGCTGGCAAAGCTCGGAATCAAAGCGGCCATGGTCGTAAGAGAGAGCGCCGCCTTCGATGACACCCTCATCCGAGGCGCGTTTGACACCCAGGCTCACGGCCCAGCCGTCGCTATCGACGACCCCGATCTGAGGTATGGGGAGCATTACGTGACCGGCGCAGGAAGAAACTATGGGAAATACAGCCACGCGAAGTTCGACGACCTTTATGATAAGCAGTCACGAGCCGTCGATATCAACGAGCGGAAGAGGCTGGTCCGCGAGATGGAGACGGTGCTCATGGAGGACAACCCGGATGTCGCGATCGCCTGGCAGGTCGTAATGATCGCCCACAGTATGCGATTGAGGAACTACAAGATAGCTTCTTCTGCCTACATCAACAACCGGCACCAGGAGGTCTGGTTGGCCGGTTAGCCCTTGAAATCTTGGGCCGGGACTTTTCAAGGTGGTAAGAAGGGCACGTAAAAGGAAGGAGGTTGCAATGCATGGGAGAAGGCTGTTCTTTGGTTGCCTGATGGTTTTCGGACTCCTGGTTGCCGGGTGCGCCCCGGCGGCGCCACAGACCGCATTGGATAAGCCAGGGGACGCCGCCGCCAGACCCCCGGCAACGGCGGCAGCCGCCGCTCCTCTTTTGCCTTCACCGAGTCCAAAGGCGTCATCAGTAGAGCCGAGGTATGGCGGCATCCTCACCAGAGTGATGGACGCCGATATCGACCACTATGACGTGCAGCAAGCTCAGATGGCGAATTTCTCCCAGGTCCTCTTCAACGTTTACCAGGGCCTCGTGCGCCTCCATCCGCTTGAGCATCAGAAGATAGTGCCCGAACTCGCCGAGGGATGGGAGCTGAGCCCTGACGGCAAGACCTACACCTTCAAGTTCCGGAAGGATATCAAGTGGCACGATGGCAAGCTCTTGACGATGGAGGATATCAAATATAGCCTCGAAAGGATTCAAAAGCCGAAGGAATTCAAGAGCATTTCGCCGCGCGGGGAAGGTCTGGTTGCGGCCATGGATACCGCGGAGATAGTTGGCGCCGATTCGGTCAAGGTCACCACCAAGTATCCCAGCGCTTCCTTCCTGCGCAACATAGCGACTGGCTGGGTAGCCATAGAGCCCAAACATATCCTGACTGCAAGGGGCGACATGAGACGCGATGCCGTGGGGACTGGCCCCTTCAAGCTGAAAGAGGCCAGACCTGGGGTGAGTGTTGAGCTGGCAAAGAACACGGACTACTTTACCAAGGGCACACCCTATCTCGACGGGCTGAAGTTCTATGTCGTCAGGGACGGCGCTACTCGCTTCAGCGCTTTTCGCACGGGGCAAGTCCATATGACCTTCGTCGGCGCCAAGGGCCTCTCAGCCGTGGAGTCAGAGATCGTCAGGCGAGACATGGCAGATAAGGCTGTTGTCTATGAGCATGACTCTCAGACGCGTTTCACTGTTGCTTTCAATATGGAACGGAAGCCGTGGGATGACGCCAGGCTGAGGAGAGCCGTCGACCTCGTTTTCGACCGGCAAGCGGCTATCAAGGTGAATGGCAAGGGCAATATCGGTTCCATGTTTGTGGCGCCCTGGGGAACGAAACTGGAGGAGGTAGGGAAGCTCCCTGGCTACCGCCAGCCGAAGGATGCCGATGTGGCCGAGGCAAAGAAGCTGATGGCTGAGGCTGGTTTCGCTGCGGGCCTAAAGACCACGCTCCTGGCCCGGGCTGCGGAATCCACCGTCCGACAAGGGGAGGTTGCCAAGGACCAGTTGGCAAAGATCGGTATCGATGCTGAACTGGTGTTGGTGCAGCAGGCCGACATAGACGATCGCTTCAAGCGGCGAGCTTTTGATCTCTTCTCCTACAATTTTACTGATGCCACTGGTGACCCCGATGAGACGCTCTACACGTATTATGCGACTGGAGGAAGCCGCAACTACGGTGGCTTCAGCGATAAGTCTACGGACGAGCTAATCCAGAAGCAGGCGCGGACCTTGGACAGGGCGCAGCGCGAGGCGATCCTGGCGCAGATAGAGACGAGGAACGCTGAACTCGCTCCCATGGTCATCATCTTCTGGGACCTCTATCAGACCGGCGCCTGGAAACAAGTGAAAGGCTTCAGACCGGGACCCGGGCCGCACCCCTGGGGAAAGTTTGATCAAGTCTGGCTGACTCAATGACAACGCAGACCGGCTACTCTGGTACTTTAGGCCAGTAAGCAGGGAAATAAAGCCTCCGGTGAATTGGAGTGAGCTGCTCAGGCAGGCCGAGGATGACCTTGGCGCTCCTCCTGCCACGTAGCTCACCTGAACCGGGTACGGTGCCCTGGCCCTCAGCGAACCTGGGTATGAGACACATAGGGAGTTCTACCGGAACGAGAGTGATACTATTCGGGTGGACGCGAAGTCTCAGTCATGGGAGGGTTCGATGATGCACGGAAATAGGGCGGTCATGGCGGTTAGCTCCCTGATAATTGTCGGCTTTCTATTAGCGGCCTGCGCGCCGATCATCGCGCAGAATCCAACGGCGACGCTGGCCTCGACAACGCCCGCCGCTAAGCCCGGATCAGCACCAGCGACGCCTACGCCGAAGCCGGCTTCGGACCAACCCAGGTACGGTGGTGTCCTGACATGGGCAGACCTGGCCGAGCCCGCTAGTTTTGACCTTCACCAGGAATCCGCCGCCCAGCACGTACGCTATCTAATGCCCAGCTACAACGGATTGCTCCAGTATGACCCTCTGGCTTGGCCAGAGGCAAAGATAATACCAGACCTGGCAGGTAGCTGGGAGATAAGCTCCGATGGGCTCGAATACATCTTCAGGTTGAGGACTGGGGTAAAGTGGCACGACGGGAAACCATTCACCAGCGAAGATGTCCAGGCGAGCATGGATAGGATCCTTAAACCTCCGAGAGGGACGCGGAGCCCCAGGCAAGGTTCGTTTCCTTTTATTGATAAGGTGGAAGCAACCGCTCCCGATGCGGTCAGAATCCGATTGCGCTATCCGAGCGCCTCGCTTTCTACCAACCTGGCAACGGATTGGCTTGCAGTACTCCCGAAGCACGTTATTGAAGCTAAAGGCGATATGAAACGGGACGTCGTGGGCACTGGTCCCTTCAGGTTCAAAGGATACTCTCCTGGGACGAGCTATGAGTATGTCAAGAACGAAGACTATTTCTTCAAGGGGCGCCCCCATTTGGATGGGATAAGGGCCTACGTGATAAGGGACGACGCGACCCGATTCGCCGCACTCAGAACCGGCAGGGTGCTCCTGTCCGACACGCGCATGAGTGCGAGCCAGGCCGAACTGGCCAAATCAGATCGAAATCTGGTGGTTCAGACCACTTGGCGTCCGAGTCTCTCGCGGGTCTCTATGAACTTTATGAGAACCCCGTGGCAGGAACCTCGCCTTCGCCGGGCCATCAGCCTCGCCTTCGACCGTCAAACGTTCATAAAGACGGTGCTGGAAGGCGACGGGCTCCTCGGCGCTCCAATGCCTTCGAAAGGATCATGGGGAATACCCGAGGACGAGCTACTGAAGATGCCTGGCTACCGGCAGCCCAAGGACGCCGACATCGCTGAAGCCAGGAAGCTCCTGGCAGAGCTCGGTTTGCCGGAAGGATTCAAGCCCCAAGTTGTTGTCAGGTCAGAGGCGAAATACCAGAAGTACGGGACCTTCGTTCTGGCCGAACTCGGAAAGCTGGGTATCAGAGGTGAACTCGCCATAAAGGTGACAGCCGCCTTCGATGAGACCCTCATGCGCGGCGCCTTTGACATGATGTCTCACAGCGAGGCTACGGCTATGGATGACCCGGACCTGAGGTTCGGCGACTTCTACATAAGTGCCGGAGGAAGGAACTACGGGAAATACAGTAATCCAAAGTTCGACGAGCTGTATGGGAAACAGTCCCGGATTTTGGATGTCAATGAACGGAAGAAACTGGTTCGTGAGATGCTGGACATACTTATGCAAGATAACCCTGACGTTCCGATTGCCTGGGGCATTATGCACATGGGCCAGAATTCGCGAGTGCGGAACAATAGAATAGCTGCGTCCGCGCTGGTGAATAACCGGCATCAGGAGCTTTGGCTCGCGGATTAGACTTCCGAGAGCCTTCAATTATCGTTCGGGAGGCAGAGATGTTCGGGCTTGAGGTCTTAAATCCGGTGGCGGTGAGCCAGGGAGAATTGGAGAAATACGCGCCCGCTCCCAGGCCGGATACCCTTAATGGTAAGACTGTGGGACTTCTTTGGAACAGCAAGAGGGGCGGCGAGGTGGCACTTGCGAAGGCTGGGGAGCTTCTGCAGTCACGCTTTCGCGATGCTAAGCTCGTACGGTACGACGGTTCCGTTCATTGTGAGACGGAGCTGTTGAAGCAGGTCAAGAAAGATTGCGATGTGGTCATCGGTTCCACAGGTGATTGAGGTGCGTGTACGTCGTGGCTTGTCCACGACTTGGTCTTCCTTGAAAAGGAAGGCATTCCCACCGCGTGTATTGTCTCAAAGGGATTCGAAGCGGATGCCGAGGGAACCGCCAGAGCCTTTGGCTTGCCCTCTCTGCAATACGCCCTGGTTGCAGATGTCCTGACGGGGCTAGGTCCGGAAACGATTAAAGAAGAGGTTGCGGAAGCATTCCCGGAGATACTGAAAGCCCTAACGACAACTCCTGCGACGAGCAAGGCAGGACCGGCCACACCTATGAAGGTTGGGCCCGCCGACCGCGAACGGTTTGAGGGCGACGACTGGTACGATGCTTTTAAGAATATGAACCGGGCTTTTCTGGAGCGTGGGTGGAGCGATGGGTTGCCATTGATGCCCGCGACGGAGGAACAGGTAAGGCTCGTTCTCAGGGGAACTACCAGGGACCCACAGGATGTGGTGGCAATCCTGGCTCCTGGCAACGGGGTAGCCACAGTTGAGAAAATAGCCATTTGCGCTGCCATGGCTGGCTCTGACCCACGGTACTTGCCTGTACTGATAGCTGCCGTGGAGGCCATGTGCGCACCTGGCGTCTTTCTGAGAGCGATGGCGATGTCCACCACCCCCCACGCCCCCTTGCTTCTAGTGAACGGGCCCATTGCCAGGGAGCTCAAAATAAACTCCGGGCGGTGTGCTCTCGGGCCGGGCCCTCAGTCCCACGCCAATATCACTATAGGCAGAGCATTGAGGCTTGTCCTGATGAATGTGGGCCATGCCTACCCGGGGAAGATGGACATGGATACCATAGGATCAAGCAGAAAGTTCAGCCTGTGCATGGCCGAGAACGAGGAGAAGAGCGGCTGGGCGCCTCTTCATATGGAAAAGGGATTCCCCCGGGAAGCCAGCACCGTCACCGTTTTCGTCACCAGGGACGAGATAGACGTCAACGACTTGGTGAACTGGACCCCCGAAGGCGTCCTGAATACTATCGCGGACTACACAGCAATCCCGGGCGGCGACTACGTACACCAGCTTCATCCAGGCGACGAAGACCCGCTCCGTGCTCTCGTGGTGTTATGTCCTGAGCATGCTCAAATAGTGGCCAGAGCCGGATGGGCCAAGAGTGCGGTGAAGGACTATCTTCATCAACACTCGCAAATTTCGGCCAAGAAGATTCTCAACAAAGCCAGGAGGAGGTCAGACAAGGTGCGGCCTCAGTGGCGATGGCTTCTTGAGTTGTCGGAGGATGCCGCGGAGCGCGTTCTCCTCCCCGTACTCAAGAGCCCGGAGCATTACGACATCGTGGTGGTGGGTGGCCCAGCAGGCAAGAGCCTGGTATTCCGTACCCTTGGGGCGGGTTCCACTGCGGCGATTAGGGACCGAAGCGCTATCTAGCTTCTTGAGCGGCGGTATCAGAGGAGAGATGCATGGATGTACGAATTAAGATAGTAGTGGATAGCCTTGCCGGCGGCATCAGATCGGATGGCGGAGACCTAACACTGGTCAGCGTGTGCGATGGAATAGCAGAGGTGAATTACGTGATCCATCCCCACGCTTGTGATGAATGCCTTATGTCCGCGGATGAGCTCGCCGTGCTTTTGAAAGCCGCCTTGGAGGCTCAAGATCTTGGCATCAAGGATGTCGCGATAACTCTTCTGGACGAAAGACGTATCTAGGAGGAGGAATCATTGACTCTGCTGCTTTGGGGGCCTGATGTGGTTGGCAGAGAGGGCAGTGGTCGGTGCCTTCTCTGAACCGCTTCGCAAGCGTTGATGCGGGCCTGGTCATTTCAGGACTGGACACTCGGGGGCTGCAACCGGCAGTCCCGCAGGCAAACTTAACCGGCATGTTCCGCCTGGGGGGATGGCAGGAAGCGGGCTTGGTGAAACAAAGGGAGGAAACAAAGTTCTGAGAGCATAGGAAGCCCGCCCTATTGCAAAGTACTACTTTGAGAATACCGCCAGCAGACTTCGAGAGGTGCAATAGATGTCAAAGGTCAATGTCCTCGTCATTTCAAAGCAAGCCATGCCTGAGGATTTCCTCCAGGAGATCGAGGCCGTGGACCCGAAGATCAAGGCGCGGGATGCGACCATGCTTCACGTGGAAGAGTGGCGCCGTAAAGGCGTCTCCTCTGCGTGGGTGTCTCGTCTGGAGCAGGAGGCGCAACGGGACCTCGCGCGCGGCGTACCGCCGCCCAAAGAAGGGGAAACGCTGGACTCAGCTCTCCAGGAGGCTGAGGTTATCTTCGTGTCTAACCTGTGTCCTCCCGACCTGGCCGTCCGCTCGCCGCGGCTCAAATGGGTCCACCTGGGCGGAACGGGCCTCGACAGGTATCTCGGCTTGGATATCTTCGACGGCAGAGTAACCGTAACCAATAGCAAAGGGGTCCCGGCGATCGCCATCGCCGAGCAGATCATAGGCTACATGTTCATGCTCACCAAGAACGCCTTCCGGCTTTACGAGTGCAAGCGGGACAGGAGATGGGAGCGCTTCCCCAACGTCGAGCTGGCGGACAAGACAGCATGCGTCGTTGGCATGGGGGCCATCGGCACCCAGGTGGCCAAACTGGCAAAGGGCCTCGGTATGCGGGTAGTAGCGACAAGGCGCTCAGCCACCGAGCGGCAGTACAACGTCGGGCCCGTGGATGAGGTATATCCTCGCAGCCAGCTACTCGAGATGTTGGCCCAGAGCGATTTCGTTATCCTGTCTGTTCCCCTCACGGAGGAGACTCGGAAGCTCATCGGGGAGCGGGAGCTGAGGGCTATGAAGCCCACGGCCTATATTATGAACACGGGGCGGGGCCCGGTCATCGACGAAGCAGCTCTGATTCGAGCGCTCCGCGAGGGCCGGATCGCCGGCGCGGGCTTGGATGTGTTCGAACAGGAACCGCTGCCTCCCGAGGCCGAAATCTGGCAGGCGCCCAACGTCGTGCTCAGTTCCCATATGGCTGGGCTTTCGGACGGAAGGGGCCGGCGCGTGTCCAGACTCTTCTGTGAGAACCTGAAGCGCTACGTCTTGGGACAGCCGCTGCTCAACGTCGTAACCAGAGACAAAGGGTATTAAAGTACTGTCGCCGGGACTTAACGATCCATTGGGGCTGAGCCACGGATCCGCCCAGGCGGACGGATGAACACGGATCGGTCGGAAGCACTGATAGCTGAAAGCTGACCGCTGAAAGCTCGCCTGGAGGAGAATGCAAATGGGGGAGCCGGTTTACGAGGTCGTATGGCCGCTTGGCAGATCGGCCTACGATACTTTGCCTCTCGCTCCCCGTGGCCCTGATCTACGGGGAAAGACAGTCTGCGAGTTATGGGATCGTATCTTCAGGGGCGAGAAGATTTTCCCCCTGCTCAGGGAGTCACTCTCGAAGCAGTTCCCCGGCATCAAGTTCGTTGACTATACATCCTTCGGCAACACAACCGGGCCGAAGCAGAGGGAGGTGATCGCGACTCTCCCCGATCTGCTTCGCAGGCACAACTGCGATGCGGTCATATCCGGGGTCGGTGGCTGAGGGAGCTGCACGCCCGCAGTTATGCGGGCAAGCGCCGCCACGGAACGGACCGGTATCCCCAGCGTGTCGCTCGTCGCCTCAGGCTTTGTGCAACAGGCCCATGCTATAGCGAAGGCGCTGGGCGCCGAGAACCTCCCGGTTGCTGAATACCCGGGCGTCCCCATGATAGACAGCAATGAGGAGTTGCGAAACAAGGTTGAGCGGGCCCTCGTCAATCACGTAATCAAGGGAGTAACCGCCTCAGTCACTGACTCGACCAAGCCTGTCGAGCCGGGGCCGCGAGACGTCATATTCAAGGGGGCTCTGGACGAAGTCCAGGAGCACTTCCATAAGAACCTGTGGACCGATGGTCTTCCCATAATTCCGCCGACCCTCAACAGGCTAGAGGAGTTTCTCAGATTCACTGACAGGTCGCCCGACGAGGTGATTGGCGTGCTGCTGCCGGAGAACCGTGAGGCCACTGCCTGGAATGTCGCCGTCAACGGCGTGATGGCCGGCTGCCGTCCAGAATACATGCCGGTGTTGGTGGCTATAGTGGAGGCGATAGCCGAGCCTGATTTCCGTATAGAGGACGCCGGGAGCACGCCAGGCTGGGAGCCACTCGTCATCGTGAATGGGTCGATTGTCAAAGAGCTTGACTTCAATTATGGCTCAGGCGTCATGCGTGTCGGGAGGCGGGCCAATACGAGCATCGGCCGGTTCTTGCGACTCTACATGCGGAACGTGCCAGGGCTGCGCATACCTCCTGGGGCAACGGACAAGGGCAGTATTGCGCAAACCTTCAATGTAGTACTGGCGGAAGACGAGGATGCGGTGGCGGAGCTTGGATGGGACCCCTTCAGCGTAGACCGCGGGTTCAAGCCCGGTGAGAACGTTGTTACTGTCCAGAGCGTAGTGAGCACGAGCCCGCCCTGTTATAGCGGCGGACATACGCCGGTTGAACACCTCCAGACGATTGTGGAAGTAATCGGACGTACCATGGCGTACAAGACACCTTCAGCCATACACCAGGGCAGGCTCTATCCGCTCTTCGTAGTCAGTCCGAGCGTTGCCGGTGTCCTCGCCAGAGGCGGCTGGACCAAGAACAGGATACGGGAGTACTTGTTTGAAAACATTAGAGCGCCGGCGAGCTTGATAGAGCGAGTAGCCTGGGGACAGGGGGAGACTGACTTCCACCTCCCGAAAGAGTACTGCCAGTCGATGGATCCAGACCGGTTGATCCCGGTGCTGTTCAAGCCTGAATGGATAGGGATTGTCGTTAGCGGTGATCCGGGCAGAAACCAGAGCAAGGGCTACGTGCAGAACCATAAGCAGGGGCCGCCGGTAAGCAAGAAGATAGCGCAGCCAGTGTTCTTGGGGCAGTCGATTGGTCGGTAGCGTGTCGTTCGTATTGTCGCGGTGGCAGGAGGT
This sequence comes from Chloroflexota bacterium, assembly GCA_016190665.1. Taxonomy (GTDB): domain Bacteria; phylum Chloroflexota; class Dehalococcoidia; order JACPQD01; family JACPQD01; genus JACPQD01. The sequence continues at coordinate 66,295 of JACPQD010000021.1, forward strand.
TATGAGATGCACACCGGGAAGCTTATAGCGAGTTCCCTGGCAGTTCTGGGACTGTTAGTGGCAAGCTGCGCCCCCGCGACCGCGCCAGCAGCGACGCCCAAGCCAGCGGCTCCGGCTGCAGCTACGGCGACACCGGCAGCGACGCCAGAGAAGCCAACCGCGCCGGCCGCCAAGCCTGCCGCCCTGTCCCCAACCGCAAAGCCAGCGTCAGAGCAACCAGGGTACGGCGGCATAATGACGGTGGGCGCTGGTGGAGACCCACCCAGTCTCGATCCTCACCAGGAGACAACCAGTTACACCCTGAGCGTGGTAGGCCCCTCTTATAATAGCCTCGCCCAACACGACCCGAATGCCTGGCCGGAGGCGAAGATCGTATCGGACCTGGCGCAGAAATGGGACGTCTCTGCCGATGGCGTCACTTACACCTTCCATTTCCCCGAGGGGATACGCTGGCACGATGGTGCACCGTTCACGTCGGCGGATGCAAGGTTCAGCATCCAGAGAATGGCGGCGCCGCCCAGGGGCACGCGCAGCCCGCGTTCAGACCTTTTCGAGGTAGTGGACCAGGTGGAAACCCCCGACCCGCGGACGCTGACGTTGCGGCTCAAGAGCCGCTCCGCCTCTTTCGTGCCCATCCTGGCCATGGGCTGGAACGTCATCCTGCCCCAGCATGTCGTTCAACAGAAGGGAGACATGAAGAAGGATGTCGTGGGCACCGGACCTTTCAAGTTCAAAGCGTACTCTCCAGGCGTCAGTTATGAGGTGGTGAAGAACGAAGGCTACTTCCGCAGGGGGCGTCCTTACCTGGACGGGATCAAATGGTACACGATTCGGGACGGCGCCACCCGGTTCTCCGCCCTGAGGACGGGCCGCATCGCTCTGATAGAGCCGACCCCGGGCATTAGCGCTTCTCAAGCCAACCTGCTGGAGAAGTCCGTCCCGGAGGTCCAGGTCCAGCGAACGCCCTACTATGCCATGCTTGCTGTCCTGCTTAACGTCAGGATGAAGCCCTGGAATGACGTCAGAGTGCGCCAGGCAATGAATCTCGCTCTGGACCGCCAGTCGTTGATCGACGTTGCCCTGGAAGGTAGAGGAGTAATAGGCGGTCTCCTCTTCCCTGGGGGCCTGTGGGACCGCCCACGTGAAGAGCTCCTACAGAAGCCCGGCTACCGGAGGCCCACCGAATCGGACATCGCCCGGGCGAAGGGAATGCTGGGCGAGGCGGGTTTTCCTACGGGCCTCTCATCGCCTCTCCTGGCCAGGATGGATCTTGTTGAAAGCCATCGCTCCGCTGAGCTGGTCAAGAGGGAGATGGCCAAGCTGGGCATCGACCTGAGTATAGAGTTAAAAGAGAGCGCCGGATTCTACGATGCCCTGGACAGACACTCTTTCAGCGCCGCCGTGATGACTATTGGGGTCCATGTGGATGACCCGGACGTGGTCTTCCCGGTAATCTTCGCCACCAACGCGTCGAGGAACTACATGGGCTACAGTGATCCTAAGGTCGATGAACTGATTGCAAGACAGTCCACTATCCTGGACAAGGCAGAGCGCACCAGAGTGGTGCGGCAGGCGGAGGACATTATTATCGGGGCGGTCCCGGCCATCGTCCCTTGCTGGCTCGTTCGGGTCGCCGCCAACTCGCGCAACCTGAGGGACTACAAGATGGCTCCGGGCGGGGGCGTCAACAAGATGATGCAAGACGTCTGGTTGGCCAAGTAGTCCGTTGTCCGGAAAGGGCAGTCGGGGGGAGTGGCAGTAGATAAGGAGGTCCAAGAATGCGGGCGAAAGATTTCTCCCTGTTAGCAGGTTGTCTGACGGTTGCAGGGCTGTTGCTGGCAAGCTGCGCCCCTGCCGCAGCCCCATCGCCAACATCCAAACCAGCGCCAGCCGCACCCAAACGGAAGCTCAAGCCGCGAAGGCGGTGACGCCTTCGGGGATGCCCTCTCCAACTCCGAAACCAGCCGCGGACCAGCCAGGGTACGGCGGCATAGTCACCAAGTCCACCAATCGAGACGCCGCGAGCTTTGACGTGCAGCGAGAGCAGGGGCAGGATGCTTCCGCAACATTGTTTAATGTTTACCAGGGGCTGGTGCGGGTCCACACTACTGAGCATAAGAAGATCGTGCCCGAGCTGGCGGAGAAGTGGGAGTTGAGCGCCGACGGCAGAGTCTACACTTTCAAGTTCTATGGCGGGGTCAAATGGCACGATGGCAAGCCCCTCACCATGGAGGACGTCAAGTACAGCCTGGAGAGGATGCACAACCCAAAGGCGTTTAACACCGTCTCGCCGCGCGGGCAGGGCCTGCTTGCAGCGATGGAGAGCGCGGAAGTGGTCAACGAGGATACGATCAGGATCACGACGAAGTACCCCAGCGCCTCCTTTTTGGGCAGCCTGGCCTCGGGCTGGGTAGCCATCGAGCCAAAACACATCCTCGTGGCCAAAGGGGATATGAGAAGGGACCTGATAGGCACGGGCCCCTTCAAACTGAAGAGGTTCAATCCCGACATCAGCCTGGAGCTTGAGAAGAACCCTAACTACCATGTTAAGGGTCTGCCCTATCTCGACGGCATCCAGTTCTTTACCATTAAGGATGCCGCCACTCGCTTCAGCGCTTTTCGCACGGGGAAGGTGTTGATGACCTTCGACGGTTCAGCCGGCCTCACGCCGCCAGAGGCGGATATCGTCAGGCGAGAGATGTCAGACAGGGCCGTGGTCTACGAACACGATTCGCAAGGCCGCATCAATGTCACTTTCAACATGAACCGCAAGCCCTGGAACGACGTAAGAGTGAGGAAGGCTGTGGACCTGGCCCTCGACCGCCAGGCCGCGATTAGGATCAATGGCAATAGGGGAGTTATCGGTTCCATCTATGTGGGACCGTGGGGCATGAAGTCTGATGAGCTGGCGAAACTGCCGGGCTATCGGCAGCCCAAGGACGCTGACCTGGCTGAGGCCAGGAAGCTGCTGGCCGAGGCAGGCTACCCCAACGGCTTCAAGACCACGCTCGTCTACCGCACGGGGGGAGCAACCGAGCAGCAAGGTGTCATCAGAAAAGATCAACTGGCGAGAATCGGCATCGATGTCGAACTGATGCCGATGGAGTATGCCGCCGTACTGGAACGCGCGCAGCGGCGCAACTTTGACCTGCTGGCTATCAACTGGACGGACAACATGGATGATCCCGATGAGGCTCTTTACACCTACTACTACACCGGGGGCGGACGCAATTACGGTGATTTCAGCGACAAGGAGATAGATGCGCTCATCGACAAGCAGGCACGCACGGTAGACGCCGAGGCCCGGAAGGTTATCCTGGCAGAGGTCCAGCGCAGGATCATGGCCCAGGCGCCCATGCCTATCAGCTTCTGGGACGTCTGGCAGACTGGCGTCTGGCGGCAAGTCAAGGGGTACAATCCCGGCCCCGGCATCCATCCCTGGGGCAAGCTGGAGGGCGTCTGGTTGGCAAAATAGCGGGCCTCTGTGCAGGTGCTGCATGTGGCTTTCCTGGACTGGAGAGAAGGAGGATACGGATGGGTGAGCCGGTATATGAGGTGGTGTGGCCGCTTGGCAGATTAGTCTACGAAACATTGCCTCTCGCCCATCGCTGTCCGGACCTGGCGGGGAAGACGGTCTGTGAGCTGTGGGACTGGCTCTTTCGCGGCGGTGAGATTTTCCCGGCCATCCGGGAGGTCCTTTCAAGCCGATACCCTGATATCAAGTTTGTCGAACACACAGTGTTTGGCGACACGCGTGGAGCGAGGGAAAGAGAGGTCGTGGCGGCGCTGCCCGATCTCCTCCACAAGCACGGATGTGATGCGGTCATCTCCGGCATAGGGGCGTGAGGGGGTTGCACGCCCGCGGTGGTGCGGGCAAGCGCCGTGGCAGAAAAGGCCGGAGTGACCAGCGTCTCGATTGTAGCTTCCGGATTCATGCGGCAGGGAGGCGCGGTGGCGAAAGCCCTCGGAGTGGAGAACCTGGCCCTGGCCGAGTACCCTGGCCTTCCGATGATCGATAGCAAAGAAGAGCTGCGCCGGAAGGTGGAAGACGTCCTGGTAGGCAATGTCGTTAGGGGCCTGACCATGCCTGCCCGGGACGCTGTGAAGCCTGTTGAGCCCGGGCCGAAAGATACTGTGTTCAGGGGAACCCTGGAGGAAGTCCAGGAGTTCTTTTATGACAACCTGTGGACCGATGGCCTTCCCATAATGCCGCCGACCCTCGACAGGGTCGCGGAGTTCCTCAGATTCACCGGCAGGTCTCCCGACGAGGTGATTGGCGTGCTGCTGCCGGAGAACCGTGAGGCGACGGTCTGGAATGTCGCCGTCAACGGAGTAATGGCTGGCTGCCGCCCTCAGTACATGCCAGTGCTGGTGGCCATAGTAGAGGCAATAGCCGAGCCTGAGTTCCGCATAGAGGACGCCGGGAGCACGCCGGGCTGGGAGCCGCTCGTCATCGTGAACGGGCCCATAGTCAAGGAGCTGGATTTCAACTACGGCTCAGGCGCGATGCGCGTGGGGAGGCAGGCAAACACGAGCATCGGGCGATTCCTGCGACTCTACATGCGGAACGTGCCGGGGCTGCGCATACCTCCCGGCGCGACGGACAAGGGCACTTTTGCGCAGAGTTTCAATGTGGTGCTCGCAGAAAACGAGGATGCGATCGCCGAGCTTGGCTGGCAGACCTTCGGCGTCGATCGGGGGTTCAAAGCTGGCGAAAATGTTGTAACAGTGCAGAGCGTCATAAGTATAAGTCCGCCTGCTTACACCGGTGGAGAAAAGCCCATCGACCATCTGGCAACGCTGGCGGAATTGATCGGACACCGTTCAATGGCGTACAAGACCGGCTCGGCGGCCCATTTCGGCAGGTTCCACCCTCTCTTCGTGCTCAGTCCGAGTGTGGCCGGTGTCCTGGCCAGGGGAGGCTGGACTAAAGATGACATACGGCGCTACCTTTACGAAACCGTTAGAGAGCCAGCAACCATCCTTGAGACGATACAACGCGGCCTGACCAGCCACAGGTTCTGCGCCGCTGTGGAGCAAGGCATTCTCTCGAAGGATTTCTGCCTGTCAACCGATCCGAACAGGCTGGTGCCCGTCTTCTTGAGGCCGGACTGGATAGGCGTCGTTGTAAGCGGCGACCCCGGGAGAAACCAGTGTAAAGGGTATGTGCAAAACCACAAGCAGGGTGTGCCGGTGAGCAAGAGGGTAGAGCCGCGAAGTCGCGGGAGACTGGCAGGGCAATGCCAGGCGTCCAGTCGTTAAGCAAACGTGAGCAGCTTGCCAAGGAGGAGGCAATGAGGGTGGTGTTCTTGACCTTAAGAGCAACTGTGGGCCGCTTGGTCTTCAAGCGTCGTTAGTCGAATTCGTGAGGAGGACACAATGCATACAAACGGGTCCCTGATGAACTGGCTGGCTTTCACGCTGTTGTTGAGCGCTGCTTGCGCTCCGTCCGCACTGGCGCCCAAGCCAGCACCGGCTGAGGTAAGCCGGCCGGCAACATCCGGTGCAGTCGCGACAACACCCGCAGCGACCCCGAAGCCCGCGGCTGAACAGCCGAAGTACGGTGGTGTGTTGACCAGAGCTATAGAAAGAGACCCTGATAGTCTTGACCTGCAGCGGGAGTCCGGGTCTCCCTCTTCTACAACGATGTTCAACGTATATCAGGGCCTGGTCCGTTTCCACCCCATCCAGCATGAGAAGATAATGCCAGAGCTTGCCGAGAGCTGGGACGTGAGCGCCGACGGCAAGACGTACACCTTTAAGTTCTTCAAGGACATCAAGTGGCATGACGGCAAGCCGCTTACCGTGGAGGACGTCAAATATAGCCTGGACAGGATGCAGAACCCCAAGGCCTTCAACACCATCTCGCCTCGTGGACAAGGCTTGTTGGCCGCCATGGACAAGGCAGAAGTAGCGGGCGATACCATCAAGATCACCACGAAGTACCCTAGCGCCTCTTTCCTGAACAACATCGCTACCGGCTGGGTCGCTATCGCTCCTAAAGCCATTTTGGAAGCTAAAGGCGATATGAGAAGGGACACGGTGGGCACCGGCCCCTTCAAAATGAAGCAGTTCAATCCCAACAGCAGCGTGGAGCTTGAGAAGAACCGCAATTACCATATCAAGGGTTTGCCTTACCTGGACGGCATCCAGTTCTACACCATCAAGGATGCCGCCACTCGCTTTGCCGCCTTACGGACTGGGAAGATAAAGATGACCTTCTGGACGTCCGGGGGTCTCTCGCCGACAGAGGCGGAAATGGTCAGACGGGATATGGCAGACCGAATCACTGTTTACGATCATGATGCGCTGACCCGCGCCACCTTAACCTTCAACTTGAAACGTTCACCCTGGAGTGATCTACGAGTCAGGAAGGCGGTGGACCTCGCCATCGACCGCCAGGCGGCAATCAAGGTCAACGGTGGTAGAGGTCACATAGGTTCAATCTATGGACCGCTGTGGGGCATCAAGGAATCAGATTTGGCAAAGCTGCCTGGCTACCGCCAGCCCAAGGACGCCGACCTTGCAGAGGCCAAGAGATTAATGGCGCAAGCCGGGTATCCTAACGGCCTCAAGACGACACTGTTGGTCGGTTCGAAACAGGAGCAGGCAGTTCTGGCCAAGAACGAACTGGCTAAGATTGGAATTGATGCCGAACTACTTATGGTTGATTCTCCGATCCGCTACGATATGATGGAGCGCCGGGCCTTCGACCTGGACTCCTTCAGGTGGACGGACAACACGGGCGACCCCGATGAAACGCTCTTTACCTTTTACTACACGGGGGGCAGCCGCAACTATGCGAGCTTTTCGAATAAGGAGGTAGATGAGCTCATCGACAAGCAGGCCCGCACTATGGATCCTGGTGCTCGTAGAGCCATTGTGGATGACATCGAGAAGCGGATCATGGAAGAACTCTCGATTCTTATCTTCTTCTGGGATGTGGCTCAAACGGGAGCGTGGAATGAAGTTAAGAACTTCAGGCCCGGGACCGGATTTCATCAGTGGAGCAAACTCGACCAGGTCTGGCTGGAGAAATAGGCCGGCGCAAAGGGAGGTTCTCGGCTGGTGTCAGAACTGATTTCACGCCGTTTCGCTGCTGATGATTTCGAGGCGGCCATAGAATTCATCTATCGAAACGGCTGGACCGATGGGTTGCCTGTCATACCGGCAACGGAGGCTAAGATTCGCCGGTTCCTCGAAGTCGCGGGGCTGGAGCCTGAGTACGTAATCGGCCGGATTCCGGAGCGGGACCGCATCATAACCGCCGAGAAGCTGGCCATTAATGCAATCATGGCCGGCTGCCTTCCTGAGTACATGCCACTGCTCGTTGCTGCTGTTGAAGCGGTCACTGCGCCAGAATTCAAGTTCAACCACCTGGCGAGCATGGGGAGCCCGTGGCCCGCTTTGATTGTCAACGGCCCCATCAGCCAGCAGTTGGGCATTAACAGCGGTATGTATGTCCTTGGGCCGGGGTGCCGTCCCAACGCCACCATCGGACGCGCGATCAGTCTTCTACTGTGGAATTGCGCCGAGGCCAGGCCGGATGGCGTCCAGCGCGGACAGTGGGGGCATCAAGGCCGCTGGAGCACCTGCATTGCTGAGGACGAGAGCACAGAATGGGAGCCTCTGCACGTTCAGCTTGGCTTCGACCGGGCGAGTAACGTTCTGACAGTGGTCTCCCATTACCCTTCGCCGGTCATCGTGGCCACTTCCCGGGCGGTTCCTGAGCGGATCCTGGACGCCGTCGCGGATTGCATTGCCACGAATGATTTTATCCGCGGAATCTACGTGCTCATGGTGCCCCGGCAATTCGCCGAGATTTTTATCAGCGCGGGTTGGTCAAAAGCCGATATCCGCGATTACCTTTTTGAGCACAGCAGGCGTTCGATAGCAGACTTGAAGCGTCGGGGGCGGTGGAATGCCATCTGGGGCGGACGCAAAGAGACGAGAGAGACAGAAGAGGACACGTTGACGATCAAGGAAGGCGACGAGAGCGAATTCGCTTATGTGCTGAAGTCTTGCGAATATGACGAGATCATGTTCAGCCCCGGGATGCTGGCGCGTCGTCACGACGTGTTTGTGGTGGTTTGCGGCGGCAACGCGGGCTCCCGTGTGGCCTTTCTAACCCCTTACGGGACAGCGAGTGATGCGGTGACCAGACCAATCACTATGCGTGGCGCTCGGGGGGCGCAAGATGCTTGAGTTCTTTGACCCAACTGAGGGGCCGAGCAAAGAGGAAGCGAAGCTAGCCAAGCGACCAGCCACACTCGACGGGTTGACGCTTGGGGTGATTTGGAATGGCCGGCCGGTGGGCGACGCCATTTTGAAGAGAGTCATTCAGTCTCTTCGGAGCCGCTACCGGATTGAGGACGTGCTCTTCCGGAGAAAGACGTTCGTTGGAAACATGTCGCCGCCGGAAATCATGGACGAGCTAGCTACGAAATGCCAGGTGATCATCATCGGAGTGGGCGACTGAGGATCATGCACGTCGGGCGGTGTGCTCGACGCAGTTACCCTGGAGCGCAAAGGCGTGCCGACGGCGGCGATCGCTGTCGAGAAATTCGCTCAGACGACGGGCCGCGGGATGGCGAAAGTGCAGGGCCTCCCTGACTATCCGATTGTGACCATCCCCCATGATCGGGGCCCTTTGGAAGACATCCGGCATAATCCGCAGGAAATCCGAAGGGTGGCCGAGATCGCAACGAACAAAGTGGTGTTGGTCCTTACGAGCGGTGTCATAGAAGCGGCCTCGGACCACAGGCTTTCGGAGGCAAAAGCACAAGATCAACAGCCCTCGCCCGGCAGATAGCGACAACAGGAGATGACGACCATTCCTTTCTAGGGGGGGCCTCAGCATGGATAGCCTGAAGTTGTCCGCAGGGGTTAATTTGCTCGCGACCATTGCTTTGATACTCGCGAGTTGCGCTAATGCGGCGCCTCCACCAGCGGTGCAGGAAGCGGCCGGTCAACCGGCCGGTTTGGCTCCCAAACCAGGGGTTCCCACGGCAACGTCTAAGACCGAGGAGCCGCGGCGCGGCGGCGGCATTACCCTGGCTCTCAGCGGGGAACCCGATACCTTTGACCCACATCAATCGGTGACTATCAGTCTTCTCGCGCAGATTTCCAGTGTTTATAATGGCGTTTTGCGGTACAACAACACTGCTCCCGGCCATGTGGGAGAGATTATCGGGGATCTGGCGAAGAGCTGGGAGATCAGCCCCGATGGCACCGTATTCACCTTCAAGCTTGCTCCTGAAGTGACGTGGCACGATGGCAAGCCCTTGACCGCTGATGACATCAAATGGAACTTTGAACGCATGGGGAAGCCGCCCCGGGGGATGATCAGCCCCCGGAAGGATGTCTTCGCCTCGGTTAGCTCTGTCGAAGCGCCTGATCCGCTAGCGGTTATTGTGCGGATGAAGGACCCGTCGATGGACTTTCTGGCGGATCTAGCAGTCGACGAAATGGTTATGCTGCCCAGGCACGCGGTGGAGGCCTACGGCGGCGATATCAAGGACCCGAGGCGAATGGTGGCCGGGACGGGGGCGTTTGTATGGAAAGGTCATACGGCCGGCGTAGGGGGGCAAATGGCGCGCAACCCCACTTATTTCCGAAAGGGCCTGCCGTATTTGGAATGGATCAAGAGCGTCTACATACCCGATGAATCCACGGTCCTGAGCGCGCTCCTGACCAGGCGCATCGATTTCGTGAATATCCGCAGCGCCTGGCGTCCGTCGCACATGGAGTTTCTGACCCGGCGAGGCGGTGACACAATCAAGACTTACAACTTTCCAGGCTTGCTGGCGTACCGGCTCGTCTTCAATCTGGAGAAGCCTCCCTTCAGCGACGTGAAGGTGCGTCGGGCTTTCAGCCTGGCCACAGATCGTCACGGTATCACGAAGGCGGCGATGGAGGGAGGCGCTGATATCTCCCCCTTCATGCCGCCTTTTGGGAGCATGGTCATTCCGGCGGAGGAGGCGCAGCGCCTGCCTGGCTTCAGGGTGGAGAAGGACGCTGACCTCGAGGAGGCCAGGACGCTCCTCAAGGAGGCGGGCTACATAGGGGGCAAGATTCGCCTCACGTATCGGACCCCGATCGCCATATACTCTGCGGTAGTCTCTGTCCTGCAGCGCAATATGGCGGCGGTCGGGATCGATCTCGAACTGGTGGGGCAGGAACTGGCAGTGTTCGACACATCGCTGGCCAAGGGCAGCTATGACGTCATCCTTTACGTGTTCAACAGCCCCTCAGATACGCCAACCGCTCTACTGTCAGGATTTTTCAAGACTGGCGCCGGACGGAATTTCAACAAATACAGCAATCCGGATTTCGACCGTTTGGCCCTGGCGCAATTGAGCGAAACGGACCAGCGTAAGCGAAGGGATCTCGTCCTCGAAATGCAGCGGATGCTGCTTCGCGACCTGCCCCAGGCGGTGATTCTATGGTCCAAGTACTACTATGCGACAACGGGGCGCATCCAGAACTTCAATCCGGGCATTGGCAGCCGGCAAATGATGCGGCTGGACCACGTATGGGTATCTGGCTGAATTCGATAAAGGGTTGTTTCATTCCACCGACTTGGAAAGGAGCCGTCTCATGGCATCATCCTCAGTTCTCACGGTCGTGAACCCAGTGGCCGAGACTGCGGAAACAATGTTCCGAATACAAAGCCGACTGAGCGAGATAAGAGGCAGTTCGATAGCTCTCATCGGTAGCACCCGCCCTAACTCTTCGTTGCTCCTGGCGTCTTTGAAGAAAGTGCTCCTCGAGGCCGGTGCGGGCCTGGACGTAACCGAGAAGGAGCCTCTCCCGCCCGATAGCGAACTCTGGGATATCCCCAATGTACTTCTCAGTTGCCACATAGCAGGATCGGGCGATAGGAGGAGTCAAAACCAGTCAAGATTCTTCTGCGAAAACTTGAAGCGCTATCTGAACGGGGAGCCTCTCGTGAATGTAGTTAGCAGAGAAAGAGGCTACTAAGGCTTACACGTGTGCGAGGCTGGCGTTTCCTCACAGGGCGCGTTCCGGAAGCCTGTCGGAGCCGAAGGGCCCCAGCGTGCGCCGCAGGGAGGTGTCTGAATGCGGATGAAGAGACCAGTTGTTGTAGCCGCTTGGTTCGCAGTCTTCGGGCTGGTGCTGGCGGGCTGCGCACCGCTGACGACGATGCCTGCTCAATCAGCAACTCCAGTCCCGTCGGAGGTCAAGACCGCGGTCGCCGAGCCCGCCCGGAGCGAGCCCACGCCCATACTTAAACCAGCTGCCGACCAGCCCAGATACGGCGGGGTGTTGACGATGGCAGTCTCCGCTGAACCGGCCAGCTTTGACATCCATCAGGAAGCCGCGGGACAGCATACCCTCTATCTGACCCCCGCCTACAATGGGTTGATACAGCATGACCCACTAGCCTGGCCGGAGCAGACGATAATCCCTGATTTGGCCAGCAGTTGGGATGTGAGCCCGGATGGCCTGCTTTACACGTTCCATTTGAGGACCGGCGTCAAGTGGCATGACGGTCGGGCGTTCACAAGCGAAGATGCCAAAGCGAGTTTGGACAGGATCAGAATCCCTCCCAAAGGTATGAAAAGTCCAAGAGGGCAATCGTTCCCCTCAGTTTCTGCTGTACAGGCCGTCGGCCCCGATACGTTAACTATCCGTCTCAGTCATCCGAGCGCTTCGCTCGTAACAAACCTGGCGAACGACTGGCTGGCCGTGTTGCCAAAGCATATTATTGAAGCGAACGGCGACATGAAGCTCGACATCATGGGCACCGGCCCTTTCAAGTTCAAAGGCTACACCCCGGGCTCGAGCTACGAGTTCACCAAAAACACTGACTATTTTGTCAAGGGACGCCCTTACCTTGATGGCATCAGGCTCTACGTGGTGATGGATGATGCCACTCGACTTGCCGCTTTCAGAACCGGCAGGGTCCTCTACCTACCATTCCCTGTCGGCATAACAAGCAGCCAGGCCGAGATAGTGAAAGCGAGCCCCCGTTTCGTGGTCCAGCGCGAGTCGCGGCCCGCCCTTGTTCGTCTCCTATTCAATCTCAACAAGCCTCCTTTGAACGATCTCAGAGTTAGACGGGCAGTGAGCCTTGGTTTCGACCGACAGGCCTTCGTTGCAGCCGTTTTGGAAGGTGACGGAATCCTCGGCGCGTCGATGCCGTCTAGAGGACCCTGGGGGATACCTGAGGAGCAGCTTCTGAGGATGCCGGGTTACCGCCAGCCCAAGGATGGCGACGTCGCGGAGGCGAAGAGACTCTTGGTGGAAGCGGGCTTTGCCGACGGATTCAAGACTTCGGTCATCACCAGGTCGGGAGGTAAGTTCGAGAAATACGGGACCTTCACTCTGGCCGAATTGGCGAAACTCGGCATCAAGGGTGAGCTGGTCATGAGGGTGACCGCTTCATTTGAGGACGCCCTGATCAAGGGAGCCTTCGACATGATGGCTCACGGCGAAGCGACGGCCCTCGACGACCCGGACCTCAGGTACGGCGATTTCTACATCAGTAAAGCCGGACGTAACTACGGGAAGTATAGCAGTCCGGAAGTAGATAGCCGCTACGAGAGGCAATCACGGACCCTGGACACCGGTGAGCGTAAGAGAATCGTGCGGGAGATGCAAGCGATCCTCTTGCGGGATATCCCTGACATACCCCTCGCCTGGCAAATCCAGACGATCGCCCACGACAGGAGAGTGCGGAACTACAGGGTAGCGTCATCTGGGAACTTGAACAACAGGTATCAAGAGGTATGGCTCGCTGATTGACCGATTCTGGCTTTGCCTATGTCGCGGCCCAGTGCGTGGAACAGATAAATATGCCAGCGGTAGGAGGAGGACATTAATGTCAGAACAACTCTGGGATTTGCGTAGTCCGCGTGGAGGCAGGGCGACGAAGCAGCGAGAAAACGCGCCTAGACTGCATGAACTGCGGGGTACGAGAATCGGGATCATGGATGACGGCTTCCCCAATGCGGCCGTTGTGCTCGATCGGATTCGGGAACGCCTGTCCGCGCGAGGCGATCTGTCACTGACGGGCTATCGGAGGCATCGTTCGGTAGGGTATTTCGACCCGAAAGAGCTCCTGGAGGACTTTGTCAAAGACTGTGATGCGGTGATCGTTGGTGTGGGCGCTTGAGGGGGCTGCACCACATGGTGTATCCATGAGGCGACGTACCTTGAAGGACGCGGCATTCCCACGGCGACCATATGCACCGAGGCATTTCTGCCTTTGGCAAGCCGCGAGGCCGCCTGCCTCGGCTTCCCGTCTCTCCCAATGGTACCTTTCCCTCACCCTGTCAGCGGCATTCCGTTTGACGAGCTGGAACGAAGAGCGGATGCCATCCTGGACCAGGTCGTCGCGGCGCTGGCTGACCGCCCAGTCACTGTAGCCCGGTCTTAGAGGAGGTTAGCGTTAATCCGATGGCAAATGACGGAATCTTGCAGACTGACAGGGTGCGGGTCTCTGGATCATTCGTTGACCTCCAGGATAGGTTGCACGAACTGGGCTGGACGGACGGCCTTCCGGTCGCGCCGCCGATGGATGAAGCCGTTCTGTCCATGCTGCGGGGCACCAGGCGACAGCCCCAGGAGGTGGTCGCGGTCATCCCGCCGGACATGGGGCAGGCCTCGGTGGAGACCATAGCTGTCAACGCGGTCATGGCCGGTTGCCGACCGCAGTATCTTCCTGTCGTGATCGCCGCGGTGGAGGCGATGGCGCAGCCGCAGTTCCCGCTCGCCGCCATGCAAGTCACGACACATGCCATAGCTCCCCTGGTGATTGTGAATGGCCCGATCCGGACCAAGCTAGGCATGAACTCCCGAACAGGAGCCTTTGGGCCTGGCAATCGAGCCAACGCGACCATAGGAAGAGCTGTTCGCTTAGTCCTGATCAACGTGGGGGGATCGAAGGCGTGGACGAAGTGCACTCTGGGCCATCCCGGTCAGTATACCTTCTGTATCGCTGAAAATGAGGAGGAAAGCCCGTGGGAACCGCTGCACGTGGAGCGTGGTTTCCCGGCCGATGCGAGCGTGGTGACCGTTGACGCGGTCGAAGCTCCGCGCGGCCTCAGCGATCCCGGAAGCAGGAACGCACTGGAGGTGCTTACCACGGTGTCTCTCGCGTTGAGCGACCCTGCTACAAGCCAGATCAAGTATCAGCGAGGGGAACCGATTATCTGCTTCGGGATTGAGCATGCCGCGACAATCGCCAGAGACGGTCTCACCAAGGACCAGGTGAAAGAATACGTCTTTGAGCATGCCGGCATCCCTATTCAGCGAATCTCAGAAGGCAATCGTCTGCTCAGGAAAGCGTTCCCGGATACGTATATGGACGTCGGGGAAGATGGCATCTTGCCTATCGGGACCAGCAAGGACAATCTAGTGATAATCGTCGCCGGCGGCGAGGGTAAACACTCCTGTTGGCTTCCCACAGGTGTGGACAGTCCGGCAGTGAGCCGGCTCATCGCTGACATACCAGAGTAGGGTGAAATCAGAAACCCCGGCCAGCAAGGTGGTCTGCCAGGCGATTGCGTTTAAGGAATCGCACTAGTACAACGTAACATCGATTCATGCGTACGGTGGGTGGAGCCAAGCGTGACCCATCAGAAAGAGCGCAGCTCGTGATAGTGGGTTGTCCCGCGATTTCGTCAGGGCTCCACCCACCCTACGGCTGAAATACCCTTGTCCGAACTTATTAGTGCTAGTTTAGAGGTAATGTATGGTGGCGGAACCCACGTACGAGGTAGTATGGCCTCTAGGTAAGTCAGTCTACGAGACTATCCCCCTGGCGGCTCGCGCCCCGAACTTGGACGGCAAGACCGTTTGTGAGCTGTGGGACTGGCGGTTCAGGGGACGAGAGGTTTTCCCCATCATCAGAGAATCCCTCTTGAAACACTACCCGGGAATCAAGATCATCGATTATGACTCCTTCGGCAACACGCACGGGCCTAACGAGAGGGATGTAGTTAGGGCGATCCCGGACCAGCTCCGCCAGCGCGGCTGTGATGCCGTTATCTCGGGCATAGGCGCTTGAGGAAGCTGTACGCCTGCGGTCTTGCGGGCAAGCGCCGCGGCGGAAAAGGCCGGCGTGCCTACAGCGTCCATTGTGGCTTCTGGTTTTGTCAGGCAGGCACGTGCCGTAGCAAGAGCCCTGGGAGCGGAGAACATCGCTGTCGCCGAATATCCGGGCGTGCCCATGATAGATAGTCCGGTGGAGCTACGCCGGAAAGTTCAAGAAGTGGTCGTCAACAGCGTCATCGAGGGTTTGACCAGACCAGCCAAGGACTCGGTAAAGATTGCTGAACCAGGTCCCCGGGACATCGTATTCAAAGGGACCCTGGAGGAGGTCCAGGATTTCTTCTACAGGAGCCTGTGGACGGACGGATTACCAATGATGCCGCCCACTATCGATAGAGTCGAGAAGTTCCTGAGATTCTCCGACCGCTCCCCTGAGGAGGTCATCGGCGTCCTGTTGCCGGAGAACCGCCAGGCTACGGTGTGGAACGTTGCGGTTAACGGAGTCATGGCGGGCTGTCGGCCGGAGTACATGCCGGTGCTGGTGGCGGTGGTGAAAGCAATGGCCGAGCCTGACTTCCGCATCGAGGACGGCGGCAGCACACCGGGCTGGGAGCCTCTGATCGTATTGAACGGACCCATAATCAAAGAGCTTGACTTCAACTATGGCTCAGGAGTGATGCGAGTGGGACGGCAGGCTAATACCGCCATCGGACGCTTCCTGAGACTATACATGCGGAACATACCAGGATTGCGGATGCCACCTGGGGACACCGACAAGGGCAGCATCGCCCAGAGCTTCAATGTGGTCCTGGCGGAGGACGCGGACGCCGTGTCTGAGCTTGGATGGCAAACCTTTGGCGTTGACCAGGGGTTCAAGGCGGGTGACAATGTGGCCACGGTGATGAGTGTCGCCAGCATAAGTCCGCCTATCTACAGCGGCGGCCACACAGCTCGGGATCATATGGAAACAATCGCTGAATTGATAGGATGCTCTTTGGCCTACTGGACAAACATGGCGGCTCAGGTTGGCAGGTTCCATCCTCTCCTTGTGCTCAGTCCGAGCGTTGCCCGTGTGATAGCGAGGGATGGCTGGTCCAAGGACGATGTCAGGAAGTACCTTTACGACAACGTGAGGATGCCCGCCGGGAAGTTGGAACGGCTCCACGCCGGCCTGAACAGGTGCAGTTTCTGCGAGGAGGTCGAGCGGGGCGTCATACCTGAGGATTTCTGCCTGTCGAAGGACGCGGACAGGATGGTGCCCCTGTTCCTCAGACCTGAATGGATAAACATCGCGGTGAGCGGAGACCCCGGTAGAAACCAGAGCAGAGCGTATGTGCAGAACCACAGGCAGGGCCCACCGACCAGCAAAAAGATAGATTTGCCACCCAACTGGCATCGACTTCTTGGATAGGTTGACATGCAGGGAGAGCGACCAGATCACCATCACACCCTCAGCCGGCTGGGTGGGGATTCTCGGCCGGCTTTCGCCAATCTTGACATGCCGCAATTTCCGCTATATATTTAGGTCTCCGAACGAGTTTCCGACAGGCTCCGCGCCAGTTCTGTCTGGTCGTTGACAGAAAATCCCTGAAAAGCACTCTCCGAAGGAGCAATGCAATGGTATCTACCTTGACCCGCGAGGAGATCCTCAAGGATATTGACGCTCTTGGACTTAGTCCACGGCTTCAGAAACTCAGGGCCAGGTACTTTGATGAGGCGCCACAGGTCTGCTCCGATCGCCTCAAGTACGCTATGCAATCATTGAAGGAGACGGAAGGCGAGCCGTTGGAAATCCGATGCGCCAGGAAGCTGAAAGCCATCCTGGACGGCATGCGCATCGTCATTCACGACGATGAGCTCACTGCTGGCAATCAGAGCCGCTTCTTCCGCGGCTGCGCCCCCTACATCGACTGGAATGGCGAGTATTTCGATACGGTGGTGGATGGGGAGAAGGTTACCTTTGGCGGCGTGGCCGTGGTCGGCAGCGTGTCGGATGAGGACTGGCAAGCGTGCAAAGAGGCTGGGACCTACTTCAGGGGACGCAGCCCGTCGGAGGCCGCCGCCAGGACGGCCAGGATGCTCTGGGGCGACTGGTACGACGACGCCATGGAGGCCCGCGCCGTCTGTCCGCGCTATGAGGACCGGCCTTATTTCCCCGGCGTTCCCATGTGGGAGGAACTCCTGAGGTATGGGCTTGGCAAGACTATCGCCGATGCTGAAGCCGGTATCGCAAGCTTTCGAGAGGGCAACGAACATGACCCTGAGAAGGTCTATTTCTGGGAGGCTGCCATCATTGCCTGCCAGGCCCTGATCGATTACGCCCGCCGTCACGCCAAACTGGCAAGGGAGATGGCTTCTGAGGAGCCGGCTGCCCGGAGGCAACAGGAACTGGAACAGCTCGCTGAAGCCTGTGAATGGGCGCCGGAGAACCCGGCCCGCACCTTCCAGGAGGCCATCCAGGCCCTCCGCCTGGCCCATGTGGCTGTGCTCCTAGAGAACGGCCGCAAGGACCCCGATCTGGGAAGGATGGACCAGTACCTTTACCCGTACTTCAGGAGGGACATCGACGAAGGAAGACTGGCCCTCGAGAAGGCGAGGGACCTGCTTGGCGACTTCATCACCTATGTCGCGCGGATAGAGCAGATCCGCGAGATCAGCGGCCGCGAGGCGCAGCAGACGACCATGATAAGCCATATCACCCTCGGTGGTACAACGAGGGGAGGGGACGACGCCTCGAACGAGCTCACCTATCTCATCCTTCATACGCTCGGCCTCCTGGGCTATGCCGAACCACATTCGACGATCCGGCTTCATGAGGGAACGCCCTTCTGGCTCCGGCGCAAGGCGCTGGAGACGAACCAGAAGGTGAATGGCAATCCGATGTACGTCAACGACGGGCATATCACCCAGACCATTCACCAGAAGGGGGTATCACTCGAAGAAGCGCGGGATTGGGGGATTTTCGGCTGCTCGCAGCCGGTAGTGCCCTCGCAGGGCGGGCACTACCACTCGATGCACTTTAACGCCGCCGTCCCTCTCGACCTGGCCTTGCACAACGGCGTCTCTTCGATGATCGGCAAGAAGATTGGCCTCGAGACGGGCGATCCACGACATTTCCGCACCTTCGAGGAGATGTTCGAGGCTTTCCGTGCGCAATATGAGTTTCTCATCAAGAGGCTGCTCCGCTTGCAGCGTACCCTGCATCTGGTGACCTCGAACTGTTTCAGGAGCCCCCTGCTTTCGGCCCTGGACCCGGCCACCGTACGCAACGGCAAGAGCCACCTGCTGGGCGGCTCCCAGTCCTACCCGCTGTGGCACATGAAGGACCGCGCTCTGGTCGATGCCGCCGATTCCCTGACGGCCATCCAGAGGCTTGTCTTCGACGAGCGGAGGCTGAGCATGAGCGAACTGCTGGACGCCATCGATTCGGACTTCGCCGGCGAACGGGGCGAAGAGATAAGGCAGATGTGTCTGGCCGCGCCCAAGTACGGCAATGACATAGACGAGGCCGACCGCATGCTGCGGGACGTAGGCAAGCTCAGCGCCAATGTCATCCTTTCGGAGAAGAACTGCTTCGGGCAGCCTTACAGCATCAATCGCAATGGCGTCGCCCTCCATTATGCCCTCGGCAAGGCTGTCGGCGCCCTGCCCAACGGGCGCAAGGCCAGGGCGCCCTTCGCCGACGGCTCGCTGTCGCCCATGAACGGCCGCGATAAGAATGGGCTCACAGCCGTGCTGAACTCGGCCCTCAAGGCCGATTTCACCGAGGCCATGCTGGGCATCCTGAACCAGAAGTTTCCACTGACACTGGTCAAGAACCCGGAGGCCATGAGCAAGATAGACGCGCTGACCACCACCTTCATCAAGAACGGAGGGCTTCACATCCAGTACAACTTCGTGGACAGGAATGTGCTCCTCGATGCGAAGAAGCATCCGGAGCGCTACAAGGACCTGGTGGTGCGCGTGGCCGGCTACAGCGCCTACTTCGTCAACCTGACGCCCGAGGTCCAGGACGAGATCATCAACCGGACGGAGCAATCGTTGTAGCGATACCTGGAGTTCTGAGTCTTGAGTTATGAGTCATGAGTCAATTGCGGAAATGCGCCGCGAGTGATTACCGTCGCCTGATCGACGGCAGAACGCAGAAGTAGAGCGCGTGTCCGAGACCGAGGAGGTTTTTGAAACCTCCTCGGTCTCGGATATCCCCACGCCGACGCCAGTTCTGTCAGCGGGCCTTTGATTCAGGATACTTGTCTCAGGAGTCACATGATGATACGGAAGAAGTGGTTCTTTCCCGTGGCCCTCATCGCGGTAATGGGCCTGGCGGCGGATTGCGCACCAGCGGCAGCGCCCCCAGCGAGTCGCCCACCTGTCAGCGCGCAGGCAACCCCCGCCAAGCCAGCCGCGTCAGGCCCAACGGCCACGGCTAAGCCGGCGGAGGCCAGCCCAAAATATGGCGGCACCATGGTCGTCGCTATCAAGAACCTGACCACGCATTTCGACATGCATCAAGAGACGGCGGGAAGCCTCCAGCTCCCTCTGGACCCGGCCTACAGCCTGTTGCTTCGCCACGAACCATCTCAAGATTTCAAAATCCGCGGAGACCTCGCGAAGAGCTGGGAGGCCAGCCCTGACGGCTTAACGTATACCTTCCGCCTCAACGAGGGCGTGAGGTTCCACAACGGCAGGCCCCTGACAGCAGAGGATATCAGATTCAACTTCGACCGCATCATCTCGCCGCCGAAAGGAATGGTCTCTCCGCGGTCTGAGCTCTACCGCAACGTCCTCAAAATGGAGGCGCCCGACGCCAGCACCTTTCGCGTCGTCCTCAAGAACCCGCAAGCCTCCCTTCTGGAACTCATGGCCATGCCCTACAACTTCATCTTCGACCCCGACGTCATCAAGCAGAAGGGCGATATGAAGAGGGACGTGATGGGCACCGGCCCTTTCAGGATGTTGGATTCGGTTTATGGTGTCTCGTTCCGCGTGAAAAAGAACGAGAACTACTTCGTCAAGGGCCGCCCGTGCCTGGATGGTGCCACCTTCTACACTATAAACGACGAGATGAGCCGGTCAGCCGGGCTCAGGACCAGGCAATTGACCGCCCTCCCGCTCTTCGGGGCCGTCTCCACGTGGCTCTCTTTGCAGATGCAAAAGACTGAGACCAGCCTCGTGCTGCAGAGACGCGTGACGCCTGGCCCCAATAGCCTCATCCCTAACACCAAGGTCGCTCCCTGGAGTGACGTCCGGGTGAGACAAGCACTGAACCTGGTGATGGACCGCGAGACGGCAAGCAAGTCCCTGCGTGAGTTCCAGCCGGCCTATGGCTACGTCTTGCCTGATTCCATCTGGCAGCTTCCCAAAGACGAGCTTATGGCTATGCCGGGCTACCGGCAACCGAAGGAACAGGACGTGGCTGAGGCGAAGCGACTCTTGGCCCAGGCTGGCTACGCCGGCGGCATCGAGACTACCATCTTGTGCACCACAACCTCCTACATCAAGGAGCACGCCGAATTTGCCCAGGCGCAACTGGCCAAGATCGGCATAAAGGCCACCGTCCAGGCCCTGGACTCGCCCGCCTGGAAGACGAGAATCTACGACGGCAGCTTCGGCCTGGCCGGCTACGCCGACGCCAGCGCCATCGAAGACCCGGATATCCTGCTGGGAGAGTACTTCCTCAAGGGAAGCCCGAAGAACTACGGCGCCTGGTCCAACCAGAAGTTCGATGATATGTACGCGCTCCAAAGCAAGACTGTGGACACGGCGAAGCGGAAGGAGATGCTCTGGGAGATGCAGCGTCTGCTCCACCAGGAGGCTCCCCGCGTGATCAGCGTCTGGTCGACATTCTATGCGGTTTCCTGGCCTGACTTGAAGGACTGGCGCCAGGGGCGTTCCTTCTTCCTGGGCAACCAATTGCAGGACGTCTGGCTGGCAAGGTAGTGGGCTATCTGAGACAGGAAGGGTGCATGGCAGAGCCAACATATGAGGTAGTCTGGCCCCTCGGGAAGTCCAGGTACGAGCTGATACCTGTCGCCAAACACCTGGAGACTCTCAGCGATAAAACGCTTTGCGAGCTATGGGACTGGCGTTTCAGGGGCGATGAGATTTTCCCGATAATCAGAGAGGCGCTGGCACGACGGTTCCCCGGAGTCGGGTTTGTCGACTACAACGTATTCGGCGACACGCACGGCATCAAGGAAGCCGAAGTGATCGAAGCTCTTCCTCGACGGCTGCGTGAAAATCGATGCGATGCGGTCGTCTCCGGGGTGGGGGCCTGAGGCGCCTGCACGCCCGCTGTGGTACGGGCCAGCGCAGCCGCTGAGAAAGCCGGTGTGAGCAGCGTCTCGCTGGTGGCCACAGGCTTCTTGCAACAGGCCCATGCCATAGCGAAATCTCTCGGGGCCGCCCACCTCGCCATCGCTGAGTACCCAGGGGTTCCCACGATAGACAGCCAGGAATTCCTGCGAAAGAAAGTGGAAGAGGTGCTCGTTGAGGGCATCGTCCGGGGATTGACCTCCCACGTCGGCGATTCGGTCAAGCCTGTTGAGCCGGAACCCCGGGACATCGTGTTCCGAGGGACCCTGGACGACGTCCAGGAGTTCTTTTGTAAGAACCTCTGGACCGACGGCCTGCCGATCATGCCTCCCACGCTCGACCAAGTCGAGAAGTTCCTGAGATTCACGGATTATCCGCCGCATCATGGGGTCGGTGTACTGGCTCCGGAGAATCGCGAAGCCACCATCTGGAACATCGCTGTCAACGGCGTCATGGCCGGGTGCCGTCCAGAGTACATGCCCATACTGGTTGCAGTCGTCGAGGCCATCTCAGAGCCCGAGTTTCACATCGAAGATGGCGGCAGCACACCGGGGTGGGAACCGCTGGTCATACTCAACGGTCCGATCATCAAGGACCTGGACTTCAACTGCGGCTCAGGGGTCATGCGGGTGGGCAGACAGCCTAACACCAGCGTCGGTCGCTTTCTAAGGCTATATATGAGGAACGTGGCCGGGCAGCGCATATCACCGGAGGCAACCGACAAGGGCAGCATTTCGTACTCTTTCAACGTGGTGCTGGCAGAGAATGAGGATGTAGTGGCCGAACTCGGTTGGCAACCCTTCAGCGTGGATCGGGGATTCGAGCGGGGTGAAAATGTCGTCACGGTACAGAGCGTGGTCAACATAAGCCAACCCTGCTACAGCGCGGGGCCCACCCCTTTCGAACATTTGCAGACCATCGCTGAAGTAATCGGGCAATCCATGGCCTATTGGACGCCCATATGCGCGCATCGCGGCCAATTCTTCCCCCTGTTAATTATGAGTCCGAGCCTGGCAGAGGTCATCGCTGCCGGTGGGCTGACCAAGAACGATGTGGCGCACTATCTTTACCAAAATGTGAAGGCTCCGGCAGGATGGATGGAGAACCTCGCGCGGCAGGCTGCGGGAACGAGCTTCGATTTCTGTCCGGAGGTAGAGGAAGGCGTTATATCCCGAGATTTCTGTCAGTCGACAGACCCGGACAGGCTAGTCCCCGTTTTCCTGAGACCTGAGTGGATCGGCATTGTCGTAAGCGGCGACCCAGGCCGGAACCAGAGCCGGGGATATGTGCAGAACCAGAAACAGGGGCCACCGATAAGTAAGAAGATAGAGTTGCCAGGCAAATGGAAGAGACTTCTGGCCGACCTGACGCTTGCCGGGCCGCGACCGGCTTTGGTTCTGTGAAGCAAAGCCGAAAGGCAGAAGTCTAGCAGAGGGGGAGACCCATGACACCGACACAACAGCGCTTGCGGTTTCTGCTGAGCGGCCTGCTCATCCTTATGTTGGCGGCAAGTTGCGCCCCGCCGGCTACAACACCCCTGGTCGAAAAGGCGGCGACGGCCAGCCAGAAGCCTGGGACCCTCCTCGAGAAGTCACCCGCGGGTGACCCCTCGCCCACGGCGATAGCATCCTCTGAGCAATCCAAGTACGGGGGTATCCTCGCTACTGTCTGCAGGGCCACTGTCCCACACTTCGATGTCCACCAGTTGCAGACGATAGGGGGACAGGCTCCCTTTGCCTCAGCCTATAACCAGTTGGTGGAACTCGATCCCCTCGATGAGACCAAGCTGGTAGGGGATCTCGCTTCGAAGTGGGAGCTGAGCAGCGACGCCCTCGTGTATACATTCCGTCTCAATGAAGGGGTCAAGTTCCACAACGGCCGGCCAATGACGTCGGAAGATGTCAAATTCAATATGGACCGCATCATTTTCCCACCGAAGGGAGTCGTATCCGTCAGAGAAGAGATGTATCGAGCGGTCGAGAAGATAGAGACGCCAGACCAGCTTACAGTGAAGATAACATTGAAACGATCTCAGCCCTCCTTCTTGCGCCTTCTGGCCCTGCCCTTCAACTTCACTTTCGCCCCTGAAGTGATCAAACAGAAAGGCGACATGAAGAGAGACGTGATGGGCACGGGGCCGTTCAAATTGCAGAACTACGCAGAGGGCGTGTCGCTGAGGATGCAGCGGAATCCCGACTATTTTGTGAAGGGCCGACCCTATCTCGACGGGGTCATGACCTATATCATTGTCGACGAAATGGCGAGGATTGCCGCCTTTCGAACGAAGCAAGTCGTACTACTTCCGCTGAATGCGGAAGTGACCGCCGTTCGGGCTGCCGAGCTTCAGAAGGCGGAGCCGGGAATCACAGTTCAGAAGAAACCGGAACCCTCCATGACGGCCCTCACTCCCAATGTGCAAGTGAAACCCTGGAACGACATCCGGGTGAGAGAGGCAGTCAACCTGTTAATCGACCGGGAGGCGGCCTCGAAGGTGGTTCGTGCTGGAGGTTATTACCCCGGGTACGGATTCGTGCAGCCTGGCTCGCCCTGGGCGCTGGGAGAGCAGGAACTGATGAGCATGCCGGGCGTCAGAAGACCCAAAGATCAAGATGTGGCAGAGGCGAAAAGCCGCCTCTCCGAAGCGGGGTATCCTGCCGGTTTCAAGACCACTCTGATAGCCAGCAGCAGCATTCACGTCAAGGAGGCGGCCGAGTTCACGAGGACTGAACTGGCCAAGATTGGTATCGATGCCGAAGTGCGGATTATGGAGACCAGCGTATTCAGGGATAGACTCGTTGGCGGAGGTTTCGACGCCGCCGTCGTCGGCGATACTTTCGCCGACCCTGACCCGGACCTGGTTCTGGGCGAGGGTTATCTCACGGGCAGCCCGAGGAACTACGGCAAGTGGAGCAACGCCAAATACGACGAGCTGTATACGGCCCAGAGTTCTGCCAGTGATACCGCGAAGCGCAAGGAGATAGCGGCGGTGATGCAGAAATTGCTGCACAAGGAGTCACCCAGAGTCGTCATTACCTGGTCCGGCCGTTTCGCCCTCTGGTGGCCCCAATTGAAGGACTGGAGGCCGGGCACCACCGTCTACCACAGCAACAAGTTCCAGGACGTCTGGCTGGCGCGCTAGCCAAGGGAGTGGGAACGAATATGGATGCCGCAACGAAGTGTGAAAAGGAATCACCAGTTCTCACCATCTGCCTCGCCACTCGTCTGCGCTGCAATGCGGAGGCGATGACGCTTCTCAGGCCGCTCACCACGGGTAATGGGAGGTGCGAGAATGCAGACTAAGAAGCTGCACATTATGTCGAGCTGCCTCACAGTGTGGGCGCTGTTCTTGGCCAGCTGCGCTCCAGCGGCCGCGCCCGCGGTGACCCCAACTACTCAGGCAATCCAGTCGGAGGCAACTGCGCGGGCGCCGAGACAGGTTGTCACTCCGGCAGCGAGCCCGGTGGCGCCGGCAGCGACCCCCAAGCTTGCCGGTGAGCAGCCAAAGTATGGCGGTGTAATGACCATCTCGACGATTGCTGATCCGGCCAGCTTCGATGCTCAGCAGGAAACCACCGTCAATACGCACATGGCGGTCGGTCCGGCGTACAACAACCTGGTTGCTTACGACCCCTTCACCGGGAAGGAGATTGCGCCCGACCTGGCGGAGAGCTGGGACATGAGTCGCGATGGCCTGCGATATACTTTCAAGATTCGCAAGGGGATCAAATGGCATGACGGCCGCCCGTTCACGGCGGAGGACGTGGAGTTCAGCCTGCGCAAAATAGTGTTCCCGCCCCAGGGTATCAAGAGCGCCAGGGGCTTCTTTCTGGAGGATGTTGTCGACAAGATAGCGGCCACCAACGCTGAGACCCTGAACCTCACGATGAAGTACCCCCTGGCCTTTGCCATGTCTGTCCTAGCAGATGATGCGTGCAAGATTCTTCCGAAGCACGTGCTGGAAAAAGACATGAAAGGACTCGTGCGGAACGTGCTGGGGACAGGGCCGTTCAAGTTCAAAGCCCACAACCCAGGGGTTAGCATCGAGTACGTGAAGAACCCCGACTACTGGGTCAAAGGCCGACCTTTCCTGGACGGAGTGGCCCTTTACATCATCAAGGACGCCTATACTCGGATAGCTGCTCTTCGAACGGGCAGAGTGCTGAGAACGGGTACCAACTTCGCCGCGTTGGCGCCGGCCCACGTTGAGGCTATTAGGAAGACCAATCCTGAAATCCGCTTTGCCCCTCAAGCCGCCACAGCCAGCCCGAGCATTTACTTCAATGTCAGGAGACCTCCCTTCCAGGATGTAAGGGTACGTAGGGCGGTGAGCCTGGTTATCGATCGGCAGGCGGCTCTGAAGACGCTCGCCGATGGCCAGGGGATGCTGGCGCGTGTGTTCCCCTACGAGGGATGGGGGCATACGGACGAGGAGTTGTTGAAATGGCCGGGCTGGAGGCAACCCAAAGATCAGGACATTGCTGACGCCAGGAAGCTCATGGCGGATGCCGGCTATCCCGACGGGTTGGCCATCACGATACATTCGAGGACCCAACAGGCTGCCACCAATGGAGCGGTCTTTGTGACTCAGCAGATGGCCCGGATTGGCATCAAGGCCACGGTGGAGATACTGGAGGACGCCGCCTTCTACGCGGTGCGTGATCAGCAAGCCTGGGCCGCTCTGACTTATACCGCGACGAGCACCATACCTGATCCTGACTGGATGACGAAGTACTTCACTCCGGGAGGCAACTCGAACGCCTCGGGGAATGATGATGACAAGAGGCTCGTGGATATGTTCGAAAGGCAGCGCAAGGAGATGGATGTCTCCAAACGAAGAGCTCTGATCAAAGAGATGGAGATCTACGCGGTGGAGGAGTCGCTCGTCTGGATACCCATGACCGCACCTTACGTCATGTATGGTTACTGGGGGCACGTCAGAGGCATGATACTGGGCGTCATTACCGACGCCGCTCATCACGACTTCCAAGAGGTATGGCTCGCCAGGTGACGAAGTGTGACTTGCTCCGCTCTGGTTTGGCCCTTCAGCCGGCGCCAGCCCTGTCAGAAAGGACATGCAATGCCAACGGCCTACATCAACGGAATAGAAGTCTACTACGACCTCGACGATTTCACTGATCCCTGGAGACAACCGGGCACGTTTCTTCTCCAACACGGCTTCTCAAGGAACAGTCGCTTCTGGTATAAGTGGCTGCCTCTTCTTTCGAGTCAGTTTCGTGTCCTCAGGCCTGACATGCGCGGCTTCGGCCGGTCCTCGATGCCCCCTGACCAGTTTGAACCGGCAGCCGACGCGTACGTCAACGACCTCATCAGCCTACTGGATCACCTGGACATAGAGAAGGTCGTATACGTCGGCGAGTCATTCGGCGGGATCCTTGGCCTCCTCTTCGCGCATACTCATCCTGAGCGGCTAGAGGCCCTCGTTCTCACTTCAACGCCTGTTAGCTTGCCTGGCCGAGCGTTGGAGGCCAAGTTTCCCGTCAAGGAAGGCTCCGCAGACGCCGCCCTTGCAAAAGGCGTGGACAACTGGTCTCGACAGACTATTGGGCAACGGATCGACCTTAGATTGGCGCCTCCCCAGCTCGCCGAGTGGTGGATCATGGAGATGGGCAAGACCATCCCGGAAAATGCGATAAAGCATCATCGATACGCCGCTACTCTCGATTTCTCCCCCCATCTCGGTGAGCTCCGGGTACCAACGCTTGTCCTGTGCGGTGAGAACTCGCCAATTGCGGGAGACCAGGTGGAACTGATGCGCTCGCGAGTTCCTGGCGTGAAGGTTGTCAGCTTCCCAGGCGTGGGACATGGCGTCCACGCGCTCATGCCGGAACAGTGCATTCAGGAGATCCTGACCTTCCTTAATGAAAGGTCGTTGGTGCCTGTCTCTTCATAACGGTGTCCGCGAGCATGCTACCGAGGCGGATTGATCGACTTTGCCGTCGGCCAGTGGGCGAAACTTTTCCGTGCCAGGTGACGAAGGAGGACTCAAATGCCAGTGAGTAAAGAAGCGTCCTGTTTGCTGCTACTCGTGCTGCTCATCACAAGCTGCGCGCCGGCGGCGCCTGTCGCCTCTCCCAAGAGTGCGACTCCCGTCTCTACGGATGGGACTGTGTCCCGCGCTGCGCCGGGCAGTCCGACCCCTGCAGCGAAGGCAGCGTCGGAGCCGAGGTACGGCGGCACGCTCACCATAGCCATCAAGACAGCCACGCCTCATTTCGACATGCTCCAGGAGACGGGAGGCATGGTGCAGCTCCCGCTGGCGCCATCCTACAACCTGCTCATCCAGCATGACCCCTTGAAAGACTTCTCGATCTCCGGCGACCTGGCCAGGAGTTGGGACATCAGCCCGGACGGCCTTGCCTACACCTTTCGGCTGAACGAGGGCGTGAAGTTCCACAACGGGAGGCCGTTGACCGCCGAGAGCGTCAGGTTCAATATGGACCGGATCGTCAACCCGCCGAAGGGGACATTATCCCCGCGCAAGGAGCTGTACCGCAACATCCAGAATATGGAGGCGCCAAATGCCACGACCCTGAAGTTAACCCTGCGGGAACCGCAAGCCTCCTTCCTCGCGTTGGCGGCCCTCCCTTACAATTTCATCTCCGACCCGGAGATCATCAAGCAAAAGGGTGACATGAAGCGAGACGTAATGGGGAGCGGCCCCTTCCGAATGAAAGATTTCGTCTACAGCGTTTCCTTCACCGCTGAAAGGAACGCTGACTACTTCGTCAAAGGCCGGCCCTATCTCGACAGACTCGTGTTCTATACGATCACGGACGAGATGACCCGGTCTGCCGCCATGAGGACGAAACAGGTCCAGATACTGCCTCTCTATGGCGCGGTATCCACCTCAGCCTCGCTACAGATGCAGACGTCCGATAAGGGCATCGTCCTGCAGAAGCGCGTCACTCCCGGCCCCAATACGCTGGTGCCGAACCTCAAGGTG
This sequence comes from Chloroflexota bacterium, assembly GCA_016190665.1. Taxonomy (GTDB): domain Bacteria; phylum Chloroflexota; class Dehalococcoidia; order JACPQD01; family JACPQD01; genus JACPQD01. Next base: position 94,595 of record JACPQD010000021.1, read on the forward strand.
GCTCCCTGGAGCGACCTGCGTGTCCGCCAGGCGCTGAACCTGGCGATGGACCGGGACGCCGCCAGCAAGGCCGTCCGCGACTTCTATCCCAGCTACGATTTCATGCTCCCTGACACCCCCTGGGGGCTCCCCAAGGAGGAACTAGCGTCTTTGCCGGGCAACCGTCAACCCAAGGACCAGGACATCGCCGAGGCGAAGAGGCTCCTGGCCCAGGCCGGCTACGCCGATGGCCTGGAAGCCCCCTTGTTGACGCCCTCGCCAGTGTACTCCAGGGAGTTCGCTCAGATCGCCCAGGCCCAGTTGGCGAAGATCGGCATCAAGACTACCCTCCAGTTGGTAGAGACGGCCGCCTGGAAGAAGAGCGTCTATGACGGGGCCTTCACCCTGGCCGCCATGTCCGACGCCAGCGCCATCGATGACCCGGACATCCTGCTGGGAGAATACTATCTGACGGGAAGCCCCAAGAACTACGGGGGGTGGAGCAATCAGAAGTTTGACGAGCTATACGCGCTGCAAAGTAATACCATGGACCAGGCGAAACGCAGGGAAATGGTCTGGGAAATGCAAAGAATCCTCCTCAAGGAGATGCCTCGAGTCGGCGTCCTGTGGTCGACATTTTACGCGGCATCCTGGTCTGAGGTGAGGAATTGGAGCCAGGGGCGTTCCTTCTTCCTCGGCAACCAGTTGCAGGACGTGTGGCTGGCGAAATAGCGGCTCGGAGTCGGCGGAAGTTCCCACAACATGACTCCAAGACATAACCACAGAAGGTATGGGATCGGTTTTCGAACCCAAAAGACAGACCTAAGTCAACATTGGAGGGCGTATGGCGACTCATTACAGCGGCAAAATCTCTGAAGTGATCTATGCTCACATGGACCCCGGCGAGGACCTGGTGAAGTCCATCTTTAACATCTGCAAGGAGTGTGATATCCAGACGGGCCTGGTGATGTCGATCACCGGGGCGCTGCAGCACACCCGGATACTCGTTTTCACCCCAACATCGGTGACCAAGCACGAGACGGAGGTCATCGATATCCCAGGAGAGGTGGAAATCAGCGGTCACGGCATATTGGGGCGCGTGTACGCCCCGGAAATGGGGAGTACGCCTTTCAGCAACCCGGGATATGTTCATGGCGAGCCCTACTTGCATATCCACGCGACTTGCACCTCGGCGCACCAGACACTCTGTGGTCATTTGCTTGAGGGCACTCTGGTTTCGACGCGGCACCCCAAGTCCCATTTCACGATCGTGCTTGGCAAAGTTGAGGGAGTCAAGCTCCAGATGACATGCGACCCGGCGGTGGAAAGGGCCCATTTCTCCAAGGGGATATTCCACCGATTGCTGCCGGCCTAGGATTTGTCTGGCCACCTTGCGAATCCGAAAATGAAGCGGTCGAACCATATTATAGAGGTGACAGATGTCGAAGGCAAGCCTTAGAGAGATAATGCAGGAACGGCCCGCGCTTGGCGTGATGTCCCGGATTCCGAGTTGTGATATCATGGAGATGTTTGCAAGGTCTGGGTGGGACTTTGTCGTCATCGATATGGAGCATGGCCCGCTGACCTACGAGACGGTGCTCCAGGAGGTACGCACGGCGGAGGCTATTGGTGTCATCCCCCTGGTCAGAGTCAGCAACAACGAGACGGTTCTCATTCAGAAAGCCCTCGACGCCGGAGCCAGGGGAGTCGTCGTCCCTCATATCACGAATAAGGCGGACGCCGAGAAGGTGGTGTTCTCAAGCCGGTACGCCCCGGACGGATACAGAGGCGCCTGCAATGCGGTGCGGGCGACCGGCTATACCGCCCTGCCCTGGAAGGTTTTCCAGGAAGTCTCCAACCGCGAGGTCATAACAGTGCTCCTGATCGAGGACAAAGGATCCGCTGACGAGATCGACTATATCCTCTCCGTCTCGCACATCGATGTGATCTGGGTCGGCACGGGCGACCTCTCGGTTTCAATGGGCCATGGCGGGAATCCAAAGCATCCTGATGTCAGGGCAGTGAGAGACCAGGTGATAGAGAAATGTCGAGCGAAGGGCGTCTTTCCAGGCGCAAACTACATAGATGAGGAAGACCTGCTCGATTGCGCCGAGCGGGGTGTGCGCTTCTTCTCTTGTGGAAATGAAGGCTCAATCCTTTTCCAGGCAAGCAAACGCTGGCGCGAGAGCTTAGGCAGCTTGCTCGGCTTCAAATAGAGGGGCTCTGTCCAGATAATCCAGCCAAGATAGGAGAAACTCCGCGCTCTGCGCGATGAGGAGGGGTAACATGTCCCTTAAGACCATCTTTGCCTTCATCTCTGCCGCGGCTATTGTTACCATCAGTTGCGCACCGGCTCAGCAAGCGGCGCCAGCGCCCGCGGCAGCGCCTACTCCTCAAACAAGGGCGCAAGCAGCACCGACCACAACGCCAGTCTCCGTAGCTCCGGTTGCTGAATCTCCACAACGGGGCGGTCGTCTCACCATATACATAACGGATTTGGGCAGGACACTGGATGCAACTCAGGAAGCGAGCTCGATGACGCAACAAGTCCTCGCCCCGCTGTACAGCCGGCTTGTCACGCTGGATCCCGAGCAACTTCCGTCAAAGCGCGTCGTAATTGGCGATTTGGCCGATTCCTGGGAAAGCAACAGAGACGCAACCCAGTTGAAATTTCGCCTCCGCCCGGGGCTCAAGTTCCACGACGGCCAGCCGGTGACTTCCGCTGACGTCGTAGCAACCTTCCGCCGTATCCTGGATGCGCCGGGAGGCATAATGCCTGCATTCCGGTCCAGTCTCGGCCGCGTGGTTGATGCGGTCACCGCCCCCGACGCGAGCAACGTGATCATCACTACTAAGCAGCCCGCTGTCTGGCTGCTTGAAGCCCTTGCGAAGCCGCCAGCGTCCATTGTGCCGGCGCACGTCGTTTCCCGGGACCAACGTTCTTTGGAGCGCGGTCCCATCGGCACTGGACCGTTCAGGTTCAAATCTCGGGATGAGAACGTTCGCGTTGAGTTGCAGCGCAGTGACACCTACTGGAATCAGCCGTACCCTTACCTGGATAGCCTCGAGCGTGTGTTGATAAAGGAGGCGGCGACTCAGTTCGCCGCGCTGCGTACCGGCCGAGTCCAGATGACGGGAATGGGATCCAGAGGACTGAGCGCCTCCGAGGTGACGCAGCTTAAGAAGGAGATGCCAAGCGCTAAAGTCTTCGAATACACAAGCGCCTCTATCGCATTCATTTGGCTGAACAACCGAGAAACCTATCCGTTCAAGGACGTCCGCGTTCGGCAAGCTTTGGCTCGGCTGATAAACCAGCGAGAGATTATCGACCTCGCCATGGAAGGCGCTGGTTTCCGGTCGGATTTTACTGGCAGCGCAGAATCTGCGTGGGCCATGTCCAAGTCTGAGCTGGAAAGAATGCCAGCCTTCAGGGCCCCCAAAGCTTTAGATATAGACGAAGCGAAACGGCTCATGAAAGAGGCTGGGTTCGCCAACGGCTTCAAGGCTTCTTGGGTACTGGCGGACATCCAATCTTACAAAGACCGGTACAATGTGATAGCGGACCAGGCGCGACGAATCGGCATCGATATTACGGTGGGCCAGACATTGCCTTATTCGTCGGCCTACTTGCCAACTATGAGACAGGGCAAGTTCGACATCTCGGAGAGCGCAATCCCTGTGCCGCAGTATGACCCGACGTTTATTTTCGACCCTTGGATAGTAGGGGGCCTCGACAACAGGACTGGCTTCAAGGATGACCAGATCGAACAGATGTATAAGGAGCAAGGGGTCACGCTCGATCCGGCGAAGAGGAAGGTCATCGTGGACCAGATTCAGCGACGTCTATGGGAAATCGTGCCTTCCATCCCAGCAGGCATCCCCGCATACTTTGTCGCGGCGAGGCCCGAAGTCCGCGGCTTGACTCACCCTGGCGTCCTGATGGATAACTTTCTGGTGGACAGGGTGTGGCTAAAGCGCAACTAGAGGCAAAGATCCGAATGGTTCCCTGGGATAGAGGTGGGGGATGCAGAGATATGTGATTCGCCGCCTCGTTTTGTTTGTCCCCACATTATTATTGGTGTCCCTCATCATCTTTACGGTACTGCGGATCGTGCCGGGTGACGTCGCCGCCGTAATCTTGTCGGGGCCAGAGGGTGAAAGGCATTACACGCAGGAGGAACTTGAGCAGGTCCGCTCTCAGCTCGGCCTGAATGACCCTATTTACGTTCAGTACGGGCGTTGGATTTGGCAGTTCCTCAGTGTCGACCTGGGCAGTTCCTTGTTCAAGAACGTGTCAGTATCGGAGGAGCTAGCTTCGCGTCTGCCGGTCACCTTTGAGCTGGCGCTGATCTCGCTTCTTATCTCGCTTGTCGTGGCTGTGCCTTTGGGGATAATCATGGGCATGCGACAGGATACCTGGACCGATTACGTTCTGAGGGTAGTCAGCATCGGGGGCCTCACATTCCCGCCCTTTTGGACCGGAAGCCTCATCATCTTGGGCCTGGTACTCGTCTTTCGCTGGATGCCTCCGGTGACCTGGGTCAATCTTTGGGAAGATCCGTGGGGCAATCTCCAGCTCTTGATCTTTCCAGCCCTAGCGTTGGGCTACTTCCACGCGGCCGTCATAAGCCGGATGGTCCGCTCAACGATGTTAGAAGTATTGCGCCAGGACTACATACGGACGGCGCGGGCAAAAGGGCTGCGAGAATGGGTCGTCCTGATGCGCCACGCGCTGAGGAACGCCCTCCTGCCCGTCGTCACGATCGCTTCACTGCAGTTGGGAAGCCTGCTGAGCGGTTCCGTTGTCATGGAGTGGCTCTACACGCTGCCTGGAATGGGGAGTGGCCTCATAGATAGCCTGCAGAACCGTGATTACCCTATCGTACAGGCATTCATCGTGCTCATAGCGGTATTCTTGCTGGCGATCAACTTGGCCGTAGACATTGTCTACTCCTGGTTGGACCCCAGGATCCGGTACGAGTAGAATTGTGGGCCATGGAAAGCCTGCCTGAGATTCGCCCGGAGGTGTGGCGCTCGAACGCAAAGCCTTGGATCCCTGCCTTTGGCGTCGTTGGCAGCTTCATCCGCAAGAAGCCTCTCGGCGCCATTGGCGGGTTATTGGTCCTTACCCTTGCTGTGATAGCCCTTCTCGCGCCCGTGGTCTCTCCATACGATCCTATCGCGACTCGATGGGGCAGCCAGTTCCTTCCACCTGACAGGCTGCATTGGCTCGGTACTGACAACCTCGGTAGAGACCAGCTGTCGCGTCTCCTGTTCGGTGCACGGATCTCTTTCTACGTTGGAATCGGGGCCGCACTCCTGGGCACTTCGTCAGGCGCACTACTGGGATTAGCGAGCGCTTATGCTGGAGGTCTGTTTGATTCCTTGGTTCAGAGATTTGTGGACGCCATGTTGGCCTTCCCGGTGCTCGTCTTGGCCTTGGTGATTGCCGCAACGTTAGGTTCCTCGGTCAACAATGTGCTGCTCGCCATTGCTGTCGTCTTGCTGCCCCAAGGTACACGCGTGATCCGATCTTCAGCCCTTTCGATAAAGGAGATGCAGTACGTAGAGGCTGCCCGCGCCATTGGCGTATCACCCTGGGGCGTAGTGCTTCGACATATCCTGCCTCAGACGGTGGCCCCTTATCTGATCGTTGCGACGGCGGCGATGGGAAACGCCATCATAGTCGAAGCGTCAATCAGCTTTGTGGGGGCCGGCGCTCCACCGCCCACGCCAACGTGGGGCAACATGCTATCCGGCGCGGCCAGGCAGTACGCCGAGCGAGCGCCCTGGCTGGTCCTTTTTCCCGGACTTGCACTGACACTAGCAGTCTTCGGATTCAACCTGCTGGGCGACGCGCTCCGCGACGTACTCGATCCCCGGATGCGGGGCAGCTAGGACCCCTCGTCTGAACGACCAGACAGCCAGACCTGCTCGAAGACTATCAGCAGGTTTGCGCGAGTTATAAGTGTTACTGAAGTCGGATAGACCCCCCCTTGACGTTTGTTTATGGAAGCAGTAGAATATTCGCTACTACGGAATGTAGGAGTAGTTTGCAGTGAAGAGTGCCTGGAGGCTGCGCGGCCGTCGCAACAGGACCAGAGGGCTGGGTCCGCGTGAAGAGGAGGTGATGGCTATCCTGCGTTCCATGGGAAGCGCTTCTGTGGCGGAGGTCCATGGAGTTGTGAGTCAGCGCGAGCCGCTCGCTTACACGACGGTGATGACAATTCTGACGCGATTGGCGAATAAGGGATTCGTTGACAGGGTTCTAGTTGGCAAGGCCTATCGCTATTCCCCTCAGGGCACGGAAGAGGAGATGATCCAGTCCGTGGTCGGAGGAGCGATTGAGGCGCTCCTGGAACGATTTGGAAGGCAGGCGATAGTTGGCTTCGTGAGTGGTTTGGGCCGGTTGGATGAACAGGCCCTGGCAGACCTTGAGGACCTTATCCGGAGGCGGCGGGCGGGCTCTGAAGGAGAGGGGAGTGTATAGCACCGGTTCGTTTCTGGAGACGGTGAGTATCTACCTGGTGGAGAACGTGGCCCAGGCCACGCTGGCGCTGGTGGTGGTGCTGACCGTGATCCGTCTTCTCCATGTGAATGACGCTGGCCTGCGGGTGAAGTTCCTCCTCCTACCGGTTATCCTTCCGCTGGTGGGCCCGCCCACATATTACGCTCTCTTTCCCGGTCGTCAGCAAATGCCTGTTCTCGGCGTCGACCGGGTGTTTAGCATCGAGGCTACGTTGAAGACTCTGGATTGGCAGGCGCTTTCCCCTGCCCTCACATGGGCGATCCTCGTTGTCATCGTCCTTTCATTCGCCGGCGCTACTCTGAGCATCATGGGTGTAGTGTATCTATCGCGACGGTATACTACGCTGCTTTCTGGGGGGGCGCCTGTACTCGACCACATATTGGAGGGCGTCGCGCGGCGCGCAAAAACACCGCCGCCGCGAGTGCTTCTCTGCCCTGACTCCTGTCCCATTTGTGGCGCTGCTGGTCTCCTCCGCCCCTATCTTGTCCTCTCCCGGGGATTGCTTGATAGGCTTGACCATGCCTCGCTTGAAGCCGCAGTAGCCCACGAGATGGCCCACCTGCGCCGTAAGGACCACCTGCTCCACATCTTCGTCCTGGTTATTCGAAGCCTTCTCTTTTTCAATCCTGCCGTTCTCTATCTCTGCAACCGCATTCTTCTGGAATCGGAGAAGGACTGCGATAGACTGGCCCTGAGGTTCGGAATCTCGCCGAGCGTCTACGCCGAGAGTCTGCTAAAAGTGTGGCGACTCGGCATTGATTACCCCGGGCGGACGGAACGGCTCCTCCGTAGCTTTCTCTCATCTGGCAGTCGTGTGCGACAACGTGTCGCCGCTCTTTCAGGAGGGGAAGCGACTCTCAACCCGCGCCAGGAAGGCGCATGGTACGTAACCGCTGCGCTACTGGCGGTCGGTCTGTTCTTTCTCTGTTAGTTCCTTAATACTTTGAAGCGCACCTGAGGGCTTTTCTTGGACATAACTACTACACGGCATCGTAGGCAGATGCTTGAAGGAAAGGAGGACTTGCCACATGTAGTTATGGGCAAAGGGGTCCTTTTTTCGGAAGGAAGGCAGACCAAGAGTGACCAAGAATTTCACGCAGGGAGGGAGATGTTAACATGGCAAGACCGAGACTGCTCCTCGCAACAGCTCTGGCGATTGTGGCTGTCGCTGTCTTTGCGGGCCTCGCACTGGCTGGTCCGGCGTTGCAGGCTTCGCCGGCCAATGTGGCGGCTGGCGGCAAGCTCTACGACAAGTGGTGGACGGCTTCCCCAGGGGCGGCGGCGCCGACAGGCGACCATCCGTTGTGGTCCACGCAGACCACCAACACGCGCAAGGGGCTGGACACGTGGCGCTGCAAGGAGTGTCACGGTTGGGACTACCTGGGGAAGGATGGCGCCTACGGCTCTGGCTCGCACAGGACTGGTTTCGCAGGGGTAATCGAGGCCGGGAAGAGCAAAACCGCCGCCCAACTCGTAGCTATCTTAAAGGGGGCCAGCAACCCAAGGCACAATTTTTCGCCGCAGTTAAGTGATGCCTCGCTGGCCAATCTAGCGGCCTTTCTTAAAGAGGGCCTTTATGATACCAAGGGTGTAGTGGACTACCCCACCAGGAAACCCCTCAACGCTGACATGAGCCGTGGACGGACGTCGTACGGTTCCACCTGCGCCCCCTGCCACGGCGCCGATGGGACCAAGCTCAATTTCGGCTCGGAGAAGGACCCGGAGTTCATCGGCACGTTGGCGGCGAGCAATCCGCAGGAGTTCTTGCACAAGGTGCGCGCCGGGCAACCAGGAGCGGCCATGCCCTCCGCCTTCGAGTCGGGCTGGACGCTTCAGGACTCTGCCAACGTCTTAGCCTTTGCCCAGACGCTACCCATTAAGGCGCCGGCGGCGCCTGTGGCGGCCGTGCTGCCGAAGACCGGCGGGACGAGCGCGCCACTCCTCGCGCTTGCGCTGGTCGGCTTGGGTCTGGCGGCCGCCGGTTGGGCGGTAAGGCGTGGTGTTGTCCGGCTGACCCGATAAGCACGACCTTGTTGAGCCAGGCTCGCTGCCGGTATCATTCTTCTCTTGCGCAGAGTGAGGGCAGCGGGCCTGGCTCACTCCTTGGAGGCCTGACATCCGAAGAACGGAACGGTCGGTCTCCTTGCTCACTCTTCTGCTACCGAGGCAATCGAGCTGAGCAGGAAATCGTCCGCTAGCCTGCCGCCCCCGCTTCTCCTCCATCAAGCGCGAAAGTCTGCCCGCTGACGTAGCTGGAGGCATCGGAGGCGAGGTAGAGGACTGCTCCCACTATCTCTTCGGGCTCCCCGATGCGACCCAAAGCAGAGCTCTCCGTTACCCTTTTCAGATAATCGGGATTCCCCCATATGGGTTGAGTGAGGCGAGTGCGGATAACTCCCGGGGCGATGGCATTCACTCTTATGCTATATCGCCCCCACTCGGCCGCGAGGACCTTTGTCAGCATTATCACCCCGGCCTTGCTGATGGAGTAGAAGCCCACGCCTCTTTCTGGCCTCAGGCCGGCGACCGAAGCGACGTTGACAATGGCCCCCTTTTTTTGCGCTATCATTGTCTTGGCTACTGCTTGAGCCATCAGGAAGTAGCCCTTGAGATTGACATTCATGATGTGGTCCCAGGCCCGCTCCTCCGCATCCAGCAGCCATCCGAAGATGGGGCTGGTGCCAGCATTGTTAACCAGGATGTCGATCCTCCCGAATTCCTGATTTACCCTCGCTACCAGGTTCTGGATATCTTCTGTCTTGCCCATGTGGGCGGCCACGGCCAGTGAGCGGCGGCCCAGAGAGGAGATTTCGTTGGCTACCGCCTCCAGATCGGGCAACTTCCTGCTGGCTACCACTATGTCGGCCCCGGCCTCCGCCAGGCCCACGGCGATGGCCTTGCCTATACCTCGACTTCCTCCCGTAACGATGGCCACCCTGCCGTCAAGGGAAAACTGAGACATGAACATCCTTTAGCCTCCTCTCGAATAATGCAAGGGGAGCGCCCTCAGCACTGCTGCGACGCTCCCCAAATCTGTTATGTGGGCTGTCCGGAGCTAAACGTAATGAACGCTCCGGCCGATGATATGGTCCTGCACTTCCTTGGGCAGTTCCGTAAAGTAGGCCACGTACCCCGATACCCTCACCATGAGACCCCGGTAATTCTCCGGATGTTTCTGGGCATCGATAAACACCTCTTTGCTCTGGCAGTTGAACTGCAAATGATGTCCCCCGCGGCTCATAAACAGGTCAACGAGATCAATCAGCCGGTGCAGTTGCTCTGTGCCATCGACATTCACCAGGTACAAGTTGTGCGTGCAACCCGATTGCCTGTCCTGCTCCAGCTTCGTTGCCGACTTCAAGTTCGCCGCTGGCCCGTTAACGTCCATCCCGTCCACCGGGTCGACGTGCGCCGAGAGCGGTGTTCCGGCTTTCCTCCCGTCCGGAGTCGCCCAGGTCCTGGCGCCCTCCATCACATGGGACATGGGAAAGGCCGTGATGCTGACATTCCTGTTGCCCAGCGGCGTTATGTGCTTCGAAGCTTCCCGCGTTACGTGATCGAAGATATCCCTAGCGATATCGTCCACGTAGTCGATATCATTGCCATACTTAGGGGCCTTATTGATGAGCATACCGCGGACAGTCTCGTAGCCCTCGAAATTGGCGTCCACGGCTTTCAGAAGCTCGGCCATAGCAAGTACTCTGTCCTCATAGACCAGCTTCTTTATGGCTGCCAGACTGTCAGCCAGGGTTGCCAGTCCCCCGGTAACGGCCATGCCTGGCCCGACGTAAATGTCGGCCCCGCCAGCCTCGGCTCCCCGGCCGCGCTCAATACACGATTCCGTGAAGGCGCTTTGCAGCAACACGGGGAAATGGCGAGCCTGCACCCACTCCGTCCAGCTCGAAGCTTCATGAGCGTCGCTGACCTGCTGGGTCAACTGCACCTTCACGGCATTCATGAGCTGTTCGAAGGTTTCAAGCCGACGGCAGTCCCCTGTTTCCACACCGAGCAGCTCCCCGGAGCCTGGCTGGCCCGGCGACCTCTTCCGACCGTTGAACAGGACGGCCTCCAGTGCCAAAGGCAGATTGAGATAGGAGGCCGCGTTGTGGCCGTACTGCTTGCATCCCGGACCGCAGGGCCCGGAGCAGGCCTTGATCCAACCTACGTTGGCCTCCTCGAGAGAGAAACCGACGCTGAGCAACTCGTGCTTGATGGCGTCAGTGCTGAAGTACTTGGGTACAGCGAAGCCCCGGGCATTGAGCTCGGCGCCCTTCATCTTCAAGGCGTAGGGCGTCTCTCTAGGGTGCCAGAGCAGTGCAATGTCGGGGGCGACAGTGCGCAGGCTGCCCGCTGCCTCGAGGCAGAGGAACGAGAGCTCGTTGGTGGCGTCCCGGCCTGCGGCGTCCACTCCCCCGACGTTAATGGTCTGCACATGCTCATAGCCGGGCGCCGCCCTCGCGTTTTCGTTGCTGAATACCTTGCAGTTCCCGTTCAGCTTAATGTAGAGACACTCGACCAACTCCTGCGCTTCCTCACGGGTCAGCGCGCCCTTCTCGAGGTCCGCCCTGTAGAAGGGATACATATACTGATCAAAGCGACCCAGCCCGTAACCCGGACCCGTACCTTCGATGTTCACGAGTACGTATGTGAACCAGACAGACTCAAGGGCTTCGTAGAAGGAGCGGGCGCCTTCATAGGGGACCCTTTCCAGCGCCTGAGCCATGCGAAGCAGTTCCTCTTTGCGCCCCGGCTGGGTCTCCTGTTCCGCCATCTCCCGGGCCTTCCGGCTGTATTTGGCCGCGAAGTCTCTGCTCGCTCGAATAACCAGCAGAATGCCTCGGTAGAAATTCTCCTTGTCCATTCTTTGGGGATCCGTCCCGTCCAGCTCGTCCAGCGACTTTCGGACCCTGTCTTCATACCAGCGCAGGCCGTCGCTGAGGATACGCTCAAAGGGAGGAGTGAAATGGCAGCCATGGGTAACCGTCCCAAAAAGGCTGTCTGCCCATCCTTTGCCGATAACCCTGTTCACCAGATCGGGAGGGCAATGTCTCGACCACAGATCGTAAAGAGTCCGCCCCCGCCAATACTCCATCATCTCCTTGACTTCTCGGACCTCTTGAGGAGAGATGTCGAAAGGGTCCCACTCCCTCGTCGCCAGGCCGTCCACCTGGTTCTCCAGCCAGGCGCCATTGCTCTCCGGATAGAAGCCGCCCGCCCGGATCTTACAGTAAGACGCCCCCACAATGAGCTCGTCTTCATCAATGACCACCGGCAAGTCGTGCAGCGCTCTGGCAAAGGCCTTGCCGTACCGGATTTCAAGCGGTTCGCCTTCGGTCTCACGGAAGACCTCAGTATATGACCGAGCGCGGTGAAGGCAAAGCTTAGGCCGCTGGGAGAGGATCCTGGCCATCAGCCTGCCAACTCTCCTCGTGCTGCCCAGCTCAATGCGGTCCAGACTGGCACCCGTCTCTCTCACTGCCCGGAGGCCTGGTTCCACTTGAATAGCCATGGCTGCCCTCCTCGGTTTGACCTTCCCCTCTGATAGGAATCCTACTCGCCGCGTAGGTGATTGTCAAGCGGTTGCCGAAGATTTCTCACATGACACCAGTAACAGCTATTGCACTGTGTTATGGGGTCTACTACAACCCGATCACCCGCAGACCACCCCTCAACCCCTTCACCGACCGCTGCTATCTTGCCGCAGAACTCATGGCCAAGAATCGATCCGACATCCCGACCAGTGGTGAACCGATTCACATCTGAGCCGCAGATTGCGCAGTAGCTTACCTTTACTACTACCTCGTCAGGCCCTGGCTCAGGAGTTGGCACCTCCCTGCTTTCACCTAAGCATCTCCCGGCTTCGAATTAGAGGCCGAATGCTCTGCGATGACGCTTCCCCTACGCAATCCGAAAAACCCAGCCACATAGCTAACCTAACGGGGGGACGGATCGGAACGAAGCTCAAGTACGTAGTCGTCCTGGTCAAGCATATAGACCATCATGGATTCCTGGCCCCCGGCGTTTTCTCTCACGGGGCGCGACATGAACCTGACGCCCTTGGCCTTTAACTCCCGATAGCTTTGCTGCACATCATCCACGTTAAAGGCCACATGAGAAGAACCCACATCGCACAGCCTGATGTCGGACCGCTTCTTTCCGGATGGACGAACATATTCATGAAGCTCGATGAACTCATGAGCATCGGCGAACTCATCGGCATCAGGAGTATCCAGAAGTATGCGCCCTCCCTTCAATTGCGCGCCAGGAAACCCGGTTGCTTCCGCGATGCCCGGACTTGTGATATTCACAGTGAACCCTAGCTTCATGCCGAGCACGTTTCGATAGAAGTCCACGCCTCTATCGAAGCTGGTGACGACGTGCTCATGGTGAGGCCCACTCTGGTGCACCTCAATTACGAAGCCATCAGGATCGAGCAAGAATACAATCGTCCTCTCGGGATGTTCTGGCAAGGGGTGCACTGGCGGTGAAATGAACCTGGCGCCCCTGGCGGTCAGTTCCTCATAGACTTGTTGAACTTGATCAACACATATCTCTGCGTGAGAAGCGCCAACATCGCACATCCGTGCCTCAAAGCGCGTCCTTCCGCTGGGGGATAAGTACTGGATTAGCTTAAGGCGGTGATCGCCGGAGGTATCCCGATAACTCATCATAGCTACCTTCAGGTGCGCTCCCGGAAATCCAGTTGCCTCTTCGACACCTCGGCCCGCCGCCTCGTAAGCTCTTTCGAGTTTCATATGCAGAAGGTCCCGGTAGAAGGCGACGGATCTATCCAGGTCGCTAACGGTGATGCAATGGTGAGCAAAGCTCTTGAGCATAACGTCCTCACTTTCCGGCAATCGTGTAAGGGGGTGTTCTGCCTCCCGACGCCCGTGGACGAGGCGGACGAGGTGGACGGGAGTGGACAGGGACTTTCCTCCGGCGCCCTGCCCCCCGGCCCCCGTCCATAATTCAAGGCCAGCGATCGCCTCAGCTTTCCCCGGCCCCTGCCCCCCGGCCCCTAGTTCGGCGGCAGCTTAGGGTCAAGCCAGGTGTACTCGTGGCGACCGACGGCGGCCAGGCGGCTATTGTTGGGCCACGGGGTGGTACCCCTCTGCCTCAAATCTTGTCCTCCGGTCACCCACAGGGTACGTTGGGGCATCAAAAGAGGCGCGCCCCCAGACTACTTCGCCAGCCAGATATCCCGAACAAACCGGCTGTTGTTGGTTGGCCCGGGCACTTTGGGCCGGGCGTTCTTGACCTCGGGCCAGACGAAGAGGTAATTCTCATCCCAGTGGCTGACAACGTACCACGCCTGATCGATGAGCCGCAACTCCATCTGCCGGACCAGCTTATTACGCGCTGCGGGGTCCAATGTCTGGGATTGCTGAGCGAAAAGCCTCTCAAGCTCGGGGTCGGCAAATCCATACTCATTAGGCGAGACGAAGAAACGGACGGCCCCATCGGGGTCGGCGTTCTCCAGGACCGGGCCTTCGGCGACGGAGTGGTATTCCTTTCGGAATCTCCTTTGTACATAGACTGTCAGGTCCTGGCCATCCACAGTGGCGCTGATTCCAATGCCTTTCAACTGGTCGACGGCGAACTCCGCCGATCTGACTTCATCGGGGTAGCTGGCCCGCGTCATGATCTTGGTGGTGAAGCCTCCGGCATAGCCGGCGTCTGCCAGGAGCTTCTTGGCCTCGGCGCGGTCAGCGTCCTTCGGCTGGCGGAAGCCCGGTAGCTTCAGCACCTCCTCCTTGGGCAGGGCCCAGGCGCCGGTGAGCATGGAGGCTCTCGTTTCGCCAACACCCTGTCCCACAACCTTTATCGCCGTGTGCCGGTCCCAGGCGAGGAAGACCGCCCGCCTCACCCTGACGTCATCCCACGGGGAGACGCTCGCGTTCATGCCAAAGAACTGGGCCTTCAGGCGGTCCACCGGGTGGATGACAGCATTCGGCGCCTGCTGTCGCATCAAGTCGGCGTCCGACTTGCCCAGGGGCAGGGCGAGCGAGGTCATCTTCGCGTTGCCGACGCGGAAGGCGGCGAGCTGAGTGGACCTGTCTCTGATCATATAAAAGGCAACTGCATCCAGGTACGGCTGCCCCTTAACGAAATAGTTTTCGTTCTTGACGTACTCCAGGGAGGCATCTCGGTTGTAGGCCTTCAACTTGAAGGCGCCTGTCCCCACCAGGTCCGTCTTCATGTCCCCCTTGGCCTCAACGACGTGCTTGGGGAAAATGGACAGGTAGCTGCTGGCAAGCTGGATAGGGAGCGAGGCGGAGGGGTACTTCAGGAATAACTTGAGGGTACCAGGATCGGGCGCCTCCGCCTTCTCTACCGCCATGAGTTGGGCGGCGTGAGGGGATGCTTTCTCGCTGAGGCGATCAATGCTGAACTTGGCATCGGCGGAGGTAAATGGCTTGCCATCGTGCCACTTCACATCTTTGCGCAGGTAAAAGGTGTAGAGCTTGCCGTCCCCGCTCGCCTCCCACCTCTCGGCGAGGTCGGGAGCCACTTTTTCAGGATCGCTGGCGTCCCACTGTAGCAGGCTACTGTAGCCCGGACCCACCAGAGCATGGATCGGCCCCCTCAGACGCTGAAGGTCCAGGTGGCCGGGGTCGGCGGATTGGGCAAGGGTCAAGATGCCCCCATACTTTGGTTGCTCCGCTGCCGGTTTGGGCGTAGCGGCGGGCGCCGCGGGTTTCGGCGTCGGCGGAGCCGAGGTCGGCGCTGCGGCGGGCGCTTTAGTCGGGACCGCCGCTGGCTTCGCCGTGGGCGCAGGCGCCGCGGGGGCGCAACTCGCCATCAAGAAGCTGACGCCCATCAAGCAACTGACAATGGTGAGCAAATTACTCTCTCGCATGTTGCTCCTCCCTTCGCCTTCCGCCGCAAAACACGCGGGGGAAACCGCTGATCCTTGAGATGCGTCGACCTCCATTGCTGCAGCGCTTCAAAGGTATTCGGGGAAATGGCCCCGCCACAACGGGGGTCTGATGTGCCCGTCGGTCTCCCGGAGAATACGACTGCCAACTCAGAAGGCTGGTGTCGCACTACTTGGCGAGCCAGATGTCCCGGATGAACCGGCTGTTGTTGGTTGGCCCGGGCTCCTTGGGGTTGCCGTTCTTCACCTCCGACCAGGCGAAGAGGTAGTTCTCACTCCAGTGGCTCATGACGTACCACGCCTGGTCGATGAGTCGCAACTCCATCTGGCGGACTATCTTCTTGCGCTCCCCAGGGTCCAGCGTCTGAGATTGCTGGGCGAAGAGTCTGTCAATCTCCGGGTCGGAGAACCCTCGCTCGGTCGGGGTGGCGAAGTGACGGGAAGCCCCATTCGGGTCGGTATTGTCCAGGACAGCGCCTTCCGCCAGGCTCTGGAAGTTCCCCTGGAACCGTCGTTCTAGAAAAACGCCTCCGGACTGGCCGTCCACAGTTGCGGCGATCCCGAGGACTTTTAGCTGGTCAGTGGCGAACTCGGCCAGTTTGAAATCCTCCGGATAGTCCGCCCGGACCAGAATCCTGATGGCAAAGCCCCCCGCCTGGCCGGCCTCGGCCAGGAGCTTCTTAGCTTCAGCGCGGTCGGCATCCTTGGGCTGGCGGAAGCCGGGTAGCTTCAGCGCCTCTTCCTTAGGGAGGGCGTAGGCGCCGGCGAGCATCGTGGCCCCAATTTCCCCAACTCCCTGGCCCACAACCTTTATCGCGGCCTGCCGGTCCCAGGCCAGGAAGACCGCTCGCCTCACCCTGACGTCGTTCCAGGGGGAGACGGTCATATTGTTGGAGAAGATCAATCCCCTCAGCCGGTTGACAGGATGGATCACGGCATTGGGCGACTGCTGCCGCATCGCGTCGGCCTCTGCCTTATTCAGGGGCAAGCCGAGTGAGGTAATCTTCGCGTTGCCGGTGCGGAAGGCGGCGAGCTGGGTGGTCCTGTCTCTGATGAAATGGAAGGTGACTCCATCCAGGTAGGGCAACCCCTTGGCGAAGTAATTCTCGTTCTTCACCAGCTCCAGGGAGATGTCGGGGTTGTAGGCCTTCAGCTTGAAGGCGCCAGTCCCCACCAGGTCCCTCTTCATGTCACCCTTGGCCTCGATGACGTGCTTGGGGAAAATGGACAGGTAGCTGTTGGCAAGCTGGACAGGAAGTGAGGCGGACGGGTACTTCAGGGATAACTTAAGGGTATTGGGATCGGGCGCCTCGGCTTTCTCCACCGCCAGGAGCATGGCAGCATGGGCGGAGGCTTTCTCGGTAAGCCGGTCGATGCTGAACTTGGCATCAGCGACAGTGAACGCCTTGCCATCGTGCCACTTCACATCCTTACGTAGTTGGAAGGTGTAGACCTTGCCGTCCGGGCTGGCCTCCCACTTCTCCGCCAGGTCGGGGGCTACCTTTTCGGGACCATTGGTGTCCCATTGGAGGATGCCGCTGTAAGCCGGACCCACCAGAGCGTGAAGCGGGCCCTTCGTACGCTGAAGGTCCAGGTGTCCAGTGTCGGCGGAGTGAGCGATGGTCAGGTTGCCGCCGTACCTTGGCTGCTCGGCGGCAGGCTTAGGCGTGGTGGCGGGCACCGCAGGTTTGGCGGCGGGTGCTTCGGCCGCTGGCGCCCTGGTCGGAGCCGGTGCCGCCGGCTTCGGGGTTGGCGCTGCTGCTGGCGCGCAGCTCGCTATCAGTAGCGCCAAAATCGTGCAGCGAACCCATTTCGTCTTCATCCTGGAGCCTCCGATCGTGTAGTAGTCCGAATGAGCGCGAGCCTGCCGTCGAGATCTACGTGCGAGTCTTGCCTGGTGCGCCTACTTGCTCAGCCATACCTGGTCTACGCCAAGGCCGGCGTAGTCCGTGATGCCCGCTTCGAAGCCCCGCACCTGTGGCCACCACACCAGGAACTGGTGAAATTCCACCGCGGGGGCCACGGTTACATCCTCGGCCAGCAGATACCGTTCTACTTGGGCGACTAATCTCTTTCGCTCCGCGGGGTCAACGGCGGAAGCCTGGCGCGCCCATTCCGCCCGGAGCCGCTGGTCGTCGTCATTCCCCGCATAATTGAGTGAGCCGCCAGGGGCAAAGAAACGGCCATACGATAGGACATCAGGCACAACCCGCGCTGGAGCATATACCGCAGCAACGTGGTTGGCGTTCCTGACATAATCCCAAAAGGCGCCTATCTCATAGGACTTCATCGTCGCCTTGACGCCGATCTTGCCGAGCTGGTCAACGACGAACTCAGCTACTTTCTGGTCACGACTGATGGCACGTACGTCAATAGTCAGGCTGAAGCCCGACGGGAAGCCAACCTCCCCAAGCAGCTTTCTGGCCTCTGCTACGTCCGGCTCTTTTGGTTGACGCCAACCGGGGAGTTGACGCAGTTCTGCATCAGGCAGGCCCCAACCGGGGATCGGAATTGCGCGGCCGGCTGCGCCCGCTCCCTCGGCCGCCAGCTTGACTGCCAGGTCGCGGTCAATAGCCAGGGTCATCGCTCGACGGGCGCGGACATCGGAAAAAGGAGGTAAACGCCTGTTGAAGAAAAGCCATACCTGGGTAACGGAAGGCGACACAGCGGACTGGAAATCCACCGCCTCTTTTTTTATGATGCTTAGTTCGTTTGGAGTCAGCGCCCCTTGGCCCCGCGCACTGTGAAGAACGCGGCCAGTCCGCAGAGCCGCCAAACGGGTGCCACTATCCTTGACGATGTAATAAGCGACTCCGTCGAGGAAGGGGCGCCCCTTGATAAAATAGTCTGTGTTTTTGACGAACTCAATGCTTATGCCCGGCGTGTACCTCTTCAGCTTGAAGGCGCCGGTGCCCAAGGCGTTGTTCTTCATGTCTCCCTTCTCGCGTACAACATGAGGGGGCACGAAGGCTGCATAATAATTGGCGAGTCCGGAGAGAAAGGGTACAAATGAGCTACTGAGAGTAACAACGACTTGCCGGTCATTTCTCACTTCGACCTTGTCGACGTTACGAAGGAAGTCGCCTACATTGCTCCGAACGCCCCTGGGGGGCTTCGCCAAACGTTCAATGTTCCACGCGACGTCATCAGCGCTCAGGGGCCGGCCGTCGTGCCACTTGATGCCCTGTCGTACAGTGAAGGTGTAGACCTTGCCATCAGCATCGACGTCCCATTTCTCGGCGAGGACAGGGGTGATATCTCCACGCGGATTGAACTCCAGCAGTGGGTTGTAGGCCGGGGCCGCCGCCTGGGCCGTGGCGATGGTGCTCTCTTGCTGGATATCCAAGCTGGGGAGCTCACTCGCAAGGCTACCTGTCAGGATCCCTCCGTATCTGGGCTCTTGCGCAACCGACTTTGGAGAAGGAGCCGGTGCGGCAGCAGCACGAGTAGGCTCAACTCCGGAAGGAGCAGCAGTCGCTTTGGCAGCAGGCGCGGCCACTGTTGCCGCACCAGTTGGCGCTTGTGCCGGCGGAGCGCAGCCAGCGAGGACCAGACCGAGCGCGATCAAAGGACTTGATTTCGCTAACAGGTGGTTAGCTGTCATTCGGACCTCCTTTTTCCCTCGAAGTGCAAGCTGCCAGTTTGGGAGATGCTTCAATCCCCTAATTTGTTCAGTGTCACAGCCGCCTATTTGGCCAGCCAGACATCCTGGTATTTGCTATTATTGTGCTGCCCGACGCCTGCTCGGTAGTTTCTGACTTCAGGCCAAAAGGCGATATAATGGCTGAACCACTGATTAATGACATAGGGCGCTAGCTCCGACACGCGATTCTGCAACTCCAGGACAAGCTTCTTCCGCTCTGCGGAGTCCATTGTTCGCCCCTGTCTGTCGAAGAGATCGAAGAGCTTCTCATCGGTAATGAACCAACGATTGCCCTTCACGGAGAGACTCGCTGCTGAATCGGGATCGGTAATGTCTATCCCGTCATTTGCGACGATCGTCTCGTAGGCGCCCCTATCCAGGCGGTCAAGCCAGGCGGCCGATTCCTGGATATCCAGCGTGGCACGGATGCCTATCCGGGAAAGCTGGTCGGCCATGAACTCGGCCAATTTCAGATCGGCGCCATAGCCGGGCCTGACCGTGATCCTGGTCTCGAAGCCGGAAGCGAAGCCAGCTTCGGCCAGGAGCCGCTTCGCTTCGGCGATGTCGGCGTCCTTCGGTTGCCTGAAACCGGGCTGTCTCAGCAACTCCTCTTGCGGGATGGCCCACTGGCCGGCTATGTTGGTGACGCCCAGGGTCCCTTCCCCCTCGCCTATGGCCTTGAGAGCGGCCTGCCGGTCAGCGGCCAGGAAAACGGCGCGGCGCAGCCGCACATCGTTCCAGGGCTTATCGGTGGTTTTCATAGAGAAAAGGCCGAACCGCAGCGACTTGAACGGCTGGACAACCGCCTGAGGGACATTTTTTTGAATAATCGACGATTCGGTGGGGGTTACAAAAATGTAGGGCACGGGCATTTTGATGCGGCTTGTCCGAAAGGCGGCTATAAGGGTGCCGCGGTCTTTGATTATGTAGACGACGATTCCGTCCAGATAGGGCCGCCCCGGGATGAAATACCCTTGGTTCTTCACCAGTTCCAAGCTGATACCAAAGGAATAGCTTTTGAGCTTGAAAGGCCCGGTACCCACCACATCACTCCTCAGGTCGCCCTTCGCATCGTAGACATGTTTTGGCGCCATTGCCATGTTGCCCACCGCGAGCCAGGCCGGGAGCGAGGCGCTGAAGGGGCGTTTGGTAGCGACCTTCACCGCGTTTTCGCCCGCCGCCTCGGCTCCAGCGACGGCGTTGAGGAGGTCTTTCTTCCTGGCGTTGACCCTGCGTTGATTGTCCACGCTGTACGCGGCGTCGGCCGCGCTGAAGGGTTTGCCGTCGTGCCACTTCACATCCTTGCGCAGATGAAAGGTGTAGGCCATGCCATCCCCACTAAGTTCCCACCGCTCCGCCAGGTCAGGAATTACCTTCTCGTTATCCAGGGGGTCGTACTGAAGCAGGCCACTGTAGGACGGGAGGACGTTGAAGAGGGTGCCGCTGGCTTCCCTGATCGGGTCGAGGCTCGGCG
This sequence comes from Chloroflexota bacterium, assembly GCA_016190665.1. GTDB lineage: Bacteria > Chloroflexota > Dehalococcoidia > JACPQD01 > JACPQD01 > JACPQD01. The sequence goes on from JACPQD010000021.1 coordinate 115,098, forward strand.
GGTCGGCGGAAGCTCCCAGCGTGAGGATGCCGCCATACCTTGGCTGGTCCGCTGCCGGCTTGGGGGTCGGCGCCGGCCCCCCGGCCTTGGCTTCGGGCGAACGCGCTGGCTTAGCGGCGGGCGCTGTGGGCGCGGCGGAGGTGCTGGTTGCGGCGGGCGGCGCCTTGGGCGCGGCTGCTGGCTGTTGCGGGGGAGCGCAACTCACAACGAGCAGTCCGAGAATCGTCAGCAGGATCACCATAGCGTTCTTTGGCATGTCAGTCCTCCTGGGGGGCGCTGTTATGAGGCTGTCCGAAAGACCACCGCGGTCTTGGAGACCACGGCGGTCTACATTGACACCCTCCACTACCTGGCCAGACTTTCTTTGGTCAGCTTGTCCCAGGCCGCGGGGAACTTTATTTCCCTGGTGACCGGCCTGAAATAGTTGCACCAAAGGCTCATCATCTTGTCTCGGTATGCGTCCCCGCACACGACGACGTCGAACAGGTCGGCGCTCGTGAACATTGGAATCGTCTCCTGAGGCCCCACGTCAAACCACTTTGGCAGTGTGCCGCCCTTTACCAGGTCACGGACAGTGATGTCCTTTCCGGTGTGCGCCTGCAGGTGCCAGTTTTCCTCGCCAAGGTTAGTCCTTACATTCTGCCACAAATACTCCGCGACGTCCCGTTTCGAGTAGCCATCCCTGGCCAGAACTTTGGCGGTAGGAGGTGTTACAAGCAAGGCAACCTGATTGCGCGATCCGAACAGCAGTGACAGCTCGGTGATGGTTTGCCGCTCCTGATGTTTGCATGCCACCTTAAGGATGGCCTCCGCCGATGGGCCCGAAGGGTGCGCGGGAGTGCCTTGGCCTCCCCAGTAGACAGTCGCTCGTGCGGTAACGGTGCTCGCGTCTTTGCTGAAACCATGCTCCACGTGGTAAGGAGGCCAGCCGATAGCCTCGCAAGCATCCTCGTCCTCGGCCAGCACGAAGGGCAGGTAATAGCCCCACGTGCCCATCCAGGTGTCTCCCGACCTGAAGCCGGCGACGTTGTTCAGTATCAGGCCGAGAGCGCGACCAAGCGCAGGGTTGGGACCGCGCGAACGAAGCCCGATACCGTACTCGATTCCCAACTGCTTCACAATTGGTCCGTTTACCAGCAACCAGGGTGTTTTGCAACCCGTGCTACCGAGATTGATCAGTTGAAAATCGGGGTCTGCCACCGCCTCCACGGCTGCGATCAGCAGTGGCATGTGCTCGGGCAGGCAGCCCGCCATGATTGCGTTCGCGGCAATGTTGCGCGGGGTCGCGCGCAGGTTTGCCTGCGGGAGTACGGCTACCTCTTCATCGGCCGAGCGGTCCGTGTATCTTAGAAATTGCTCAACCTTGTCTGCGGCAGGAGGGATAATCGCCAGGCCATCCGTCCATCCCTTGTCGCGGAAGAACTTGTTAACTTCCTCCAAGTCGCCGCTGAACACGATCTCCCCTGATTTCCCCTCGGCGCCCGCCGCCCCTCGCTTCTCCGGCGGCTTAGTCAACCCCGCGACGATCCGTTCAAAGGCCACTTTTTCCAGAGTCTCTCTTATCTGTTCATCTGTATGAAGCTGAATCGCGCCGGGATATTCGGCAATTCCCAGGTCAGGCATCCCCGCCCAGGAAGCTGTTAGAGAAGCAGTGCGCACAAAAGTCGTGCCCACCAGGGGCACAGCGGGGATACCGGCTTTGGCGGCTGCCACGGCTGGCCGCGTACTCGCGGGCGTGCAGGTCCCTCAGAACCCGTTGCCGGTTATCACGGCGTCGCAGCCCTTCTGGAGGGCCAGCTCCACCATCGCTCTTACACGCTCGAGCAACTGATCGGTGTTGCCGTGAACGTCTTGGATCGGGAACTCGGTGTACGGAATCACCTTCACACCCGGATATCGCTTCTGCAGCAACTCCCTGATTATGGGAAAGGTAACGAAACCCCTGAATCCCCCATTCCATACCTCGCAAACTGTCTTCCCGCTTAAGTCTGAAAGCCGAGGAGCACTGCCTGCTACCTCGACGGTTGGCTCACCACGTGGGCTGACGACGCGATACATCCTGTCTCGACCTCCTACTTCTTGGTCTGCTCCCAGTCGACCTTCTGGATTTGTCCTGCGGCGAAGAGCACACAACGTCGAGTACCCACTTGGCTAGCAAGACATCCTGATACTCGCTATTGTTGCGCCGCCGAACGCCTGCTTTGTAGTTTCTGACCTCGGGCCGGCGAGGCATATGGTTGCACCGCCCATGGCCCCCCGCAAGACCGGACGCGGTTCCTGTTACGACGTCGGCCCGGAGCGCAACTCGACCAAATACTCGTGGGGATCAATCAAATAGACCATGGTCGCCCCCGGCGCCTCGGCAGGCAGGTGCACCGGCCGCGATATGAAATTGACACCCTTGGCCTGCAGATCCTGATAGCTCTTCTGAACATCGTCCACATCAAAAGCTACGTGAGTGCGGCCAACATCGCAGAGCTTCATCCCAGACGATCTCTTCCCAGCAGGAGTCACGTAGTGATGAAGCTCGACGTACTCCTCGGTATCTATGACCATATGCCCTGAATGCAGATATACCCCGGAGAATCCAGTTCCCTGCTCTATCCCTTTACCTCTGATCTCAAGGATACAATCGAGCTTCATTTCCAAGACGTCTCGATAGAAGGCCACGGCGGTGTCCAAATCGCTGACGGCATGGGCATGATGAGGGTTGCGTCGGTGCAGTTCGCTTACGATCCCATCTGGGTCGAGCAAATACGTAAAGCTTCTCTCGGGACGTTCCGGAAAGGGGACCACCGGCGGCGAAATGAATCTTGCGCCCTGAGCGAGCAGCGCCTCGTATTCTTGCTTGACCTGTTCCACACAGTAGTCCGCGTGAGAAGCGCCCAGGTCGTTCAGTCGGGCCTCGAAGCGCTGCTTCCCCTCGGGAGCTAGCCACTGGACGAGCTTCAGACGGTGATACCCGGACGTATCCGTATAGCCCAGCATGGCAACCTTCTGGCGCGCCCCAGGAAGCCCGGTCGCCTGTGCGAGAGCGTCGCCTGCCGCCTCATAGGTCTCCTCGACCTTCATGTGCAGCAGGTCGCGGTAGAAGGCGACGGATCTCTCCAGGTCGCTGACGTTGACGCCGTGGTAGGCAAAGCCCTTGAGCATCGTGTGTCCCTCTCCTTTTTGTGATTCCTGCGTCTTCAATATCGGCCCTATTGTATCATCTTGCAGAGCCGCCTTAACCCCTCTACTTGGCGATCCAGATTTCCTGGTACCCGAAGGCGTGGAAGAAGCTCACCGGCGGGTTGAAGCCCCTGACCTCCTTCCACCAGGCATAGGCGACGTTGCTCCAGTAAGTTATGGCAATGGGGACGTCCCTGAGCAGGATTCTTTGCATCTCCCAGACGATCTTACGCCGCTCAGTGGTGTCCAGGGTGCGCACCTGTTTGACGTACAGCTCATCGAACTGGGGATTGCTGTACCCACCGAAATTCTGGGCGGAATCCGTTACGTAGTAATCGCCCAGGACCATGTCCGGGTCTGTACTCCCTGAGCCAGAAGCGCTTGCCATGACGCCAAAGGCCTTCCTGAAGCGGAGATCATTGTAGACGGTGGTCTCGTTGACGTTGAGGTCGGCGGTGATGCCGACGGCGGCCACGGCGTCTTTGAAGAGCAAAGCGAAGGCCTGGTGCACCGGGGTTGCCCAGACCAGGGCCTCGGTCCTGAACCCGTTGGGGAACCCCGCCTCCGCCATGAGCTTCTTTGCCGCCTCGATGTCTGGTTTGGCATAGCCGGGCACCTTGTTCATCTCCTCCTCAGGAAGGGCCCACTCACTCGGCGGCTGGCCTGACATGCCTATCAAGCCCGCTCCCTCCAGCCCAACCGCCAGCATCTTCTTCCGGTCGAAGCTCAGACTCACCGCCTGGCGCACCCGAACGTCGCTCCAGGGCGCTCTGGCGACATTGAAAGCCGCGCCGTACCAGGCGGGATGGAACGCCCACTTGAGGTTGATCTTGTCCGACAGTTGCTCCTCGACCATTTTCGCCTGAGGTACGGCCATGTAGGGGAACGGCGATAACCAGAGGATGTTTCTGGTCCTCAGGGCGGCGAAGCGGGCAAACCGGTCCGCAATGATATAACCCTTGACGGCATCGAGATACGGCCGGTCTTTGAGGAAGTAGTCTTTGTTCTTGACCAGTTCAAAGCTGATGCCGCTGGTGTAATCCTTGAACTTGAAGGGCCCGGTGCCCATTATGGTCTTCGTCATGTCGCCCTTTTTCTCCAGGACGAGGCGCTTCTCCATGACCGCGCCCGTGTAGAAAGCGGCAATGGTGGGCAGGAAGGAAGCCTGGGGATAGCCCAGGGTGATCTTCACAGTGGAATCGTCCGGGGCGCCGATACTGGCGACATTCGAAAGCTGCTGACGTCTGGGGCTCTTCGCCAGCCCCAACTGAGGATCGCGGATCCGTTCGAAAGAGAACTTCACGTCCTCCGCGGTCATGGGAGCGCCGTCGTGAAACTTGACCCCTTTTGCCAGGTTGAAAGTGTAGACTTTGCCATCGGGGCTGAGTTGCCAGCCCGTGGCCAGATCGGAGACTACCTTCATCGCCGGCCACGCCTGCGAGTCGTATTTCACCAGACCATTGTAGGCCGATGTCGTAATGGAGTAGTTATAGCTGGTGGTTTCCCGATGGGGATCGAGGCTCGGCGGGTCTCCGCCGGTGCCAACAGTCAAGATGCCGCCGTAGCGGGGCTGCTCGCTAGCCGACTTGGGGGTCAGCCCGGGGGGCGCGGCCTTTGCCGCGGGTTGCGCGCCTGTCGCTGTTGCCACAGGCGGCGCCGGGGCTTTCGTTGCGGCAGGCGCTGGAGATACGGCCTTTGCCGCGGGCGGCGGGGCCGCAGCGGGGCCGCAGCTTGCCATTACCAGTCCCAGGGTGGCAAGACAAGCGATCAGGTTGGACGCTCCGTGTCGCTTCATGGTATTACGTCCTTTCTCTAAGTTGGGCTATTAGTCTGCTACTCAGACATCTCTTTTTGATCGCCGGCATTTGAGCGAGGCCAACTGCACCGTAACAGTGCAGCCAACTGCTATCTGAATAGACTATCATGCAGCAGCGAGCTCTATCGTGGCATCAGTGTACACGATGCCTGATGGCGTGTCAAAGCATGACCTCAGTCTGGCTTGCCACTTTGTCTGCTTTCCGGCTCGACTCGCTCCTACTTGGCCAGCCAGACGTCCTGGTACTTGCTGTTGTTGTGCTGCCCGGTGCCCGCCTTGTAGTTCTTCACTTCAGGCCAGAAGGCGATGTAGTGGCGGAACCAAAGAGCGATAACGTAAGGTGCGACCTCCATTACCCGATATTGCATCTCCAGGACAACCTTCTTTCGTTCAGCGGGGTCAGTCGTTCCCACCTGCTTCTGGAAGAGCTCGTGGAGCTTGTCGTCAGAAACGAAATAGCGATTGCCCTTGACGAAGTAGCTCGATGACGAATCGGGATCGGTAATATCTATACCGTCATTTGAGGTGGTTGTCTCGTAGGCGCCCCTGTCAATCCGGTCGAGGTAGGTGGCTGATTCCTGGACATCCACCACCGCACGGATGCCTACCTTGGAAAGCTGGTCGGTCATGAACTCGGCTACCTTCAGATCGGCGCCGTAGCCCGTTCTAACCAGTATCTTGGTGTCCAGGCCCCCGGCGTAGCCGGCTTCGGCCAGGAGCTTCTTCGCCTCGGCGATGTCGGCGTCCTTCGGTTGCCTGAACCCCGGCTGTTTCAGCAACTCCTCCTGCGGGATCGCCCACTCGCCACCTATATTGGCGACACCGAGGGTCCCTTCCCCCTCGCCTACCGCCCTAAGAGCGGCTTGCCGGTCGGTGGCAAGGTACATGGCGCGACGCACCCGGACATCATCCAGGGGCTTATCGGTCATCTTCATACGGAAGATACCGAACCTCAGCGACTTATACGGTTGGACGATGGCCTGAGGCACACTGCCCCCGATCATCTTCGCTTCGCTGGGGGCCACAAAGATGTAAGGCACGGGCAGTTTGATCCGGCCTGTCCGGAAGGCAGCCATAAGTGTGCCCCGGTCTCTCACGATATAGGCGGTGATTCCGTCCAGGTAGGGCCGCCCGGGGACGAAGTAATTCGGGTTCTTCACCAGTTCCATGGCGATGCCCAAAGAATAGTTCTTGAGCTTGAACGGCCCGGTCCCGTCTCCCTCATTCCTGAGGTCGCGCTTGGCGTCATAAACGTGCTTCGGCGCCATGGCCATGCTGCCCACGGCGAGCCAGGCAGGAATAGAAGCGCTTGGGTACTTGAGGGTCACTCTTACGGCGTTCTCGCCTGCAACTTCGGCGCCGGAGATCGCACTGAGGAGGTCCTTCTTCCTGGCGCTGGTCTTGCGTTGATTGTCAACGCTGAAAGCAGCATCCTCTGCGGTGAAGGGCTTGCCGTCGTGCCACCTAGCGTCCTTGCGCAAGTAGAATGTGTAGGACATCTTGTCGGCGCCGAGCTCCCACCGCTCCGCAAGGTCCGGGATTATCTTCTCGTTAGCCAGCGGGTCGTACTGAAGGAGGCCGCTGTAAACCGGGTAGATGTTGAAAAGGGTGCCGCTGGCCTCCTTGATCGGGTCGAGGCTCGGCGGGTCCGCAGAGGCGCCCAGCGACAGGGTGCCGCCGTATCTGGGCTGTTCGGCGGCAGGCTTTGACGTAGGAATCGGGCCCGCTGGTTTGACCGTTGGCGCTGCCGCCGCCGGCTTAGTTGCTGCAGGCGCTGGCGCCCTGGTCGCGGGGGCTGCCACCGGCGCGCAGCTTGCGATGAGCAACGCGAGAGTTGCCAGAGATATCGCCGTCATCAAGAGCCTGCTTGGCCACATATCGGACCTCCTCTTGGTAATGCTTTACATGGCAGCTTCATTTCCCTTTTTCCCCAGCAGCCAGCCACCAGGCAGCCTTATTTCCTTCGTGACGGGCTTGTTATAGTTGCACCAGAGACTCATTGTCTTATGTATGTGCGCGTCCCCGCTTACGATAACGTCTATCACGTCGGGGTTTGGAAGGATTGGGACCGTCGCCTCCGGGCCCACGTCGAACCACTTTGGCAGCACCCCCTCTGCCACTATGTCGTGAACGGTGCGAAACCCTGAAGATACGTCTCTATCGAAACCGGCGAATCCTTGCATCAAAGTATTTGCCCTGCCCACGGCAATCCTCGTGTTCTGCCACAAGTACTCGGCGACATCGCGTTTGGAGTAGCCGTTACTCGCCAGAACCTTGGCAGTGTAGGGTGTTACCAGAACGGCTACCATTACGCCTTCTCCAAAGGGCAGGGACACCTCAGTGGGGACCATTCGTTCCTGATGGTTGCACATGACCTGGAGGATGGACTTCGCGCTAGCTCCCGCGGGACGCGCCTGGTCGCCCCAATAAGTGGTGGTCCTGGCAGTCACCGTACTCGTACCCCGTGCAAAGCCGTGCGCCACATGGCACGGCTCCCAGCCGATCCCATCGCAGGCATCCTCATCCTCCGCAAGAACGAAGGGCAAGTAATAACCCCAGGTCCCCATCCACGTTTCCCCCGGTCTGAAACCAGCTATGTTGTTCACTATCAAGCCGAGGGCGCGGCCGATGGCCGGATTGGGCCCGCGTGAACGAGCCGCGACGCCGTACTCGATGCCCAACTGCTTCACAATGGGTCCGTTCACCAGCAGCCAAGGCGTCTTGCAGCCCGTGCTGCCGATGCTCATCAATTGGAAATCCGGCTCGCCCAGAGCCTCCACCGCTGCGATCAGCAACGGCATGAACTCCGGCAGGCAGCCTGCCATGACCGCATTGGCAGCGATGTTCCGGGGAGTAGCTCGCAGGTTTGCCTGGGGGAGGATGGCTATTTCTTCGTCAGCGGAGCGGTCAGTGTATCTCAGAAACTCCTCGACCTTGTCCGTTGTGGGAGGGATTATCGGCAGTCTATCGGTCCAGCCCTTCGCAGAGAAGAACACGTTCACTTCCTCGAACGTGCTGAACACCATCTTCTTCTGGCTCTTGGGCTTGGTGGCCGTGCTTCGGGTCCGTCCCGCCCCAGTCAGGCCCTCGACGATGCGGTCAAATACCACGTTTTCCAGATTCTCTCTTATCTCGGCGTCCGCTGCAAGTTGGGCCGCTCCTGTCTCCGTGTGAAGCTGAATCGCGCCGGGATATTCGGCAACTCCCAGGTCAGATAAACCTGCCCAGGAAGCTATCAGAGAAGCGGTACGCGCGAAAGTCGTGCCAACAACTGCAACGGAAGGAATACCAGCTTTGGCTGCTGCTATGGCCGGCCGCGTACACGCGGGTGTGCAGGTACCTCAAAAGCCGTTGCCGCTTATCACTGCGTCGCAGCCCTTTTGGATTGCCAGGTCTACCATAGCCTTCACGCGTTCCAGGAGCTGGCCGGTGGTACCATGGAAGTCCTGCAAGGGGAATTCGGTATAGGGAATCACCTTTACGCCTGGATATCGCTTCTCCAGCAACTTGCGAATAACGGGGAAGGTGACGTTACCTCTGAAAGCCCCATTCCACACCTCACAGACTGTCTTGCCATTCAAGTCGGAAAGACGAGGTGCAATGGCTACTTCCTCGACGGTTGATTCGCCGAGAGGGCTGACAACCTTATACATTCTGTCTAGCTCCTTGACCGACGTGGTCAGCAGTCCTACGAGTCGGAAATGTCAGACCCTCGCCTGCTGAGAACCCGGCCTCCCTTTACTGGGCAAGCCACATGTCCGGATACATGAACGCGCCAGTCTACTTCTTGACCTCAACCGTGACCGGGGCGCCGACCCCCGTCAGGTAGGCGGACTTGCCCACGGGCCCACCGACCACGGCGATGTGGAACCAGTCGGGCCCGGCGGCGATGGGCAGCAGCATGTCCTCCGGGGCATCCCGAAGCCACCGCCACGCAGGGACGTTGCTCTCTGGTTCAAAACAGCCGCCGTATTTGAGGTAGCGCCACTCGATGCGGGCATTATGGTAAAGGTATTCCTTGGCATCCTGCTTCGTCCAGCCCTGGTCGGCGATAATCTTGGCATGCTCCGGGCAGATGAGCAAGAAGGGTTGCCAGATGCGGCCCCCTTGCAGCCAGGCGCCGACGTGGGCGCCGGCGCTATTCCCCGTGCCGGCAAAGGACTGAAGGACGTGCTCTGGCGTGTAGCTTCGGAGATCGGCCATGTTTATGAAGGATTCAACGCCGAAAACGGTGACTGTGCTGGTATCCTTGCCGAACCCCCTCTCCACGTGAAGCGGCTCCCAGGGATTTTTGTCCTCGTTCTCGGCGACGCACATGCTGTACTTGTTGGGCGACCCAATGGTATCCATATCGAGTTCGCCTACGTAAGTGTGACCGATGTTCATCATGATGAGCCTGATGGCTCGACCAATGACGGTATTGGCGCGCGACTGGCGCCCCGGGCCCAGTGCACCGATGCCGGAGTTAATGTTGAGCTCCCTGGCGATGGGGCCATTCACGATGAGAATGGGGGCATGGGGACCGGTGGAGACAGCAACGCTCCTCATGTTGAAGGCTGGATCGGCCATCCCTTCTACAGCGGCGATGAGGACTGGCATGTGTTCCGGCAAGCATCCGGCCATGACGGCATTGATGGCGACCTTTTCCACCGTGGCCTCTCCGTTCCCAGGTTCCAGAACAGTCACCAGGTCGCTTCGAGGACGGCTGGCGCCCGTCAGCATCCTGTCAACCTTCTCTGGCGTGGGCGGTATTAAGGGGAAGCCGTCTCCCCATCCGTTCCTGAGGAAAAACTCGTTCATCTCCTCGAAGGCGTCGTAGCTGCTGGGGGCCTGAAAGCTGAAGGTCTTGAGACCGGGCTTCTCCTCCGACACTGCAACCTCGACCTCTTTGGTCAGGCCTTCGATTACGCTATTTAAGCTATCAGCCACGACCTCCTGGGTATCTTCTGGCGAGAGGTTGGTCAGGGGTGTGGAAATCATGGCCAAGGCTATGTGCTTCATGCCGAAGGCCTTCGCGGTAGCCCGAGCATCAGACTGGAAGGCGCTGGCGTTAAGCATTACCGTGGGAATCCCTCTCTTCTCGAACTCCACCATGTCGCGGGCAAGCCACGACGTGCATGCCCCTCAGTCAGCGGTGGCGCTAACGATACCCTCGCAGCCACTTTGGGCCATCTTGTCAATAATATCGTTGCCGTGGGGATAGATATAGGAGAACTTCTCGAACTTCAGGCCCTGGAACCTGGTCTGCAGCATCCGGGCAACTTCCTCCAGGCCGACGTCGGCCCCTGGCTTGGTGTTCGAATAAAGGCCAATCTTCCGGCCGCTCAAATCGCGCAGGCGAGGCGCTGGGCGGACAGTCTTGGCCGCTATGGCCGCCACAGGGTCCAGCACCTCCAGAACCCGGACTCCAGTATCCTGTCGAATTGTCATATCCAGCCTCCCAGCTTCATGTGTTTAGCAATGCACTTAGCGCTCAGTGAAGCGACGATGTTCCTTCGGCCAGATGCCAGCGAACTATTCCAGAATCCCCTCTACAATATATTCGTCCATTTCCTCCTCAGACATGCCGAGGAGCTCGCGGTAAACGTAATCGTTATCCTGGCCCAATACCGGCCCCGGCCAGTACACCTTTTCCGGGGTCTTCGAGAGCTTGAAGTACCCCCGGTCAGCCGTCACCCTGCCTGCCTCTCGGTGCTCCAGGACGACATAGGACTCGCGGACCTTCAGATGTTCGTCTCGCTCCAGGAGGTCCTGTCCGTTCTGTACAACCGCCGCAGCCACTCCCGCCTGCTGCAAGGAATTCATCACTTCCTCCGCCGTCCTCTCTTTCGTCCATTCCTCGACGAGGCTATCCAGGTCGTCCTCATGCTGCTTTCTACTCAGCAGGCTGGCGAACCTGGGGTCTCGGGTCCAGTCCGGGTCTCCCAGGACGCGGCAAAAGGATTTCCACTCTTCGTCGGTGAAGACGGCGATGACGCACCACCGGTCATCCCCCTGACATCGGTACCCACCATGGGGAGACGCATATCCCAAATGGTTGGCCTGGGGTGTCTGCAGCGTCTTGTTGGCCGTGACCTGCATGATAGAGGTGCCTGTGTAACTGACGGTGCTCTCCAACTGGGCCAACTCGATGAACTGCCCCCTGCCGGTCCTGTTCCGGTAGTGAAGAGCGGCGAGGAGCGCTGTCGCGGCCTGCCGCGGGTTCGGACCGGTGTCGGGATAGGCGGTGCCTGTTCCCACGGGCGCCCGGTCAGGGCGGCCCATGATGAAGGCGAGGCCGGCGGCCGCCTGAACGCCGTTGCCATACCCTCCGAAATCGCGCCGTGGCCCTGTCTTCCCCATGACTGGCATGCTGACCATCAGGATGTCCGGCTTAACCTTCGCTTGCTCCTCATAGCCCAGCCCCCACTTGTCGAGAACCCCCGGGGTGAAATTCTCGACGGTGATGTCGCTGATGCTGATCAACCTCCTGGCGATCTCGAGACCCTTGGGATGGCGCATGTTGAGCGTAATGCCCATCTTGTTCACGTTGTAGTTGATGAACAGCCCGCTCACGTCGATCCCCGTCTTCCCCACGGGGAAGGGAGGCCACCCACGTATCAGGTCCACACGGCGGGCCGATTCTATCTTGATGACCTCCGCGCCCAGCACCGCCAGGAGGCGCGTGGTCATAGGACCAGCCACCACCCAACTGAAGTCGGTGACCCTTATCCCCTGGAGCGGCAATCCTTTCAACTCGTTCAAAACAGAACCCTTTCAAGAACGTTCACCGCAGAGGCGCAGAGTCGTCCGTTATTGATGAGTTCGATGAACATCCATTGCTGTCTCGTCGACTCGCCTAGTGAACTTACGGATTTCCTTCTCTAAGCCCTCTGTGTCTCCGCGGTGACAACGTTCAGAGAGCCTGTTCGGGATTGTAGCTCTTGAAGTATTTTGTCTTGTTTAGTGCCTCCTCATACTTCTCGTGCATCTTGTGGAACGCCGCCTTTTCACCCATACCTTCTCTGTCCCTAATGAACATAAGGTCTCTCTCATCTTCTGTATAACCGATGCTTGTACAAAGGGTATGATAGGTAATGACCTCCTTCAAGCAGGTCAGGCCCAGTCTTTCCAACATGTGACGTCTGGACACCTTGCCCATCACAATGGCATCCCGGGGCAATACGCTTATGGCCGTAGCGAGGGCATACACCTCTGATTCCAGGTCCTGAGCCGGAATAGCCTTAGTTACATACCCATCCTCTTCAGCCTCTTTGCCACTTATGGTTCTTCCTGTCAGAAGACACTCGACCACCTTCTTGGTGTGTCCCATGACTAATTCGAGAGGCAACGTTGGCAGTCCCCCAAAAGCGAGCCTCTGCCCCCGCTGAGAAATCTTCGCATTCTCCGCTGCTATGGCCAGATCGCAGCATTTGACTATGTAAAGACCTGCCTCGATACACCAACCGTGGACTTGAGCGATGGTCACTTTGTTGCAGTCAAGTATAGACTGAGGGAAACCATACAGTTGATCCTGGTCAGTTTGCAACCTGATCCTTTGGTTAGGCTTGACACCAGGAGCCCCTCCGTAGACGCGATACACCATAGAGAGATCGAAACCGGCGCAGAAACTCTTGCCAGCGCCCCTGAAAATGACGACCTTCACCTCATCATCGTGGTTTGCCCTCAGCATGGCGTCTTTTATCTCTCCGGTCATCTCCGTTTCACCGATGCTGATGGCATTGTTCTTCTCCGGCCTGTTCAGTGTTACGTATAGGATGTTGGGCACCGCCTCGTCTTTTTCGTAGAGGATTGTCCTGTAGGCTCGGCTCATACTTGGCTTCCTCCTATGATTTGCTGCGAAGGGTGCCTAGCGGCTCCATACGCGTCCCCGTAGGCCTCTAAGCTTGCCCACGCAGCAGCTTGTCGGCGCTGATGGCGGCTCTCGCGCCCATGTAAGTGGGCAAGGCACCAGCCATAAATTGCGTTCTAAGTGCGTATCGCTTTGGTCACCGGCTCTCCCCAGTCCCATACATACGCTGACTTCCCTGAATCCGCCCCGACTACCACAATATGGTAGGCCTGCGCGTCCCGCACTACTGGTACCATCGTGTCATCTGGACGGTCGAGCAGCCACTTCCATCCCGGGGTCACGGCGGCGGGCCTGGTCGGGTTCTTGAGAACTCCCAGGGGAACCCTGGAATTGTGGAACATGAATCGTCTGATGTCATTCTTGGTCCAGCCAGCTTCAGCAATGATCCGGGCGTGATCTGGACAAAGCACCATGAGCGGTTCCCGCTCCAGGCCTTCCGGGCGGAGCCACATCCAGGATGGCGTCAGCGGAGCATTGGCTGTGTAGGCGAAGGTCGTTAATACAGCCTCCGGCGTGCAGCTTACGAGGTCCGGGACATCAATGCAGGCCCCGCAAGGAAAGACAGTGACCGTGCTTTCGTCGGCGCGAAACCCCCTCTCCACATGGAGCGGCCCCCAGGGGTTTGCCTCTTCATTCTCCCCCATGCACATGCTGTACTTATTAGGGGAGCCGATGGTATCCATGTCCATGACACCCGGGTAGGCATGCCCGATGTTCATCATTACCAGCCGCACCGCCCGGCCCATTGCTGTGTTGACACGGGAAGGCGCCCCGGGACCCAGGGCGCAGCGCCCGCTGTTAACCCCCAACCGCCTCCTGACGGGACCATTTATGACCAGTAGCGGCGCCTGAGGGCCGGTTGATTGGGCTACGGCAGTAAGATCGAATTCTGGCTCTGACATGGCCTCTACGGCTGCGATGACCACGGGCAGGTGCTCTGGCCGACAGCCAGCCATCACGCAGTTGATGGCGATCTTCTCCACCGTGGCTATGCCCCTGCCCGGCTCCATGATGACAACTACTTCATCCCGGGCTCGCGACGTGCCGTTGACCATGGCCTCCACCGCCTCCGGCGTCGGCGGCACAAGGGGGAAACCATCCCCCCAGCCTCGGTCGAGGAAGTCGTCGTTCAGGTTTTGCAGCGCGTCAAGTGTGTCATGACCATGATATTGGACCAGGTCCGCCGTCGCTCCTGAAGGCCTCGTTGTGACCGCTGGTTGCTCGGTAAGCGCCTTGAACAAATCATCGGCGTGCGCCAGGACCTCCTCCCGTACGCGCTCAGGAGATACTTCCGTGAGAGCCGGGCCGACAACAATCCGCGCGAGGGCATCGCAGCCAATGGCGCGATGCCGGGCCTCCCAAATGGCAGTGAATCCGCTGGACACAACGCCGACGCTGGGGATGCCCATCTTTTCAAACTCTACGCAGTCGTGGGCAAGCCACGATGTGCAGCCGCCTCAGTCACCCGTGCTCCCAATCACTGCATCGCAGCCGCTTTGCCGTACTGCATCATATGGCCCTGGCGCATGGACCAGCGGACGCGTAAAACGAGCGAAAGTGACGTTCTCCCATCGCTGATCGATCGCCTCAGCCGCGGCATTCAGAGCTATATCTCCGTGGGACTTTGTGTTCCACCACAGGGCTATCCTCTTGCCGCTTAGAGTGTCGAGCCGGCGGGCGGACGTCAAGCCCGGCGGCCGCACTTCGGCCACTGGATTTCGCACTTCAATTTGCGAAGTTCCCGAACCACGAGATGTCATCTTTTTCAGGTCTCTCCTCCAGGTTCACACAAGCGAGCGTTGAACTGCTCTGAGTATCACGCCAGGGCCCGGTGGGATTTGCTGCCTCTATCTCGCCAGCCAGATCTCCTGGTACCCAAAAGCGTTGTCGAAGCTTACCGGGGGCGTATAGCCCCTAACATCTCTCCACCACGCGTAAGGGACGTTGGTCCAATACGCCAAGGCGATAGGAACATCCTTGAGCAGAATTCGCTGCATCTCCCAGACGATCTTGCGGCGTTCCGTCACGTCCACTGTTCGCGATTGCCTGGCGTATAGCTCGTCGTAATTCGGATTACTGTATCCAGTCCAGTTCTTGCCGGCATCAGTTACGTAGAACTCGCCCAGTTGATTGTCAGGGTCCATGAGCGGCAGGCCGGCGCCTCCCCCGATGATAGCGAAGGCTTTCCTGAACCGCGCGTCATTGAAGGCAGCTGTCTCCACTACCTTGAGATCGAGAGTGATGCCAATAGCCGCCACCGCGTCCTTCAGGAGCACGGCCACATCCTGGTGCGGTTTGACGCCTCGGACCAGGGCTTCAGCCTTGAGTCCGTTAGAGAACCCGGCCTCAGACATCAGTCGTCTGGCGGCTTCCAGGTCCGGCTTGGCGTAGCCAGGCGCTCTTGTCATCTCTTCGTCAGGTAGGGTCCACTCCCCTGGGGGTTGGGCGGCCATGCCCACCACGCCTGCCCCCTCCAGCCCGACTGCGAGCATTCTCTTGCGGTCGAAGGTCAGGCTTACCGCCTGGCGCACCCGAACATCGCTCCACGGGGGTCTGGTCACGTTGAAGATGGCGCCGTACCAGGCGGGATGAAATGCCCACTCAACCGCTATCTTATCCGACAACGTCTCTGCGATGATTTTCGCCTGGGAGACACTCATCATAGGGAATGGGGCCCACCACAAGATCTTCTTTGTCCTGAGGGCGGCAAACCTGGTGAATCCATCCTTAATGATGTAGCCCTTGACCCCGTCCAGGTAGGGCTGGCCTTTGACGAAATAGTCAGGATTCTTCACCACCTCCCAGGAGACACCGCTGGCGTAGTCCTTGAACTTGAAGGGGCCGCTCCCGACCACAGTGTTGGTCATATCATTCTTCTTCTCCAGGACCACGTGCTTCGGCATCACCGCGAAGTACACGGTGGCCATGAAGGTGACAAAGGAAGCCTGCGGATTGCCCAGCGTGATCTTGACAGTGTAGTCATCTGGGGTATCGATACTGGCGACATTCGCAAGCTGCTCCCGCCTGGGGCTCCTCATACCCCGTTGAGGATTGCGGATTCTATCGAGGGAGAATTTCACATCCTCGGCCGTGACGAGGGCGCCGTCGTGAAACTTTGCCCCTCTTGCCAGGGAGAATGTGTAGACTTTGCCATCGGGGCTGATTTGCCAGCTCGTTGCCAGGTCGGCAACTGGCTTGAACTCCGGCCAGCCGCGAGGGTCAGGCCTCAGCAAGCCGCTGTACGTTGCCGCCGTAATCGAGTACATGAAGGATGATTCTCCCTGATGGACATCAAGGCTCGGTGGATCTCCACCAGTGCCAGTGGTCAAAACGCCGCCATATGTTGGTTGTTCCGCTGCTGGCTTTGGGGTTGGCGTCGGGGCGGCTGGCTTAGCGGTCGGTGCCACTGGCTTCCCTGGCTCCGTCGGGGCCACCGCCGGCGTCTTAGCTGGAGTTGTTGCTGCTGGCTTCGGCGTGGACGTTGGCGCCGCCGCCGGGGCGCAGCTTGCTGCTACGAGTCCTGCGATTGCAGAACAAGTGGCTACGATGAGAAACTTCTTCCTGAGCATCGTAAACCTCCTTCAGTCTGCCAATGCCCATAGCGTTGTGGTATTCGGTTACCCTGCCCGTAACTTGATCTCCGAGAGATCCCTCAAGCTCACCTCTCAGCTTCCGCTACAAGCGTGTCCCACCGCGCTGGCAGTCTTATTTCCCTGGTGACCGGTCTAAAGTAGTTGGACCAAAGGCTCATTAGCTTATCTCTGTGCGCGTCCCCACATACAACCACATCGAAAAGGTCCGCACTTGCAAACATCGGGATCGTCTCCCCCGGGTGCGCGTCAAACCATTTGGGCAGTAGTCCTGCCTTTACCAGGTCGTGGACTGTATTATAGCGCCCGCAATGGGCTGCCATGAGCCAGTTTTCCTCCCCCACATTGGCCCTCGTATTCTGCCACAAGTACTCCGCGACATCCCGTTTTGAGTAGCCAGCATTGGCCAGCACTTTGGCCGTGGGTGGCGTCATAAGCATGGCAACCTGGTTGCGAAGCCCGTGATGGAGAGACAACTCGGTGATAGTATTTCGCTCCTGATGCTTGCATGCCACCTTGAGAATCGACTCCGGCAACGACTCCGCCGATGGGCCCAAAGGGTCTCCAGGAGTACCCTGCCCGCCCCAATAGACAGTCGCTCTCGCCGTGACGGTACTCGTGCCCTTGCTGAAACCGTGCTCCACGTGGTAGGGCGGCCAGCCGATCTCACCACAGGCGTCTTCGTCCTCTGCCAGGACGAAGGGCAGGTAGTAGCCAAAGGTCCCCATCAGCGTATCTCCCGCTTTGAACCCAGCTACATTGTTGAGTATCAGGCCGAGGGCGCGGCCGAGGACGGGGTTAGGGCCGCGCGAACGAAGCCCGATGCCGTATTCGATGCCCAGTTGCTTTACAATTGGCCCGTTCACGAGCAACCATGGTGTCTTGCAGCCCGTGCTGCCGAGGTTCATCAGCTGGAAGTGTGGGTCGCCAATAGCCTCCACGGCTGCGATCAGCAGTGGCATGAACTCCGGGCGGCACCCCGCCATTACAGCGTTGGCCGCAATATTGCGTGGCGTGGCTCGTAGGTTCGCCTGTGGGAGTATGGCTATCTCCTCATCAGGAGAGCGGTCGGTATGCCTCAGAAAGTCCTCAACCTCCTCCACGGTAGGGGGGATTATGGCGAGACCATCGGTCCACCCCTTCGTGCGGAAGAACCTGTTCACTTCCTTGAGGGTGCCCCTGAACACAATTTCCTCTGGCTTCCTCATGTCACTCGCCACGTTTGGGCTCGTCGCTGGCTTGGTTAGACCTGCGATGATCCGGTCAAAGACCACCGTCTCCAGCTTCTCCCTTACGTCCACCTCGCTGTTAAGGTTAAGCGCGCCAGGATATTCGGCAATTCCGAGGTCAGGAGCGCCCAACCAGGAAGCCACTAGAGAAGCAGTCCGCACAAAAGTTGTGCTGGCAATTACTACAGCAGGAATACCAGCCTTGGCGGCTGCCACAGCCGGCCGCGTACACGCGGGTGTACAGGTGCCTCAGCCGCCATTGCCAACTATCAGTGCGTCGCAGCCCTTCTGGACAGCCAGGGCCACCGTAGCGTCCACCCGGTCCAGTTGCTGACTGGTGTTGTCGCGGTGGTGCTGTATCGGGAACTCGGTATACGGAATCACGCTTACGCCCGGATATCGCTTGTGCAGCAGCTCGCGAATCATGGGAAACGTGTCGTAGCCCTCGAATGATCCGTTCCACACCTCACAAACTGTCTTGCCACTCAGGTTTGAAAGACGCGGAGTAACGCCTATTTCCTTGAGGGTTGGTTCACCAAGGGGGCTCAGTACGTCGTACATTGGACCTCTCCAAAGCGAAACTCAAGTCATGGTTTGATGGGGGAAGCCTGAATAAGCAGTTGTCGCATGACCTCCTTGCCGCGGTTGAAGTGACGGTGCTTCAGGCCGTGAGGGATGATGATCAATGTGCCGGGCGCAAAAGTGTATGATTCACCTCCGGTGACTTCCACCGTCGCCTCTCCGGCCATGTAGTAAAGTACCTCATCCCAGTCACGAGCGTGCTCATCGCTCTCAGCCCCCGGGACGAATTCGACAGCCACGACGCGGAGGTTCACTCCCCCTACCGGCTCATCCAGGAGGGTCCTTGGCTGCCTGCCGCCAGACAAAGCTCTCACAGGCACCTGGCTGAGCTTGATCGCTTTTATCTTCTCCATCCGTTTCCTTTCTGAGCGACCCCTGGGCCTCTCGGCTCACCACAAAGGATGAAAAGTCGTAGGGCAGGGGCTTGTCCCCTGCCGCCCTCGGAGGGGGCGTTGCGAATCATTTTCGTAAAAGCATAGATGGTGTGGCTTCCGGTACCGCGCACTCTCTCACACTATAAGGGAGTCTGTCTGTTTGCGCCTCACTTCGCCAGCCAGACGTCCTGGTACTTGCTATTGTTGTGCTGCCCCATGCCTGCCTTATAGTTTCTGACTTCAGGCCACATAGCTATATAAGTGCCGAACCACAGCACGTGGATTGAAGGGGCGACCTCCAACGTGCGATGCTGCACCTCGAGGACGAGCCTCTTCCGCTCCAGAGGATCTGTTGTTCGCCCCTGCTTCTCGAAGAGTTCGTGCAACTTCTCGTCGGCAACGAAATAGCGATTGCCCCTGACGAAGGTTTGCGCTGCCGCATCGGGATCGGAAATATCTACGCCAATAGTTATGACGGCTGTTTCGTAAGCGCCCCTTGGTTGCCGATCGAACCAGATGGCTGTTTCCACCACCTCCAGGGTGGCACGGATGCCTATCCTGGAAAGCTGGTCGGTCATGAACTCGGCCGCTTTCACAGTGGCGCCGTAGCCAGCCCTAGTCAGGATCCTGGTCGAGAACCCTCTTTCGAACCCAGCTTCCGCCAGGAGTCGCTTCGCCTCAGTGATGTCGGCATCCTTGGGCTGCCGGAACCCCGGCTGCTTCAGCAGTTCCGCCTCTGGAATGGCCCACTCGCCAGCTATTATGGTGGCGCCTATGCTACCTTCCCCCTCACCTATGACCTTCAAAGCGGCCTGCCTATCGGTGGCCAAGTGGACAGCGCGGCGCACCCGGACATCATCCCAGGGCTTCGCGTCCATCTTGACGAAGAAAGTGGCGCTCCTCAGCGACTGGAACGGCTGGACGATGGCCTGAGGTACATTCTCCCTAATCACCTTTGCTTCGCTGGGGTTTACGAGGATTGCAGGTATGAACTTTTTGACCCGACCCGTTCGGAAGGCGGCTAGAACTGTGCCGCGGTCCTTGATCATGTAGAAGGTTAGTCCGTCCAGATAAGGCCGCCCCGGAACGAAGTATTCTTTGTTCTTCACCAGCTCCAGACTGACGCCAAAGGAATAGCTCTTAAGCTTGAAAGGGCCGGTACCTACCACATCCTTCTTCAGGTCGCCCTTGGCTTCAACGACGTGCTTCGGCGCCAGAGGCATGGGGGCCACGGCGAGCATGGCGGGAAGGGAGGCGCTGGGGTGTTTCAGAGCGACCTTCACCGCGTATTCGCCTCCCGTTTCAACCCGAGAGATAGCATTGAGCTGGTCCTTCTTCTTTGCATTAAGCTTGCTTTGGCTGTCGACACTGAACGCAGCATCGGCGGAGGTGAAGGGTTTGCCGTCGTGCCACTTCACATCCTTGCGCAGATAGAAAGTGTATGCCATGTTATCCGCGCTAAGTTCCCAGCGCTCCGCCAAGTCTGGGACTATCTTCTCGTTGTCCGAGGGGTCGTATTGAAGAAGGCCACTGTAGGCCGGGGTGATGATATTAAAGAGGGCGGAGGTGGACTCTCTAAGCGGGTCGAGACTTGGTGGGTCTTCTGAAGTGCCCAGGGTGAGAGTGCCGCCGTAGCGCGGTTGCTCCGTGGCAGGCTTCGGCGTCGGAGCCGGCGCGGCCGGCTTTGGGGTTGGCGCTGCTGCCGGTGCCTTGGTCGGAGCTGGCGCTGCTGGCTTCGGTGTCGCTGTGGGAGCCACCGCCGGGGCGCAGCTCGCTACAAACAGTCCCAGGATGGTTAAGTGGCTCGCGATGATGAGAGCCTTCTGGCCAAGCATCGTAAGTCCTCCTTTGGTGTGCTGTCCCTTAACGTTGCGGTGTTGGGTTACCTGGTTCATGATTTAGGCTCCGAAGATCTCTACGAATCCGAGATAACCAGCTACATAGCTCACTCAAGGGCGGGCGGCTGAGGTCCGCAGTTCAATCGCGTAGGCGTCGGGATCAAGCATATACATCGCTGCGACCCGCGAACCTTCTTCCGTCAGGTGCACCGGCCGCGATATGAGTTCGACACCTCTGGCTTGCAACTCCTCATAGCACCGCTGGACGTCGTCCACATCAAAGGCTACGTAAGAGCACCCAACGTCGCAAAGCCTCATCTCGGACTGTTTCTTTCCTTCGGGAAGTACATACTGATGAAGCTCGACGTACTCATCAGTATCCAGAATCATGTGTGCCGACCTTAGATGCGCGCCGTCGGGAAACCCGAGTCCTATCGCTACCTGCTGGCTTGTAATGTCACGGGGGGTTCCGTCCAGTTTCATCCCCAGAACATCTCGGTAGAAGGCCACCGCTCTGTCCATGTCACCGACGACATGAGCGTGATGAGGTTTAGCCGAGAGCAACTCAATTGCGACGCCGTCGGGATCGAGGAAATACGTAAACATTGCCTCGGGACGTTGTGGATTTGGGCTTACTGGCGGAGAAACGAATTTGACGTCCCTGGCGCGCAACTCATCGTAAAGTTGTTGAACTTGATCCGAACATACGCTTATGTGCGAGGCGCCAACATCGCACAGCCTCGCGCCAAAGAGCTTTTTCCCCTGGGGAGATAAGTACTGGATCAGCTTCAGCAGATGATCACCAGAGATATCCTCAAATCTCAACATGGCGACCCTCATGTGCGCCCCGGGCAACCCGGTCGCCTCCTCGATAGCTGCGCCTGATGCCTCATAAGTTCTTTCGACTTTCATGTGGAGAAAGTCACGGTAGAAGGCGAGCGACCTGTCCAGGTCGCCGACGGTGACGCCATGATAGGCAAAAGCTTTGAGCATGCCAATCTCTCCTCGTTCGTGCTAAGCCCTTATCGCCTTGGTGACTGGCGCTGCCCAGTCCCATACGAACCCCGACTTACCTGAATCCGCACCAACGACCACAATATGATAGTCCTTCGGGTCCCGTACTACTGGAACCATCGTGTCGTCAGGCCTGTCGAGCAGCCATTTCCACCCTGGCGCTACAGCAGCAAGCCTGGTTGGGTTCTTGAGCACCCCCAAGGGGACCCTGGAGTTATGAAACATAAATCGTCTAACGTCATTCTTGGTCCACCCCGCTTCAGCAATGATTCTAGCATGGTCTGGACAAATCATCATCAGAGACCCTTGATCTGAGTCCTCCCGTTGGAGCCACCACCAGGACGGCGTCAAAGGGGCATTAGCCGTGTAGGCAAAGGTCGTCAACACCGCCTCCGGTGTACAGCTTACCAGGTCTGCAACGTCGACATGGCTTCCGCAAGGGAAAACGGTGACGGTGTTATCGTCAGGGCGAAATCCCCGTTCGACATGGAGCGGCCCCCAGGGGTTGGCCTCCTCGTTCTCGCCCAGGCACATGCTGTACTTGTTAGGGGAACCAATAGTATCCATATCCATGACGCCAGGGTAAGCATGCCCGACGTTCATCATCACCAGGCGGACCGCCCTGCCGATGGCTGTGTTGACGCGCGAGGGAGCTCCAGGCCCCAGGGCGCACCGCCCGCAATTGATGCCAAGCTCCTTCCTGATGGGGCCGTTTATCACGAGGAGAGGCGTCTGTGGACCGGTGGATTGAGCTATCACCGTGAGATCGAATGCTGGCTCCGCCATCGCCTCGACGGCCGCAATAATCACCGGCAGGTGCTCCGGACGACACCCGGCCATCACGCAGTTGATGGCGATTTTCTCTATTGTTGCTGTGCCCCTGCCGGGCTCCATTATGACAACCACCTCATCCCGGGCTCGCGATGTGCCACCCACCATAGCCTCCACAGCCTCGTGGGTCGGCGGCACAATCGGGAAGCCGTCCCCCCACCCACGGTCAAGGAAGTCGTCATTCAGGTTTTGCAGGGCATCGAGAACGTCACGCCCGTGGTATCGGATCGCCTGTTCAGAGCTAGCCGCGGGGGACGCCGTAACCTTTGGCTGCTCGATGAGACCCTTGACCAGACCCTCGGCTTGAGCCAGAATCTCCTCGCGAACGCGCTCAGGACATATTCCCGTTAAAGTTGGCCCGACAACGATCCTCGGGAGGACGTCGATCCCCATAGCGCGATGGCGGGCCTCCCAAATGGCCGTGAAGCCGGATGACACTATGCCAACTGAGGGAATGCCCAGCTTCTCAAACTCCGCGCAATCGTGGGCAAGCCACGACGTGCAGGCCCCTCAATCGCCAGTGGTAGCAATTACCGCGTCGCAGCCGCTTTCCCGCACCGCATCATAGGGCGCTGGTCCCTGGTCCAGTTGACGCGTAAACCGAGTGAAAGTCGCATTCTTGAAACGCTGCTCCATCGCCTCAGCCGCCGCGCTCAAGGCAATATCCCCATGGGACTTCGTGTTCCACCACAAGGCTATCCTTTTCCCACTGAGAGTATCGAGCCGGCGCGCGGGCATCACCGCCTTTGGCCTCACCTCAGCCACGGGGTTTTCAACTTCTATCTCTATTCTTGACGAACGGTCAACTGCCATTATGTCTCCTTCGATGTGGCCAGTGCTCACGCTGCCGCCGAACGGACTCCTTTGTAACAACCTCGGCACCTGATTTCCCGTCGGCGCTGTGCCAGGTAATGTGCTATTGCTATGAGCGGCCGGTAAGGGCTTTGGCTACGGGTGAGTCCGGGTACTCTTTCCAGGGCGCCAGTTGATGGGCACAGACGGACGGGCCTTTTCTGAAATGGGCCGCCTCCTCCAGGGTCTCGACAAAAGGCAGGTTTTTCGGGTAAAGCTTATCTCCTCTCACTAGTGGTCCCGCCTTGGAGACATGCCCCCAGAGCGGATGCCCCACCACTTCCTCGGCGACAGCTACAGCTTCGATGAGCTTTTCCACATTGTAGCCCGTCTCGATCCCCATCTCCTCACACAGGACGACGAAGTCCTCCGTGGGCGGGAGGCCCGCCGCCCTGCCATTGCCGCAATAGGGGCAGCCGCCCATGCCTCCAAGGGCGGTGGAAAACTGCCGCCCCCCCAACTGGAGAGCCTCGTAGTAGCTCGCCAGCGCCACGCCTCTGGTGTCGTGGAAATGGCACTGGAATTCGGTGACTTCGGGCCACTTTTCCCTGACCGCCTCCAGCGTCCGGCGCACCCGG
Source organism: Chloroflexota bacterium (assembly GCA_016190665.1). Lineage (GTDB taxonomy): Bacteria > Chloroflexota > Dehalococcoidia > JACPQD01 > JACPQD01 > JACPQD01. The sequence continues at coordinate 138,825 of JACPQD010000021.1, forward strand.
TGAGGCATATTCCATCCCATAGCATCGGAAAAGGCGATCGACTGCACCTTGAAGCCGTTCTCGTGCCAGAGGTCCATCTGCATTGCGATGGACTTCATCACCTGTTCGTGAGAGACGTCTCCATCGAAGTTGCCGCCCCAGGGCGATCCAATTTGAATGCGGCCTACCTTGTCGCCTTCCTCTTTGGCCCGTTTGATTTCAACTGGCCAACCGGCGATCTGCTGCTCCGTTGTCATATTGAAGTTGCGTAGCAGAAAGGTCTCGCTGAGTTCCCAACTGGTGCGTCGGGTGCTGCGAGACACATGTATTTTCGGATAGTACTTCTGGACTCGTTCCACGCCTCTCGGATTGAACGTCAATGCCGCGTACTCCACGCCCGGCTTGGGCACAAAAAGCTCTGCCAGTTCATCGATGTTTGCCATTTGGGGGCACCACTTGGGGCTGCCAAAGGACCCGATGACAATGGTTTTCGCCCCCGTCTCGCCCAGCGCGTCCAGGAGTCTCAACTTTTCTGAAACGGGGATGTTCTTGTCCTCTATCTGCAGCCCCTCGCGCATCGTATCATCAAGGATAGTCACGGATTTCGGCAAGTCACCCATGGCGCAACCTCCTCTTTACCTGCCTTTTCTCTCGTAGTAGGTGATCAGCTTGGATACCGCCTTCGCCGCGTCCTCTGGCGTTGAGAATACGGGGAAACCGGCCTGCCGGCAGCGTTTGTGCGCCTCAAGGGCAAGGCCCACAGACGCAATTTCATGGCCCAAACCGATTACCGTTACCACAGGTTTGGGCAAGTTCTTGACGGTGCTGACGAGAACATCCAGGGCCGGTGCCATCAGGTTACCCTCGACCAGGTGATGGACATAGCCTTCGGGATAGAGTTGGATCAAGAGAAAATCGACGTTCGGATCGGAGGCTACCATTCTGACGCCTTCGGCATAGTCCTTGAATAGACCGGAAGCGGCGAGGCCCATCTCCACCGGGTTCTTGATCCCGCGTCCTATGTCGGCCAGGCCTTTCAGCGTCTCCAGGCCCTCTAAGGTCTCTCCACTGAAGGGCGGCACCTGGAGTCCTTCCCTTTCGCAAATATCCGTGGTTACTACCGACAGCCCCCCACCCAGCCCGACTATCCCCACGCGGCGCCCGGCGGGCGGAGTAAAGTAAAGGATCGCTGTCAACTGGTTCAGCGCTTCATCGAAAGTCTCCACGGGGATGGCATTGGTCTGTTTGAAAAACGCCTGCCACACACGTTTCGTGCCCACCAGAGTCGCGGTATGGGAGCTTATCGCCCTGGCCCCGCCTTCCGTGAGGCCGCCCTTGAGAATAACAACCGGCTTCTTTTGGGTACAGTTGACGACGGACCTGAGGAACGCCTGGCCATCAGCTACGCCCTCGATGTATGCCCAGACACACTTCGTTTCCGGGTCATTTGCCAGGAAGTCGATAAGCTCCGGGCTGTCCACATCTACTGCGTTCCCATAGCTGATAACCTTGCTGAAGTGGATGCCCCGGGAGTCGGCCACCGGTACCAGGCGCTGCAATGCCGCTCCCGTTTGCGACACGACGCCCACCGGTCCGGACTTGGCGGGAAAGCCAAGGTTAAAGGTCAGGCCGCTGGAGGGGCAGTACACTGACAGACAATTGGGGCCGATAAGTCTGGTATTGCTCCCTTTGATTATTTCCGCTACCTGCTGCTGGAGCCTTCTGCCCTCTTCCTTGCCGCTCTCCACGAAGCCCCCGGCAAATACGTGGACGACTCCTACCCCTTTTGTCACACACTCCCGTAGCAGTTTCGGGACGAGGGAGGCCCGCACCCCCAGGACGGCGTAGTCCACTTGTTCTGGGACATCCAATATGGAGGGATAGGCCTTAAGACCAAGGATTTGTGTGGCCCGGGGATTTATGGGATACAGACGTCCTTTGTAGCCGGACTGCTGAAAGCGTCCCAGCCATCCCGATGAACGCTCCACCTCTTCGTCGGCCGAGGCGCCGATGATGGCCACCGACTCGGGATAGAAGGCTTTGTTTAGACCACTGTGCACGCTCAAGAGAATCTCCTCACTCTAGGGCTCTCGTTATCCCGCCCCTCGACGCTGACCAAACTGCGGCCCCCGCTCACCATGCCTCCCGGCCCGAGGAGGCCTTGTGATCATATGCCAGGGCTAATGACAGCCCAACGGAACTCTAGCGACCTTCGACCTCAATCTTCTTGATGAGCGGCGCGCCAGCGTTATGGGCCAGATACAGGCTTTGCGGGCCAGATCCGCCACCTACAAGAATGTGCCAGTCCTCCGGACCGCTGGTCAAAGGCACCATGACATCGGGGGCGTGAGTGTATAGTTTCTGCCAATCCGCTGGAAAACCGGACCGGGCATTCGGGCCGTACCACCCGTAGGGGCACCGGGCGTTCTCGTGAAAGAAGCGCTTGACGTCCTTCTTGCTAAACCCGGCCTGAGCAATGCCTCTGGCATGATCCGGACCAAACATCATTACCGGATACGGGACAGCCATGCGGACGGCCAGGGTTGCCGCGCGTCGCCCCATAGCGTGAAGCAGTTCCTGAGTGGAAAGGGGGTACAACCACTCCATATGTCGGGGGGGCTCTCCCCAGAGAAGCGTTACAGTACTGTGCGTGTCTTTGAACCCGCGCTCAACGTGGTATGGTTCCCAGGGGGACTGCTCCTCATTCTCCGCTATACAGTAGCTGTAGTGGACCAGCCAACCCCAGGTATTCGTGGGGCTGATTCCTGGCCGGCCTCCGATATTAATGAGCGCAAGGCGAAGCGCCCGAGCGATGGTTGCGTTCGCCCGCCAGCTCACCCCCATACCCTCGGAGCCGCATCTTATCCCTAGCGCGGCCCGAATCGGGCCATTGATAATCATCAGAGGCGAGATACTATGACTCGTCATCATGCGGCGGTAGGCCCAGGCGCGATTCTCGCCCACAATCTCTAGCGCAGCGATCAGGACGGGCAAGTATTCGGGCTTGCAGCCCGCCATCACCGCGCAGGCGGCGATCTTCTCCACCGTAGCCAGACCCTTAGAGGGCTCCACGACGGCCACAACATCCTGGGGGTCCCGGCCAATGTAGCGTAGGAACCTTTCCACTCGTTCCTCTGTTGGGGAAGTGACCGGATGGCCGTCGCCCCACGATTCCTGTTCGATATACTCGTGGATGGCATCGGCGTCGTCGGCCAACTCTACCCTCGTCGCGCTTTTCCCTCTGGGGATTACAGTCAAAGTCTGTTCCTCCTCCTGGGCATGGTTCTGCTGTGCCCTCTTGATTCTTAACCCCTGTTGAGGCGCCCTGCCAGAACTGGCTCGCGCAGAGCGCGCGCAATTTGGTCGGTGACCTCGCTTGCCGAATCTCTTATGATAGGGATGGCTTCGGTTGAATCGCCGAAGATATTGCCGAGGGGCAACTCGATAATCCTTTTCTCCGACATGCCGTAGCTCCTAGCCGACCTGACTGCCTGCGCATGCCAGCCCGGAACGGCAATCACGATGGCAGGCATGCCAAGCTCTTCGAACTCGGCGGCCTCGCGGACACTCCGCGCCGTGCACCCCCCTCAAGAGGCCAGGGCAATGATGACGGCATCGGCTTCCTTGCGGAGTCTGTCCACCACTTCCTTGGGTATTTCTATCGCTCCGAGGTCCTCTCCCTGAAAAGGATGCAGGTCTACATTGATAGTCTTCACTCCGTATTCCTGCACCAGACATTCGCCAATGGCGGCTACAGTGATATCTGCGTTCGGCCGGGCGTCATCGACGAGCGCCACGGTCTTGCCGTGCAAATCACCTTCCCATCGGGACGTGACCACCTTGGGCCCCGGCTCCCAGGATTCGGCCGTGGGACTTATAAGTCGCAATTTTCCTGATGCCACAATTTGCTCTCCTTTTTCTCACACCATGAATATCATTGTGGGGATTACTTTGCGAGCCACATTTCATCGTATGGATAGCTGTAGCGGTGACCTATAGATGGTGGAGTAAAGCCCCTGACCTCTTTCCACCAGGCATAAGGGATGTTACTCCAATACGCTATGGCAACGGGAACATCCCTGAGCAGGATTCTCTGCATCTCCCAGACGATCTTGCGGCGTTCCTGTCTGTCAAGGGTCCGCGACTGCCTGGCGAACAGCTCGTCGTAAAGCGGATTACTGTAGTCGACAAAATTCCTGGTGGAACCAGCCAGGTAGAGCTCACCGAGGTTCAAGTCTGGATCGGTGCCACCGGTGCCGGTAGAGCCCGGACTGATAGCAAAGGCTTTCCTGAACTGCAGATCATCATAGACTGAGGTCTCCTGCAAGTTGATCTCGAGATCGATGCCGAGGGGAGCGACGGCAGCCTTGACAAGCACGCCCACGGCTTGCTGCACTGCGGTTGACCTGACCAGGGCGTCACTCTTAAACCCGTTAGGGAAACCCGCCTCCGCCATCAGCTTCTTCGCACCCTCGAGGTCTGGCTTTGCATAGCCAGGCACTTTCATCATCTCCTCCTCTGGAAGGGCCCACTCCCCTGGCGACTGGGCGGACATGCCTATCACGCCCGCACCTTCCAGCCCAACTGCCAGCATTCTCTTCCGGTCAAAGGCCATGGTCACTGCCTGGCGTACTCGGACGTCGCTCCAGGGCGGTCTAGTTACATTGAAGAACACACCGTACCAGGCAGGATTAAATCCCCACTTCACGGCAATCTTGTCTGATAACGTCTCTTCGATAATCTTCGTCTGGGATACCGTCATGTAAGGTGATGTTGCTGCCCACCAGAGGATGCTCCTGGTCCTGAGGGCGGCAAACCTGGCGAAGGGATCCTTAATTGTGTAACCCTTGACCGCGTCCAAATAGGGCCACCCTTTGATGAAATAATCGGTATTCTTCACCAGTTCCCAACCGACGCCAACCGCTTGGTCCTTGAACTTGAAAGCGCCGGTCCCCACCATCGTCTTCGTCATGTCACCCTTTTTCTCCAGCACCACGTGTTTGGGCATCACCCCGAAGGAGAAACCGGTTATGGAGGGAACAAAGAAAGCCTGCGGATCCTTCAGGGTGATCCTGACGGTGGAGTCATCCGGGGTATCGATAGTGGTGACATTGTAAAAGCGTGACCGTGAGGGAGACCTCACCAGCCCGAATTGAGGGTCACGAATCCTATCGAGAGAGAATTTCGCGTCCTCGGCCGTAACAGGAGTGCCGTCATGAAACTTTGCCCCTTTGACTAAATGGAAGATTACGGCTTTGCCATCTGGGCTCACCTCCCACCTCGTTGCCAGGTCGGGAACCACCTTTTCTTCTGGCCAGGCATGGGGATCATACTTTACCAAACCGTTATATGGCCCCGCCATGATCGCGTAGTGACTTGATGTCTCCCGATGAACATCGAGGCTCGCTGGGTCTACAGGAACGCCAATGGTCAGAATGCCGCCGTAGCGTGGCTGGTCCGCCGCCGGTTTTGGCGTCGGCGCGGGAGCGGCTGGCTTAGCGGTCGGTGCCGTTGGCTTCGCCGTCGGGGCCGCCGGCGCTTTAGCTGGAGCTGGCGCTGCTGGCTTCGGCGTGGGCGTTGGCGCCGCTGCCGGGGCGCAGCTCGTCAGCAAGAGGCCGAGGATGGTGAAACAGCTGCCCGCCATGAACCATTTTGTCGTCCGCATTTTGGATTCCTCCTTTCGCCTTGTGCCTGAAAAAAGGGCGAGCCGAACGCTCAGTCTGAGAAACCGATTGGCTCTTGGGGCATCTTGGTCGCCCCCACCACGGGGATCAAACATCCGCACTGAGCCCCACACCGACAACTTCTGGTGCCAGGTTCAGCTCTCACGCTCCCTTAACAAGCTGTCCCAGCCCACCGGCAGCTTCACTTCCCTGGTGACGGCCCTGTTGTAGTTACAGAAAAGCGTCATCATCTTGTCTCTATGCTTGTCCCCACATACGACCACGTCGAGCATGTCCGGGCTCGCAAGCAGCGGTATCGTGTCATCTGGCGCGACGTCAAACCACTTTGGCAGCATCCCTTCTTCTACGAAGTCATGCACGCTAAGGCCAACGCCGGTAAAATTTTGCAGAATCGCGTTCTCTTCGCGGACAGTGACCCTGGCATTTTGCCACAGCCACTGCACGACATCCCGTTTTGAGTAGCCAGCGTTAGCGAGAGCTTTCGCGTAGGGCGGGGTCATAAGCACAGCAACATTGTTGCGCGGCCCAAAACGTACAGAGTGCTCAGGAGTGACCTGGCGCTGGTGATGTACCCTTGCCAATTGGAGAAGGGACTCCGCGGTCCCCGAACCCCCGGGACTCCCCTCAGACGTAGGACGCCCGTGGCCGCCCCAGCCGATAGTCGTTCTCGCCGTCACGGTGCTCGTGTTCCTGCTGAAACCGTGCTCCACATGGTAAGGCTCCCAGCCGATGTCATCGCATGCATCCTCATCCTCGGCAAAAACAAAGGGCAAGTAGTAGCCCCAACATCCCATCGCCGTTTCTCCAGGTACGAAACCGGCTATGTTGTTCACTATCAAGCCGAGGGCGCGGCCAATGACAGGATTGGGGCCGCGCGAACGAGTCGCCACGCCGTACTCGATGCCCAACCGTTTCACAATCGGTCCGTTTACCAGGAGCCAAGGCGTTTTGCAGCCTGTACTCCCGAGGTTCATCAGTGCGAAATCCGAGTCCCCTATCGCCTCAACGGCTGCTATCAGCAGCGGCATATGCTCCGGACTGCATCCTGCCATTACCGCATTGACGGCGATATTTCGGGGAGTAGCCAGGAGGTTTGCTTGGGGGAGCGTGGCTACACCCTCATCGGGTGAAAGGTCCGTATGCTTCAGAAACTGCTCTACCTTCTCGGGCGTGGGAGGAACAATTGGGAGTCGGTCGGTCCAGCCCTTCTGCAAAAAGAAGCTGTTGATTTCCTCGAAGGTGCCAGCGAATACGATTTCCTCCAGCTTGTTGACCGCGCTCATTGCACCGGCGCTGCCGGTTGGCTTGGTGAGGCCCTCAATGATCCGGTCAAGGACTACCTTATCAACCTTCTCTTTTATCTGGGCGTCCGTGTCAAGCTGAATCGCGCCGGGGTATTCGGCGATAGCGAGGTCGGGCATTCCCGCCCAAGAAGCTACTAGAGATGCAGTCCGCACAAAGCTTGTGCCGGCAATTACTACAGCGGGAATACCAGCTTTGGCGGCGGCTATGGCTGGCCGCGTACACGCGGGAGTGCAGGTGCCTCAGAAGCCATTGCCACTTATCACCGCGTCGCAGCCCTTTTCGCGAGCCAGGGCCGCCGCAGCCTCGGCACGCTCCTGCAACGCCCTGTTGCTGCCTCTGATGTCCTGCCAGGGAAACTCAGTATAGGGAACGAATTTGATGTCAGGGTATCGCTTCCGCAGCAGCTCCCGAATTATGGGAAACGACGCTGAGCCCCTGAATCCTCCATTCCATATCTCGCCGATGGTTTTGCCGTTCAAATCCAGGAGGCGCGGCGCACGGGGTACCACCTCGACGATCGTTTTGCCAATAGGGCTTAATACCTTGTACATTGGATATCTATCTCCTTGTTGCAGACTGCATTGTCATCAAGAATGTCGCCTCATGGGCACGCTGCATGTTTATCAATCTGCCCGGCGTGAGTCCGCTGGCGCCCCCTGTGAGAGGTGCATCGCTGGCTTCCCTGGCGATCAGACTGCCCAGCGGCGGATTGAGCGGCGGATTGACGGACCAGAAACAGTCATACCCCTTCCGCTCTTGTTCAAAAGACCTACTCGGCCAGCCAGGCATACTCCCACTTATGGTACCCCGAAGGTACGGCGTCAGCGAAGAGCTTAAAGTTCCGAATTCTCTTGTCAACTGCCATGTTGCGAAGCAGAAAACCCAATGCCACGCGGGCGCCATCCTCGTGCAGCATCCGCTGCATCTTCAAGACTGTCTCTCTCCGCTTGGCTACATCTAATGTCTGGCTCTGCTGCCTGGAGAGCTCATCAAACTCCGCGTTGCTGTACCCCCCATAGTTCCTCGGGGCTCCGGTGGTAAAGGTTATGGGAAACACCATATCGGGATCGTCAACATCCGACCCGAGGGCTATGTGCGCCATGAAGAAGTCGCCCCTGTAAAGCCTGTCGTCCCAAGCGGCCCGCTCGACCACGCTTATTCTGGCATCGATTCCTACCTTCTGCAGCTCGGATTTTATGTACACGCCTTGAGCGGTGTACGCGCCGGCCCTGCCGAGTAGCTCCCCTTGAATGGGTCTGGCCGGTCCATATCCTGCTTCGGCCACGAGCTTTCGCGCCTGCTCCCTTTCCGCTTCCTTGGCAGCTCCCTTCGCATAGCCGGGCATCTTGCTTAGCTCCTCCTCAGAGAATGCCCATGCCCCGACCGGGCTCATATAAAGAGCATGCTGCAACATCCCGGGGTCGAAAGCCTCTATTTCGTACCGGTCAATGGCGAAATTCAGCGCTTGGCGCACCCTCTTGTCCTGAAAGACAGGGTTTCGAGAGTTCCATATCAGATGGTAAGCGGTCCCGTAAGGTATTCTGTATATGGCAGCCCGATCCTTCATGGTTGCCTCGATCTGGTTGAGGATCGCTGGCTCGTGCGACAAAACGTCCAACATGACACGTCCGGTCCGGAAGGCAGCGCCCCTGGCGACGGCGTCAGGTATGACGTAGTAGACGAAGCCATCCACGTAGGGAAGTCCCTTCTTGAAGTAGTCAGGGTTTCTCATCCCGTCAAGCTTGATACCTCTCTGGTACCCCTTGAACTTGAAGGGACCGGTGCCTATCGCTGAGCGTCGCAAGGCTGTCTGGTCCTTCTCAAGTATGTGTTTGGGCATCACAGCCATTTTAGAAAAGCTCGCCACAGTGATAAATGGGGGGTAAATGCGGCTGAGCTGTATCCGCACCGTGTTCGCATCCACTGCGTCGATGCTCTTGACTGGCTCCACAAAGGGGGTATGCATGCTCCGCACATCTTGAGGCGGGTTCTTTTGCCTTTCGAGGCTGAACTTCACATCCTGGGCAGTAAAGGGTGTGCCATCATGCCACTTAACGCCTTCCTGGAGACGGAAAGTGTAGGTAAGTCCGTCCTGGGACACTTCCCAGCTCTTGGCCAGCCCGGGCACGCGCGCACTTTCCTCCAATGGGTCCCGACGAATCAGGGCATCGTAGAAATTGTCAATATTGCTATATGTCGCTACGGAAGACTCCTGATGGACATCCAGCGAAGGGGGGTCCGCGTAGCCAGATATGGTTACAATGCCCCCGTATCTGGGCGCTTCCGCCGCGGGTTTTGGCGTAGGTGCGGGCGCCGCCGGTTTGGGCTGCGAAGGCGCGATGGTCGTCGCTGTCGCGGCTGGTGGAGCCACGGCCTTCGAAGTAGGCGTTGGCTGCGCTGCCGGGGCGCAGCTTGCCATCAAGATCCCCAGGATCGTGGAGCAACTAGCCATGATGAACCACTTCGACGTCCGCATGATGGATCCTCCTTTCATCTTCGCGCCTGCAAACTGCCGGCCAGCATTACTTTCCGGGATGGCGCACCTTGTGAGGGGTCAACTGCTGCCACACAGAGCGGCTGATAACCTTCAACAAAGGATTTCGCCAACCCGGTCGTGTCCGGTGGTTCTCCTCGATCCAGTTCCGTATCTTTGTCCACGCCTTGTCGATGTCGTCGGTTTCTATTTCGTAAATGGCCACGTATCTGGCCTGACCCTTGTGCCACCCGGTGCGGGGAGGATTCAGATTCGGGCTAATGCCAATATCCTGAACCAGGTCAGGTACGTCCAACTGGGGCCCCACGTTCCCATATAGAGTACAACGGACGACCTCAGGGATCTTCAACAAGTCAGGCACGTGAACCTTGTCGAGCCATTCCCTTATCTCCGCATCCTTGGCGGGATCACTTGATTCCTGCTGCACCATCCAGAGATACCTTGCCATGGGATTGTTTTCCCCCTTCTCAGGTTAGATTCCTCGCGGCAATTCTATTTCCTTCGTGACCGGCCTTTGGTAGTTGCACCAGAGGCTCATTAGCTTGTCTCTATGGGCATCGCCACATACAACGACATCGATCAGGTCCGGACCGGCAAACATTGGGATCGTCTCTTCCGGGCCCACATCGAAGGACTTTGGCAATCTCCCCTCCTCCACCAGCCTGTGCACTGTCATCCCAACGCCCGTAAATCCTTGCAGGCAGTTGTTTGCCTCGCCCACGGTAATCCTGGCGTTCTCCCATAAGTACTCTGCGACATTCCGTTTTGAATAGCCCTCTTTGCCTACAATTCTGGCTGTGGGCGGCGTCAGGAGCACGGCAACCATGTTGCGCTCTCCAAAGCGCAGGGATGACTCGCTGAGTGTATTCCGCTGCAGATTCTTACATGCCAGCTTGAGGATTGACTCGGCGGAGGGAGCCGCGGGCGTCTGCGTGCTCGGGGTAGCTGGGCCGCCCCAGTAGACAGTGGTTCTCGCTGTCACTGTACTCGTGTTCCTCCCGAAACCATGCTCCACATGGTAAGGCTCCCAGCCGATCTCATCGCAAGCATCCTCATCCTCTGCAAGGACGAAGGGCAGGTAATAGCCCCAGCTCCCCATCCATGTCTCTCCCGCTTTGAAACCAGCTATATTGTTGAGAATCAGACCAAAGGCGCGACCGATGGCGGGGTTGGGTCCCCGCGACCGAAGCCCGATACCGTACTCAATGCCGAGCTGCTTTATGATTGGCCCATTGACCAGCAACCAGGGTGTCTTGCCGCCGGTACTGCCGAGGTTCATCAATGTAAACTTCGGGTCGCCTATCGCTTCCGCGGCTGCAATCAAGAGCGGCATGAACTCAGGGCGGCAACCCGCCATCACGGCGTTGGCAGCAACATTCCGCGGGGTAGCTCGCAGATCCGCCTGAGGGAGTATGGCTATCTCTTCATCAGGTGAGCGGTCCGTATACTTCAGGTACTCCTCAACCCGTTCCACAGTGGGCGGGTTTATAGCGAGCCCATCGGTCCAGCCCTTCTCGAAGAAGAACTGGTTCACCTCCTCAAGGGTACCTCTGAATGCGATCCCCTCCGACTTCATTGCGGTACTCGCCTCGCTTCGGCTCACCACCGGCTTCGTTAGCCCCTCTATGATCCGGTCAAGGACGACCCTTTCCAGATTCTCTCTTATCTCGTCTTCCGTGTGGAGTTGAACTGTACCGGGGTATTCGACAACTCCCAGGTCAGGCATCCCTGCCCAGGAAGCCAGAAGAGAAGCAGTCCGCACAAAAGTCGTGCCTACCATTACCACCGAAGGAATACCGGCTATGGCGGCTGCCACGGCTGGCCGCGTACACGCGGGCGTGCATGTGCCTCAAAAGCCATTACCAGTTATCACTGCGTCGCAGCCCTTTTGGATAGCCAGGGCCACGGTATCCTCCACGCGCTTCAGTAGCTGAGTGGTAATGCCCTGGACGTCTGTCGTAGGAAACTCGGTGTACGGAACGACCTTTGCCGCTGGATATCGCTTCAGCAGCAACTGCCGAATCATGGGAAATGTGACGTCACCCCGGAATGACCCATTCCAGATCTCGCAGATTGTCTTCCCACTCAAATCTGAAAGACGAGGGGCCACGCCTAGTGCCTGAACGGTTGGCTCGCCAAGTGGGCTTAAGACCTCGTACACTCTATCTCCACCTCCTTCACTCTTCTGGGTTCCTCTCTTCGATGGAAGGCTACTTCGCCAGCAGAGGCGCCAGGCCCTTTAGGCGGGCATCAATAGCCTCTTCCCCTGGATACTATATTGAAGAGCGGCTGCCCGGAGACGTAGCGCGTGAGGTTCTCGCAGAAGAGCCTCGATATATGGTAGCCCCGCCGATCGGTCTTCCCTGCCATGTGGTGGCTGAAGATGACATTCGGCATTCCCCAGAGCTCGCTCTCGAGCGGCAGGGGCTCCTTCTCAAATACATCTAGCCCCGCACCCGCAATCCAACCCTCCTGGAGAGCGCGAATCAGCACCGGCTCATCGATAATGGGCCCTCGGGACACGTTGATCAGGTGGGCAGTAGGTTTCATTGCCCGGAGCTCCGGTTCGCCCACGAGTTTTCGGGTCTCTGCCGTCAGCGGCAAGGCCAGGACCAAGAAATCGCTCTCCGCCAGCATCTCGAGGAGGTCGTTTCGAGGATAGACTTCGTCCACATGACCAATGCCGTGCTCATGTCGATTGGCGGAACGCCTGGTAGCGATGACCTTCATGCCCACGCCTTTGGCCATCCTGGCCACCTGGGTGCCGATAGCCCCCATCCCGATGATGCCCAGTGTCCCACCTGCGAGCTCGATGGTATCGAAGCGTTCCCAACGTCTCTCCAACTTGGCACGGCGTAGTCGGGGAATATTCTTTGCCAGTGTGAAGATAAAGGCCATGACGTACTCGGCGATAGGGACCGCCAAAACTCCCCTGCTGTTTGTCACCGTGATGCGGCCATCGAAGATCTCGGAGTTAACGTAGCGATCGATGCCAGTGCCGCCGATGTGAAACCATTTTAGTCCTGGCGCACGGGAAATTATGTTCTTGGGCCACATGATCACCCCGAAGGCCACCTCCGCCTCGCTGAGCAACGAGTCCAGACTTCGCCCCTCCGTCCCTGGGTCCACGCCCAAGGCCCCGTCTCTCTGCACCATCTCTTCGATGCGCGGTATCATGGGGTCGGTTATGCCGTCCCGGCGCAGCTCATCGAGGAAGAGGCCAGTGGCATCCCTCGCGACCACGCGGGGGTCCACCGCCTGGAGATCTTTCAAGAAGCCCTCATACGAATGCGTCCTGGATACCACCAGCACGTTAACTTTTTCCAAAGCTTCCTCTTCTTGGATATCAGATACGGCGCATCGAGTCGCTGTTGAGGTATTGAGTACCCTACAATCTGCTGAGGGGCGCCTACTGCTTACGCTCCTTTAACAGCTCATCCCATCGCGCGGGCAACTCTATCTTCCTGGTGACCGGCCGGTTGTAATTGGCCCAGAGGCTCATTAACTTGTCTTTGTTCGGATCGCCGCAAACGACAACGTCGATCGGCTCCACACTTGCAAACAGTGGTATCGTCTCATCTGGGGCCACGTCGAACCATTCCGGCAGAGTCCCTTCTTTTACCAGGTCGTGTATTGTAAGACCGAAGCTGGTGAAGTTCTGCATTATCGCGTTCGCTTCGGCTACGGTAATCCTCGTGTTCTCCCACAAGTATTGCGCCACATCTCGTTTTGAGTATCCGGCGTCAGCCAGCACTTTAGCGGTGCACAGCGTTATGAGCACCGCAACATTATTGCGCGCTCCGAAACGTATGGAATTCTCAGACATAACCTGGCGTTTTTGATGCATGGTTGCCAGTCCGAGAACGGATGCGGCCAGCGCTGCCGGAGGCGGCGTGGCGCTCGTGTCCCCCCAGTTTGTATGACGTGCCTGGCCGCCCCAGTAGACGGTCGTTCTCGCTGTCACAGTGCTCGTATCCCTGCCGAAACCGTGCTCCACATGGTAGGGCTCCCAACCAAGCTCATCACAGGCATCTTCATCCTCAGCGAGAACGAAGGGCAAGTAGGCGCCCCAAGTGGCCATCAAGGTCTCCCCGTATCTGAAACCGGCAATGTTGTTCAATATCAGACCGAGGGCGCGACCGAGGGCCGGGTTGGGCCCGCGCGAACGAGCCCCTACGCCATGCTCGATGCCCAACTGTTTAACAATCGGACCGTTAACCAGCAGCCAAGGTATTTTGTTGCCGGTACTTCCAATGCTTATTAGTTGAAAGTCGGGCTCGCCCACAGCCTCCACAGCCGCGATGAGCAGCGGCATGTACTCCGGGCGGCACCCCGCCATTACCGCGTTGACAGCGATATTCCGCGGGGTAGCTCGGAGGTTTGCCTGGGGGAGTATGGCCACTTCCTTATCAGGCGAGCGGTCTGTATACTTCAGGAACTGCTCAACCTTCTCTGGCGTCGGAGGCACTACCGGGAGCTGATCGGTCCAGCCCTTCTGTAAAAAGAAGCCGTTCACTTCCTCAAAAGTGCCCCTGAACACAATCTCTTCTGGATTCTTGCCGGTGGCCGCTACGCCTGAACCCTCTCCTGGACTCCCGGCCGGTTTGCTTAACCTCTCAAGAATGCGGTCTAAAACCAGTTTTTCAAGATTCTCTCTTATCTCTGCCTCGGTGTGGAACGCAATTGTACCGGGATATTCGACAACCCCTAGATCAGGCACCCCCGCCCAGGAGGCTACTAGAGACGCAGTTGGCACAAAGGTCTTCAGAGCGATTACCACGGCAGGAATACCAGCTTTGGCGGCTGCTATGGCTGGCCGCGTACACGCGGGTGTACAGGTCCCTCAAATGCCAATGCCACTTATCATGGCATCGCAGCCCCTCTGGACAGCGAGGGCAGCGGCAGCCTCCGCGCGCTCATGTATCTCAGTGGTGGTGCCTCGGATGTCCTGGACAGGAAACTCGGCGTACGGAATCACCTTCACGTCTGGATATCGCTTCTGCAGCAACTCACGAATTATGGGGAATGTGGCATGACCCCTGCCTAACCCATTCCACACCTCACATACCGTTTTGCCATTCAAGTCCGTGATACCCGGGGCAACAGGTGCTGGCCCGACAGTCGCTCCGCCGAGGGGGCTTAGTACTTCGTACATTGTCTCTCTCCTCGATTGGCTGTTACGCGGCATGTAGCCCTTCGAACGGATCGACCTTGCTAGATCCTGGTCTCAGTCCTTGCTCGCCCGATCTGCCTGACCAGCTCCCTTCGTCTGGCGGCTGCCGGGCACGAGATCAGTCTTGGCCCCGCAGTCCATGCCTCTCTATACCGCAAGACCAAGCAACCCTCTACTTTGCGAGCCACATTTCCGAGTACTGATAGCTGTAGCGGTGGCCCATTAATGGCGGGTTAAAGCCCCTCACCTCTCTCCACCAGACATAAGGGATGTTAGGCCAGAATGCTATGGCGATCGGAACATCCTTCAGCAGAATTCGCTGCATCTCCCGGACAATCTTGCGCCGTTCCTCCTTGTCAAGGGTCCGCGACTGCTTAACATATAGCTCATCGTAATATGGATTGCTGTATCCACCGACATTCAGGCCAGAGCCAGTTACGTAGTAGTCGCCCAGGCTGACGTCTGGGTCCGTGTGTCCAAGGCCAGAAGAGCCAGCCTGCGTGGCAAAGGCTTTCCTGTACCGCTGTTCCTCATAGACCGCCGTTTCCGCTATGTTGAGGTCCATAGAGATACCGACGGCTGCGACGGCGTCCCTGACGAGCTCGCCCACTGCCACCTGCGCCGGGGTTGACCTGACCAGGGAGTCAGTTTTGAACCCATCAGGGTAGCCTGCCTCACCCAGCAGCTTCCTGGCGCCTTCGAGATCTGGCTTGGCATAGCCAGGCGCCTTCATCATCTCTTCCTCGGGAAGGGTCCATTCCCCTGGCGGCTGGGCCGACATGCCTACCACGCCCGCTCCTTCCAGACCCGCGGCCAGCATCTTCTTCCGATCAAAGGTCAGGCTTACTGCCTGGCGCAGTCGCATATCGCTCCAGGGCGGTCTAGTTACGTTGAACAGCACACCGTGCCAGGCAGGCTGAATTCCCCACTTGACGGCTATCTTGTCGGATAGCTGCTCTTCAATAACTTTCGTCTGTGACACGGTCATCTGGGGGAATGGCCACCACCAAAGGATCTGTTTTGTTCTCAGGGCGGCAAATCTAGTAAACGAATCCTTGATTACGTAGGATTTGATCCCGTCCAGATACGGCCGGCCCTTGACGAAATAGTCAGGATTCTTCACCAGCTCCCAACTGATCCCAGTGGCGTACTCCTTGAACTTAAAAGGGCCGCTCCCGACAATCGTTTTTGTCATGTCACCCTTTTTCTCCAGGACCACGCGCTTCGGCATCACCGCGAAGTAGAAAGCGCTTATGATCGGAATAAAGGACGCCTGCGGATTCTTCAGAGTGATCCTGACGGTGGAATCATCCGGGGCATCGATGCTGGTGACGCTGGCAAGCTGCCCTCGTCTGGGGCTTCTCACCAGCCCCGCTTCTGGATCGCGGATTCTATCGAAAGAGAATTTCACGTCTTCGGCAGTAACGGGAGCGCCATCGTGGAACTTTGCCCCTTTGACCAGACGGAAGGTATAAACTTTGCCGTCGGGGCTAACCTCCCAACTCGTTGCCAGCTCGGGAATTACCTTTTCTGCCGGCCAGGCATTGGAATCATATTTTACCAGGCCATTGTATGTTACCGCCTCAAGCGCGAAGGCAAACATCCCTTCATCCCGATGAACATCAAAGCTCGGCGGGTCTCCGCCAATGCCGCCGGTTAGGATGCCACCGTAGCGCGGCTGGTCCGCTGCTGGCTTGGGGGTCGGCGCAGGAGCGGCTGGCTTAGCAGTCGGTGCTGCTGGCTTCGCCGTTGGCGCCGCCGTCGGCGCCTTGGCTGGAGCTGGCGCTGTTGGCTTCGGCGTGGGCGTCGGCTGGGCTGTCGGGGCGCACGCCGCAAACAGACTGAGGACCATCGCCAGGCCGATCAGAATTCGGAAGCTCGTGCCCATAGTGCCCTCCTTTGGCGACTCGCTCCTAGAGTCTCTATTGTCGCCAGCACTGAGCTGGCAGGAGCAGCTTATTTTCTCGACGAAGCTATCTTCGAGACTGGTATAATATAGTGAAGTAGAAGAGAGTCGTCAATGCAAAATCTGCATAAATTCATATAATTTATGCGAATACTTCCCTGGGGAAGCAGACGTGAATCTGAAACATTTGAAGAGTTTCTATTGGGTTTCAAAACTCGGAACGTATAGTCGGGCTGCTGAGCAACTCAGCCTGACGGAGTCGTCCGTTTATCGAGGTGTCCAGAGTCTGGAAAGGACTTATGGCGTGCAGCTCTTCTCCAGGGATAAGGGGCGGGTGCGGCTCACCCCAGCAGGCAAGCTTCTTTATGATTATGCCGAGAAGATCGATGCTCTGGAGGGTATGGCCGACCAGCTCATGAGCGAGATGGTGACGCCCGCCTTTGTTTTCGGGACTACGACGCTTGTCGCACATGTTGTCGGCCGCTGTTTCGCTGCCTGGAAATCCGAGCGACCGGAGTTGCGAGTGGGCCTCGTGTGTAGCTACAGCAGTGACCTCTATACGCGAATATTGGCCGGCGAGCTCTCCTTTGCCTTTGCTCCGAGCCTGAACTTGCCGACGGGCTTACATTCGGTCGAAACGGGTTTCCACGATGAGGTTAGCTTCATTGCGAGAGCAGGCCACCCGTTGTCGAAGCGTAGACTTGTTTCCCTCTCGGAGCTGGCCCAAGAGCAGGTCGTTTCCACTTCTCCGGCAACCCTTACGCGTCACCTTTTGATGGAAATCAGCAGGGAAACCGGCATTCGGTTCAGCATCTCTATCATTGTGGACAACGTAACGCTCTTGCTGGACCTGGTGGGCGCTGGAGCCGGTATCGGCCTGGCTTCCAAACTCAACGCCGCGGAGGCCGTCAAGGAAGGCAAAATATCGTTCATTACCGTGGAAGGAATGCCGCGGTTCATCCCGTGGGGCTTTGTTATGCGCCAGGGCGTCCCCTTGACGGAGGAAGCCAATTCGTTGATGCTGCACTTACGCTCGTGCTTGGCCCCCGAATTGGCGCTGGCGCTGCCCGCGTAGCGACGGAGGGTCACCGATTAAGCAATCTATTCTCCTGGTCTTTGCCCACCCGGACGATGAGAGTTTCGGTCTCGCGGGGACTGTTGCGAAGTATACTCAGCGGGGAGTCCCTGTGGACCTGATATGCGCCACACGTGGTGAGAACGGCTCTCGCGTGGATGTGCCTGAGGATGTCGAGACCGGAGTGGCGCGGGAGGCGGAGCTTCGCGCTGCCGCAGCCATCCTGGGCATCCGTGGCATCCACTTTCTGGGCTACAGGGACGGCGAACTCCAGAATATTGACCCTGGGGAAGTCACGGAGAAGGTTCTTGAGATAATGCGGCAAGCGGAGCCCGAGGTGGTCATTACCTTCGGGCCGGATGGTATCAGCGGCCACCCGGACCACATTGCTATTGGTGATGCGGCTACCGAGGCGTTCCGAAGACTGGCGTCGGAGGGCCGAGGCCCACGGAAGCTATACTATGTGACGGTTCCGAGAAGCGTTTTGCCTGATGCAGAGTTTGGCGTGACTACGCGACCCGACGAGGAAGTCACCACAGCCATTGACATCAGCGCCTATCTCGAAAGAAAGATCCAGGCTATCTCCTCTCACAGGTCTCAACAAGATGCCCGTGAATTCGTCGCCATGTTGAAGCAGGCGCCAATCTTCGGCTTCGCCGCCAAAGAGCACCTTTACCTGGCGAATTACCGGCCCCCCGCCAAAGAAACCGACCTGTTTCGATGAAGCTGGCCTGCACAGCGGCCACGCCACCAGGTGCCAGGTCTTGGTGGTAGGAATCGGCGATCGGCGAGAGGAATATGCTCTCCCGCTGGGGGAGGGGAAAGTTCAAAGAACGGACGCTTTGTCTGACTTGAAGTCACCCTGATTCGTGCGCCTGAGCACCTCGCGTATCTCGATATCCCCTTTCAGGAGGGCAGAGTGAGCGCCAAAGAGAGACCGATTATGGCTATCACCATGGGCGACGCCGCAGGAGTCGGCCCAGAAGTTATCGTCAAGGCCCTGCTGGTCGAACAGGTTTTCGCTGTTTGCCGTCCGCTGGTCATAGGGGATGGCGGCGTGGTGCGGAAGGCCATCGAATTGGTCAAGGCGCCGCTGCGGGTGCGTTCGGTTGTCGCCCCGGCGGAGGCCAGAGGAGCTTTTGGCTCCCTCGATCTCCTTGACTTGCACAACCTCGATGAGGTAGTCCCCGGCCGTTTGTCCGCGGCCTGCGGCAAGGCGGCCATGGAATATGTCGCCAAGGGCGCTGAGTTACAGGGAGGGGAGGTCGCCGCGCTGGTGACTGCGCCCATAAATAAGGAAGCGTCGAAGCTTGCTGGCTATGGAGACGTGGGCCATCTGGAGTTCCTGGCGCGCCTCACTGGCGCCACCGAATACGCCACAATGCTGGTCAGCGGGTCTCTGCGCGTGGTCCATCTTACAACGCACTATGCGCTGAAAGAGGCTTGCAACCTGGTGACCAGGGAACGGATACTGGGCAAGGTCAAACTGACCCACGAGTCCTTTACCCGTTGGGGCATCAAATATCCGCGGATAGCCGTCGCCGCCCTTAATCCCCATGCTGGGGAAGGAGGCATGTTGGGCTCTGAGGAGATCGATGAGATAGAGCCAGCGATACGCGAGGCTGAGGGCCTTGGCATCGACGCTCAGGGCCCTCTGCCCGCGGATTCCGTGTTCAACCGGGCTCTTGGTGGAGAGTTCGATGTGGTCCTGGCCATGTATCACGATCAGGGGCATATCCCGATAAAGGTCCATGGCTTCGAGAAGAGTGTGAGCGTGGCCCTGGGACTGCCCTTTGTGCGCACCTCGGTTGATCATGGCACGGCCTTCGACATAGCGTGGAAGGGGGTGGCCGACGCGCAAAGTCTTGTGGAGGCTATCAAGATGGCTGTGAGCTTGAGTTCGGGGACAGGGCTTATTGACACCTAGTCAGGTGGGGCGGAGAGATCATGAGGCTTGAGACCTGGCTTCACGGTCAACGGCTGCCAACCTCGATGCCTTTCCTCGACCCATAGGCGCACGGCGGAAAGGAGCGACTGTATCTCGGGCGTCAGGGGCTTGCCTGCCCTATAGACGAGGAAGTAGGGACGGCTCCGTGGAAAGCCCTCCACGTTGAGCAGGTGGAGCTGGCCGCTGGCCACTTCATCGATTACCACCGATTTCGGCAGGATGGCCAGACCTACTCCAGCCTTACAAAAATGTTTGATAGAGTCCTGCTTGTTGACCTCCATGACGACTTTGAGCTGAACGCCATATTGAAACTCCACTTGCTCGATCTCGCTGCGAATCGAACTCCCCCGCGAAGGCAATATCGTGCGCTCCTGGCTGAGCTCGACCAGTGACAGCAGGTCTGCCTGCGCGAAGGGATGCCCAAGCGGAGCGACGACCACAAGAGCGTCGGCGAATATGAGCTCCCTTCGCAGCCCGGGAGCGGGTTCGCTGACAGACGTGAACGTGAGGTCCAGCCGGTCCTCCAGAAGCAGCCTGTGAACCTCCTTCCCCTCAGCGATAGTGACTGCTATGTTGACTCGGGGATGCTCCGCCATCCACTTGGCCAGGATGTCAGGGAGGAGGTACAGCCCCACGGGCGTGCCAGCGCCGATGGAGATCTGCCCGGAGATGAGCCCTCTTTCCTCCACGAGGCTCTGGGCCGTCAAATCGGCGAGAGAGGCAATCTGGGCGGCATAATCGTAGATAGCTCGCCCCCCTTTCGTGAGACAGACCCTGTTCCCGACTCGCTCCAGCAGCTTCATCCCGCAGGTCTTCTCCAATCGCCTGATGGCCCGATGCACTACGGGCTCGGAGACGTCCGACTCCTCGGCGGCGCGGCTATAGCTGCCCGTCTTCGCCACGGCGTGAAAATAGAGGAGCTGGTTTAGGGTCATCGAGGAGTTTGTGATCATATGCTATAGGCATTGTACCATAATGTGTCTTGACGCCACTAGTATGATTTGATTGGATATGAGACGAAGGGAGAACACGTAATGGTTATTACAGTCACCGAAGAACAGATCAGGCAGCGGATCGATGCCCTGCGGATGAGTCCGCGGCTTGTGAAGCTGCGGGAGAAATACTTCGCGGAGAGGCCTCAGGTTTGCGCTCAGCGTTTGAAGTACGCTGTCGAGTCTTGGAGGGAAACCGAGGGCCAGCATATCGAGATGAGAAGCGCCAGGAAGCTGAAGAAGATACTGGAGGGCGTGCCCATTGTCATTCACGATGGAGAACTGACAGCGGGCAGCCAGAGCCGTTTCTTCCGAGGCTGCGCCCCCTACATCGACTGGAACGGGGCGTATTTTGAAAAGGTCGTGGAAGGGCGGAAGGTGACCTTCGGCGGACCTGCTCATGTGGGAAGCGCGGCCGATGAGGACCTCCAAATCTGTGAGGAGGCGTCGCGATACTTCCGCGGCACAACCCCGGCTGAGGCCGCTCAGGAAGCGGCCAGGATGCTCTTCGGCGATTGGTATGAGGATGCCATGGCGGCAAGGACGACCCCACTGCCCTATGAGCAGCAGCCCTACCTGATGGGCATCCCCATGTGGGACAAGCTGCTCTCGGCAGGCTTGCGCAGCATCATCGGCGAAGCCGAAACCGCCCTGCAGGGTTTCCGGGAATCAAACGACTGCGACCCGGAGAAGGTCTATTTCTGGCGAGCGGTGATCATCGCCTGCGAAGCGGTCGTGACCTTCGCCCATAGGCACGCGAAACGAGCCAGAGAGCTTGCTGCCACAGAGGAGGACGCGGCAAGACGAAAGGACCTGGAGGAGATGGCTGAGGCCTGTGAATGGGTCCCGGAGCAGCCGGCGCGCACCTTCCACGAAGCCCTGCAATGTATCCGGCTTACCAACATAGCCCTCTTCGAGGAAAACGGGCGTAACGGCGCCCACGTGGGACGGCTGGACGTACTACTCTACCCTTATTTGAAAAAGGACATGGAGGAGGGCCGTCTCAGCCTGGAGAGGGCTACCGACCTCCTGGGTGACTTCATCACCTACCTGGCGCGGCTGGAGCAGATCAAGGACTTTCGTGGGCGAGAGAGCAATCAGTCCACTCAGATCAGCCATATCACCCTGGGCGGCCTGACGAAGGAGGGCGAGGATGGCTGCAACGATCTCACCTATCTGATTCTGCATGTCCTGGGACTGATGAGATTCGCCGAGCCCCACGCCACCATTCGCTTGAACGAAAGGACCCCAGCCTGGATCATGATGAAGTCCCTGGAGACCAACCGGAAGGTCAATGGCATCCCCATGTACCTCAACGACAAGCATGTCGTTGAATACATGCGCGCCCGGGGGATTTCCACGGAGGACGCCCGCGATTGGGCGATTCATGGATGCTCTCAGCCGGTGTCGCCCCCTCGCGGCCACTATCTGGGGCTGGCTATGAACACGGCCGTGCCCATGGACCTGGCGCTTCATAATGGCGTCTCCGCCGTCACGGGCAAGAAGATCGGCCTCGAGACGGGAGACCCGCGCAGCTTTGAGACCTTCGAGCAGTTCTACGAGGCCTACAAGAAGCAGCACGAGTTCGTCATAAGAAGACTGCTGAGGATTCAGCGCGCCATGCACCTGGCCAGCGTGCAACGCTTCCGGATGCCGCTGCGCTCCGCCCTCGACCTGGCGAGCATTGGAAATGGCAAGAGCCATCTGGTGGGCGGATCGGACTTCTATCCGCTCTGGCACATGAAGGACAGGGCCCTGGTGGACGTCGGCGATTCGCTTTCGGCGGTCAGGAAGCTGGTCTATGACGACAAAAAGCTCAGCATGGACGAGCTTTTGCTAGCGCTCGACTCCGACTTCTCCGGAAAGAGGGGCGAGGAGATCAGGCAGATGTGCCTCGCTGCCCCGAAGTACGGGAACGATGACGATGAGGCGGACTACATGCTGCGAGATGTGGCCAAGTTCAGCGCCGGCGTCATCCAGTCGGAGAAGAACTGCTTTGGCTATCCTTACAGCATCAATCGCAACGGCGTATCCTGGCATTATGCCGCCGGCAAAGGTATCGGGGCGCTCCCCAACGGCCGTCACGCCAGGACTCCATTGACTGATGGGTCTTTGTCGCCCATGAACGGCCAGGACAGGAGCGGGCCTACCGCGGTGCTCAATTCAGCAATCAAGGCAGACTTCAAGGAGTCGCTGGTCGCCATCATGAACCAGAAGTTCCCGGTCACCGTGGCGCAGGACCCCGAGACGATGCAGAAGATTGCGGCGTTGACCAGCGCTTTCATACTGAATGGGGGTCTGCACATTCAGTTCAATTTTGTTGACAGAAACGTGCTGCTGGATGCCAAGAAACACCCTGAGCGCTACCGCGACCTCGTGGTGCGCGTGGCGGGATACAGCGCCTATTTTGTGAACTTGACGCCCGAGGTCCAGGATGAAATAATCAGCCGCACGGAGCAGAGCCTCTAGCGCGAGCGTAGGAGCGGGTATCCCATGAGACCACCGCGGTCTTGAAGACCACGGCGGTCTCCGCGGGGACATCCTACGCCAACGCCGAATCTGTCGGGGGACTTCTGACTCAGGACGCGCAGACGTTGCTGTAATAGGACGAATTCCCAGCCGGGAGGAGGGATTGAGCATGGTACTGGAACATGGGCGAATGACCGATGAGGGCATCGCCTCACTGAGAAGCAGAACCGGCTCGTACTACCGGATCGACCCCTACAATGACGTGGCTACCAAAGACGCCATAAGGAACTGCGCTACCGCCATAGGCGACTACAGGAATCCTCTCTGGCGGGATGAGGAATACGGCGCCAGGACGCGTTACCGGAGCATGATCGCGCCGCCGTGGTTCTTCTACTGCGTTTCCAACATTACTGGCATGCGGGCGGGCGGTTTGCCCGGCGTCCACGCCTTTCACTCCGGGACAGATTGGTTGCTGCTGGCGTCGGCGAAGCTGAACGACACCATTTCGCCCAGTTATCGTCCCATCGACGTAGTGGAGAAGAGGAGCGAGTTCGCAGGACGTTCTTTGATTGTCTATGCGGAGGGCGCCTATACTAATCAGCGCGGGGACGTGGTGGCGAAGGCGATTGGCTGGAGCATACGGGTGGAACGCTCCGCGGCGAAAGACAAGGGAAAATATTCCGGCATTAAGGTCCACAGCTACACGCCAGAAGAGCTGGAGAGAATCAGGGAGGACCGCCATAATGAACAGGTGCGGGGGGCCGTCCCTCGGTACTGGGAGGACGTGCAGATAGGCGAGGAGCTAACCCCTATCGTCAAAGGGCCCCTGAACACCAGCGACATGCTGGCCTGGCAAACAGGCGCCCTGGGTGGTGAATCCCACGGCTTCGCCATCCGGCATTTTCGTCGCCATCCGGCGTGGAGCTATCGCGACCCGAAGACTGGCGCCAGGGATGCTATCGCCCAGGTGCACGAACAGGACTCCACGGCGGGCGGCATCGCCATTCCTGCGGCCTACGATCTGGGCGCTCAGCGGAACTCGTGGATAATGCAGGTGATGACTAACTGGGTCGGGGACGACGGCTGGCTCAAGGCCGTGATCTGCGAGTACCGGCGTTTTAATCTATATGGGGACACCCAGTGGATCAAAGGCAAGGTCACGGGCAAGCTGATCAAGGATGGTGAGCACCTGGTCCAGTGCGACGTGTGGGCGGAAAACCAGAGAGGAGAGGTGACTGCCCCGGCCCAGGCGATGGCTGTGTTGCCGTCGCGAAGGCGGGTGAGTTCAGCTTCCTAGCTGGGCAAAGCCGAGACCGAACCTTTCGACATGGCCCCCTGGAATCCAGGGGGCCTTCTGCGCGCTGCACAGGTTTCTTTAGCCGCCCGTACATTTTTCTCAGCGTCAACGACTATATATGCATGAGGCGCCGAGAGCGTCATCAAAACTGGACGAGGAGGGATGGAATGGACCTGGGACCCTGGGCGCCGAGAGCCCTGATCTCGGTTCGGTCGGCGACGGCCGTTGGTCTCGTCGTGGCGCTCCTGGCGGCGGGCAGCCTGGTGATGCCTGGCACCCCAGCTTTCGCCGATCCGCCTGCCCCGACGCCAAAGCAAACGGAGAAACTGGAGAGGCGGCTTCAGGTTGAACTGAAGGTCCTGGAGCGGGGGCAAAAAGCGCTGGCCCGTGCGGGCAAACGGGCGGATAGAGTACAGCAATTGATAGATAGGGCGAAGGCGGCCGGCAAAGACGTCACGAACCTTGAGGCAGCACTGTTTGAATTCAAAGCCGACGTTGCGACCGCCCGGTCCCATTATGACCAGGCTAAGAGCATCCTCGATGTCAGGGCCGGTTTCGATGCCGATGGCAAAGTGACTAACGTGGACCAGGCCAGAGAGACGGTGAGAGCGGCCGCCAGGGAAGAGCGTCAGTTCCTGCGCACCATGCGCAAGGCCACTCGAGATCTCGGGAAGGCGATTAAGGAGTCCCGCCAAGCCAATAGAGCCGCAAGCCTAAGGTAGGCGACGTAGCGTCTTTTTGTGGCCCCTCCTGGCCAAATGACCGCCGCTTTAGACCGGTGGTTGCCCCAAGACGAACCACCAGGAGGCCAGGGGGGCCACTGCCGCGTCTCCGACTTGGCATTTTATCCCCCACAGCGCCATAATTAACAACCGGACGAGACAACAATGGCCACCACTGGATGGTGGTGGGACGCTGTGAGGAGATGGCTTGCAGGAGGCGGCCCAGGGTATCGCGGGGCTCATCGGCAGGGCGAAGGCCTACGACCGCGAAGCCTTCACTGAGCTGTACCGGCTGACTTTCACGCCGGTCTATCGGTATTTGTCCGCGCGGTTGGATACCGTCGAGGAGGCCGAAGATCTGACACAAGAAGTGTTCATGGCGGCGCTGTCCGGGATCCAGGGGCTTCGAGCGGCCGACCAAACGGGCCTTCTGGCCTGGCTCTTTCAAATTGCCCGTCATAAAATAGCGGATTATCTACGCCAAAGAATCCGGCGCCCGTCAGCGCCACTGGAGGAGACCGATAAAATCGAGGCGACCAGTCCATCACCCCAGGAACTGGCTGAGGCCGAACAGGAGCGCAAAGAATTGCGCCAGGCTGTGGAGCAGCTTACGCCGGAGCAACGGGAGGTCATCCTCTGTAAATACGTCCTCGGCTATGACAATCAGCAGACCGCGGGACTGATGGGCAAGAACATCAACTCTGTGAATCAATTGCAGCACCGCGCTCTGGCGAGCCTGTCTCGGCTGCTGAAAAGGACGGAGAGTCAATGAAGTCGCCCGAACGCGACCCGCGGTTCGCCGTCGCCCTGGACGAGTGCTGCCGGCGCACACTTCAGGGGGAATCCCTCCAGGACTGTCTGGCTAGCCATCCCCAGGACTACCAGGAGGAGTTGGCCAGGCTTGTCCCTGTTGCTTTGCAACCGGGCCGTTTGGGCCGCGACCCGTCGGCGGAGTTTCAACATCGCCTGGAGCGGACGCTCCAGGCGTCGCTCGCGGCGGAACGCCGGAAGCAGTCCACGGGACTAGCCAGGCTTCTGCATTTCTCGCTCGCCCCGATCGCCGTGCGTTTGGCCACCATAGCGCTGCTGGCCATACTCGTCGTCGTTGGCAGCAGCGTTGGCGCCCTTCGGGCCGCCGAGGATAGTCTGCCGGACAATCCGCTTTATCAAGTCACCGCCGCCCGCGAATGGGCAGAGCTCGCCCTTGCCACCAGCCCCGATACGCAGATCAACGTTCGGGTCAACCAGGTGACGCGCCGAGTGCGCGAGCTGGAGCGTGCGGTCAAAGCCGACCGGCTCCCTGTCGTCGAGACTCTCGTGAATCGAGCGATCGTGGCGCTCGAACGTATCGTGGACAAGGTCCTTCAAGAGCGCGCTAATGGCAATCCCCGGCCGGCAAGACGGGCCTTGGCGGCAATTCGTAGGGTAGAGGGTGAACTGCAGCGTCTACAGGGGGAGGCGCTGCCCCCTATCGCAGCATCCTTGGAGAAGCTACGACGTTCGCTTGAGGAGCAAGCGGGCCGATTGTTGGAGGCCGGAAACAGCCCGTAGCTGCGCCGTCCTCAGCCCTCAAGACCGGACCTGGATCGCTGAACCAACGCGGGGGACGGAGCGGTATCCCCTTGAGGACATTGGCAAAGGCTTTGGCGCGCCTGATGGCTACCGGCTGCCCCTCGCTCTCCTGAAAAGAAGCAGTGCGCAGCCTTGCCCGATGCAATGAAAGGCGTGCGCTGCGCCGCCTTTCGAGCATCTCGCGCCATAGCCGCTGCCCCCTCGTGGGCGCTTCGTGAAGCGTGCCTGAGACCTCAGCCTGATTTATGGCCATCTGGACCTCCCTAGGCCGAGGGCAACCCCTTCTTTGTTCCTGGAGAGTTGCCCAGTTGAACGCTGCGATTTTGCACATCAATGTACAGCGTGGCTCCGGACATGTCAATAGATTACGGTACGCCGCCGTCCGTAGTCGCTCGGGCCACATCAAGTCTTCTTACAGACGGGGATGAGGGTTTCTGAACTCTGCGATACCCCCTATTCTGACAGGCCAAGCTTGCTACTTGACATACCAGCGCGGTGGCCTTATCATGGCGCCGTGTGACGGGAAGTATCTTCCCGTCGTCGGCTGAAGCCCGTCCCGGAAAACGTCGTGAAACGATACATCTTAAGACGGCTCCTCCTGGCGATTCCTGTCCTTCTGGGCGTCTCTATCGCCATCTTCGCCATGGTGCGCATACTGCCCGGCGATGTCGCTACCGCGAGGCTGGGAGATGACGCGAGCAAGGCGGATGTCGCCCGCCTGCGCGCCAAGCTGGGCCTGGACAGGCCGCTTCATGTCCAGTATATCGATTGGATCGGAGGAATCCTCACGGGCAATCCCGGCATCTCTCTGTGGACGGACCAGCCCATCGGCACGATGCTGGCCAACGCGGTGCCGGTCACGGTTGAGCTCACCATTCTCGCCAGCCTGATGTCATTGCTGATTGCGCTGCCCACTGGCGTCCTTTCCGCCGTGTACCAGGACCGCCCTGTGGACTACGTCTCGCGGCTGCTGGGCATAGCGGGCCTGGCTGTGCCGAACTTCTGGCTGGGAACTTTGATGGTGGTAATGCCGTCTATCTGGTTCGGGTGGGTACCCCCGATGCAGTACGTCTCTTTGTTCAAAGACCCCTTGACTAACCTGCAGCAGCTCGCTCTCCCGGCGGTGGCGCTCGGGGCGTACCTGGCCGCGATCGTGAGCCGTCTCACGCGCTCCAGCCTGCTGGAGGTGCTGCGTCAAGACTTCGTGCGCACCGCCCGGGCGAAGGGTCTCGCCGAGCGCATCGTCATAAACCGCCACGCTTTGAAAAACGCGGCCATACCCGTAACCACTATGGCTGCCCTGCAATTTGGCCATCTGCTGGGCGGCACTGTCGTCATCGAGAAGATCTTCTCGCTGCCGGGCCTGGGCCGTCTGACCCTGGATGCCATTCTGGCGCGTGACTATTTGACCGTCCAGACCAATGTTTTCCTGCTCACTGGCGCCTTCATCTTGATCAACATTGTGGTGGATGTAGGCTACGCCTATCTCGACCCGCGCATCCGATACCACTAGTCACGGCCGTAAGGAGGGAGAAATGAAAGGTACTCTGGCGCACGTTCAGATCATCGTTACGCTTGCGGTGGCGGCAGCCGTCCTCATGGCCGCCTGTGCGCCGGCAGCAACGCCAGCGCCAGCCGTCGCCACAAGCCCACCCGCCCCGCCTCCTCAGGCGCCACCGACGCCCAAACCCGCGGCGGCGCAGCCCACCTCCAAGCCGCAGCCGGCGGCTAAGCCTGGCTCGCCCACCGCTGCACCCAAACCAACCGGGGAAACTGCCAAACTCGGGGGACAGACCGTCCTGGCGCAGCACGTCGACCTCCTCAACACGGACCCCCTCCTGTGCGCCAGCACAAGCTGCGTCATCGTCGTGGGACAGTCCTTCAATAAGCTTCTTATGCGGGACAAGGAGAACGGCATAGTACCCGACCTCGCCGAGTCCTGGGAGCAGCCTGACAACCTGACTTACATTGTCCGACTGCGCAAAGGCGCTAGGTTCCACGATGGTCAGGAGGTGAAGGCCGAGGACGTCCTTTACAGTGTGGACCTCCTTAAGGATAGGGCGGCTCACCCCACCTACTACGCTGTATGGCATGCCTTTGCCAGCGCCCGCTCTGTTGACGACTACACCATTGAGTTCAAAACGACCCAGCCGGACCCGACCTTCACCCACGCCCTCTCTCACTCCCACCAGTACATCGTGCCCAAGAAGAGCTACACGAGGTCGGGCGCCTTCACGCAGCAGTGGGTCGGCACCGGCCCCTTCAAGCTGGCCGGCTTCACTCGCAACGTTAACTATCGTCTGGCCAAGAATGCCGACTATTTCGAAAAGGGCATCCCCTACGTCGACGGGATCAACATCGTGGTTATACCTGATCTGGCGGCGCGAATCGCCAGCTTCCGCACCCGGCGCATCGATTACATCGGCGAGTTGCGCACGCCAGACCTTCTCAATCTGCGCCGCGCAGTCCCGGAGCTGCGAGAGATCAAGGTGCCTGGTGGAGCGATTGGCCTGTTCTTTAATCCCTATGCTCCACCTTTCGATAATATGAAGCTGCGCCAGGCGGTGACAGCCGGTTTCCAGCGCCAGGAGATTATTGACATAGTGACGCAGGGCACCGGGATCCTCTCCGGCCCGTTGTACGGCGGCCCTCCGGGCTGGGGACTGGCCTGGTTTCCCGAAGAGCTGAAGAAGCTCTACGCCTACGACCCCAATCGTGTCAAGACGCTGCTGGCCGAGGCGGGACACCCGAATGGTTTCTCCTTCACCGCCAAGGGCACGCCGCGGCAGCCGCTGGCGGTGGCTGCCCTGGAGGTCGTACAGCAGCAGCTTGTCAAAGTCAACATCAAGATGCAGCCGGAGATACTCGACTTCACCACTTTCATATCCCAGCGCGACAATCTGCAGTTCGCCGCGGTGTCGCATATCGTCACTCCGGGCATCGAGCCGGCGGAGCGCTTTTACTTCCACTTCCATTCGAAGAACAACCGCTACGGCAACGACCCGGAGATCGATAAGCTCCTGGATGAGCAGTACCGCATCCTCGATCCGGAGAAGCGGCGACAGACGCTCGTAGAATCTGAGCGCCTGGTCATAGAGCGAGGGTACGGGTCCGGAACCTATTTCCAGCAGTTTGATTTCTCGGCCGCGCAGCCGTACCTGAAAAATTACTCCAGCCCCAGCCTCACTGGCCAGTATCTTATGCGCTATGCCTGGCTGGACAAGTAGACTTGACGGCAAGTGACGCCGGTGTGACCACGGCGAGTCGGGGTGTGGCCTGAGACCATGGCAGAGAGGCACGAACTCAGTTCGATGGTAGCTGCCGGCCGCGGTCGCCGCATGCGCGCCGTGGGCCTCCTGCTTTTTGCCCGGCATAAACCCCTCGGCATGGTCGGCGGCGTGATCGTGTTGCTGCTCATCCTGGTAGCCATAACCGCACCCTTAATAAGCCCATATGATCCCCTGGAGGTCAACTCCAAGAGTATGCTGGAGCCGCCCTCCGGCGCCCACCTCTTTGGCACCGATCAGGCGGGCCGCGATGTGCTCAGCCGGGTGATGTGGGGCGCCCGGGTGGCCTTGTGGGTGGGCATCGTGTCGGTGGGCATCGGCACCGCCGCCGGCATCTTCTTCGGCCTGCCAAGCTACTGGGCCGGCGCCTTCGACCTGGCGATCCAACGGGTGATGGATGGTATGCTCTCCTTCCCAACGCTGATCCTTGCCATCACGCTGGTGGCTGTCCTCGGCCCCGGCATTACCAACGCCATGATCGCCATCGGCATTGTGATGGTCCCTCAGATGGCTCGCCTCGTTCGGGGATCGGTGCTCAGCGTCAGGGAGAACACCTTCGTGGAAGCGGCCACGGCCCTCGGGGCGAGGGACAAGGATATTATCTGGCGGCACGTGCTCCCTAACATCATGGCGCCGATAATCGTGATGGCGACTGCCAGCCTGGGTCGCGCCATACTTGTCGAGGCCTCTCTCAGCTTCCTCGGCCTGGGCACACAGCCTCCCACGCCCTCCTGGGGGGCCGACCTCTCCGGGCCGGGGCGCGCCTACATGGAGATCGCCCCCTGGCTGGCCACCTTTCCCGGCGTGGCCGTGTCCCTCGTGGTCCTTGGCATCAACCTTTACGGGGACGCGCTGCGGGACGTCCTCGACCCTCGCCTCCGCACCGAACGTTAGTTATGTTAAGAAAGGAGTGCTGAATGCCTACCGCTCACATCAACGGCGCCGACCTGTACTATGACTTGGAGGACTTCACCGACCCTTGGACCAAGCCGGCCACTTTTCTTCTCCAACACGGGTTTTCGCGAAACGGCCGCTTCTGGTACAAGTGGGTGCCGCTTCTCTCGGGGCAGTTTCGCGTGCTGCGCCCGGACATGCGCGGTCTGGGGCGTTCCTCGATACCCCCCGACCAATACCGACCGGCCACCGATACCTTCGTCTCCGACCTCAGCGGGCTTCTGGACCACTTGAAGATCGACAAGGTCGTTTATGTGGGGGAGTCCTTTGGCGGCGTCCTGGGCCTGCTTTTCGCTCATGCCCATCCGGAGCGCGTGCATGCCCTGGTGCTCACGTCGACGCCTTTCCGAGTGCCCCGAGAGGAAGTGGAGGCAAAGTTCCCCGTCAAAGAAGGTTCAGCCGATGCCGCGCTCGCTAAAGGCGTCGACAACTGGTCTCGGCAGACCATCGGCCAGCGCATCGACCTCAAACTTGCGCCGCCGCAGCTCCCCGAATGGTGGATCAGCGAGATGGGGAAGACCATCCCGGAGAACGGCGTCAAGCTGCACCAATATATCGCCACCCTCGATTTCTCACCCCGCCTCAAAGAGCTGAGAGTGCCGACGCTCGTCCTGGCGGGCGAGAACTCTCCTATCGCCACGCCACAACAGGTGGCGCTCATGCGCTCGGAGATACCCGGCGCAAAGGTCGTCACCTTTCCGGGCGTGGGCCACGGCGTGCACGCCCTCATGCCCGAGAAGTGCATTCAGGAGATCCTCACCTTCCTCAAGGAGCGCGCCATTCTGCCTTTGTGACCGTCACGCGAGTATGATAATATGGCTTTCAGCTTTCAGCGGTCAGCTTACAGAAACTGATGGCTGACCGCTACGTCTCGGGAGGCGCAGAGTTAATGTTGGAACACATCAAGGTCCTGGACCTCTCCACCCTCATCGCCGGCCCCTACTGCTCGATGCTCCTTGGCGAATCTGGCGCGAAGGTCATAAAGATAGAGCCCCCCAAATTCGACGATCCGGCCCGGGAGATGGGGCCTCCCTTCTTGAAGACGGAGAGCTCCTTCTATCTCTCTGTCAACCGGAACAAGCGGGGCATGACTCTGGACCTCACCAAGGATGAGGGCCGGGAAATCTTGTTCAAGCTGGTGGCTGAAGCCGACGTCTTCGTGCAGAACTACCGGCCGGATGTGGTGCACCATCTGGGCGTCGATTACGATGCCACACGCCGGGTCAAGCCGGATATCATCTATTGCGGATTTTCCGCCTTCGGCGAGGAGGGCCCCTACCGCACCAAGGCGGGCACCGACACGGTCTTCCAGGGCATGAGCGGCGTCATGACGGTCTCCGGGGAGCCGCAGGACCCGCCCGTGCGCCTCGGCATCGCTGTGGCCGATATGGCCGCCGGGCTCTACGCTGCCTATGGGGTTATGTCGGCGCTCTACCATCGCGAGCGCACCGGCCAGGGGCAGAAGGTGGCCGTCACCCTTCTGGACTCGCTCATCGCTTTTCAGACTCCTCGCGTGGAGGAATATCTGGCCACCGGCGAGAATCCGCCGCGAACGGGGCGGTCGAGCCCCTTCGCCACGCCCATATACTTCTTCGAGACCAAAGACTCTTACATAAACATCTCCATCTTCAGCCAGAGGTTCTGGACCAAGCTCTGCAAGGCTCTGGGCGTCGAACATCTCACCAGCGATCCCAAGTATGCCGACAACACTAAGAGAACGGAGAACCGCGACGCCCTGCTGCGGACCCTGGGAGACATCTTCAGGCAGCAGACGACCGACTATTGGCGAGCCCGCCTCGACCAAGAGGACGTGCCTAATGGTCCTATCTATACCTACAAGGAGATGTTCGCCGACCCCCAGGTCAAGCTGAACCAGCTCGCCGTTGAGGTCCAGCACCCCACTATCGGCCCCGTCAAACTGGTCAGCAGTCCGGTGAAGTTCTCTGCGACACCCGCACGACTTCAGGGACCGCCGCCCCTGAAGGGTCAGCATACGAATGAGATCCTGAACGAGTTGGGCTACGGTGCTGAAGATATCGAGAGGCTGAGGCGGGAGGGGGTAGTTTAGCCTTAGTGCAGGGTCTTTGTCTTGGAGCTAGGGGTCGGGAATCGTAGTGCAGGGGCTCGTCCCCTGCTGGGGGGTGGCTGGAGGGAATGCTGAAGGCTGATTGCTGATTGAAGGAGAGAGCGCATGGATTTCAAGCTGATTATCTATGAGAAGAACAACGGTGTTGTGAAGGTTACCCTGAACCGGCCCGAGGCGATGAACGCGCTGAACCTGGAGATCCGCGAGGAATTGGCCCAGGCCGTCCAGATGGTAGCCAACGATAGCGAAGCCAGGGTCCTTGTCCTGACGGGCGCGGGCCGGGCCTTCTGCGCCGGCGGCGACGTGAAGACCATGGTGGGCGTGACGCCCATGGGCATGCGTGACCGCCTGACCAGGCTGCACCGAACCTTGATGGCGATCTTGAACCTGGAGCAGCCCGTCATCGCCATGGTAAACGGGTATGCGATGGGCGCGGGCTTCAATCTGGCTCTCGCCGCGGACATGATAGTGGCGTCGGAAGACGCGAGGTTCTGCCAGAGCTTCGTGAACGTGGGACTCATACCCGATTTCGGCGGGTTGTATCTTCTTCCGCGCCTCGTGGGCCTGGCGCGCGCCAAGGAGCTTGCTCTGACGGCGCGGGTGATAGATGCTTCGGAAGCGGAGCGCATGGGCCTGGTGAACAGGGTTGTGCCGCCGGACCGCCTCGAGGCAGCCACTTACGAGATAGCCAACAAGCTGGCCTCCGGGCCTTGCCGCACCCTCGGCCTGGCCAAATCCCTCTTGAACAGGGCCTTTGAGTATGACCTGCCCACGCTTCTGCAGTTGGAGGCGGAAACCCAGGGCCTGCTCATGCAGACTGAGGACACCAGAGAGGCCATTCAGGCCTTCGTCGATAAGCGGCCGCCCAAGTTCCAGGGGAAGTAGCCTGCGGCGGGCGCAGTCCCAGTCCGCGTCGTCCACTCAGTCCACTGCGTCGACAGGAGGCTTTGTCTATGACGCAACGAATGGAACATGGCCGCATCAGCGACGCCGCCCTCGCGGAGTTGCGGTCCCGGATCGGCGTGGAGCTGCGCGCTTATCGCTACAACGAGGCTGCCACCAAGGATGCCATTGCCCATTTCTGCGACGGCATCGGGGATGACAACCCGCTTTACCTCGATGCTGCATATGCTAGCCGGTCGCGCTACGGGGGGATCATAGCGCCTCCCTGCTTCCTGTACAGCGTTCGTTACGCTGGGGGTGGTGGCATGGGTTTGCCTGGTGTTCATGGCTTCCATGCTGGAAATGACTGGGACTTCTACAAGATGGTCCACCTGAATGACAGGATACAGGTGAAGGAGAGGCTTGTAGACGTGGTGGAGAAGCCAAGTCGCTATGCCGGCCGGATAGTCGTCCAGTACGCCGAGACCATGTACTTCAATCAGCGAGACGATACGGTCGCCAGGACATTATCATGGAGCATCCGCGCCGAGAGGAGGTCGGCCAGGGAGAAGGGCAAGTACAGCGAGATGAAGCCCGCTCCGTACACCGTCGAGCAACTGAGGGCCATCGAGGCCGACTATGAGCGTGAAGAGGTGCGTGGCGCGACGCCTCGTTACTGGGAGGACGTCAACGTCGGTGATGAGCTGACGCCAGTAGTCAAGGGCCCGCTGAACATGACCGACATGATGTATTTCTATGCCGGGGTGGTGGGTGGGGGCGTCTTCGGGCGCGGCGGCGGTGCGCACCGCCTCGGCTATCTATATCGCAAGCGACACCGCGCCTGGGCGGCGACGGACGAATCGGGCATGACCATTGGAACCCCTCAGGACGTCCACCTCGACACGGCCCTGGCCCAGGAGATTGGCGTCATGGCGCCCTACGATATCGGCTGTCAGCGCATATGCTGGACGGGCCACATGCTCGGCAACTGGATGGGCGACGACGGGTTCCTGAAGAAGCTGCACGGCGAGCTGCGCATATTCAACATGTTCGGCGACACCACCTGGATAAGGGGCAACGTGTCGAAGAAGCAAATGGACGGAAGCGAGCACCTGGTGGTTATCGAAACGGCTGCTGTCAATCAGCGAGGACAGACCACGGCGCCCGGGCGGGCCACGCTGGCGCTGCCGTCCAAGAGCGTGGCGAGGTAGGGCCAAGAGGGCGCTCACAAGACCGCCGCGGTCTCGGAGATCACGGTGGTCTAGATAGACAGTCACTCCCTACGACTGCGCTATTGCGTCAGCCAGACGTCTTCCAGCCGCCAGTAAGTATACTGGCCGGAGTGTTTCACAAAGCCGTTGACCCCGGGCCACCAGCCCATCACATAGTTGCCCCAGGTGCTCTGCACGAAGGGGACCGTCTGTATGATGCGCCTCTCTAACTGACCGACCAGGTCCTTGCGCTTGGTCGTGTCCAGCTCCCGGGCCTGCGCGTCGATCAGCTTGTCGATCTCCGGGTCGCTGAAGTCTCCGTAGTTCCTCACCGCCCTGGAGCGATAGTACTGCAAGAGCACATCATCGGGGTCGAAGAGGGTTATGGCCAACTTCATCTGGGCGGCATCGTAGTTCTTGCTCTCGAGGAGCCCGTACATGGTCGTATACTCCATGGCCCTTAACGTGACCTCGACGCCGATCTTGGCCATCTGGTCCTTGAAGAACTCGGCGGCCTTCTCATAGGTGCTGCCCGCGCGGAACAGCAAGGTGAACTTGAGATTGCTCTGTCTCGCCTCCGCCAGGAGTTTCTTGGCCTCGGCGCGGTCCTCGTCCTTGGGCTGACGATACCCGGGCGTCTTGGCGATTTCATCAGCCGGAAGCGACCATTGCCCGGGTGACATGGGGCCGCCGACGACCCCGATGCCGTTCTCGACCGTTTTCAGCGCCTCCTGCCTGTCGAAGCCCAGGGACATCGCCTTGCGAATACGGATATCGTTCCACGGCGCCTTGGTGGTCAGGAAGTAATAGCCGATGAAATTGGCGCCCGCGTCCTCGCCAATCTTCACCTGGGGCATTTCGCGCTTGACCTGCTCCAGTTGCACGGGCAGGAAGCCATAGCCGGGGAAGGTCATTTGCACCCTCTTCGTGCGGAAGGCGGCGAACCGGGTGCTCGGGTCCTTTATGATGTAGTACTTGATGGAGTCGAGGTAGGGGCGCCCCGCCTTGAAGTACTCCCTATTTTTGACCATCTCAAAGCTGTTATCCGGGACGTCCGACTTGAGCTTGAAGGGGCCCGTCCCCATGATGGTCCGCTTCATGTCGCCTTTTTCCTCGATGACGTGCTTCGGGAACACGGCAGCCCAGGTGGTCGAAAGGGCAGGCAAGAAGGAAGCGCTGGCGTATTTCAGCGTTACCTTGAGTGTAGTGGCGTCCGGGGCATCCACCTGCTTGATGGCGCTCATCATCTCGCCCAGTTTAGGCACCAGTACGCCCTTGGGCGGGCTGTGCATGCGATCGAGGCTGAACTTGGCATCCGCTGAGGTGAAAGGCTTGCCATCATGCCACCTGACCCCCTTTCTCAGCTTGAAGGTCAGGACCGTTCCCTGCCCGCTGGTATCCCAAGACTCCCCAAGGTCGCCGACGATTTTCCCCGTTGTTTGAGAGTCAGCCACCACGATGTTGTTGTAGGCGTGCTGGTAGGGCAGGTTTCCGGCGGTTATCGAGTTCTGATGGATGTCATAATGCCCGAAGGTCTCGTAAGCTGCGATACTGAGCGTGCCCCCGGACTTGGGGGCCCCGACTGAAGCCAGGGCCGACTTCTGCGCCGCTGGTGTTGCGGCTGGGGCCGCTGGCTTTGCAGTGGGCTGGGCCGCGGGCGCCTTGGCTGCCGCGGGAACCTGCGTTGCCGGGGGCGGTGGCGCCGCCGATGGCGCGCAACTGCCGACTAGTGCGCCCACCATAAGGATGATCACCATGAGAAGACTGGCTCGGCTTTTGATAATCATCGCTTCCTCCAATCCTTAACGCATTCGGACTGAACCACGGATAAACACTGATACCCGCGGATTGGCACCGCACACGGACGTCGAAGTTCGAACGTATCCGAGTTCATCCGTGTCCATCAGTGGTCCCCATAAACGACTCATTGCGCTCGCGGACCCTGCCCTACGCGCCATGCACAATTTTAACCAAGGTGTGCTGGCTAATCAAGTCCTTGACAAAGGACGACGTTTGCTCTACTGTCTTGAAAAGGGAGCGCGGCGTTCCCCGGAGCCCTTCCTCGCCACGTTCGTGCCCGCCTTCGGGGACACCTGGGCGGTGACGAAGCGGATAAAGCCTTAGCTGGCCTCGCCACCCAATGAAAGGAGGCAAAATGCTTTTCGCGCTGATAGGCAAGTACGATCCCACGATGATG
Organism: Chloroflexota bacterium; assembly: GCA_016190665.1. Lineage (GTDB taxonomy): Bacteria > Chloroflexota > Dehalococcoidia > JACPQD01 > JACPQD01 > JACPQD01. The sequence continues at coordinate 176,058 of JACPQD010000021.1, forward strand.
AAAATCAACTTCGACCGGGAGAGAAAGGTCATGGAGAAGCCGCCCGAAGGCATCAAGGTGGTGGGGCGATACGCCAGGGTTGGCGGCAGAGGGGGTTTCATCCATCTGGTGGAGGCTGACTCCGCCGACCGGCTGGGCGCCCTGCTGCTGGAGTTCGTCGATCTGGTCGAGTACGAGATTGTGCCCATCTTCGAGATAACGGGAGCGCGGGCGGTGGAATTGGTCAACGAGTACTGCGAGTGCGAGGATGTCTGCATGCACGGGCCGATTTAGTGTCGCGATTCTCAAATAGGGTTAGAACCACTGATGGACACGAATGAACTCGGATGCGCTGTGCAAGGGACCGGCAACGGCTTCCATAATCTGTGTCTATCCGTGTTAATCCGTGGTTCCGGCCGGGTTGCGTTCCATGGAAGCTGTTCTCGCCTGCTGACCAGACTAACGAAGCGTTAGATGCGCTGCACTAGCTTGGCGTCTATTGCTCTGAAGGAGGGAACGATTTGACCACCCCCAAATCCCTGGAAGAAGCGGAAAAACTGCCTCCGATGTGTCCGGAGGCCAACATGCCCAATTACGAGGAGGCGTGCCGCACTTTCAAGTGGGAGGATGTTGAGAAGGCCTTTACCTGGCACGAGACGGGCAAGGTCAACATGGCCTACGAGGCCATCGACCGCAACGCTGAGACCTGGCGCAAGAACAAGGTGGCGCTTTTCTACGTCGACGACCGGTGGGAGGAGAAATATACTTACCAGGAGCTGAAGCACTTATCTAACAAATTCGCCAACGTCCTCAGGTCGCTGGGCGTCGGCAAGGGAGACCGCGTCTTCGTTTTCATGCCGCGCTCGCCCGAGCTTTACATTGCCTTCATGGGCGTCTCCAAAGTGGGGGCAGTGGTGGGGCCTCTCTTCGAGGCGTTTATGGAAGGAGCGGTTAGAGATCGCCTTCAGGACAGCGAGGCCGTCGCCATCGTCACCGCGGACGCCCTCATGGACAGGATACCGGTGAGGGAGCTGCCGCGCTTAAGGAACACCATTGTGGTGGGCCCTCGACGGAAGCTTGGCAGGGGCGAGGTGAGCTATGAGGGTGAGATGGCGCGGGCTTCCGACAAGTTCGATATCGAGTGGCTCACGCGGGAGGACCCTCTCATACTCCACTACACCTCTGGCTCCACGGGGAAGCCCAAGGGCATCCTTCACGTGCAAAACGCCATGCTCGGCCACTACCAGACGGCCCGGTGGGTCCTGGACCTCCGGGATGATGACACCTACTGGTGCACCGCGGACCCCGGCTGGATAACCGGGACGTCTTATGGGATCTACGGCCCCTGGCTGAACGGCGCCACCTCCCTCATCCGCGGCGGCCGCTTCGACGCAGAGAAGTGGTACCAGACTATCGAAAAGTACCAGGTCACTATCTGGTACTCAGCGCCCACTGCCTTCCGGCTTATGATGAAGGCGGGCGACGATCTGGTTAAGAAGTACGACCTCTCCAGCTTGCGCCTCATCTACAGCGTCGGCGAGCCGCTGAACCCGGAGGTCATCCGCTGGGGACGGAAGGTCTTCGGCCTGACCATACTGGACACCTGGTGGATGACGGAGACGGGCATGCAACTCATCGCCAACTACCCCAGCATGGCGGTGAAGCCCGGGTCCATGGGCAAGCCCTTCCCAGGAACAGCGGCTGCCGTTATCGATGACCTGGGCAAGGAGCTGCCCCCGGGCACCCTGGGCAACCTGGCCATCAAAGCGGACTGGCCAGCCATGATGCGCAAGATATGGAATAATGAGCCTAAATTCAACGAATACTTTCGCTTCAAGCCCTGGTTCATCTCCGGCGACATGGCCGTCCGGGACGAGGAGGGCTACTTCTGGTTCCACGGTCGCGGGGACGACATCATTAAGACGTCGGGCGAGCGCGTGGGCCCCTTCGAGGTGGAGAGCGCGCTGGTGGAGCATGCCGCCGTTGCTGAGGCAGGCGTCATCGGCAAACCCGATCCGGAGAGAGGGCAGATCATCAAGGCCTTCATCACCCTGCGGGCGGGCTACCAGCCTTCGGACGCTTTGAAGGACGAGATTGCCCAGTTCGTCAGGAAGAACCTGGCGGCCCATGCCGCGCCGCGGGAGATCGAGTTCCGGGATTCATTGCCCAAGACGCGCAGCGGGAAGATAATGCGGCGCGTCCTCAAAGCCTGGGAGTTGAATCTGCCCACCGGCGACTTATCGACCCTCGAAGAATAACCGCCTGGTCAATGAGTAAAAAATCGGTAAAAATTCAGGGGATTATTTTACGCAGATTTTACATGACCTTGGGCTATTTGCTTGCTGGGTTGCGCTGGCGACGCTAGTATGGATTGTATAGGAAACGCACGGGGAGGTGGACGATGGGAACATCGCGACTGGTTCATAGCTTCATTGCAGGCTTGCTGCTGGCCGGAGCAGTGGCATCGTTGGGGGCGGATACGCCCTCCAGGAAGATCGTCGTCTTCAAGGAATTCGAGACTGACGAGGTCGAACACGAGGACATCATCGCCCGTGCTGGCGCGACGAAGATCAAACATCTCCGTTTGATCAACGGCGCTGTGGTGTTAGCTGGCCGTGGAAGCCACGACCGCCTGGCGAGGCATGGGTCTGTGCGGCGTGTGGAGGATGACGTCGAGGCACAAGCCCTTGGAAAGCTTTTGGCTAGCCAACCGGCGGAGCAGCTCCCCTGGGGCGTAAACCGGATCGACGCCGAGCTAGCCTGGGCGACGAACACGGGGGCGGGCATCAAGGTGGCTGTGGTGGATACGGGAATCGACTTGAGTCATCCCGACCTGGCAGCCAATATCAAGGGCGGCGTGAACACCATTAATCCGTCCCGGAGCGCCAAGGACGATAACGGCCACGGCAGCCATGTGGCCGGTACCATTGCCGCGGTGGATAACAGCATTGGCGTCGTCGGGGTAGCCCCTAAGGCGAGTCTCTATGCCGTCAAGGTGCTCGGCTCCTCCGGCTCCGGTTGGGTCTCGGACATCATCGAAGGTATCCAGTGGTCGGTCCAAAACGGGATGCAAGTGGTGAACATGAGCCTGGGGACCAGTTCCGATGTTGTCGCCTTCCACGACGCGCTCACCGCAGCTTACAATGCCGGTATCCTCCTCGTCGCCGCGGCGGGCAACAGCGGCCCCGGGGACTTCACTGTCAACTATCCGGCCAAGTATGCGGAGGTAATCGCGGTATCGGCCACCACCAGCAGCGATGCGATCGCTTCCTATTCGAGCCGAGGCCCGGAGGTGGAACTGGCCGCCCCCGGAACCAGCGTCTATTCGACATACAGAGGCGGCAGGTACGCCACCTTGTCGGGCACTTCTATGGCTACTCCCCATGTCTCCGGCGCGGCGGCGCTGGCGCTGGCCCGCGGCTTGAGTCGGGACGAAGCCAGGGCGGCTCTCCAGGCCACGGCGGACGACCTTGGGTCGGCTGGGCGGGACAACCTGTTCGGTTACGGGCTCGTGGATGCCGAGCAGGTGGGGACCGGGCTTTAGACACACCCTACAGTCAGCACGAAAGGGGGGCAATCTGAGAGATTGCCCCCCTTTTTCGTCGATCTGGGAGTGGTCAATATCAAGTGGGGTTGGCGGGCGCCTCGGCGCCCTTGCTCTCCCGCCTCGCTGGCGCCGCGCCGGGCCTCTTGCGTCGGGGACGCCGCGAGCCCGCCCACAAGCCCGTGAAGAACTCCCGGTTCAGCAAGTGACGGTTGTCGGCCACATTGAGCAGGTCTTTCGATACGTTGCTCTCGAAATTGGCCACTTCCACGTGCTTGCCCATGTTCTTGACTGCCTGCAATGCGTAGGCGAAATCCCCGTCGCCGCTCACCAGGACCGCCACGTCGTACAGGCCGTTCCACGCGAAGAGAAGAAGGTCAGTGGCGAGCATGATATCGATGCCCTTCTCCACGGTAGTCCCCTGCGCCATCTTGGTCCCGCCCAGCCGCACCTCCAGATAGGGCGTCTTCCGCAGAGCCTCCAGGAACTCCTGCTGTTCGCGGTGCCCTTCGGGGCGCTGGGTCGGGTCCTGCAAGACGTTGTAGTAGTAAGTCCGAAACAGACGTCTCTGCCCTACCAGCTTCCGGGCAAACTCGGTGAAGTTCAGATCATACCGATTGAAGTTGCCACGCAGGGCGTGGTACAGATTGCTGCCGTCGATGAAAATGGCTACTCTATCTTCCAAACTATTCCTCCCAGATGGACCCTTCGTGCATTTAATGTACCCTCTGAAATTCCATTATACACTACGGGGAAACTAACGGCGGACGGGCAGAGAACAAGCACATGGATATGCAGGATGAACAGGATTGAAACATGCAAATCCCATCCTGTCTATTCTGTGCATCCATACGAGTAAGGGAGAAAGAAGGACAAGGACCCAGATATCCAGGATGAACAGGATTGAAACCGTAGAAATCTTATCCTGTCTATCCTGTACATCCATGTTAATAAAGGATATCTGGGAGGGGGGACTGGGGGATTTAGCGATGAGCCAGCAACGTCGGTTTGCGCAGGAGCGGAGGCTAGCGCCCGTAGAGCCAGCGGTAGAGCGTCTCCCACCAGGGCGTGGGTCGCGTGTCCACGATGCGGCCGCGCCACCTTCTCAGATGGATGTTGGTGTCGGGTTTGATGAAGAATGTAGCGAAGGCGGTGAAGAAGAGGACGACGCCGATCCAGAGGAGGGGTTCGCCAAGGGCGGCGAAGAGACGTCGCAAGATGACTGCGGCGACGAGGAGTCCCAGGCTCACCAGCATCAACTGTCCGGGCGACGAAGGCCGCCGCGCGATTCGCGGCAGACGCAGGAGGAGAAGCGGCGCCCGCAGAAAGGGAGCCGCCAGCCGGCGAAAGAAGGTGCGCCGTCGTCGCCGCCGCTCCACTTCGATGAGGATCTCTTCCAGTTGCTGGTCGATATATCCACGCGACATGCGAGGCTCCCAGGGGACTGACCTAAAGGAATTATAGCACGCGGCCGCTCGCTTCGCGCCGTCCATTTTGCTGGAAAGCGTTGCGTCATTTGCTTATTTTTACTTAGTAGAGCAGCCTATCCCCACGCAAGTAGACGCGCTGCGTTTTCGCCCAGGATCAGCCGCTTCTCGGCTTCCGTAAGGTCTAGCGCCAGGAGATTGTCGATCGCAGGAGTGGGATGGAACCAGGGAAGGTCCGAGCCGAAGAGCACCCTTGCCGCGCCTACAGCGCGCATCATCGATGCTAGCTCATAGCCTGTGGGCTTGCCTTCACGTCCCGCCTCCGAGATCATCGCAGAGCAATCGAACATCACTTGCGGGTACGCCTTGGCCAGTTTCGCAGCCTCCTCCCAGTGCCCCTGGCCCATGTGGGCGAAGACGAGGGTAAGCCTGGGGAACGCTGCGAGCACCTCGGCGAAGAAGCGCGGTTCGGCGAAATCGGTGCCCGCCGAAAAGCTGCCGCAGTGGGAGAGCACCGGCCTGCCCAGCCTTTGGGCCGTCTCATAGATGGGAAAGAGGCATTCGTCATTGGGATAGATACGTTGAATATTGGGGTGCAACTTCACGCCCGCGGCGCCCAGGCTACCGAAGCATTCGACTAACTCGCTCCTCATGAGCGCCGGGCCCATCACCGGGTCGACGCAGACGAAGGAGATTAGCTCCGGATGCTCCCTGGACACTTCCAGGCTCCAGCGGTTGCGCCGCTGAATCCTGGCGATCAGCTCGCGGTCGATGTCGTCCAGCGCCGCGTCCCGCCTCTCCTCCGGAAGTCTGGCCAATGCCGCCTCGCGCATCTCGGGGACCGGCACCAGGCTCAGCATCACCGCCTTCGATACACCCGAGGCGGCCATCACCCCCAGCGTCTCCTCGATGGTCCCCGCGTATTCCGTCTCGCCACGGTCGCCCATCGCCCGCAGGCCGATCTCGCGGCTCTGGTAGGTATGGACGTGAAAATCGATGATGAAGGGGTGTGGCAAGGCCAACCTCCCAATTGTATTCGCAGTTCAGAGCTTACATTCTAAGGAAGGCAAAGTCAAGCCCAACTATCATACATCTTATCAAGAAGGGCGGAGCAACGGTTTCTTGGCCCGCAATCCAGATCGCCGGTCGCCTGTTGCCTACTTGCTTCATCCGGGATATAATGTTGCGGACTAGAAAGCGCCTCTGGAAGAACATGGCAATGAACCAGACTGTCCAACTCGGTACCTCTCCCAAGGAGGACAATAGGCTTCAGGTTCACGACCTGGCGGCGCACGACTGGTATCGATTCGTTCTCTCTTTTCCACCGCATCTAGTGCGCGACTACGTTGAGCGCTTCGGACTCGATCGCCGATCCACGGTCCTCGATCCGTTCTGCGGGACCGGAACCACGCTAGTTGAGTGCAAGAAGCTATTAATCCGAAGTGTCGGCGTCGAAGCACATCCTATGGCCTGCTTCGCGAGTCGAACCAAGGTGAACTGGGATCCCAACCCTGGTTTTCTCGTGACGCATGCAGATAAGGTCGCAACAGTCGCTTTGACCAGGCTCGGAGAACAGCGCGTCAACAGCTTTTCGGACCTCCCTCTTTTTCTCCACATGGACGACCCTTCTGTTCAAATGCGAACCCTCTCAGCCGAAGAGCGAAAACTCCTTATAGACAACTCAGTAAGCCCGTTGCCGTTGCACAAGACATTGGTGCTTCTCGATGCCATCTACGATAGCAGGGACGAACAAGTCACCAACCACGAGCTTCTGGCGCTTGCCAAAGTTGCAGTTTCCTCCGCCAGTAATCTGCGCTTCGGGCCAGAGGTAGGGGTGGGTCCCGTGAAGCTCGACGCTCCTGTGGTTGAGGACTGGCTGACTGCCATACGAATCATGGCGATGGACTTACGAAAGCTGCGCCCGAGACCCAATGCCGAAGCCGTTGTCCATCGCGCAGATTCCAGGCTCCTGTCCAACGTTCTTGCTCCCGCTTCGGTCGACGCTGTCATCACGTCACCCCCCTACCCAAATGAGAAAGACTATACCCGGACGACCCGTCTCGAGTCTGTCCTGCTAGGATTCATACGCAACAAGCAGGAGTTGCGAGCCATCAAACATGAACTCGTTCGCTCGAATACACGAAGTGTCTACTCGTCCGATCGCGACCATCTGGCGGTAGCCCACAACGAGGCGATCAACCGGATTGCTGAGGACATCGAGAAGCGCCGCATTGAGCTTGGCAAGACCTCGGGCTTTGAGCGCCTGTACTCCAGACTCACAAAACTCTATTTTGGTGGAATGGCCAGGCATCTCTCGGAACTGCGGCCTATCTTGCGTCCAGGCGCCAGTCTTGCCTACGTTGTTGGTGACCAAGCTTCCTATTTGAGAATCATGATACGTACTGGAGAACTGATCGCCGATATCGCCGAGTCGCTCGGTTACGAAGTCGTTGGCACCGATTTGTTTCGCACACGGGCAGCGACGGCGACGAAACAGCAGTTACGAGAAGAGGTCGTCGTGCTCCGCTGGCCAGGCCCAAGTCATCAACGAACGGCATAGCCGTGAATCAAAACACGTATGCCTCCATCATAGCGGAAATGTTCCAGGCTAAGTTCAGGCCGGGAATGCGAGAGGTCGAGTTCCTCCGGGAGGACATCGTTGAGTTCTCCAGGAAGCTTAACATTAAGCTTCCCAAGAATCTCGGCGACTTGGTCTACAGTTTTCGTTACAGGGCCGCTCTGCCCCAGTCGATCCAGTCTCAAGCGCCCGAAGGGGACATGTGGATCATTCGTCCCGCCGGAACAGCCCGGTACAGATTCGTCCTGGTACCAAACAAGCCGATAGCGCCAAATGAAGCCCTGATAGTGACGAAGGTACCCGACGCTACTCCGGGCATGGTCGCCAGGTACGCCTTGAGTGACGAACAGGCCCTCCTGGCCAAGCTACGATACAACCGGCTCGTCGATATCTTCTCGGGTGTCACGTGCTACTCACTCCAAAATCATCTTCGCACCACCGTGCCCAATATGGGGCAGGTTGAAACAGACGAAATCTATGTTGGCATTGACCGGAAAGGCGCCCAATACGTTCTCCCTGTTCAGGCGAAGGGCGGCACCGGCAAAGTCAACATTGTCCAGATCGAACAGGACATCGGCGTCTGTTCCCACAAATTCCCGTCTCTGATCTGCCGGCCAATCGCTGCACAGTTCATGCGTGACGGTGTTATCGCACTTTTCGAGTTTCAACAGGATGACAACGGAGTCGGGATTTCGTCGGAGAAACACTACAAGTTAGTGCCGCCAGAGGAGGTCACAGAAGACGACCTGCGAGCCTACCGTACGCTGACGCCAGACTAACCGCAACATGCCTCATATCTCTGCCCCAGGGTTGGCCTTGACCGGGCCAGGCGCTCCTATTTGTTGCGGCGATGCCGACCGACGGGGACGCGCTGGGCCGCCGAGAGGTCTTGGCCGGGCTCTTGTGTCCTTCTCGCTCTCTTCGTCCAGGGCTCACCCAAGCTAACGAGTCTGGTAAATGACCGGGCGGTAGCGGGGTGGAGGAATAGGATCGCCGCTCTCCCGGGCCACGGCGAGCCACGCCTCCTTGGCCTTGAGGGCTTCCACGAGCGCCTCGGTAGGGGTTGCTCCAAACGCCGAACAGGCATCCAGGTCAGGAATGTCCGCCACATAGGCCTTATCGTCTTCCGACCAAAAGACATTGATATGGTAGTCCTTCACTCCTCTTCCTCCAGTGTCAAGTCTAGCCGTTCCGCAAGTCTGAGGAACTGGCGTATTTGGTAGGCCTTAGCTTGGCCATGGAAAGGGTGCGAATTGAGCTTCGCTGCCGTGACGGGATGCCGGAAAATGTGGTGGCTCCCCGAGACCCTCAGAAGGTGTGGACAAAGTAAGCCAAGATGGGTCAAATGCTCCCGTCGCCAGCTTGGGGCCAGAGCCCGGGGACCCCAATTTTCCCCTTCCGGCCAGCGACTGCCAGATAGGCCCGATTTCTTTTGTCAACACCTTCTCACGAGACGAAAACCAAAGCCCTCAACCAGGTCCGTGATGTCGCCAAATCTAACATTGTGGAAGGCTCCCTGGGTCAACCGCTTGAGGAGATCCCTGCGATTCACCTGCGCCCTCTCCTCGATTCTGATTCACTTCATAAGACAAGGCCCATTATATCTCCGTTGTCAGCGTATGAGAAGCAGCGTCTGGCGAGGTTCGTCCACCGCGCCGTTTGACCACGAACCGCACGAAGTGCGCAAAGACTCAGGACCTGTTCGTGTCGTTCGTGTGCTCAGTGGTTTCGCTACCGCGTGTATCTTCATGTCCATCCGTGGTTTCGTTTCTGCGCGCTCCAATTTGACAGCCCCACGCCAAACTGCTAACCTTTCTTGATAGCCGCGTGTTTGCATCTACCTTCGGGTGGACAGGGTTGAAACGGAGGCATCATGGCGGAAGGGCACGAAGAAGAGACGCCACTGCTCGACGAGCTCGAGCAAGGCTCCTGGCCCAGCTTCGTCACGGAAATCAAGCGGATGGCGGAGCGCAACGAGGCCGCCCGGGACCTGCTTGGACAGTTGGAGCTCTCCTATAAGGACAAGGTTACCCACTGGAAGCACGGCGGCATCGTGGGCGTGAAAGGGTATGGCGGCGGAGTCATCGGCAGATACTCCGATTGCGCCGATCGCTTCCCTGCCGTCAACGCCTTCCATACGTTCCGGGTTAACCAGCCGGCCGGCTGGTTCTACACGACCAAGGCCCTCAGGGAGCTCTGCGATATCTGGGAGAAGCACGGCAGCGGCCTGACTAATTTCCACGGCTCGACAGGTGATATCATACTTCTCGGGACAACCACCGAGAACATACAGCCCTGTTTTGACGCCCTGACAGGAGACGCGGGATTCGACCTCGGCGGCTCGGGCTCGGACCTGCGGACGCCAAGCTGCTGCGTCGGCCCGGCCCGGTGCGAGTATTCCTGCATCGATACATTGGACCTCTGCGATGACCTCACACGCACTTTCCAGGACGAGCTACACCGGCCGCGGTGGCCCTATAAGTTTAAGGTTAAGATAGCTGGCTGCCCCAACGATTGCGTCGCTTCGATCGCCCGCTCGGACTTGCCCATCATAGGCACGTGGCGTGACAGCCTGCGGATCGACCAGGGGGCGGTGCGCCAGTACGTCGCGGACGGACTGGACATCAAAGCCGACGTCGTGGACAGGTGCCCTACGCGGGCCCTGGAGTGGGATGGAGCGAAACTCGACGTGCGCCCTGAGGACTGCGTCCGTTGCATGCACTGCATCAACCGGATGCCCAAAGCTATCCAGCCCGGCGTGCAGCGCGGCGCGACGGTCCTCATTGGCGGCAAGGCGCCCATCGTGAAGTCGGCGCTTCTCTCCTGGGTAATCGTTCCCTTCATGCCCGTGACGCCGCCCTACACCGAGTTGAAAGAGCTGATGCAGAAGATATGGGACTGGTGGGACGAGAACGCCCACACGCGGGAGAGAATCGGCGAGCTGATAGACCGGCTCGGCATGAAGAGCTTCTTGAACGCCTGCGGGCTGAAGCCAACGCCTCAGATGGTCTTCCGACCACGGTCAAATCCCTACTTTTTCTAATGATGCAAGATGAACTGGAACACCGGAAAGCGATGACCAGAAGCGGCACGAGGTCTTGCCCGTGCGTTCGGTGCGTGTCTCACGCTGCGTCACGTTCCCTACTCCCTGCAACCTATAACCTATAACCTGGAGTGATAATGGCCACTGACATCGGGCCTCCCAGCTACCAGTCCATGCTGCCGCCGGTCATAAAGGACAACTACGGGAGGTGGCGCTATCACGAGATTCTGCGCCCCGGCGTATTGAAGCACGTTTCCGAGACCGGGGGCGAGGTGTACACGGTGCGGGCAGGGTCGCCCCGCCTGGTCTCCGTCGATTTCATCCGCGAGATCTGCGATCTGGCGGACAGGTACTGCGACGGCTACCTCAGGTTTACCAGCCGCCACAACATCGAATTCCTGCTCGATAAGAAGGACAATGTCGCCCCGCTGATAGCGAAGCTGGCGGAGAAGGGTTTGCCTGTCGGCGGCACGGGCAAATGCATCAGCAACATCGTCCATACCCAGGGCTGGATCCATTGCCACTCGGCGGCCACGGACGCCTCAGGCATAGTGAAGGCCGTCATGGACGAGCTGGGCGACCAGTTCACCGAAGCGAAGTTGCCCGCCAAGCTGAGAATCTCCGTCGCCTGCTGCCTGAACATGTGCGGCGCTGTCCACTGCTCCGATCTGGCCATCGTCGGCATCCACACCAGGCCGCCCAAGGTGGACAACGAGCGCGTTGCCAGCGTGTGCGAGATCCCGACGACGCTCGCTAGCTGCCCTACGGGCGCCATCCGCCCCGTGCCCGGCCAGAAGACGGTCACGGTGAACGCCGAGCGCTGCATGTACTGCGGCAACTGCTTCACCGTCTGTCCGGCCATGCCCATCGCCGACGCCGAGGGCGACGGGCTGGCTATCTTCGTTGGCGGCAAGGTCTCAAATGCGCGGTCCGCCCCGATGTTCTCCCGGCTGGCGATTCCCTTTGTTCCCAACAATCCACCCCGCTGGCCAGAGGTCGTTGCCGCCGTGAAGAAGATCGTGGAGGTCTACGCAGCGCACGCCCGCAAGGATGAGCGGATGGGCGAGTGGATCGAGCGCATCGGCTGGGAGTCCTTCTTCCGGCTGGCGGACATCCCCTTTACCGACAAGCACATCGACGATTTCACCTTCGCGACAACCACCTTTCGGACGTCTACGCAGTTCAAGTGGTAGAGGTAGAGCTGCCAGACAGGTCCGACTTGTCCGACGCGTCTGACAGGATATGAGGTAGCGCGTGACAGATCAAGCAGCCGACCTTAAAGAAAGGGTCCTCGAGTACTTGCGGGCCTCCGGCAAGGCGAAGAACCGGGACGTCGCCAGAGCTTTGAACGAGGACAAGGCGGCGGTCGACAAGGCCATCAGCGAGCTTGCCAAAGAGGACAGGATCGAATTCCTCTACCTGGGGACCTCCTACGTACAGGCCAAGGACAGGTAGCCAAGGGGACGAGGCGGCCTCCCAGATGTCTTCAATCAGCAATCAACAATCAGCAATCAGCAATGCCCCGTGGCCTCCCCGTCTCGTCATCGCCGCCCCTCAGGGTCGCTCCGGTAAAACCATAGTCAGCCTGGGCCTCTGCGCCGCCTTTGCGGCGCGCGGCCTGGCGGTCCAGCCCTTCAAGAAGGGCCCGGACTACATCGATCCCTCGTGGCTGACCGCTGCCGCCCGTCGTCCCTGCCGCAACCTCGATCTCTTCCTGATGTCTCCAGACGCTCTGGTAGCTTCCTTCGAATCGGCGAGTCAGGGGGTCGACCTGGCCTTCATCGAAGGCGCCATGGGCCTCTATGATGGCATAGACCTGGAAGGGAGCGGCAGCACTGCTGAGCTTGCCAGGCTTCTGGAGTGTCCCATCATCCTGGTGGTGAACACCGCTCGGATGACGCGGAGCGTGGCGGCCATGGTCGCCGGCTACCAGCGCTTCGAGGCGGATGTAAATATCGCGGGGGTTATCCTCAACAGCGTCTCCCGCCCCCGCCATGAGCGCATGCTGATAGCGGCTGTCGAGCGCTACTGCGGCCTCCCGGTGCTGGGCAGCTTCCCCCGCGACCCCGACCTCAGCATCGCCGAGCGCTATTTGGGCCTCACGCCTCAGGTTGAGGAGGAGCAGGCCGCGGCCATCATCGAGCGCATCCGAGCCGCCGCCGCGAGCCACCTCGACCTGGAGGGCGTCCTGAAGGTAGCGCGTGCCGCGCCCCCCAAAGATACCTGTCGGGGCGAGGGAAGCCGCCCCCCCACAGCACCAAACCGCGCCCGGATCGGCGTCATCAGGGACCGTGCCTTCTCCTTCTACTATCCGGAGAACCTCGAAGCCTTAGAAGCTGCGGGAGCGGGCCTGGTCTTCATCGATTCCATGCGGGACAAGCGCCTCCCGCAGGTGGACGGGCTCTACATTGGCGGTGGGTTTCCGGAGCGCTTCATGGCTGAGATTGAGGCCAACGATGGGTTGCGCCGGGATATCGGCGGGGCCATCGAGGATGGTCTGCCAGCCTACGCCGAATGCGGCGGCTTGATGTACCTCTGCCGGAGCATCCAGTGGCATGGCGAGAAGAGGGAAATGGTAGGCGTCTTCCCCTACGACGTTGAGCTGCTGGAAAAGCCCGTGGGACATGGCTATGCCGAGGTGGAGGTGGTCGGGGACAATCCCTTGTTCCCCGTTGGGAGCAGGCTGCGGGGGCACGAGTTCCATCATTCCCGGCTCGCTCTCCCTGCCGACGCTCCCTTCGCCTACAGAGTCCTCCGGGGCACAGGCATAGACGGCCAAGGGGATGGGCTTCTATACAGAAACGCCTTCGCCAGCTACATTCATCTGCATGCCGTGGGCGCGCCCCAATGGGCGCTGGCCTTCGTGTCGCTGGCGGCGGTGCATCGCGAGCGAAGCGTGGCCGCGGCAGGGGAGGGATCAGGCGCGAAGATGGCCTGATCCCCAACTCCCGGGTTCGAGATTGGCATGGGTGCCTACGGCTGTGGCACCTTACGCTGCTTGTCCCGCTTACGCCACCCATACCCCGTCATGCCGCGTGGCTTGTACACCGAAAGCGTCGTGGCCACAACCAACACCAGCACGGCCGCACCCGGTTGGGCCACGAGTCGCACCCTCGGCTCGCGGAGATCGGCAGCGGACAACGTCGTCTCTGCCGCTACGCCTGCCATGTAGCTAATCGGCTGCATGTGCACTAGCAAGCCGATGGTGGCAAGGACGGTTACCAGGAGTTTGACCAGGACCCAGTAGTGCCGGACCAATCCCCACTCAGTGCCCAGGGACTGGAGAAGCCCGGTTAGCAACGATACGAGGCCTAGTGGGACGATGACGAACCGCCCCATCAAGTCCATCGCCAGATAAGCAGCGCGCACTGTTTCAGCATCCTGGCTGGTCAGACCGGCGACAGCGAGAACCAGGAAGCTGGCGGCTGCCCCGAGCCAGCCAACCGAGGAAGTGATATGGGCGGTAAGGGCGAATTTGCGGGTGCCGGGCGTCATGGTCATGGCTGTGGCGCTCCACGTTCTATTAGCGGAATGTGGCGACCGGGCCCACCGGGGCTATTGCCGGTGAGATGCAGGATAACAAACAGCACGAGCAGGGCCAGCGCGGCGACTGCGAACACTTTCACCCAACGTGGTGTGCCAGTGGTCGGCTCGTGGGAGAGTTCATCGCCGGTGTCGCTGTTGGGGCCAGTCCGGGGGGCCAGGTCAGCCATGTGCGTGTCCTCTACTTCTCCAGAATTGTGTTGGCGATCCTGCGGTTCAACTCGGCGTATGCGGCAAGTTCATCATCGCTAAGGACGCCAAAACGCCCTATCATTTCTTCAATAAACGCCGTTTCTATCTCTTCAAGGCGGTTGCTCAGGTTCGCGGACAAACGCAGATTGAGAGAACGGCGGTCTTCCGTGTTTGCCTTGCGCGTCAGATACCCTTTCCTCACGAGGTTGTCTACCTGCTGCGTGGCGGCGCTGCTGGTGATGCTCAGGGAAGTGGCCAACTCCTTGATGCCGATGCCTGGGCTATTCTTGACGGTACGCAAGATGCGCATTTGGGAAAAGGTCAGATCATTATGCCATAAGAACGGCCGAAAACTGCTCTCCAGCATATGGTGAACATCACGCAGGCTGTCTAATATCTCTCTAATTGCGCGCTTTCGATCCATCTTTGCCCGGCCTGGTATATGTAAGTTGCTCAATATATTATTCCCTTAGCGATATCTTGTCAAAAGATGAGTTAGTGTCTCGTCGAGGACGCTTGAAACGCCAATCTATGAGGTGCTATACTGAATCCACTTTGTGCATTAAGGAATTTGCCGATGAAACGACGTTCCCTACTCTGGTATCTTGCCCCAGTCGCACTTTTGACGTCGCTCACTGCCGCGGGTTGCCTGGAGCCCGCCCGTTTGTCGGCGCCGACCCCGGCCAAGGTCGCCCAAAAACCGGCGCAAGGAGGAGCACCAGTGGGCAAGTACAGCTCGCCGCCCCCGATGACCATAGACGCCAACAGGACCTACACCGCCACCATTCACACGACGCTGGGCGATATGACGGCTGACCTCTTCGCCAAGGAGGCGCCTAAGACCGTCAACAACTTCGTGTTCCTGTCGAGAGAGGGCTTCTACAAGAACGTGAAGTTCCACCGCATCATCAAGGGATTCATGGTGCAGACGGGGGACCCCACGGGGACGGGCATGGGTGGGCCGGGCTATCAGTTCGAGGACGAGCCGGTGACCAAAAACTACCTGCGGGGCACGCTGGCCATGGCCAACGCGGGCAAGAACACCAACGGCAGCCAGTTCTTCATCGTGCACGCGAACTATCCGCTGCCCAAAAACTATACGATCTTCGGCCAGGTTATCGGCGAGGCCAGCTTCGAGGTGCTGGACAAGATCGCGCTTACGCCGGTGCGTCCCGGCCCGGGCGGTGAGAACTCCGTGCCAACTCAGGATGTCTTGATTACCGGCGTCGACATCGCTGAGAGATAAGGGAGGAGGGAGGAGGGCGACCTAGGGCACGCTGTAATCGAAGGCAAAGTAAAGCCCCGAAGCGGGTTCCCGGTTTGTTACAGTCAGGCCACTGCCCCAGTAGTTCATGCTTCCCGCTCCGTGCTCCTTCTGCTCCGTGCTATAATGGAACTGAGGTGCGATAGATGCCGCTTTACGAATATTCCTGCACAAGCTGTAAACGCAAATTCCAGGTGCTGCGCCCCTTCAGCCGCGCGGACGAGGAAGCCTCGTGTCCTACCTGCAAAGGCCCGGGCAAGAAGCTGATTTCAGCCTTCGCCTGCGTGTCGAAGGATAGCGAGGGCTTCTCTACGCCGATGGGTGGCGGCGGTGGTTGCGGAGGCTGCACGGCAACGAGTTGCTCCACCTGTCACTAGACCCGGTAGGCGCCACGGCCTTACCAGTTACGGAGGATAGCCTTGCCCCTCTACGAATACTCTTGTCCTGACTGCCAGCAAAAGTTCGAGCTACTGCGTTCCTTCCAGGAATCAGACAGAGAGGCCCTTTGTCCGAGCTGCGGCGTCCCGGCCAAGCGCGTTATCTCTCGCTTCTCCTTCTCCGGATTCCACATACACGTCCTCAGTCCCGTAGCAGAGCCGAAGGAGCAGTGACGACCCTCACCGCTGGCTGCTTTGGGGACCGCTCTGCTGGGTCGCCGGTTTCCCGTAGGTGAAGATGATATCCCGGTCATAGACGGGCAAGGTGAGGCGTTCCTTAGTTGTCACCTGGATGATCAGCGTGGGATCGTTGTAGCGCAGCAGCTCGAGCAGGCCCCCTTTCCGCTCCAGGGCTCGATACATGGTCTGCGAAGAACCGATGACCCTCAGGACATAGGGCGGCCGCAGCCGGACGCCGTCAACCAGAAAGCCGGTTTCGTCGCCGGTAACGATGCTTCGTGCGATCAGTCGCCGGTCATTCAGGGCAATGCTCTCCGCCCCGCTGTTGCGCAGCTCATTTATTATGTCTTGGAGCGACGACGGCGCGATCTTTCCGGTGATCTTGACCTCCACACCTTCGCCGACCACTTCGGCGACTCCACCCAGTACTTTCAGGTTGTTCAGATCCGCTACCATTGCCTCCAGCTTTTCCTCCTCCGAGCTCGTCTGGTAGCGCGCTATCTGCTCCTCCAACTGACTGACCGTCTGCCTCAAGGTTACGTTCGATTCGACCAGTTTGCTGATAATCATCGCTTGCTCGGAGGTGGAGCGTGTCTTTACAGTGGACGCCGTGCGGATTTGGGTTCGCAGTTGCATAACGGCGAGGAATCCCACCGAGAAGAGGGTGATGCCCACCAGCAAATGGGCTGCGGATACTCGAAATCTGAAGTTCACTTTTTCCCACCAATACTGGCGTACCTCGGAGAGAAGACGCCTTTGTAGGGCGGTAGTGCCAGCTTGTCTACTTTCTGAACTGAGAACTGCAGGCCGTAGGTCCTCGCCTCCGACCTTATGGATTGAATGGAGCGGGAGCTGGAAAGGCGGGATTCCATGGAGTCCGGGCTGCCGATGGCCTGCAACTCGTAGGGCGGAGATAGCAAAGTATTGTTCACGAGCAGCGTGGAACCGACGCAGTAGACAGACGTTGAATTTATGACCCTCTCACCGTTTATGGTTATCGCCTCAGCGCCAGCAAGCCAGAGGGCGCTGAGTACATCGCGAAGATGGTAGTCGTGAATCAGATAGCGCCCCGGATTGTCACCGGCGACGGGCTGCTTCGAGGAGTCGTCCATCACGACTTTGAGGCCGGGGCCAGCAAGAACTACAAGCCCAGCCATGATCTTGTGGGCCTCCAGGTCGCGTGCGATCTCCGCCAGGGACGCACGGCGCCTGGCGGCCGACTGTTGGTAGGACTGCAACTTCTTCTCCAGGCTCTCCACCATGCCCTTCAGCGCCTTCTGTTCCGCCTCGAGCTGCTCCACCGCGCGAGCAAAGGTGTCCTGAGGCACCTCTTCTCTCGCGCTGGCTTCGCCAATCGAACCGGCGGAGGCGGGTACCTGGGGAAATGCCCTCCCCATGGTGAAGAGAACGCCGAGGATGACGCAACCGCCTGCCATCGCCGTATTCCACCTGTTGATCCTAAGCGTTATCAATTGCACCCGCCCTTTTCCTGGCCAGAGAGCGCCAAAGATAAGCTCCAGCCCCAACAACCGCCGCCTCGAGAATGGTCGCCGCGGCAATGAATAAACTGGCATCGAAAAAGAACTCGCGCGGGACGATTCGGATCAGGTAGTCAGTGCGCGGGTCCAACTGCCAGAGATTATTGCTGAAACTCAGCAAATGAAACTGAAGGAACAAGGCGTCGAATCCCAGCAGCACCGCCACGCCGGCCGCCCCCAGTGAGGCTATCGTGGCCGCACTGCTCAGCAAAAGGAGAACCCCAACGCCAGGCAGCTTCGAATAGGATTTCAAAGCGTAGCTCACCGCGAAGTAGCCCAGCAAGTAGGCCAGCGCCATCGCCTGAACCCGATAGACCAACTGAACTATACCCTTCACGTCCTTGAGATGGGCGACTTCCCTGTCGTTGAAAAGCCGGCGCCTGACGCCGCCTGCAGTCACCTCCAGGTTCATCTCCTCCTCGGCGGAGCTGAAGTACTCCCCAAAGCCCCTCGCTACGCGCGCCAGGTCTGCCTTCTCGATGCCGGATGTGAATGCCGTGTTGTTCTTTTGAAACTCGTATTCATAGAGCACGGCGCGGCCCGCGGCAACGCGCACATTGCTGGTGATGAGCCAAACGGGGAGCGCCAGGATGAACAACGTCACCAGCGCCCCCCGCAATATTGCCAATGGCTATTCCTCCTCGCGGCCTCAGTGCTATACAGAACCGGCATTCCCCATTAGCATACGCCATGCGCCCCGGGAAGACAAGTGCGGCGCATCGGACGCCAGCCTCCCACCCGGAGTTCCCTGCTCTCTCATAATTGTAGCAACCTGCAGCGGAAAAGTCACAAAATGGTTGGGACAAATTCACATGATTATGCCGTCTGACTTCGATAGGAGATGACAACTTCAGGACGGGTGCGACGAGGGAGAAAAGGGGATCCGCTTTTTGGCCTGAAGAAGGGAGAAAATACAGAGGCCGGGGGAATTAGGGATTCAGTTGGAATACTTTCACATTGTTCGCCAGATTCGCTTCGCTAAGCGACGGTTTGACGTCGATCTCCAGCAGGTATCCCTGGCTGGCTGGTATAGATGAGAAGGGCCCAAAGCGCACCACTTCGCTCTGCCCAGGAGAAAGCTCGCTGATTGAGGAAACGCCATGCAGCAGGACCCTGTCCCGAGCGCCGCTGTACAGCGAGGCCTCCACTACAATCCCGGTCTCCCTGATGTTTCCCTTGTTTTCCACTACTGCGAGCAGGGAAACCGAGCCGCCAGGCACAGATACCCTCGATACCCAAGCCGGATCGGTGTCGACAGCGGTGATGGCTAAATCATGCCGTTCCCTGGAGCCACTGATAGTGACCTCCCGGGCGTCGTCTACCGGGTACATCTCAGCGACGTAGCCGCACCCTATACTGATCGTTGCCACGAGAACGCCGAGTAGGACTAAGTGATAATAATTACGCACCCCTACATAATAAACGCAAATTCCCTCGCTTGTCAAGGGGGTATCGGCGGACCTATAATAATCCTCAAATTCCGTTTCTGGGAGAATGTCAGTATGTCCACTGGTAGGGACCTGCGCAGCTTCGATGAATTCCGCCGCATAATATCCGCGCTCCGTGGCCCTGACGGCTGTCCCTGGGACAAGGAACAGACCCACGAATCTCTGAAGAGATTCCTCCTGGAGGAATGTTACGAGACGTTAGAGGCGCTGGATGAAGGCGCGCCTGCCCGGCTCTGCGAGGAGCTCGGCGACGTGCTTTTGCAGATACTGCTTCATGCTCAGATTGCCGCCGAGGCCGGCGAGTTCTCCATGGACGATGTTATTGAGGGCATCGCCCTGAAGCTAATACGCCGGCACCCTCATGTTTTCGGTGATGTCAAAGTTGGGAGCGCGGCTGACGTTGTCCAAAACTGGGAAGCTTTGAAGAGACACGAGCGAGGGGAAGGCGAATCGTTGCTGGCTAGCGTCCCCCCGTCGATGCCCGCGCTGGCCTATAGTCAGGCCATCCAACGACGCGCTGCCCAGGCCGGCTTTGACTGGAAAGATATATCAGGCGTGCTCGATAAGGTTAAAGAGGAGCTGGAAGAGCTGAAGGCGGCGACGGACGAGAAGAAGCGTCTCCACGAGTTTGGCGACGTCCTCTTCGCCGTCGTCAACGCTGGGCGGTGGCTGGGTGTGGACTGCGAGGAGGCGCTCCGGCTCTCCAATGCACGCTTCTACCACCGCTTCCGCTATATCGAGGAAGCCGCAGCCGCGCGGGGCGTTTCCGTCCGCGACCTATCTTTCGAAGATTTGAACACGCTGTGGGAGGAAGCTAAGACCGAACTCCGGTCGTAGCCTGCGCGTCCGGTTCCGGCCAACTCATCGACGCAGAAGCTCGAGCCACGCACGAGGAAAAGACTCTCCACGCCTCTTCGGCTGCCCCTGACCCCTGACTCTTGGCCCCCATCTTCGCTAGCGGGTACTTTGTGAGGATGCGCACATCCCACCCACTCCGTTTGCCTTCGACTCCTCCGTTGAATACAGACCAGGCCAAGCTTAGAATGAGGATTGTCCAGGGTTAGCTGCAATGTAACAGTCTGTCACCTGCTGCGTTTAATGGTGTGAATGCCCGTACGGTATCCACCTGGATGGGGATGGGTCGGCGTAGGTGGACCACGGCTGATGTCCGCGCAAACCATCTAAATCGAAAGGAGTAAATCCCATGATGTATCTGACAAGGTGTTTCCTTGCACTCGTAATGTTGGTGAGCTTGGCGACCGCGCCGGTCTCAGTCAGCGCCGCCTCCGGTGATGTTCCAACGGCGGCTCGCTCAGCAGAACAGCAAGTGGAGCCGACCCCAACCCCTACCGCGACTTCTACCCCTGAGCCAACTGCCACTTCCGCCGTTACGGCGACCGCCACCCTCGTGCCGACCGCCACCGCCACGGCCACATCAGCGCCCACCGAGACGCCGGCGCCGACCGCCACCGCTACGGCCACATCAGCGCCCACCGAGACGCCTGCGCCGACCGCCACCGCTACGGCGACACCAGCGCCCACCGAGACGCCCCTGCCTACAGCCACGGCTGCGCCAACCGAGACGCCAACCCCAGTGCCCAGTGAATCGCCAGCGCCTTCCCCAACGGCTACCCTGACGCCCACAGCCACTCCCGCGACCGACCTTGAGCGGTTGGAAGAGCGTATCGAGAGGCTGCAGGCGAAAGTATGGGGCTTGTACCTCCTGGGACAGATCCGAAACCACGGACTGAAGCAATCCCTGTTGAGCAAGCTTCACGCGGCAGAAGAGGCTATCGAGGATGGGAACACTCGTGCGGCTCGCGGACAGATCAGGGCCTTCATCAACCATGTGGGAGCTCAGTTGGCCAAAGGCATCAGCATTCTGGCTGGTGATGCTCTAATCTCCGATGCGTTGGCCATACTCGCGCTCTTGCCCGCCGAGCTAGCAGCCGAACCCACCCCGGCGGTTACACCCGTGGAAGGCACGCCAACCATTCCACCGCCACCCGTGCCTTTCACTCCGACACCTGTCGCCTCGAACTCCACGGAGATTCGCGTGGTGGCGGGCTGGAATCTGATCTCGGCGCCTTTCGCGCTGCTGGATGCCTCGGTTACCTCTGTGTTCGCGGGCGCGTCAGCCATCGTCCAGGTGAGCATCTACTCAGATGGCGCCTGGGTCACCGCCAATCGTACCGAGAGTGGATGGAGCGGCGCACTGGCCCAGATCGTCGATGGCAAGGGCTACTACGTCTACGCCACGTCGGCGACCACGCTGACACTGCAGCCGAAACCTCTAGACCCGCTGTCATTGCCTCCGTCCTACTCTCTGCCCGCCGGGTGGAGCATGATAGGCTTCACTGCCTCGGCGGCCTCGATGTCGGTGGACACATACCTTTTGAGCCTAAAGGGCAAGTGGGTGTCTCTCTTCCGTTACGACCCGGGCAAAGGATGGCAGATAGCGAGGCCGGGGGGCGGAGGGATGAGAAAGGTAGAGATCGGAAGAGGCTACTGGATTTATCTCAGCGAGGCAGGTACTCTCGTACCGTAGGTCCGCGCGCATGAAGTCAAAGGCCTTCCGCCCTACGGAAGGCCTTTGACTTGCTCAATACTGAATGGCCTCTGAAGCCTTGTCCGTGACCCAATCGCGAGTAGTGCAGGGGTCCCGACGCGTCGCGATCCCGATGAAATCGGGGCTTGTCCCCTTGGGGAGTGGCGGCAGGGGACAAGCCACCTGCCCTCCTTTCGATGTCCCTTCTTGTATCCGGCCGCGCCTCACTGCCTAGTGGAGCTCGGAATGACAGAAGAGGGGGGCTTCGGCTTTGTTATTGCGTGTGACCCATGCACTATCGGCCCATGAGGATTTCAGGCCCGTGGGGGAATTGTGGTCGGGGCGAGTGGACTCGAACCGCCGGCTTCAGCGCTCAGAACATCCTTGGTGGACTTGGAGGATGGGCTACGGCTTGAAGCCTTCTTTGAGCACGTGGGGCAAGACGATCAGATAGAAGACGAGCGTGTAAGGAATATGAAAGTAGCGCCAGTTGCGACGTAGAATCGGAGTTTTCGCCACGTACTTGCCCACCAAGCCGCTTAACACCACGCTGGACAGCATCAAGGTGCTCACCCAGGTCATCGACCATTTGATACTATGTAGCTTGGGGAGCACGTGCAGCAAGACCACAGCCAGCGCAAGCAGGCTAATGTAGCAGTGGATGTCCAGAAAGAGCTTCGCGCGACTGATTCGAGACTTCCAAGCCGTCATCTGCCGCCCCTACGGCGCAGGAATCGCAGGCGTTTGAGAGGCCAGTAGAGGATGGACAGGAGCAGCAAAGCGTATGTCAGCCAGCCGCTCCAAGGCATCTGCTTCTCATCGAAGAGCCCTCCCTCTGCCTTCGCTTTCTTATCTGTAGGAGGCTTCTTGGCCGCAACGGCCCGCTTCTCAGCGGCAATCTTGACCTGGGCTACCTCACGCCCATCATACGTCAAGGCTACCTCGCGGTCCTTGCCCCCCTTGCCTGTAGCAAAGATTCTCCCTACGCCGAGCTCACTGATTATCCCGGGCAAAAGCCTTCGCACCTCGTCTTCAGAAAGGGGCGGCGCATCGTTCGGTGAGGGCTTCCCACTGGAAAATGGGACGCCGACGCCGCTCAATTTCAGCTTGAACACCTCACCGCCAGAGGCGTTGACTATGCTGGCCTCGTGGGTAATACTCTCTTGTCGGCCCTTCTGGACCAAAGTGCCGATCCGCCAGTTCGTTCGGTCAGCATCGACGAGTGCCTTTACTGCTGATAGCGATGCCTCGTTGGCCACTGCCTGCTTCGCCGGCGGCTGTTTGACCGCCTTCTCCCGGTTGCCTGCTTCCAGGAAACGAAACAGCTTGGCGTACTCTTTCCCGCCCAGCCATAACGTCGGCAGGGCCACAGCCAGAAGGAGACCATAAGCGATAATGCGGCCCCGTGTCCAGTGTCGGGGCTTCCCCCCAATCTTCAATATCTACCTCAGCAAGACCGAGGGAAACAAGAGTCGGGGCGAGTGGACTTGAACCACCGACCTCAGCGTCCCGAACGCTGCGCGCTAACCAAACTGCGCTACGCCCCGATAGCAGGATGCACAGCAACAAGGCCGAGGATCGTCTTGGGCCCCCGGCCCTCTGGCGCTACTGGGACCACCGGTGCGGCTACTGCTGCACGCCGTTGTTCCCAATAGCCCGGTCGACCGAGTTGTCCATTGTGTCTTCCTGGTTGACTACCACGGCTATCGGCTGATCGGAAGTGACGGTCGCCGAGCCATAAAACCCCATGGGCAGCGCCAGACCACCGTTGAGGGCCGGGTCGTCCGACCGCACATCGAAGGTCATAGCAGTCGCGATAGTCGCCCTGGCTGTGTACTCCTTCCCGGTGTACTGGTCTTTGGCCAATATGGTAACGTTCGCCGACGCGCCGGTCGGGCTCATGTTCTTCACCTGGACTACGCATCCCCAGGGGTTCTGACGGTACAACAACGGTAGTAGCGACTTGGTCGAGGTGTTCTGCGCCACACCCTTGTAGTTCATCGCCTTAAAGATCTTATCCAGCGGTTGGCCGGGGAAATTCAACATCTCGTTGACCACCGCCACCACGGGCTGCGTCGATGTAATCACACCGGAGCCGCGAAACCCCGTCGGAACGTTCAATCCCCCGGTTGTGGCATCGGAGGCGCCGCGAAAGTCGAAAGACTTGGAAGTGGTGACAACCTGGGCGGTTGAGAACTTCTGCCCCGTCTTCTGATCCGTAACCTCGATGGTCACCGTCGCCGGCTTACTGGGGTCAACATTCTGTACCTGAATGGCCGTGTTCCAGTACTGACTCTTGAAGAGCAGTGGCAAATGGACCGTCGTGCCCGGCTCGGTGTTCTTATTGAATCCCGGATAAGTAATGAGCACCTCAGCATTGCTCTGGTTCACCACCGCGGCGACTGCCTGGTCCGAAGTAATGGACACTGAGCCAAAGAAGAAAGAGCGGGTCGACTGGTTGTAGGTGCGCGAGCCGTGCGCCGGGATCATATCTGTCACCGTATCCACGACCGCTCCCGTCACCCCGTCGGCATAGGTCATGGTGATGTTGGCCACCACATCATTGGGATTCTGGACGGTGAAGGCCGTATGCCACAGGTCGGCGCTGCCATAGCCGTAGATCAGCGGCAGAAGGACATTCTTGGACACTTCCATCTGTGTGAAGCCGTTGTACCCGTCCGTGGCGTTATTGCTCTGAAAGATATTGCTATTGCCGACGACCGGCTGATCGGAGATGACTTCCACCGAGCCATTGAAACCCTTGGGCAACTGGGGAGGTGTGGGGTTCGGCCCCCCTCTTGTGTCTCGCAACAGGCTTGAGCTCGGGGGGATTTGCGCCGTCTCGGAGGCCGCGAGAGTCCCGTCGGCGTTGAAGTACCTGATCTCCACTGAAGCCGTGGCCGAGGAACTGAGGTTCATGATTTGGAAACTGGAATCCCTGGTGGGCGCGGCCGCCTGAGCAACAGTACCTCCGTCCGTGGGGTAGGCGCCTGGCGGCAGCGTGGGCTGCGCCATAGCCAGAGACGTCACGGTCCATAAGCCCAGGCCGACAATGAGAGCAACCGCAGATCCGATGCCGAGCATCCTCTTCATCCCTAGTTCCTCCACCTTAGGCTGCGCTGGTTTCTTTTGGGGCATTATAGCATGTAAGTCGAGCCTTTGCAAACACGCCAGCAACGCGAGCCTAATCCGCCCGCGGTTCGCCTTTGCCTCGCGCGAACATGCCGATCAGCCAGCAGACCCTGCCTTTGAGCCGCTGCCAGGTCAGCCTCTCCCGTCCTTTCTTGAGGAAGTCGACGACTCTTTGACGAAACCTACGCTTCTCGTAGACGAAGATGTTCCATCTCATATCTCGACAGAGATCTGCCCTCGAGAGGGCTCCCTCAAGGTCCGCCCGGCGCGTCAGTCCCAGAGAAGTGAATCGCCTGTGCCAGAAGTTGCGGTTGGCTATGGTGATATGGGACCGGTCATAGGGATCGATGACGATGAGGTCATCGGTGCAATCTGGTTCGAGATTCAGGCAAATGGTGAAGAAGAAATATCTCTTCCCGACGCGTTTCATCTCCGCCAGTGCGGAGCCGATCTGGCTCAAGGTCAGGTGCTCCAGTGTGTCTGTTGATACCACCAGGTCAAAGCTGTCTTTACCAAAGAGTAGCTTCGTCATACTGCCGGCCCGCAGATAGGGGCGAACTTTGGGGTCCGCCCGTTCGACAGCGTAGCTGCTTATGTCCTGGCCGCGGGCGTCCACGCCGAGACCCCTCAGCGCCTTGGCCAGGTAGCCTTTCGCGCACCCGCAGTCCAGGGCGCTTCCCGGCTTGAAGCTGCGCTGGAGTAGCTGGGCCAAAGGGGGGAATATTCCCGCCATCCCCTCTTCCGTGTACCCTCGGTACGCGGATTTTGTCCCGGCGCCATCGAAGTACTCTTCGTCGAAGAATCCCCCCGATATCCCTTCACGCCTGTACGCCGCCAGAGACGGCTGTTCTCTTGCCTTCAGGCAGAAGAACCTGTTGTCCCACTTCATGGCTACCGACTTTGCGTGGTTGTTGAGGCAGGCCGACCGGACTTCGTCGACGCGTAGCCGGGGGTAGGTCGCCATCAGCTCCTCCCACCAGCGCCGCCCTTTGAGGTTCACGTGTCCCCCATCCTTGTCCTCCATTTCTCCCGTGAGCCCAACAAGCGCACATACCTTCCCCCGCGAAACGCGGGCGAGCTCCGACAGGGCTGCGCTGGCTTCCTCCTCGTACACGTGCTCCAGGCATTCGCTGCTGAATACCAGGTCGAAGGAATCATCGCCGAAGGGCAAAGCGACAAGATTGCCGATGCAAAGATAGGGCACCGCTTCACGGGGCGCCTGGCCTATGGCGAAAGGGCTTATGTCGACGCCCCAGGCCTCGACACCGCGCTGCCTCAGGCACGCGACCAAATAGCCGTAGGCACAGCCCACATCCAGTACTCGTCTCAAGGGACCATAGGCCTCAAGGACCATGTCAGCCAGGGCGCGCATCACGCCAGAGCACAGGCTATAGTCCTCATAGGCGCTCTTAGTACCACCGACGAAGTAGTCCTGGTCGTAGAAGTCGGCGCCTATCCGCTCCATAGCACCCTGTTCGATGCGGAATCCGCAGCACTGAGTCCGCTTGAAGACCCCTCCAGGAGTTGATACAGCCTCTCGACTGCAGCGACATGATGCGACATCGTCTCCACTGGGCGAATCCCGTGACATAAGTGCTGCAATATGTGGCGGTCCTCTATGATGACCCTAACCTTATCCAATAAATCGCCCACGTCGCCGGTCTCGAAGAGCAGGCCATCCACACCATCCGCAACTTGCTCGGCAAGCGCGCCGATGCGCGAAGCGATGACGGGAATGCCGACCGCGAAGGCCTCCTGCACCACAAGAGGCCAGTTTTCATACCAGAGGGACGGTACAACCAGCGTATCGACCTGGGCCAGGGTTGTCCACAGCTCGTCCCTGGAAAGCCGGCCCATAAGGTGGATGCCTCTGCCGCGCGCAGCCTGGCGCAGTCCCGCTGAGTATTCCGGGAATACGTTTTCATCCCCGTAGATGAA
This sequence comes from Chloroflexota bacterium, assembly GCA_016190665.1. Lineage (GTDB taxonomy): Bacteria > Chloroflexota > Dehalococcoidia > JACPQD01 > JACPQD01 > JACPQD01. Next base: position 202,849 of record JACPQD010000021.1, read on the forward strand.
GAGCTCGGCAACTCGATGGTCAATACTGTTGAAGGCCTCCACAACAATGTGAACACCTTTCTGCCAGGCCAAAGATCCAAGGTAAGCGAATCTCAGTTTGCCGTCGGGTCGCCGCCTCGCCGGCGCTGCGACGGGGCCTTCGATTCCCAGGGGCAGATGCGCTATCCGGGACGGCTCAAGTCCCCTCTGTGTGAATATCTGGGCAATGAAGCGTGACGGAGCGATAACCAGGTTGGCTTTCTTCAATGCCTGCCATACCTTGTAGTTACGCAGGGCGAAAACTGGCGCCGCCAGGGATAGGACAGCGGACAGATAAGGTCGGCGGAGCCGGTAGGCGGCGCATACTGCGCAACTCAAACCGAACCGAGAGCCACAGCATACTCTTTGCTTTGGAGTGACTGCCTGGCTGTTGGGACAGAGGAACCAGTAATCGTGGAGGGTGATGATGGTGGGCGTGCCCGCCCTTCGAGCGATGTCCACCAGATTCGAGGACAGACCGGCAAGATGGTGGAAATGAACGACGCTGGGAGCTTCCCGACGCAGGAGAGAGGCAAAAGCGCTTTCTACGTCCCGGTTGCCGAAAGCGCGGCGGAATGTACCCCATCCGCTGTTCAAAGGATCCAGGCCTCCCGGCGCGACGCAGAGACGAAGGCCGTCCCGAAGCTCCTCTCCACGGGCATCGCCGCCAAAGAAGACCGAAACGCGATGTCCACGCTCTTGCAGGACCCGCGAAAGACTGGCGACATAGATCTCGGTCCCGCCGACGTGACCTGGTGGAAACTGATGCACTACCTGGAGAAGCTTCACGTTGTCGCCTGGCTGGCGAGGAGCGGAGACAGGCATCTCCAGAAGGCTTCCTGCACTGCTTCCTTACGATACATTTCAAGTCGCTTGTTCTGCGCCTCGAGGATGCGAGTCTTTGTCTCCCGGTCTCCCAGCAAATGGTTTATAAGTTCGGCAATGACGGGGAAGTCTTTCTTCCTAACCAGCACCCCGGCTTCCCCGAGCGTCTCCGGGACAGCCGTCGCCTTGAAGGAGATAACTGGAACGCCAAAATACATGGCCTCGATAAGCGGCACTCCGAATCCCTCGTGTTCGCTCATGCTGACAAAAACGCCGGCGACCTTGTAATAGGCGTTCAGCGCTGCCTGGCTCACGTGGCCGCAGAAATGCACATCGCTCAAATTGAGATACTCGACCAGGTCTCGCAGCCATCGATAGTACACTTGCGTCGCGCCCGGGGAGCCCACTAAAAGGAGCCGGGAGTTGGGGTTTATCTCCTTATAGAAGCGGAAGGTCTTGATTACGTCCTCCTGCTTCTTGTTGGGCGCGATTCTCCCCACAAAAAGCAGGTTCGTCGTATCCCCGCTCCATCTCGCCAGGACCTCCGGATCAGGAGCGACCTCGTACTTCTCGTCCAGAATGACCGCTGGTAGGATGCCCACATCCCGGTAGCCGAGGGCCGAAAGGTCCTTTCTGCTGAATTCGGACATAGACACCGCAAGGTCCACAGAGTCTCTGAGGTGGACTAGTTCCTGTTGGCCATCCCGTAACTGAGCATAGAGCATCGGGTCCTCGTGCCTGAAATACCTGGCTGGAGTCATGTTATGGTAGATCAGCGCGGTCTTGATGCCAGCGGCCTTCTTTCGCCCCACGAAGGCGCTGACCTCTGTCCCCAAGGCGTAGTGATACAGGAGGGTGTCTCCGGATTTCAGAGGGTGACGCTCATAGTGCGTGACGGCCCGGCGCAATGACGGATGGATGTGATGGGCCAGGATAGAAGAATCGAACCCTCGTTCGTGTAACCAGGCGCGCAGGGCGACGGCCATATTGAACACTGCATCCCCAGGCATAGCCGCCTCCATCACCTGATGGACGCTATGACTTGCCATGTTTCTCCGGCGGCATGCCGCCCATTCCCGTCTTCATTCTGTCCAGTTCAGCGCGCAAGCGATGCGTTTCCCTGCTCAGAAGAGTCACCACGCGGAGCATGTGCGCATTGTAATGGGCCTGCTTGCCGGCCAGGATATTCACGTAGTAGAGAACGAGGTGATGGAACTGTCTCTTGAGCAGGTCGAAAATGGGCCCGACGATGGGGAAACTGGAGGCGCGCACGTCGGGCGTAACCGAAACATCGCAGAGGCGCACGCGATGCAGATAATATTCCATCTCCGAGCGCGGAACAGCGGTGGAGTCCGAAGCCGACTCGATGAGATCGTCGAACGAGGGAATATAGCCTGTCCAGGGCCTCCTGCGATGCGCCGCCAGGTTAGCCTCCAGCGCTCTGAGAAGCCTCTCGGCGTCAACGCTCGGCGATCTCACTTCGATGGCGTCTCGGACGCGTGACCTGACCCGCCGCCTCATGTGCGTCTCCCGGCCACTTCTTCGTACACTGCTGCCACGCGGGCATACACCTTGTCCCAGGTGTAGCGCTTTTCCACTTTGGCGCGCCCACTTCGGCCCAATCTGGTGGCCTGATCTCTGTCGCTGAGCAGCCGCTCCACGCCCTGGGCAATGGCTGCGACATCGCCGAAAGGAACAAGATAGCCGTCGACTCCATCGTCGATGACATCTGGCACCGCCCCGGCCCGGGCGCCAATGACAGGCTTTTCATATGCCCAGGCCTCGAGGTAAGCGATCCCAAAAGACTCCGTCCGGGATGGCATGACCATCACGTCGCCGCAGGCAAGAAGGTCCAGTTTGTCCTGGTCGGAGATCGCGCCCAGCAAATGGCAGCGTGACTTATCGCGCTCCGGAAGGTGGTCGAAGTACCGGGCAAAGTGGTCGAAGGGTGTCCCCGCCAGCACCAGGTCAGCGCCAAAACCTTGCGCCCAGAGTCTCCTCATAGCTTCCACGGTGTGGACGGCGCCCTTTTCAAAAGCCACCGCGCCCAGGTAAAAGGCGAAGGGTCGGTCAATACCGAACTTATCGCGGAACCTCCGCGCCTCCCCTCCCGCCAGGCGGCTCATGTTGACGCCGGCGCCGACGGCATGCACCTTGTGCGCCGGTACGCCACGCCCCACCAGATACTTCTTCTCCAGGGGTGTTAGAGTGAAGACAGCATGGCCGTTTCGCAGCAGCGATACTTGATGCCTCATGGTATAGAATCGCCGCACCCTATCGCTACCCTCATCGCCCAAATGAATGAAAGGGGTGGCCATGAAGGGAACCCTATTCCGCTGGGCGCAGCCAAAGGCAGAGTACATCAGACTCTCGAAGGGTATGCTCATCCCGTGTACAAGGTCGAAGCCGCCCTCCATAGCCAGGAGCGCCTCGTCAAGCTCCTGGACCCAGGGCGTGTATTTGGCGAGCAGCCAGAGCCAATGCTCCGGGACCGTGGCCACGCGAGATAGCTCGATAGCGGCCCGCCTTAAAGCATAGTAGGAGTATGGGGAGAAGGGAAGATGCCGCAGCGGGAGGCGGCGCACGTGAACCCCATTGATGCACTCCTCTGTTACATCGATGCGGCTCTTCCCCGGCCTCCAGATGCCATCGGTCTCCTTGGCGTCAGTAGTAAGAACCTGGACCGCATGGCCATCTCCCACGAGGCGCTCAGCGATCTCTTGGGCGTACACCTGAGAGCCGCCAACAAAGGGAGGGTAACCAATGTTGACTATCAGAACGCGCATGTTGGTGGAAGCTTAGCCGGAAAGGCTCATTCGAAGGCTAGGCCGCCACAGGCTTGTCGGGGTGGCCCGGTTTCTGCCCATCGGAATGCGGACGGTAATAGTAATGATAGTAGCCGCCTCGCCCTCTGGACCGATGACGGTTCAGAACCACGCCCAGAATTCGGGCGTCAACGCGCTTCAGGGCCTCCACGGCGCGCCTGCTTTCCTCCATCCTCGTCTTGCGAGTATCCAATACCAGAAGCAGACCATCCACTTGGCTGGCAATGATGCCAGCGTCCGTCACCGCCAAAACAGGCGGAGTGTCAACTATGACGACATCGGCTTCCGCTTTCAGTTCATTCAGCAGAAGCCTCATCTTCTCCGAGGCCAGCAGCTCGGCGGGGTTCGGAGGTATGGGGCCACTCGTGAGGATGCGCAGGTCGGGCACGCCGGAGTCGACCAGCGCCTCCGTGGGACAACGGCCACCGCCCGCCAATAGCGTCGTCAATCCGGTAGCGTTACTCAACTCAAAGAATCGATGCACGGCGGGACGCCGAAGATCCGCGTCCACGATTATGACCCTTTTCCCGGACTGCGCGATAACGATGCCGAGATTGGTGGAGATGGTGGTCTTGCCTTCCCCAGGCCCAGGGCTGGATACCATCAGGGTCCTGTCAAGCCCATCCACCACGCAAAACTCGATGTTCGTACGGAGGATCCTGTAGGCTTCCACCAGGGGTGAACGTTCGCCCACATTCGTTAATAGGCCACGTTTGGGGCTCCTTATTCCTCTAACCTGCACAATGTTTCCCATCGCATATAATCCGAGCAGTTGTTCCACGTCCTTGGCAGTCTTGATGGTGCTGTCCGCATAGTCCAGCAGCGAGCTGGCGATCAGCCCCAATACCAGACCCGCCAGGGCACCGCCAATCGTATTCAGCCAGACCAGCGGGCGTACCGGAGAGGAGGGCAGTTCAGCATAGGACGCTACCCTGAGGCTGTTGGCAAGGCGCGCCTCGGACATGCGCGTATCTTCAGCGCTGCGGAGCAGCATCACGTAAAGGGCCCGGTCCCTCGTCAATATGTTCTCCAACCTCATCAACTCCAGCCGTACGAACTCCGGGACATCCACGTTGCGGGGATTGCGCAGATCACCCAGGGCCGCCATCGCTGTCTGGGTTGCCTCCATCCTCTTCTCGACTGCCCCGATCTGCCTATCCACATCTTCTTTGCCGCTCTTGTAGCTGTCTATCTGGCGCGTCTTAATCTCCCTGCTGAACTCGTCAGCGATTCTGTTGGCTATCTCTTTGCCTCGCAGCGGGATGCCGTCTTCAACGCGGATCCGTATGAGCTGGGACTGGCTTATCTGCTCAGCCTTGACCATGCCGGCGAGCCGGGAAGCGCTAAAGGAAAGGTCTAGAGCTTCGACAACTTTGCTCAAGACGTTGGTTCCCTGTATCATCTCCACATAAGTCTTGGCCAGGCGCTCGGTGGTGAGCACCGAGCCGTAGGGATCTCGCAGCGGGTCCGCGCCTTCCTCGATCTGAAGAATGGCCGAGGCGCTGTAGACAGGAGTGGCGAGGGCGCTGGCATAATAGCTGATGCTGCCCACTATGATCCCTGACAGCAGGATCAGCCAGGCTCTGCCGGCAATTACGCCGCCCAATCCGCGAAGTTCCACGTTTTCTCCCGCCGAGCAACCGGATCAGAAGTCACTTTGAGACGCAGGGTTCGGGACAAATTATATCAAAGCGTATCAATTCACACAACTTGACTGCCCTTTACAACCTTGGGTGCATGCATTATAATGTCAGTTGCTGAGGGGGGCAAACGTGGTTTTGCCGTCTCTCAGTGTTTTTTAGTCCCTGGGAGGAGGCGCAGCAATGGCCCAGAAGCAAGTGTTCCTCACTTCCGAAGGTCTGGCCAAACTCGCCGCAGAGCTGGAGCACTTGCAAACTGTGCGGCGTCATGAGGTGGCGCAACGTATCCAACAGGCTAAGGAGCTGGCTGGTACGGCTAACAATGCGGAGTACGAGGACGCAAAGAACGAACAGGCTTTTGTGGAAGGGCGCATCCTCACCCTGGAGACTATTCTTAAGAATGCCACCATCATTCCGGCCGGAAAGCCCCATCCCAACGTTGTGCAGATTGGCTCCAGTGTCACTGTTCTCGCGCAGGACGGCGAGGAGGAGCATTACATCATCGTGGGCAGTGCAGAAGCCAACCCGAGGCTGGGCAAGATCTCGAATGAGTCGCCCGTGGGCCGTGGGCTGCTGGGCAAACGGGTCGGCGATGAAATCGAAGTTCAGGCGCCTGGCGGACCTCTTAAGCTCACCGTCATGGCAATAGGATAGAGAGGTAAAGAGGGCGGCTACACAAACCAGGGATACTGTTGATCGCTGTGGCCTGCCTTCCCAGGATGGCAGACAGAAAAGAAGATCTGTTACAACAGCGCCTCGCTAAACTGGGCAGAATCCGCGCCCAAGGCATCGATCCCTACCCAACCACTTACCGCCGCACCTGCACCAACCAGGAGGCCCTGGGGGCCTTCCTTCTTCGGGAGGACAGCCCCGATGCCATCGGGGCGCCGCCGGTCAAGCTAGCCGGCCGCATCACGTCACATCGGCCCATGGGCAAGGCAACTTTCATGGACCTCCGGGACGGCTCGGCGAAGATACAACTGTATTTCAAGCGTGACACTCTGGGCGCCGACAAGTACGCCATGCTCAAGGAACTGGATCTTGGCGACATCATCGGGGTAACCGGCCGAACCTTCAGGACCCACACCGGGGAGATAACGCTGGATGCCAGCGACTTCACCATTCTGTGCAAAGCCTTGCAACCGCCGCCGGAGAAATGGCATGGCCTGACCGATGTGGAGAAGCGCTACCGCCAGCGGTACGTTGACCTGATCTCCAACGAGGACGTGCGGCGTATTTTCCTGCTGCGGAGTCAGTTGGTGGCCGCGGTGCGCCGGTTCCTTGACGCCAGGGGTTTCATGGAAACGGAGACTCCGGTGCTCCAGTCCACCGCCGGCGGCGCTCTGGCCCGGCCCTTTATCACCCATCATAACGCCCTGGACCGCGATTTCTACCTCCGGATCGCGACCGAACTGCATCTCAAGCGGTTGCTTATTGGTGGTTTCGATAAAGTATACGAGCTGGGTCGCATCTTCCGTAACGAGGGCATTTCCACCAAGCATAACCCGGAGTTCACCTCCCTGGAGACTTACGAGGCCTATGCGGACTACCGAGACGTGATGGCTATGGTGGAAGAGATGGTTTCTTGCGTCGCCCGGGATGTGCTCGGCACACTTCAGGTCGCCTATAACGGCAGCACCATTGATTTTACTCCGCCCTGGCACCGGATGACGCTGAGAGATGCCATCATCCGCTACTCGGGCGTGGATTTCGAGGACTATCCGGACGCCGACTCCCTGCGCCGGAAGACCCATGAGATTGGCGTCAGAGCTGACGAGCGGGCGGGACGCGGCAAGCTTATCGACGAGTTGCTGTCCACCTTCGTCGAGCCGAATCTTGTTCAGCCCACCTTCCTCCTTGATTACCCTGTCGAGCTGTCACCGCTGGCCAAGAGAAAGCCGGACAACCCGCGGCTGGTGGAGCGTTTCGAGGGCTTTGCCGGGGGCATCGAGATCGCTAACGCCTTCACTGAGCTCAACGATCCCCAGGACCAGCGGGAGCGCTTCGCCGAGCAACTGCGCCGGCGAGAGGCAGGGGACGAAGAGGCCGAGATGCCGGACGAGGACTTCCTCCTTGCTCTGGAATATGGCATGCCTCCCGCAGGGGGGCTGGGAGTAGGTATCGACAGGCTAGTCATGCTGCTCACTGACCAGCAGTCCATTAGAGAGGTGATTCTCTTCCCCCAGCTGCGGAGCAAGGAGTAACCATGCTTAGCCTCCAATTCGTCCGCGAAAACGCCGACCTCGTGCGCCAGGCCCTCGCCAATCGCTTTGAGACGGCGCCTTTGGACGATATTCTCGCCCTGGATGAGCAGCGCCGCAAGTTGCTGACTCGGTCGGAGACGTTGCGCGCCCGGCGCAGGGATGTCAGCAAACAGTTAGGCGCCATGAAGGAAAAGCCCGCGACAATCCTTGAAGAGATGAGGAAGGTGGGAGATGAGATAAGGAGCCTGGAGGAGGAGGTCAAGCAAGTAGATGCCAGGCTCGAAGACCTGCTGCTCCGCCTGCCGAATATACCCCATTCCAGCGTGCCTGTCGGCAAAGACGACAGCGAGAACGTTGTGGTGCGCCGCTGGGGCGAGCCGACACAGTTCAGCTTCACTCCTCTGCCTCACTGGGATGTGGGGGAGAGACTGGGGATCATCGATTTTGCCCGGGGCTCCAAGATCAGCGGCGCTCGATTCTACGTGCTGCGCGGCCTGGGTTCGAAGCTGGAGCGGGCGATAATCGATTGGATGCTGGACCTGCACTGTGCGGAGCACGGGTATACGGAAGTGGCCACGCCTTATCTCGTGAAGCGTGAGGCTATGGTTGGCACCGGCCAGCTTCCCAAGTTCGAGGAGGACATGTACCATTGCGAGCTGGACGATCTCTTTCTCATCCCGACGGCTGAGGTGCCGGTGACGAACCTCTACAGGGAAGAGATCCTGGAGCCAGGCACTCTGCCTCTGTACTACGTATGCTACACCGCCTGCTTCCGACGCGAAGCGGGAAGCGCCGGCAAAGACACGCGCGGCGTCACGCGAGTCCACCAGTTCAACAAGGTGGAGATGGTCAAGTTCGTCGAGCCGCAGACATCCTACGATGAACTCGAGAAACTCCTCGGCAACGCGGAGGATGTGCTCAAGAGGCTTGAAATCCCTTACGAAGTAACGATGATGTGCACCGGCGACGTCGGGTTCGCCGCGGCTAAGAAGTACGATGTAAATGCCTGGTGCCCGGGCCAGGCCAAGTACGTGGAAGTGTCCTCGTGCAGCAACTTCGAGGCCTTTCAGGCGCGGCGGGCCAATATAAAGTACCGGCCCGCGCCAGGGGCGAAGGCCGAGTTCGTTCACACCTTGAATGGAAGCGGCGTCGCCGTGGGTCGCACTTTCGCGGCTATCCTGGAGAACTGTCAACAGGCCGACGGCAGCGTGGCCGTCCCCGAGGCGCTTCGCCCCTACATGGGGGTAGAGGTCATCAAATAAGATGCGCATCCTCGCGCTCGATATTGGCGCCGGCACCCAGGATATCCTCCTCTTCGACAGCGCCGTCGTTCCCACCAACTGGATCAAGATGGTTATGCCTTCGCCCACGGTTATCGTGGCGGGCCGGATCGAGGCGGCCACGAAGCGCAGCGAAGACATCCTCCTCACCGGAGTAACTATGGGCGGCGGCGCTTGCGCCAGCGCCCTCAAGAGGCATCTCCAGTGTGGCAGGAAGGCCTTCGCTACGTCCGACGCGGCGCGAACCTTCGATGACGACCTGGCCGAAGTGGAGAAGCTGGGTGTGGCCATCGTCGACGACCGGGAGGCCGAGCGGATCGAGGGGGCGACGGCGATCGATCTGAAGGACCTCGATCTCGAGGCTATTTCCTCTGCCCTTGCCCAGTTCGGCATCGAGCCACGCTTCCACGGCGTGGCCGTGGCCGTCCTCGACCATGGGGCGGCGCCTCCCGGCGTGAGCGACAGAGTATTCCGTTTCGACCACATTCAGGGTCTCGTGGCGGGAAACAACGGGCTGACCGCCTTTGCCCAACTCGGCGGCGAGGTCCCGACTTATCTCACGCGCATGAAGGCCATCGTCGAGAGCTTCACGCTGGATATCCCTCTCCTACTTATGGATACGCCCGCTGCGGCCGCCCTCGGCGCGCTCCAAGACGCCAGGGTAAGCCAGCGCCGTCATCGCCTGATGGTCAACTGCGGCAACGCCCACACGCTTGGTTTCCACATGCGGGATGACGCCATCCTCGGCCTGTTTGAACACCATACAGGCTGCCTTAATACGGAGAAGCTGGATCAGCTCATCACGAGGCTCTCGGGCGGCCAGCTCTCACGGCGGGAGGTGTTCGATGACGGCGGGCACGGCGCCTGCGTCGTGACCGGCAGCAGGACGAAGCCGTTTCTCGCCGTGACCGGCCCGCGCCGCAGGCTGCTGGCCGGCTCCGCCTTGCAGCCCTACTTCGCTGTCCCCCACGGCGACATGATGCTGGCCGGCCCCTTTGGCCTGGTGCGCGCTTTCGCTGAGAAAATCGGCGCCTGGAAGGACGAGATCATCGCGGCGCTGGCGGGATGAGCGCACAGCAACGGGGGCACAAAGCGCCGGCTAGTACACAGTCAGAGAGCCCCTTAGCTCGGGACTCGTGGGGTCCACGACATCGAAAGTCCCCTGCTCGGTCGCGGTAAACCACACCACATCTATCTCCCCGGGGTCGGCGTGGGCGTCCACGGCATTGCCGGTTGGACAGACTCCGGTGGTACAGGTATGAAAGGTCACCAGTTCCCTACCATGGTAGTGGTGGGCAGCATGATCGGCAGTTTCCTCACTCTCAGCGCCGTCTGCTTCTGACTCGCCGCTGGCAAGCCATAGCATGTCCTTTGGCGCCAGCCCCAGGACATGGAAATGATGTTCGCTCCGTCCAAGGTTGCGAACGAGCAACTGTATTCGTCGTCCCCTGGGGATGGCGATAGATGACGGATGAAAGCCGGCGTCGGTCAACTCCACGTTAATCGTGATAAACTGTCCGCTCAGGACGATCCGCCCAGGCGATTCGACGGCTACCGCCATCTTCGCGGTCGTCCCTTGTCCCTCCAGGACAAACAAAGCCCCGAACGCCACCATCACAGCCAACCCCAGGGCTGCCCAGCGCCAAAGCCTCCATTTCATGGCGTCAAGGACCATTCTTCGTCCCCCTTTGTTCGCCTAATCCAACTATTTGGTTAAAGACTGCAAGTAGGCCGCCACGGCCTCGATGTCGCTCGCACTGATTTTCAAAGACTGCATCTGCGGGTTTTCCTCCAGTTGGTTTCGGATGTCATTCGCGGTCTTGCCGCGAATATCCGGGCCTGCTCCGCCTGTGGCGCCATCGCCGTGACACGCGACACAGCCATTGGTTTGCTGAGCATATATTCTTTGGCCGCGCGCCACCATTTCCGGCGAACTCGTTGCAGTGCGCTCGGTGGGCGCAATCGTTGCGGTTGCTCTGGGAGGGGCCGCAGTGGGAGCAGAAGCATTTGAAAGAGTCGCCGCCGCCGTGTGGATCTCGACGAATCTAACACTGTGTACGTCGCCAGGCATCGGGATATAGCCAGTGACTTCGTCCGTCGCTGTGTCGATGATGCTTACCTTATAACCGCGGTTTTCCCCGACCCAGACCTCTTTCCCATCGGGCGTGAGGAAAACATGGTCGGGCTGCTTTCCGACTTTGATCTCCGTCACCACCTTCTTCGCCTCTGTGTCCACCACGTACACGGTGGTGCTCGCATCTTGGGCGCCGTAGGTTTTCTTGACCACGTAGAGCTTCCTCCCGTCATGAGTAAGCACGACGCCATAAGGCGAGCCGCCAAGGGGCACCGTGGCGATGACCTGGTCCTTCTCGTCATTGGTCTGCCCTATTTTAATCTGCATCACGTCCTTGGATCCGGCATTGCTTACCCAGGCGGTCTTTCCATCCCGAGCAAAGGCAACCCAGACGGGACCAACGCCGACGGGAATGAAGGCTGTCTCCTTAAAGGTGGATAGGTCAACCTTCGAGATCCAGCCCTTCTGGTCCAAGAGGCGGGATTTGACCGTGATGTAGGCAAACATGCCGTCCGGAGAAGACCAGCCTGAATATGGCCTGCCGAGCACGGCGCCAAACGGGATGCGGCCGATGACTTCATTCGCTTTGTTCGGGTCAAGGACGATTTCCCCATGCTCAGGATTGCCCGTGTCGATCATAATGAACTTGCCCGTCTGCTTGTAGGTCCCCTCATCGGCGTGGTGGGTATTGGCCCCTACATCCAGCGTCTTAGCCAGTTTCAAGGTGCGCCCGTCGAGGATGTGCAGCTTGCTAGAGCTTCGAGGAAAGCTCGGCAGGTAGATCCAACGAGCATCATCGGATATGGCCAGGCCATGAGTCTCATAGCCTTTAGGCATATCTGCAGCCACCTGGACCAGGACCTTCCGCGTCTTGACATCGACGACGGACACGTAGTTGGCGCTGGCGGGGCTGCTATAGGCCAATCCCGACTGGACAAAGGCCAGTAGCTGTCCTGGCGTCGCCTCGTAGGCGGGGGGGCCGCTGGCGTCGAAAGTCTCCGACGTTATCCCAAAAGGCGGAGCGGGGGTGGGAACAGCCTGCTGAAGCTGCGCCAGTTCATTCTCTTTGGCCCGTAGCTGGTCCTGAAGCGCCCTGTAGTCTGATTCAGAGATCCCGCCCGCGCAGGCGGATGCCAGCAGCACCGCCAGCGCCATGGTTGCCCCGAAGGCCGATAATACGTTGCTTTTGAGTGACACCCGCGCTCCCTCCCAGGATGCTGTCTATTTCGTCTGACGCCTGAGGCGGCCCGCTAATGACCTTGAGGGTGTCTCGCCTTCAGTATGGCCTCGAAATCCGTCCGTTTCCAGCGATACGGCAACTGGACTATGGTATTGGGCTGTCTCGCCGTGGCCAGGAGTTGCAGCGCGTCCTCAGCCACGACCCGATGCTGGGCCTGATTTCCCGGCTCGCCCATAGGCCGGCCGTAGGGAAAGCGCACAACCACCGCGCGCGGCGTCTTCAGCCGCTCGGGAATCTTTGCATTCTCGTTGATTACCACAGTCGGAATGCCTGCCTCCTCAACCGCTCTAGCTATCAGTCCGCCGGACCGATTGCAGACTGGTCAGGTCGTGGGAATGACGACGGCGTCAACTCCGTCGGCTTTGAGCCGACGGGCCACCTCCGGCGCCGTCTCGCCAATCAGGCCCTCCGGCTGCGGGATGAACCCCATAAAGGCGTAGTTAGTCTCAGCCAGGCAGCCAATGGCTCCGCTTGCCTCCAGTTCCTTAAGGGTATCCACGGGAAACACGGTATTTATGTCTTCGAGAACGCCCGTCAAATCATACTTTTCATGAGCGATCCGGAATCTCTCGCGGGCCGTGCCCCTGGGAAGCACGCGGAACGACCAGTCGCCAGTCACATCGAAGGGTTTGTCACCGTCCACATACACGCCGCCGGTGGTTACGATCGCCACTTTGCACTGGCTCAACGGTTTGGACAAAGGTGTCCAAGGTCCTGTTTCATAGACTTGACGACCCGCGGCCAGGTTGTCGCCTATTTTATCTTCCCACTCCTCGATGTACCTGCTAACCTTTTCCCACTGGCCGGTCTCCTTGGCTTCAATGCTTGTCACCAATAGATGGTTGAAGAACTCCACAATCTGATCATCATCCAGTAAGCGAATGTACTTGATGCGCGAGGACGCCGCCGTCTCAGGGATCCTGGTCAACTCCTTCGGATCAATTGCCATGCTCATTCCTCCGCCTGTCCCAGTTTTTTTGTCAGCTAACGATAGCGATCGAGAGGCCGGGCCCATCCTCGCGGGGCCTGTTCCACGTCATGATTGTTCCTCTCTTATCCCCATGATCAGTGCGTAACCTACCGATCCGGCATCTATCAGCTCTGCGGCGAGTTTGGCGAGACGCTTTGCCTCACTCAGGTCGACATCGCCCAGGGCCGACTTCAGGAAGCCGGCTGCCAGTGCCGCCATAGACAGCTTGCCTCGCACAATCTTTACCATATCGAGCAGCGCCTGCGTCTGGTCTTCGAGAAACATGCGGGAAAATCCAGCTTTCTGCAACCCTGACACGTACTCCTCCGCGGTGCAGCACCCGGCGATGCAGGCTACCCATGTCAGCAATGACTGGGCGTCGGAAGGGAGAGGTCCGCTAACCGTCATATCCGTCAAGCCAACACGCCCCCCGGCGTGGAGAACACGCGCCATCTCTGATCCAGCTTGCACCTTGTTGGGAAACGTGCAATAGGCGCACTCGGAGATGACGGCATCGAACGACCCGTCGTCGAACGGCAGTCTCTCGGCATCTCCCTCGCGAAAGTTCGTCAGATGGGACACGTGACGGGTCGCCGCGTGGGCCTGGGCCGCTGCGACGTTCTCGGATGAGTAATCGAGGCCGGTGACATGACACCCGAAGGTCTCGGCCAGGTACGCGGCTGACGCCCCCCGGCCGCAGGCTATGTCCAGCACTTTGTCTTCCGGCTTCAATTCCAGCAAGTCACCCAGATGGCGAGTTAGCTCCAAACCGCCGGGGTGAAGCACGTCTCCCAGAAACACCCGAACAAAGTCGCTCTGGTAGAAGGTCCCGCAGCAGATCTTGATCTCACGGTCACTACTTCTGTCCAGCAAAGGATACCTCCTGCTCGCGCCTGACCTGGTCGCGGTAGCCGAGGAGATTGTACGCGCAGAATGGCACTGCGCGCCCATCGGGCAGCAACTCGTGGACGCAGCATTTCGTTAGTCGCTTGAGATCAAAACTGTGGCTGTCCATGAAGCCGTGAACCTGGATCATGAAGAAATTCTCCGTGGAAAGCCCAAACTGGGATGCCTGCTCGATCCCGCATCCGCAGGCGACACTGTTAAGCGCAGCGTTGGTCTTTTCGCTGCCCGCGACCGCTGCAAAGCTCCACAGCGCTTCCAGGACAGGCTTCAATTCCGCCGAGAGGTCCGGGAGCGACCGGTTTGTCACGTAGTCCAGGTAGCTGTCCACATCAACGAGCCTGGGTATCGGCGTGACCTGGCCGTCGTGTATCATGGCGTAGGTGCATGCGGAGCAGGTCGGGTGGGGGCAGGGCACCGGGAGGAAGTCACTTACGCGGAAAAGGCCATCGGTCTGCGTTTCCAGCGCGTGAAGCACGTCGGGGACCGTGATCCGCCTCAACGGATCGAAGTGGTCAAGACAGCGTCCGGCAAAAGTAGCTGGCTGGTAGTTGATACCTACCACGGCGGGATGCTCAAGACCGAAGCGAACTATATCGCCGATCTCATCCTCGTTGACCCCTCGAACGAGAGTGGGCACGAGTATGGCATGCAATCCCTCTTTGGCCGAATTGTCAAGCGCCTGGAGCTTGAGAGCAGCCACGTCCTGCCCCCGAAGCGCCTGATACGAAGTGCTTTTGAGTCCGTCGAACTGGAGGTAGATAGTCGGCCTGTAAGGGGCAATTTGCCGCACGAATTCAGGATCACGAGCGAGCCGCAAGCCGTTCGTGTTGAGCGTCACGTGGCGAATGCCGCGTTCCTTTACCATAGCCAGAATGTCCGGAAGCTGGCCATGGAGGGTAGGCTCGCCGCCGCTGATTTGCACGATTTCGGGCTCTCTTTCGGTTTCAAGGAGCCTGTCTAAGATCCTCTGTACGTCTGCGAGGCTCATATCCTGCCCGTTACCGGCATCAGCAAAACACATCGGACACGCCATGTTGCAGCGGTTGGTAATCTCGATTATCCCAATACAAGTATGCTGCTGGTGCTCGGGGCACAGTCCGCAATCGTCCGGACAGCCTTTTCCCACACTGGTACTAAAGTCGTAAGGTAACGCCCCCGGCTTATTGTATTTCAGGGATTTGAGGTACCACTGGGCGTCAGACGAAACCAATGCCTCGCGCCATCCGTGAAGCGAACAGTTTTTCCGCAGGTAAACCGACCCATCGCGTATGAGCACCTGGGCGTCAACAACCTGGCCACACTCCGGGCACAGGCTGCGTGTCACTTCATAGAAAACGTGATTCCGTACCAGTTGTCGACAGGTCAACTTTCTCCTTTCATCGTGTGACACGGGCCAGACGGCGAATAATCCCTCCCCCCACGCCGCTGAGCAGCCGCTCCACGAATATGTCGGCGGCGGCCTGCATACTGGCCAGCGAATAGGTGGGATAGACGTGCATCACCTTGGCCAATTGGTCCACTTTGAAACCGTATTGAGCGGCCACAATCCATTCGTGGATCATCTCACCAGCCTGTGCGGCCACAATGGTGGTCCCAAGAAGGCTGCCGTCCCTTCGATACACGAGTTTGAGAAAGCCGCTCGTCTCTCCCTCGTTGCGCGCCCTGTCCACCGACTTCATGGGCCATTCGAAGGTCATCACGTCGTCGCCAAACCTCTGGCGCGCCTGTTCTTCAGTTAGCCCAATGTGCGCCACTTCGGGGTCCGTGAACGTGGTCCAGGGGACATTGTCCGTGACTCCCCTGGATGAACCCGGCAACAGCGCGTTGCGAACTGCCACGAACCCCTGCCAGCCAGCGAAGTGAGAGAACTGGTAGCTACCGACGCAGTCGCCGGCGGCATATATGTGGTCCTGACTGGTCTTCAGCCGCTCATCCACCTGAATGCCACTTTCGCTGTATCTCACACCAGCCGTCTCCAAGTCCATACCGTTAACGGCAGGATGACGGCCCACCGCCACAAGGAGGGCATCGCACGCCATCTCCGTGCCACCGGCGAGCAGCTTTATGCTTCCGCCCTCCTGCCACACTTGGCTCACGCTGGCGTTCAGCAGCAAGTCGATTCCTTCGTCTTTGAAGACCTCAGCGATTGCGTGGGCTGCGGCTCCATCGTCGCGGCGCAGCAACCTGTTCCCCCTATCTATCAGGCTCACCTTCGCGCCCAATCGCCGGAATGCCTGCGCCATTTCGCAACCGATCGGCCCTCCCCCGATTATGGCCAGGTGACCCGGCAGGCCATCCAGGTCCCACATATCCCGATAGGTGTAATACCGCACGGTGTCCAGGCCGGAGATGGGGGGAACGAAGGGATGAGCCCCGGTGCATATGAGGAAATTGCGTCCCGTCAGGGTTGTCTCGCCGACGGAGAGGCGGTGCGCGTCAAGGAATCTTGTTTCGCCAAGGAAGACGTCGATTCCTTTGCGCCGGAGTTCTTCGGGCGCTCCTGGCCGGTATATGTCTTCGATCACGCTTCTCACATAGGCCATCACCGACTTCAGGTCTACTGACGGCTCGGTCGAGGTCAGGCCGTAGTGGTCGGCACGGCGCATCTGATGGGCTAGCTTCGCGGCCTTAATCAAGGTCTTGCTGGGCACGCAGCCGAACCAGGTGCAATCGCCGCCGACTCGGCCCCTCTCCACCAGCGCCACTTTCGCCCCCAGCTTCTTGGCGAAGGGTGCGGCTATGAGGCCGGCTGCGCCGGCGCCAACTATGACCAGGTCATAAGCGCTCTCCAGTGGTCACCTCCCCGGCTGCATAATCAAGCGGGCGCGTCCGATAACACACCGATCATCAGGCCTTAGCACTTGACGGGGTCCCGTTGCGGATCCTGCTGTTGAAAAGGAATGCCGGGTTTCATCGACTCCGAGTCATTGATCTGAATCACCCAGGCTGGCCCAATGGCGGCGTCAAAGGGCATCCCTGGGTTGCCTGGCCAGTGCGCCATCCCGCTGCGGAGCGGGACTGAGATATCGATCCATTGCCCACCAGGCGGCTGAGTAGCGGATGACGAATCCGACTCCGCTGAAAGCGCTTTCCCGTCATGGCTGGCAGTCGTCATTGCCGATTTCCTGAGAGGGGGACTTCAAGGATAAGCGCGTGCCTCTCTTCTGCCCTTCAGAAACGAGGAAGACGGATAATCCGGCCGCCAAAGGAGTTCAGCAACACTATCGTTACACTCGCTGCCATGGCAATCATCGCCCACACGGGGTGGACCAGGCCCGTAACAGCCGCCGGAACGCCAATACCATTGAAGATAAAGGCCAGGGAGACATTTTGTACCGTCTTGGTGTAGCTGTTTTTGCCAATGCGATAGGCTTCCATGACGCCGGTCAAGCTTTCACCTATCAGGATGACGTCCGCCGACTCGATGGCGATGTCAGTTCCAGCGCCAACAGCTATGCCAACGTCCGCTTGCATGAGGGCCGGGGCATCATTGATGCCATCTCCAACCATAGCCACACGGCAGCCCTGCCGTTGTATCTTGCGTATCTCCTCAGCCTTATCGCTGGGGAGTACCTCCGCGAGCACCGTCTCAATACCTACCTGTCTGGCCACTACTCTGGCCGTCCGCCAGTTGTCGCCGGTGACCATGATAGGCTCGAGTCCGGCCTTTTTCATGCTCTCCACAGCCTCCGCTGCGTCTTCTTTGATGGTATCGCTGATTGCGATGACTCCGGCCGGCTGGTCATCGATTGCTGCCAGCACCACGGTCTTCCCTTCTTCCTCAAGCCTGACCTTGTCTTTTTCCAGCGCCGCAATGTCAGTGCCCTGTTCCTGGAGGAAACGAGCCGTGCCGGCGATTACCTTTTTGCCGTCAACACTGGCGGTCACACCTTTGCCGGGACAGGTCCGGAAGTCATCTGCCTTTCCCGGCTGAATATCCATGGCGGTAATATAGTCCACAATAGCGCGTGCCAGCGAATGCTCGGAGAGGGCCTCCACGGAAACAACCAGTCTCAGGAACTCGTTCCGGTCAACCTCATCCGTCAGTCCGATATCAGATACGGAAGGCTCCCCGCGGGTGATCGTCCCGGTCTTATCCAGGACTATCTTGCGCACATTCTTGAAGACTTGGAAGGCCTCGCCGGAGCGCATCAGGATGCCCTTCTCGGCGGCGATGCCGCCGCCCCGTATCATCGCCAACGGTGAAGCCATGCCGAGGGCGCAGGGATAGCCCATCACCAGGACGGCCAGGACGGCAAATACGGCGCGACTGAAATCGGGGCTGCCGGTAATTGCCCATGACCCCAGCGTCCAGACGAGGAAGGCGATGCCGGCGGCAATGAGCACACCGGGCACGAAGTATTTCAGCACTTGGTCAACAAGTATGAGGATGCCGGGCTTGAGGGCACGGGCTTCCTGAACACTTTGAGCGACCTTTTGCAGGAAGCTCTCGGCTCCCACGCGGGTCACCCTTACTACCAGCGCTCCCGTCTGATTGATCGAGCCGCCGATGACTTCATCGCCCCTGCGTTTCTCAACCGGTATCGGCTCGCCGGTCACCAGCCTCTGGTCGATACTGGTATAGCCATCCTCTATGATGCCATCGACGGGCATGGATTCCCCGGGACGCACGCGCACCAGGTCCCCCTGCTGTACCTCGTTGATAGGGACCTCCTCCTCCCTGCCATCACGTATTATGCGGGCCGTTGCTGGCTGGAGCGCCATGAGCCGCTTGATTGTCTGGGAACTGCGGGTGCGGGCCAGAAGCGAGACATAGCCCGAGAAAAGGTGATAAGCAGTGACAAACGTGGCCACGCCAAAGAAATCGGGGATGGGAAACCCGGCTCTGAAGAAGCCGATGAAGCCGCCGGTAAGCCCGGCGAAGGCGGCAAACTCCAAGAGGACATGCTGGTTAAGGATACCGCGCCATAGAGAAGCCCACGCCATCTTCTTGATGTGCCACGCCGGCCCGAACATGGTTGCCAGCGCCAGTACCAGCATCGGCCAGCGGAACCAGGGCTGGCGAAAGCCGAGCCACATCAGGACCATGAAAATCACCACGATTCCGGCGGCGCCGGCCCCAATCAGGAATTTTGTGCGTGCACTGCGGAGCTCAGCCTCCTCTTCCTCGAATGACCTTACCTTTTCGGGGTCACGCCAGGTGTAGCCCATGTCCACAAGCGCGTCCTTAAGAAGCTGCGGGGTGACCCGTGCCGGGTTATACAGTACCAGGGCTTCCTCGTGGGCCAGGCTGATGCTGGCATCGCTTACCCCGTCCAGGCGCATGAAAGCCCGGCGCAGCGCCTCAGTGCAGAAAGAGCACTGCATGCCGCCTATCTTTACCTGGAGCTTCTTCAGATTGCCAGTAGACGCAATCGTGTTCATGTTTCGCTCGCCCTCGCTTCCAGCCGCACGTCCGTCACCTCTGGCCGCCGGGCCAGGTCAGCACCAGCATGCTTGGTACCTTCCCGCGGAGCTGTGTTGCCAGCGCGCCCTTTGATACGGCCTCATTTACTTCCCCACCGAGCGCAACCCTCTGGCCGCCGCGCCTTAGGCGCTTACGGCGGCAACATCGACAAAAGATTGTCGATAAGTCTCATGTCGCAACGCCGCCGCTGCAACTACGAGGAGACGCACCCATGGCGCCAACTGCCCCGAAGGGCCTTGTCTTCCGGGCGAAGTCCCGGACGACGCGTAGTACCTTACGAATGAAATTGCGCGCAAAGCGTGATGAATTTGATGTCTCCCCCTTTGCAAAAGGGGGATTAAGGGGGATTTCCCCAGTTGGCCTTGTGAGGCAGCACGAAATCCCTCTCAATCTCCCTTTGCGAAAGGGAGAGGTTTGGTTTCGGCTTCGCCGAGTTAGGTGGTAGTGCGACGTGTTTCAATCTTTTCGCTCTTCCTCGGACACCTGCAGAGCGTTATCCCATATCACCTTCTGAGGCTCCCCTTCGTACGGGGTAGTGCAACAACCGCGGTTGATGGCCTGCACCCGCAGATGCAGCGCCCAGGCGAGCAAAGCCAGAGAGGCAATCCCGATGTAAAGCTGGAGCGGGGCAAAGAAGGTGACTGCCCCGGAGAAGCCGAGCAGCAATAACACCAGCTTGTTGCAAACAGGGCAACCGACTGCCAGGAAGGAAAGAAGACCGCCCGATATGGCTCGGCCACTCGCGTCGGCCTTCGCCGACAGGGTAAATGTGCCGGCGATAAGTCCCGTCAGAAGCCCTGTCAGCGCCAGGATAACGTAGTCCTGCGTTCGGACCACCGTCGTGCGAACAAAGAACGGGTTGTCAATAATGGCGCTTGCTATTCCAATCAGGACCAGAGCGACGGTACTGGCAGCAGCGGCGATCAGCCAACTCCGCAGTGTGAAAAGTTGGAAGACAGACCTCCACGGCAACAGCCATGATTCCATTATCGGACCTCCCAAAGTAACTACTGAGAGACTACTACTACGCTACTGAAGTCAGATAACTGGCAGTCTATTCCACGCAACAACTCATGCGCGTTATGTCCCGCCGGAACGATTGAGCCACCAGCTTGATGGATTCGGACATCGTGGGAAAGACGTGTACGGTATCAATTATGTCGTCAACGGTGAGTTTGAATTTTACCGCTAGCGCCGCCTCGTGGATGAGGTCTGCGGCCAGCGGCGCCACCATGTGTACGCCTACGATGACAAGGGTCTCCGGATCAACGACCATCTTCACCAGGCCCCGCGTCTCGTTCACGATTCTGGCCTTCGGTATCTGGCCTATCCTTACCGTTCGACAGAGACAGACTTTGTAACGACCCATGAATTCGTCCTCGGTAAGCCCCACGGCGGCTACCTGCGGGTCAGTGAATACGGCCCTGGGCACCGAATTGTAATCAATCGTCTTCTTCGTCCCTTCGAGGGCATTGCCGGCAGCTATGTAGCCTTCCTTGGCCGCCACCGTCTCCAACTGAAGCTTACCGACCACATCTCCCGCTGCCCAAATGTGGGGCGCTGAAGTGCGCATCTGATCGTTCACCTCGATGAACCCGCGCGAATCGATTTCGACTCCGGCTGCTTCGAGGCCCATATGATCACTATTCGGAGTTACACCCGTCGCCATCAGCAACTCCTCGGCCCGAACGGAGATTGGCCGCATGTCCACGCTGGCCTCCACGATCTTGACGTTCCCTTCCTCCCGAACTTCCTGGATGTCGACCCCCACGTGGATATCGATCCCTTCTTCCTCCAGAACGCGCCTGAGCTCCTCGGCCACCTCCCCCTCGGTGAGGGGCAGGATCTGATTCTCCCTCTCCAGCACCGTAACCCTGGCGCCGAGTCGAGCAAACATCTGAGCGAACTCCAGACCGACGGGGCCTCCCCCGACAACAACGATGGACTTGGGCAACCGCGGCAGGCTCAGCGCTTCACGATGCGTGAGATAGTGGACCCTCTCTATCCCCCTGAAGGGCAAGAGGCGAGGTCTCGAGCCGGTGGCGATAACAAATCTGTCTGCTTCCAGCCTTTGTCCCTGGACGTCTACCCCTTGAGGAGTTATAAACTTGGCCGCACCCTCTGTCGCTGTAATCCCCAGGTCGGCGATGACACGCAGGTAGTTGCTCTCCCTGAGCGAAGCCACTATCTCATCCTTCTCCCGAAAGGCAGCGGCAAAATCAACCGACGGCGGCTGAATACTCTTGCTTGCTTGAAAGCGCGTATGCAGGCAATGATGGTAGTCGCTGCCAACTTCAAGAAGCATTTTGGAAGGCACACAGCCGACGTTGACGCACGTGCCGCCCCACGGAAGTCCGGCGTTGATAAGAACAGCTTTCGCACCCAGCTCCGACGCTCGCGCAGCGGCCGCAAACCCCGCTCCGCCGCCGCCGATGATTATCAGGTCGAATCTCTCCACGTTTCAGCCTCCGGTGGTTCCAATGTATGCGAACGCATACCCGAATGCGCTCCGTGTTTCTCGTATCGGTGACCAGGGCCTAAAGATACTTCCTTTTCAGCCCGGACTTTCTTTCCCCTTTCACCCCTTTTCGCTTTTCGAACGCGACGTGACCCTTGATCTGCTTTGCCGCGGCCTTCGGATCGAGATAGTACCAGGCCGCATCCTTGGCGACCTTGTCGCCGACCACGACATCATAGTAGCCCGCATGCCCCTTCCACCAGCATTCGTAGTCGGTTGCGCTCTCTCTGAAGTACTCCTTCTTTATTGATTCCGGAGGGACGTTGATTCCTCAGAACGCAAACACCCCCACTACTTCGCCAGCCACATCTCCTGGTAGGCATAAGCATTCGAGAATTCTACTGGTGGAGTAAAGCCCCTGACTTCTCTCCACCAAACGTAAGGCGCTTTGACCCAATACACTATGGCAATCGGGACGTCCCTGAACAGGACTCGCTGCATCTCCCAGACAATCTTGCGACGTTCCGCAGCGTCAATGGTTCGCGACTGCTTGGCATGTAGCTCGTCGTAATATGGATTACTGTATCCGGTCCAGTTCCTGCCAGCCTTACTTAAGTAGAAGTCGCCCAAGGTTACGTCCGGGTCCTGCACTTTACTGCTAACGCCGCCTTCAGCGATGCCAAAGGCTTTCTTGTATTGCGTATCCTGGTAGACTGCCGTCTCTCTTACCTTCAGGTCGAGATCGATGCCAATGGCAGCGGCCGCATCCTTTATGACGACACCTGTGTCCTCGTGACTTTTGACCGCCCTGACCAGCATCTCAGATTGGAACCCGTTGGGGAACCCTGCCTCAGCCAGCAGTCGCTTAGCGCCTTCGATGTCTGGTTTGGCGTAGCCAGCCACCTTGACCATCTCCTCCTCGGGGAGGGCCCATTCCCCGGGCGGCTGGGCAGACATGCCTATTATGCCCGCTCCTTCCAGCCCGGTCGCCACCATTCTCTTCCGGTCAAAGGCCAGGCTTATCGCCTGGCGCACCCGAACATCGCTCCAGGGCGCCTGGTTCAGGTTGAAGATCACACCGTACCAGGCGGGATGGAATTCCCACTTAAGCGCTATCTTATCAGATAGTTGTTGTTCGATAATCTTCGTCTGGGACACGCTCATCATGGGGAACGGCGCCCACCAGAGGATGTTCCTGGTCCTGAGGGCGGCAAATCTAGCGAAGGAATCCTTGATTATGTAACCCTTGACGCCGTCCAAATAGGGGCGGTCTTTGACGAAATAGTCAGGATTCTTCACGAGCTCCCAGCCGACCCCGCTGGTGTAGCTTTTGAACTTGAAGGCGCCGCTCCCCAGGACGGTCTTCCTCATGTCATTGTCGTTGGCCAAGACCACGTGCTTCGGCATGATCGCGAAATAGAGGTAGCCAAGAGGGGAATGAAGTATCCCTGCGGATGGCTTAGCGTGACCTTGACGGTGTAATCATCCGGGGTATCGATATTGGTGATTGCCGCAAGCTCCTGTTTTCGGGGGCTCCTCGCCATCCCCTTTTGAGGATTGCGGATTCTATCGAGGGTCAATTTCACGCTCTCTGTGGTGGCAGGAACGCCGTCGTGGAACTTTGCCCCCTTAACCAGGCTGAAGGTATAGACCTTGCCATCGGGGCTTACCTGCCAACTGGTCGCCAGATCAGGTACTAGCTTGAATTCTGGCCAGGCATGGGGATCCGGTTTCAGCAAATTATTATAAGTTGCCGCCGTAATCGCGTAAGTAAACGATGTTTCCTCCTGGTGAACATCAAGGCTCGGCGGGTCTCCGCCTACGCCGATGGTCAGCATCCCGCCGTTGCGTGGCTGCTCCGCCGCTGGCTTAGGGGTCGCGGCGGGCGGGGCGGGCTTCGCGGTGGCTGCTGGCTTTGCCGCCGGCTTGGGGGCAGCCGCGGGGGCGGCTGCAGGTGCGCAGCTTGCCACAAGCAGCGATAAGCCTGCCCCGACGCAGATCCGGGCGATCATGGACAGCCATGTCTTGTGCACGTGGGAGGACCTCCTTCGAATAGCCTGATCACGGGCAAACTTTCGTAATATCCGGGCCAACGCCCCTCTAGTTGGTTGGAGCGTCTCCTGCTCTGAAGTGATGACTACTCCGAACCCGCTATTTCGCGAGCCAGACGTGCTCCATCTTAGTAGCGTAAAAGTGATGAGGAGCTTTCACAAAACCTTTCACCTGCACCCAGTGCGGGACGATCCTCACATACCAGAAATACACGATATTTACAGAGTCAGTCAAGGCAACCTTTTCCATCTCATTGACGAGCTTCTTACGCTCGGCAACGTCCAACGTTCTGGTCTGCTTTTCGTATAGCTCCGTGAACTTCGGATTTTCATACCTGGTAGCATTCAGCCCCGCATTAGGGAGCCAGTACTGGCTCAGGGTCTCGTCAGGATCAGGCAATGCGGCAGCAATGCCAAGACTCAGCACTTCGAAGTCGCCCCTGACCCTGAGGTCAGTGTGCGTCGCCGTTTCGAATAGTTGTACCTCGGAGTGAACGCCTATCTTACCCAACTCAGCATTGGCGAAAACCGCAGCTGGCTCATGGCCGGGGTGTTTTCGAGTAGTTATGGACGTCTTGAAACCATTCGGGAAGCCTGCGTCAGCCAACAGCTTCTTGGCCATAGCCACGTTTGCCTCTTTATCAGGGCCATAGCCCGGCATCATGGCTAGCTCTTGCTCAGAATGGCCCCATCCCCAGAAGGGGGGGAACACTCCTCCCACAATCCCAGCGCCATCAACGATCACCTTCACGGCTTTGTCACGGTCGAGAGCGTAGCTAATCGCTTGCCTCACCCGCACATCGGTAAAGGGGGCCTTTCGAGAATGGAGACCGATACCCTGGGACAGGCCCTGCGGCCCTCGCTGAAGCACTATTTTCTCCGGCATGGTTGCCTCTATGGTTTTTGCCTGGGCCACTGATATTCCCGGGGTTCCGCGTATCAGCAAGATATTGCCCGCCCTCAGCGCCGCGAAGCGGGTGAAGGAATCGGGCACAACATAGACAGTTATCTCGTCCAGGTACGGCCGCCCTTTGATGAAGTAGTCTGCATTCTTCATCACCCGGCCGCTAACACCCCTCGTCAGGGCCCTGAATTTGAAGGGACCAGTGCCTACTGCGGCCCTCTTCATATCGCCTTCCTTTTCAACAACGTGCTTGGGAAGGATCATCATCCAGGGGCTGGCGAGCATGGGCAGGAAAGAAGCGCTTGGATAGGAGAGGATTATTCTGAGGGTATTGCCGTCAGGGGCCTCGATCTTGCTGACCACCTGGAGGAAGTCTCGCCTCAGGCTCCTGGTCCCCGCAGGGGGATTCTTAATCCTTTCCAGGCTATACTTCGCGTCCTGTGAAGTGAAAGGCGCGCCATCGTGGAACTTGACCCCCTTGTGCAAGCGGAAGGTGTATGCTGTCCCGTCGGCGCTAACCTCCCAGCCCTCGGCGAGATCGGCTATCACTTTCGTGGTATCCAGAGGGCCAGCCTGCACCACGCCGTTGTAGACGGGAGCAATTATGTTGATGACGGCCCCAGCCGCTTCCTGGTGCGGATCAAGGCTGGGCGGATCCGACTCAGAGCCGATGGTCAGATGACCACCGTAGGTTGGCTGCGCCGCTGGCTTTGGAGTTGGAGCCGGACCCGCAGGCTTCACAGTCGGCGCTGCCGCCGGAGCCTTGGTCGGAGCTGGCGCTGGCTTCGGCGTGGGAGCCGGCGCGGGGGGACTCGCTGGAGCGCAAGCCAGCAAAAGCCCCACCATCAACCACAAGGCCATCGATGCTGTTCGGGATCGTTTTGACATGGTACACCTCCCCAGGGTTGACTACCACCAACCTGTCAAGTCATCTTCAGCAGTTCATCCCAAGCAACTCGCAACTTCACTTCTTTGGTGACCGGCCTGAAATAGTTGCACCACAGGCTCATTACCTTGTCCTTCTGCGGTCCCCGCACACAACGACGTCGATCAGGTCCGCACTTCTGGTTATAGGAATGGTCTCCTCGAGACCCTTTAAAAGGACTGGGGCAGTGTTCCGTCCTCCACCAAGTAGTGGATGGTGACGCCGGCGCCGGTATGCCCTTGCGGGCACCCGTTCACGTTACCCGAATGCGCTCCGCGTTTCTTCGCACCATTGACCAGGGCCCAAAGATATTTCCTCCTCAGTGGCTTTGTCACCAGCACCGCCCCCTCCCATGTGGCTCTGGCCATATCGTTCCGCCTCCTGTTGTCTTTGACAGGCATCTTCGCGCTGTGTCCGGAGCATCCTGACACGTCACCTACCGTGAAGCATCGTATCCGGATGGAAAGCATACCAGGCGAACCAGAAGACCCTTTCTTTGACAACTTCCTCGTCGGATTGCAGGTTGGTCACCCTTACGACGCCGGGCTCCTTCTCCTCCACTCTCAGTTTTACTTGGTTAACCGTATCCTCAATGACTTTCAGATCCTTTATGTCTTCTTCCTTGTAGGCTTTGAACACGCCGCCTAGTTCGATTCCGAAAACGACCGTTTTCGGATGCACCTTGTCATCACGGCTCTCCACAGGGAAAAGAAGGAAGCTGTCCTCATAATAGCTGCCGTAAGGGTCTCTTCCGTAACGCCTGGAGAAGCCCGTTTCCTGGCTCAGTACCTGAGAGTCCGGGTGTTGTTTCTCCCATTCCCTCCAGGCAACCGTGTCAATAGACACTTGAGTCAATCTCTTGCCTGTCAACTCGCCCACGATAGCCAGGCCATCGATCTGAGTCCAGTAAGAGTCTGTCTTTCTGTCATACATCACGAGATTCGAGTTATACAGTTTTCCCGATGTCCCAAATTCAACCGCTTCCCCGTCGATAACCCGCTCAAAGGCAACGCCCGAGCCGCAAAGCGGTCAATATGTAATCAGAAGCGGGTCACCCGCTATGTCGTCGTTAACAATCTCGTGCCAGACCATGATCTGAAGCGGGTACGCCCTTTTCACTCCTTTGTAGACGATCCCCAAGACGAGCTCATTCCCTTTTATCCAGCCGTCAGCGTCCTGAAGGGAGACGTACCTGGGATTGTCAATCGACGGGATGCCATCCTTCGGAGGGCCACCAGCCACGATCTTACTCGGGTCCACGATGTATTTAACTCCACCGGCAGTGACTTTTACTCCTGCATCCTCCTGGGTTCCGCTGAGCTCAGGAGTCTTCCCCGGAGTCCCCTTTCCCTGCGCACAACCAGCCAGAAGGACGACTGACAGATATATTATCAAGACCAGGCTAATGGCCTTCATTTCTCACCCGCCAAGGATCGGAACGATTCTGAAAACCACCACCAGATAGTAGAGCGAAATCGTGAGCATGATCACCCCCGCCGCCAAGTTTATCGTCCTCCTGGACTTTGTCAAGAAATGCATCACACGTTCGGATGCAGCACCAGACAGTATTGAAAAGGCCAGCAGAGGAGAAGCCATGCCGATGCCGAAGAACAGGAAATCCAGCATGTTCACCGCGAAATCCAAGGCAGTCACCGTTCTTGCGAAGAGCGCCGCGATAAAAAGGGGATTGCATGGCACCACTATGGCCCCGAAAAAGACACCGTAGACGAACGCTCCGCGCCAGGGGTTCCTGGCAAAAGGAGCGCGAACTCGGGGAAGGAACCTCCCGACGTCAAAATCGAATATGAGCAACACGCTGATGACGACGAGGACCCCAAAAGCCACAGGGGATGCGATCCCAATCACATTGGTCAGCGAGACCTCCAGGATGGTCGTGAAGATCAACCCCAACAGCAGCATGAATGCCAGCGTTCCGGCACCCATGACCAGTCCCAATGCAGCGATTGTTCTCCGGTCTGCGGCGCCTTCTCTCCCTTCCGCCTGGTGGGAGAGGTAGACCAGAAAAGCGGGATACAAGGGCAGGACGCAGACAGCTCCCAGGGGAGTCAGCAACCCCAGGAAAAACGCCGCGCCCAATCCCGGCAGCAGCTCCACTAGTTGCAGCCCTTCTTAATCTCCGAAAGCAGATCGTCGGGAGACTTGATCCCGCTTCTGAGCAGTCTTGCGGATTGGTCCGCGCAGACCAGAGCAACGGGAGAGCTTGGCGCGCTGACAATCGTCAGGCCGAATTCGCTTATCAAATCCCGGGTTAGTGCAACAGGCGATACGGCAAAGTACCAGTCGAAACCGTTAGCCTTCACGTGCTCTCTGACTTTGGACTCATCCTCGTTGGGGTCTGTGTCGAGCGATATATGAACTATGGCGTCCCCTTCGGTCAACTTCAGCTTCTGGATGTTCTTCTGCTGCTGCAAACAGGTGGGGCACCAAACGGCAAAGCTCTCGAGCAAGACAGGCTTCCCCCGAAAATCGCCTATTCTGAATTCTTTGCCAGTCATTACATCCTTGAGTGGTATCTCCGTCCAACTGCGCACTGTCGCGGAACCGCCGGTTACCGTCGGCGGTGAAGTTGCACCACGTCTATCTGCCGGCCCGGTGCATGCGGCCGAAAGCAGGACTCCGATCACACCTAACGCCAAGAATGAAGGCATGCGTTCCAGTCTCACAAAGGTTCCTTTCATTCCACACCAGTCTCTGGTGGAAGACCCCGGCCCACTCCCAGCCTTGAAGGGCGACCATGATACCCGATCGCTGCCTCGCGCGACGGGGCTTGACACGACAGCAGACGATGCTACGTGAGCCTCTTGCAAGGTTCCGCCAAGCTTGCCGAAGTTGGCACGTACCCCCGCCCTATCACTTCTCGTATTTAGCCAGCGCTACTCCCAGCTGGCGTACCTCATCCAGGGCTCCATCTACCGCGCCTGCGGTCGTCAATACCCCTCCAGCCGCCAGCGGCCAGCGGAAGTATCCCGCCAGCTTTTCCAGATATGCGCCCGAGTCCCTCGGATCCGAGCTGCCGTTGACGATGTAGGTGAAGGGCTTGCCTTGCAGTTGTTCACGCTCCGGCGATACCCAGCAAGATTCCAGAAAGGTCTTGAGGGGACCAGAAATCACGCCGAAGGGCTGGCCGGAAGCCAGGACGAAGACGTCACATGCCAGAAGATCGTTGACGCTTGCTTCGCTCGCCAGCTTACAGTTTGCCTCTCCTCCGCCCTGCGTTATGCCCTGGACGAGAGCCTGGACCAGTTTATCTGTGATCCCTCGATACGAAAAGGAAATCACTGACACGTTGCTCATGCTGCCTATCGCCTCCTTTGAAAATCCTGTTTGACGTAATTGACTCGTGTAATAACGGATTTCGCCCTACGTGTAGCCCGGACCGGGCCGCTAGTGACTTCAGCCTCCGGGACGGCGGACGTCCTTACCGAGGACTACGGTCAAAACGATAAGGCCCACCACGAGAATAACTGCTAAGACTTCCATAGGAATACCTCCTCGCCCGGCTCTTACATTACAACACAGGACAACAAGGTTCTATTCCCCTTAAAAGAATCGCGCGCTTCCAAGCTAACTTAACGTGTCGCGTGTGCAATGATATGGCCGATCACTCGTCTCAGCGCGGGGAGGTCATTGAAGACGGACCTGTCTGATTCGGTCCCGGAGGCTCGCCGGCGCCGACTCCTTCTGCGCGGCGTTTCTAACCAGTCGCCGCAGTCCGTCTTCGAAGCGGAAAAGCATGCGGCAGTTCTCGCAGGCCTCCAGATGTAGTCGCACCTCAGCCTCCTCCCGGGCGGAAAGCTCGCGGTCGACGAAGCGATAGAGACGACGCGCCGCCTCGTGACAGTCGATCATCGGCACCCTGTTGGCGTCCCTCATGGCGCGCTATCCCCCTTCGCGTAGCCGGCCTCCCTGGCGCGCTGCCAAAGGCTGCGTTGCAAGACCTTCCTTCCCCGGGACAGGCGCGACATCACCGTACCTATCGGCGCGCCCACTATCTCGGCAACCTCTTTGTAGCTGAATCCCTCCACGTCGTGCAGCAGCACCGGCAGCCGAAACTGCTCGGGCACCTCCTCCAGCGCCCTCTTCACGTCCGCGTCTATGAAACTGGCTAGCACCTGGTCCTCAGCGCTCTCCGACAGAGCGCTGCCCCTCTCTCCAAGGAGCCGCCTGTATATGTAGTATTCCTCGGCGTCATCAAGCGATGTGGCTTGAGGCTGACCTCTCGCCTTGCGATACTGGTTCAAGAAGGTGTTCGTCAGTATCTTGAAGAGCCAGGAGCGCAGATTCGTACCCGGCTTGAACTTATCGGCGAATCGAAAAGCCTTCATGTAGGTTTCCTGCACCAGATCCTCCGCATCTTGTGGCCGTCGCGTTAGACGCAGAGCCGTGCGGTAAAGGGCGTCGAGATGGCTCAGCGCCTCCTCCTCAAAGCGCGCCGCTGCTTCTTCGGTCCATTCTTGTTGCGTCGATCCCCTGAGGTGACTGAACCACCGATGAAGCACAGTGGGCACGACCTCCTGGATAGATGTGTGGGGAGCGACATGTCTACTCCCCACTGCTTTTGCCTTGTTCGTGTTCGAACTATTTTAAGTACGCTTCTTGAGTCACACGCGGTCAAAGCCTACGATGAGTTCCGCCTCCTACAGTCTACAACACCAAAGCATCAGCTGATATTCCCGTTGGTGGTGTCATTGGCATGTTTCATGCGACTGGCTCAATCGCTTCCAGTGCCTTTCCATTCCTGCATGAGGGCGCTATCGCAGATACATGATCTGGTCGGTGTTAGGCCGCGCTTCTCAGCCCGCACGCACTATGGCTTCAAGCTGCCGGTAAATATGAAGTCGTTGTCTCTTCTCTTCCCATGACAGGCGATGCAGTCCCCAACCTTGCCCTGAGCATCAATGGCGCCGTTTGGAGCGTATTTCAGCCAGAACCAATCGTTATTGGCTGAGTCGTAGCCCTTGACCTTATACATTACCGTGACTGCCGCCAGTGTTTTGTCGGGCATGTAGTTCTCTTTCACGATTATGCTGCCGTTGGGAATACTGCCCTTCTTCCCATCGATGGCTGAGAAAGCCCCATCCGTCACGTAAGTAGTGAGAAGCGCGCCGTGAGGTTCCGTTCCAGGATAAAGCGCCTGTTTGCCGGGCCACATCTTCCACTTTTTGTACTCATTCTCCTTTGTGATGTGATTGTACAGAGCAGTGCCATCGGCCACCGGCGTGCCCGGCGCGCATCCACCTGCTATTACGGTAA
Source organism: Chloroflexota bacterium (assembly GCA_016190665.1). GTDB lineage: Bacteria > Chloroflexota > Dehalococcoidia > JACPQD01 > JACPQD01 > JACPQD01. The sequence goes on from JACPQD010000021.1 coordinate 233,871, forward strand.
GCAAGAAGATGACCAGAATGGTTGCTGAAAGCAGTAACCTACCTTTCACTGTACGTACCTCCTGTCTTAGAATTCTATATGTCTGCCGTCTTGCAGCCAATGCCTGTCCATAGCCACGTCATCTTCGAGTGTCAGAGTATTGGGCACGGACGCCCTCGCCCGCTGCCTGGAGATTGCCTTGCGGTAGCTCGACCCGAGGGCTCTCTTGGAGTCGACGGGAGGAGTCGGCCAATCTTGAGCGCGCCAGGCGAGTAGCTGGCTGCGCTCTCTGTCAGAGGGCGCCCACAAGCGTTCATCATCAGCGCGGTGACCAAGAGCGGCGCCGTCCACTGCTTGCATTGTCGGGGATTTTGGCGGGCTCGCATATCGCTAAACCTGCGTAATCTGAGCCCTGGCTATACTTAAGGAGGAATGCGTTGTCGGCTCAGGATCATGCCACCAAGTTACGGCACAGCATTGCACATCTGCGCGCTCCGGAGCGTTCATGGACCGCCAGCGCATCACGGGCCCGCCAGTCAGCAGGCAGCGGCGCCATCCGCATAGGTCGCTCGCAGAAGGGCAAATTGCTCGCGTTACATCCCTCTCAAAATGCAGGGCAGTTGCCGCGTAAGAAACATCACATTTGGTGTCAGCCGATCCCGGCGGAAACCGCCCATGGTCGGCCCAGGCAGATAACCACCGTAAAGGCTGTCGCGCCACCTTAGAGGGTGTGGACAAACAAAACCGGGCGTATCTGCTGGCCATGGGCCGAAAGGGGAAAATCAGCGTCCCCGGGCCATCGTCCGAGGCTGGCAAGGGGCAATGCATGACCCATCCAACTTACTTTATCTACACCTTCTCAGCGTGGAGTAAATAATTACTGCTCGACCCACGGCTTCTTCGCCAAATCGACACCTCGCACAGCGTCTTGCCATTCAAATCTGAGAGCCAAGGGGCAACAGAGGCCGCCTCGATGGTCGGTTCCAAGAGGGCTCGATAACTCGTACACAGTAGGTCCCCTTTATCGTATCAGCACGTGGGTTCCTTGGGTTCGGCGAATCGCCCTGGCGAAATGTGGAACCGAAACTTGTCTGTTCGATAGTGTCTTGACTCGCCTTTACATGCCGCCGCTTCAGGCTCCAGCGAGCGCCCTTTCTACCTGGCCAGCCACATATCCTGGTACTGATACGCATGATAGTGGCTTAACGATGGCGCGGTATAGCCCCTGACGTCTTTCCACCAAGCGTAGGGAACCCTGCTCCAAAAGGCTATGGCAATGGGAACATCCCTCAGCAGAATCCTCTGCATCTCCCAGATAATCTTGCGGCGTTCCGCCATGTCAAGGGTTCGCGACTGCCTGGTGTATAGCTCGTCGTAAGTAGGATTACTGTAGCCACTAAAATTGTAGGCGGCATCAGTTATGTAGAAGTCGCCGAGCATGGCGTCGGGATCCGTGTGCCCCAGGCCGGCAGAGGCTGCGTGAACAGCAAAGGCTTTCCTGAACCGCTGATCCGTATAGACCGCGCTCTCCTGTGCCTTGATGTCGACATCGATGCCGATTGCCGCCACAGCGTCCTTAAAAACCACAGCCATAGCTTCCTGTTGAGGGGTTGCCCTGGTCAAAGCGTCAGTCTTGAACCCGTTAGGGTAGCCTGCTTCAGCCAGCAGCTTCTTAGCGCCGTCGAGGTCCGGCTTAGCATAGCCGGGCACCTTCATCTGCTCTTCCTCCGGGAGGGCCCACTCCCCAGGCGGCTGGGCGGATATGCCGACCAAGCCGACTCCTTCTAGCACAACTGTCAGCATTTTCTTCCGGTCAAAGGCCATGCTCACCGCCTGGCGCACCCGAACGTCCCTCCAGGGCGCTTGAGTTACATTGAACTGCGCGCCCCACCAGGCGGGATGAAATTCCCACTTAACGGCGATCTTGTCCGACAACTGTTCTTCGATCACTTTGGTCATGGACGGGGTCATGTAAGGGAACGGCGCCCACCAGAGGATGCTCCTCGTCCTGAGAGCGGCGAATCTGGTGAAGGCATCCTTAATAATGTAGCCTTTGATCCCGTCCAGATAGGGCCGGCCTTTTACGAAATAGTCAGGATTCTTCACCAGCTCCCAACCTACCCCGGTCGAGTAATCCTTGAACTTGAAGGGGCCGGTCCCCATCACCGTCTTCGTCATGTCACCCCTCTTCTCCAAGGCTACATGTTTAGGTATCACCGAGAAGTAGTGACCGCCAACGAAGGGAATAAACGAAGCTTGTGGATAGCCTAGCGTGATCTTCACGGTGGAATCATCTGGGGTATCGATGCTGGTAACATTCGCAAGCTGCGTCCGTCTGGGACTGCTGGCCAATCCCACTTTAGGATCGCGGATTCTATCGAAAGAGTACTTCACGTCCTCTGCTGTGAGGGTAACTCCGTTGTGAAACTTCGCCCCTTTGACCAGGCGGAAGGTATGGACTTTGCCGTCCGAGGTAAGCTCCCAACTCGTTGCGAGGTCAGGAATCACCTTCATCTCCGGCCACGCTTGGGGGTCATATTTCACTAAGCCATTGTAAGCTCCCGCCAGAGGCGCGAAGGCAAAGGCGGTTTGCTCCCGATGTAGGTCAAGGCTCGGTGGGTCTCCGGCAACGCCAACGGTCAACAGGCCACCGGAGCGTGGCTCTTCGCCCGCCGGCTTAGGAGTAGCAGCGGGCGCGGCTGGCTTCGCTGGCGCCGCAGCCGCCGGTGCTGCGGTGGGAACTGGTGCCGCTGGCTTCGGCGTGGGCGTGGGTGCCGCTGCCAGGGCGCAGCTTGCCAGCAAGAGCCCCACGATGGAAAACGAACTGGCCATGATGAGAGACTTCTTCCCAGGCATTGTAGAACCTCGTTCAGGGTTAGAGTTCATTTTGCTCTCAATAGTGTTACAACGGCTATTGAGATAGCTCTCAGCTGCTTGTGGCCTTCCGCAGGACTCGGGCGGCGATCGCGTTTCACTTCTGGTGAGGCGTCTTCTCGTCCCAGAAGTCCGCCGGAGGCTTGTACCTTCCAAAGCCCATGGCATCGTCCAGGCGCACGATAAGAGGGTCAACCCAAGGGGCGTGCTTGATAAAGAACCGGGTCACATCGTGGATCTTGTGATGCCCTTTATTAAAGGGACAGGCTCGTATACAGATACCGCAGTTAGTGCCCACTTTGGCCATGTAAGCAGCGCACTTCTTGTGGTCCGTCATCCACTGGAGAACGCCGCCGTTGTTGCACTCGTTGGCTGACTCAAAGCTCCGTTCTCCGTAGGGGATGGCCTGGGCAGGGCACATACGCGCACACTTTTTGCAGGCGTTGCAGAACTCCGTAACCCCAAAGTCCCGGGGCCTTCCCGTCTCCAAAGGCAGGTCTGTGATCACCTTGGAGATGCGGCATCGGGGCCCGTACGTGGGGTTGATGAGCTTGGCGTTGCGCCCGAGCTGCCCCAGGCCAGCCTCCACGGCCAGAGGAATGCTCAAAGCGGTACAGTTGGCGCTAGGGACAGCGTTGTATCCTAGCCCCCGGATAAACTCGGCCACCATCACCGTGGTGAAGCAAATCCTCGAGTAGGTGGCAGAGACAGTAGCCATCTGGATGGCTGTGGGAGCCCGAGCAATGCCTTCCTCATCCATCTCGTAGACGATTACCACGACGTATCGCATCTCCTTGGGGATCACTAGTGAGCGGTCCTCGGCCCGGCATGGTCGGTCGAACTGCTCGTAGCCCGGCTCGTCAGAAAACTTCACGGGGTAGTCCTGGTTGGTCTCCTCATCCCAGTAGTGGGAGTAGACCCAGCGCCGGTCGAGGGAGGCAAAGCCCACCTGGCTGGCGCTGAAGAGGCGGGCGATCTTGCGGAGAATCCTGGAGGCGGTGGCGGGGTCCCCGTGCCACCGGTGCTTGGGCGAGGCATTGCTAAGGGGCTGCCAGGAGTTACCCCGGGCGTTAGGAACGTTGACGACGAACCCAGTGTTGGCCCGGTTGCCTTCGGAACCTCGGTAAAAGGCCCAATCTAGGGCACCGTAGCCCGGCCTCTCCTCTTGGAGAAGCCGCTCCAGGGTCTCATCTCGGTCTTTGGCGAGCTGGATAAGATCGGGATTCCAGAGACGCTGCCGGGTGACGTTGTACTTCTGGTTGAAGCGCCGGTAATAGGGCTGGATCTGGTAAAGCTCGGCTGTGGTGACCTGGTCCTTGGAGGGCCCTTCGTCCGCCGGGCTTACAGCTTCCATTTGCGCCTTTGCTGGACTGTGAGCCATAGTTCTTCGTATCCGTTCAGCTACTTGGCTAGCCAGATCTCCTGGCACCCATCAGCGTTCCAGAATTCTACTGGTGGAGTGAAGCCGCTGACCTCTCTCCACCAAACGTAAGGCGCCTTAACCCAATTCAGCAGCTTCTCTATCCCCAGGCGATCCGGGCCGGCGTCGAACAAGTGATTACTTCTCGAACCAGGGCTCTTCTCTGATAGCCTCGCACCAGGGGCTGAAACGACGTCGTTGAATAACGTGTCCTGTCTCCAAAACGCTGATATTCACGAACGACTGGCAGGGATTTGGCCGTAAATAGTCCCGAGTACGGCGCCATACACGAGATGCCCGATCAGGCTCCCTACCGGGGCCAGAATGCTCCCCATTCCCAGCAGGAACAAGCCGGGGGGCGGCATCATGCCAGCACGCACCGCCGGGTGGACAACTTCCAGCATAGGAGCTCCGATCACCATCAACCCAAACCACGGAATGATGCCGAAGAGGGCGCCACGTTGCCACGCCCGGCCCGGCAAGTACCGCACAAATACGTTGGCGTAGGCGAGCGCTAAGACAACCCCGACCATGAAATGCATCGCCAACCCGGGCGCGAAGGCTGCGCCAGGATCGCCGATGAACATTGTACCGAGCAGAGTCGCGATATCCATTGGGGGGAAGCCCATCGCTGGCGCCAGGTACATCACCATGGTAAGGGCTGCCGTGCCAACTAGTCCAGCGACCACAGCCCGAATCGCGTTTGCGCCGCCTACCGAACCAACGCACCGCCCTTCACACGAGACTGACATTTCCGCCATCGTAGTCCTCCTTGAGGATTTGTTGCCGCGCCAGAGATGCTTACTTTACTTCTCGGGCGGCTCATTCATTACAACAGAAGATAGCCAGGTTTTATTCCCGTTCATCCTGCCGCTGGCATGTTTCACGGAATTGGTTCAGATTGGTCGAGGGCTGTTTCAATCTTGGAAAAGCGCGTTATGGGGGATACACGAGCGAGACAGTATTATGGAGGGGTTTTCTGGGGGTCTTCGCTGTGCTCCCTGGACTCCGCGCAGCCCACCCGCTTCGACAATCTCACCAGCAGGGTTCGGATCGCCTATCCAGAAATCGCCATCCCGAAGAGGCGCGGCGCCCATAACCAGAGCGAATCCGAGCAAAACTGCCAACCACACGTCGCGCCGCCCACTCCCGATTCCCACAGTCCGCGCCTTCCGGGCTCACAACGAGGCTGATTACCAACACGATTCCCGGGATTGTTATCCAAGGCTCAGGGCGCGGTAGATCAGATCGCTGAGGAAGTGTTCCTGCCCAAGGATCATGGTCACCCCAAAACTGGCTATCAGCAGACCGCTGGCTAGCCCCAGGAAAGGCCGAGCCCGTCGCAAGTCGGGGAGAGCGGGTAGGACACTCGTCATGGCAAACGCGCCAAGCAGTATGACCACGCCTATGCCAAGGGAGTAGGCCAGAAAGAGGGAAGCGCCGGCCACCGGGGAGGCCGTGGAACCAGCGTAGAGGATCAGAGCGCTCACTATCGAGCCATTCAAGCAGGCGAAGCACTGGGCAGCAAAAGCCGACCCCTGCACCAGCGGCGTCCATGCGCCCAGCCGGCCCTGGCTCCATCGTCCCGCCAAGGGAAGGCTGCAAGCTACGGGGGCTTTGGCGTCCATGGCAACTTTGAAGGCGAGAAGAATCATTATGGAGCCGACCGCGACGGAAATGGGCCGGCTCCACTCGATTACGATCCCCAGGCGTTGCAGCAGTTCGCCAACGTAGCCCACGGCGGCCCCACCGGTCGTGTAAACGAGGCCCAGGCCAAGCACGAAGGAGAAGGTGTTCTTCATCACGCGCCCTCGGGGCTGACCGCCGGTGGTCGCGCCCAGGCCGGCTACCATGCCGCCATATGAAGCTCCGTAGAACAGCCCCAGATCAACCAGGCACGGTGTGAGCGCCACCATTAGCGCGCCGAGCAGGGCGAGTACCATGACCGGCGTGAGCGGAGATATCTCCAGGGCGAAAAGATTGGCTACGACGGCTTCCGCGTCTTTGTGGTGCTCGCCTCCTGCCTCGACCTGGCTTGCCTGGGCAGGGTGCTCATGCGCCTTGCTTACCTGGCCAGCGCCGCCTATGAAGACCTCCCCGCTCGAATAGCTGGGGCCGTAGGCGATCGGCACTTGCCACGTCAGCACTCCGTCAGACATCCCGCTCCCGGGTTCCGCGGGAAAAACGAGAGCTAACGAGTGGTCCTCCGGCCCAACTATCGGCGATGCGTCGGCCCACACGGCTCGATAGCGGGCCACGCTCATCCGATGGTGAGGCGAGTCGGTCAGCGCCCTAACCTCTACCGGCCTGTGGTAAACCGCGCCGATCTTGAGGAGCGGCTCGGCAGGAAGCCCCGGAAGGCTATCCATATGGACAGACTCGGAGACGTAGAATACTATCGAGGGCTGCTCCGCCGCGCCTTCGGGAGGCTTGCGTCCCGTCTGGATAAAGTAGATGGGTGTGGCGAGAAGCACGTCCAACTGGGGGGAATCACCCATCGATGCACCTTCAGGACGGAATCCATAGCGCACGAGAGCCGCCAGAAGGTCTGGTTGACTGATCGTCGGCGACGCCGGTGATTGAAGGCGCTCCGGTCCGGCGGCGGGCGCTGTCGCCGCCGCGGGCGCAGTGGAAAGCTTCGGGCCGATGAGGAGAGAAGCGGCGAAGACGATGCCCGCCACTGCGATAATAAGGGCTGGCCGGAGCCGGCAACGGTGGTGTGCGGAGGCGCAGGACGAGCAGCCGCTGCACGGCGCGCCAGAGGTCTGCGCGCAGCCAACTCCAGGTTCGCAAGGCATCGTCTCCAGGTCTTTCATCCGCTGTCTCCGCGTCCCGCCCCAAATCTGGCCGAGATAAGACCATTACGTATCGACGTTGGACGACCGGCGAAACGCTGGTCGTCCAACCTGTGCTCAGTGGGCCAGCGTCGCCAGGTAGGCCGCCACCGCGTCGATCTCGGCCGGTTCGAGCTGAACCGCTTTCATAGACGCAGACCTTTCCAATGCGGCGGCTATTTGCGCGGCCGTTTTGCCCCGAATGTCAGGCCCAACCTTGCCTCGGGCATCCGGCCCGTGACACGACGCGCAACCGATGCCGCCGGCCGTCTTCTGGTAGATAAGCTCTCCCCGGGCCAGCGGATCGGCAGGGACTGCTCCGGATGGAGCGCTGGGCTTGAGCGCCTCAGCGGCGGCGACGCTCGCCTTCAGAATCTGGAGCTTCTTTTGCAGCGCCGCGCCGTGAAGCCCATTAGTGTCCGACTGCAGCTCCCCTGTCCAATCAGGGTTGTAGGCCACGAAAGCGCCGTTGTGGCTGCTCCCGCCATTCGGCATTGGCACGCGCGCCTTGACCGTCTGTTTTGCCATATCGAAGATCACGTTCTCGAAGCTGGAATTACAGCTCAGCCAGAGCTCATTCGCGTCGGGGTCCGGATGCAAGAGTCCGTGGTCCTCGCGCAGGCACCCCGTGTAGGCAGCACCCACCACGTCGGCGCCCCAGCCCCGTCCCGGCGGCTTTTGCATGAGGTCCGGCTTGATCAGGCCGACGGTCATTCCCTGATTGTGGCTGGCCTCACCTTTTCCCACGGCCACGAGCAGCTTCTCGTCCCAACTGAGACTCAGCCCGTAAGGCCCGATAGTGCCGGCGTTCGTCATCCCCACCACTTGCCACTGGCTGGGGCTCCTCCCACTCATGTCGATTTTTGCCACCTTGCTTTCGTGGCCTCCGCTTACGTAAGCGTATTTTCCGGTGTCACTGAAAGCGATCCAAATAGGGTCCTTATCTTCGGTATTGATACGCGCCTTAACGGTCCAGTCTTTGAGGTCCACTACCGCCACTCCGCCCTCGGAACTGAAGCCCGTGCGGACGCTGAGAAACAGCCACTTGCCAGAGGGGTCCACGAAGCCAAGGTAGCCACTGCCCTGCAGATTCGCAGGATCGACGGCCCCTACGACTCGATGGTCGTCACTGGGATCCAGGGCGAAGAAGGTGCCCCACCCATCGATCAGCACCAGGTCCTTGTTCGTATTTGCGTCATGGAAGGCCCTGGCGTGGTGCACCCTGGTCGACAATATCTTGTCCACCTTCAACGTGCGGGCGTTAATGACCAGCAGGGCGTCCTTACCCTGGAACTGCCCCTGTGTATAGAACCATTTGCCATCCATCGATGCGCCGAGGCCGTGGTTTTCGCTGTAGGGCTCCTTATCCAGAGGATAATGAGCCGAAGCCACCGCCTGCCTGGTAGTGCCGTCGATTATCGCCAGGCCTGGCGTCGTGCTCGTTTGGCTCAAGAAGGCGCCGCCAAACTCCGGTCGACCGTAGCCTGGTCCCTCCGCCGTCACGTAAACCAGAGGGTGGTCAGTGGGGCTCCAGGCATCGGGGCCCTTGGAATCGAAGGTGGCAACGACCTTGATCCCCAGCAACTGCGACCATTTCGTGTCCCATCCCGTCGGCTCCGCCTTGGCCGGGGCCGCTTGCAACTGGCCCGCTTGCACTACTACTACCGCCGCAGGGCTTCCCGACTTCTCAGACGGCTGGGTTACCGACGCTGCGCCGGTTGCTTGAGACCGTGCGGCGCTCTGGTCGGGACCGTTGGTCCCCCCTTCACAGGCTGAGAGTCCTAAGACGATGACTGCCGCCGCCACGATGGCCATGATGGCCCAAACAGGTCTGCCTCTGCCGCCTAAGCTCATTGCGTCTCCTCCTCTTAGGTCATCTGGGCGAATAAAGACGCTTATTATTGTGGGGCAGGAGCGGCCCAGTATCACTACCAGTTCTGGTAGTATACGCGGATGTATATTGGTAGTCTTTAGCGGGGAACAGAGATCTTAGCGCGATGCGGGGTCGTCCGCCAGGCCTTGCTGCACCGCGTAAGCGGCAGCCTGGGCGCGATTGCGCAAATGGAGTTTGGCCAGGATGTTCTTAATGTGGTAGTTGACGGTGTTCTCAGAGACGTAGAGGTTTGACGCAATGCTCTTGTTAGTTTGGCCTTGAGCGATGAGGCGCAGCACCTGCTTCTCTCGCTCGGACAGGTCCGGCTTGATAGACACGGTGGGCGGCCTGGTCTCCTGGCGGGCGAACTCAGTGAGGATACGCCCAGCCAGGGTAGGAGAAATCGCCGCTTCGCCTCGGGAGATAGCGGCGAGCATCTCCATGAACTCCTCTCCCCGGAGGTTCTTCAACAGATACCCTTGCGCCCCGGCCTTTATGGCCTCGAAAAGGTCGTGATCGTCATCGGATACGGTGAGCATCACAATCTTGAGTTCGGACAGCTCAGCCTTGATGAGACGGGTAGCCTCCAATCCATTGCAGCGGGGCATCTTCACATCCATCAGCACCAGGTCCGGGTGGAGTTCCCGCGCCTTCTGCAGCGCCTCGAGGCCATCGCTGGCCTGTCCCGCCACCTCTATCCCCCAAGTCGACAAGAGGCTGGCAATTCCATCGCGAAAGAGCGCGTGATCGTCCACCAATAACACCCTGATGCTCATCGAAGGGAAGCTCCTTTGGGGATTCTTACGTTGACTCGGGCTCCCTGACCGGGAGCAGAGTCCACCTCAAACGCACCGCCAACGGATTCCGCCCGCTCTCTCATTGTCCGGAGCCCGAATTGAGGCCAGGCGCCTCGGGCGACATGTCCCGGCTCGAAGCCCTGGCCATCGTCCTCTACGGTGAGGCACACGCTTCCGTTGACCGTCGAGAGATGAACCCGCGCCTGGCTGGCTCTGGCGTGCTTGCGCACGTTGCTCAAGGCCTCCTGCACTATGCGGATGAGTTGAACTTCGACCGTGGCGTCAAGGGCGCCGTCCCCGATATCTCCCAGGTTCAGCTCCGTCCGGATCGCGTTCTGGCGAGAGAACCATTCCAAATACTCCTTGAGCGCGGGAACCAGGCCGCCGTTCGAAGAAGTGGTGGTCCGCAGACTCACGATTGCTTCGCGCACGTCGGCATAGACCTCTCGTGAAGCCTCTTCCAGTTGCCCCAAAGCCTGCTCCGCCTCAGCTTTCTGTCCCAATGTGAGTAATCTCCGCACCGCCTGCGTCTTCGTGTTGACATAGCCGAGGATTTGTCCGAGACCGTCGTGCATCTCGCGGGCGATTCGTTCGCGTTCCTCCAGAACAGCCAGGTTTTGCACTTTGCGATGCAGCGCCGCGTTCTCGATGGCGACGCCTATCTGGTTTCCGACCACGCCGAGTAATTGCAAATCTCGGGACGTAAGCTCGTGGCATGTGCGGGAAGCAATGGCCAGGGTCCCGACCACGCGGCCGCGGGCTTTCAAGGGGAGACAAGCAAAGAACCGGAATCCTTCTCCCTTCACCTGCCCACGCAATGGGCTTGCCTCGCTCAGCAAGTCCTGGGTCACGATGGGCTCGCCAGTTTGCGCCACCAGTCCCGGCAATCCCTCGCCCACGGGAAACCTGTCAATCTCGTGAAAAGCCTCCGTCCGAAGCCCGCGATGGAGCGTCAAGGCTAGCTCCTGACGCGTTTCGTCGAGCAGCCAAATCTCTCCCGCCTCGGCTTCCGTCAGCTCCACCACACTGTCCACTGCGGCGACCATCACCTGGCCAAGGTCGAGACTGCTGCCCACCGCCGCGGCGACCGTGTTATGTACGGCCAATTCGCGGTTGCGCCGCACCAGGTCCTCAAACAAAACGGCGTTACGCACCGCCATGCCCAATTGACTTCCGATGCCGATCAGCATGGCGACCTCCGAAGAGGAAAAAGATCGCTGCCCGACGCTGACAATGGCCATGACTCCCACGACCTTGCCCTCCGCCTTCAAGGGCACACTGACGGCGGAACGGAAGCCCGCCTTCTTTGCCGCCGTCGCCAGCCGCGGATCGCCCCACAGATTGGTTAGCACGGCTGGTTGGCCGGTCTCCACCACCTGGCTTCCTATCGGATCGTGACTGAGCTTCGCCCGTGTCAGTGGCGCCAGCACTTCAGGAGGCATTCCCTGGCAGACCAAGTGGACCAGCTCCTCTTTAGTCTCGTCAAGCACGCACACCGTGCCGGCCTCTACAGCCAGCATCTGCAAGACCTTGTCCAGTGCAACCTTCAATATCTCATTCAACCTCAGAGACTGTCCTAAAGCCGTGGCGACATCCGCGGTAGCCGCCAGTTCCTGGTTGCGGCGCAGTACCTCTCGCTCGGCCCTTCCGATAAGGACGAAAATGGCATGGGAGAAAACGGCTGCGCCGCTCAGGGCTAGAAGCGAAACGAGCAGTAGGCCGCTCCAGCCGTGAAGGTAATCGTAAGGAAAAACGAAGTGGCGCAGATAGTCGAAGGCGACCAGTATGACCGCGGGGACGACTATCGTTAGCCATTTGAGTCGAGTCAGCCCCACTTCGTGCCTCCTTTGTACTCCTTCCGAAACATCCTCAGAACCACTTGCCCGCTACGGGCGGACGGCCCGTTCTGTTCCGCTCTATCACTCCTTATTCTACCACTCATTAGTTGCAACACAAGATTGTCTTGTTCCCATGCGATGTGCTGAGCAGCGCGTTTCGATCGAGTTGCGCCCCTCGGTGTCCGGGCGAGCGCCCGTCCTTTACGCGAGTTCGCCTTTTCTTTCCTTGATATCTCCAGGCCCATCAGAGTATACTCACATAGATTTGCGGCGACACGTCGCACGAACGAGAAACCGATGGGTCTGCTAATGCCGTGACGAACTCCATGCGAGGCCAATCCCTTCTCCCTCCCTGCCGCGTCCTGGACTTGACGAAGGAGTGGGGCTTCCTCTGCGGCAAGGTCTTGGGCGGACGCGGCGCCTGTGTCATGGCTGGCAGTCGGGCTAAGCCCTTCCTCGCCGTGACCGGCCCGCGCCGCGAGCTGCTCGCCGGCTCCGGGTTGCATCCCTATTTCGCTGTGCCCCATGGCGACATGATGCTGGCGGGCCCTTTCGGCCTGGTGCGCGCTTTCGCTCACAGGATTGAAGATTGGAGAGACGAGGTCGTTGGGGCGCTGTCTAAGTGAACGGAAAAACAGGGAGACAGACTGGCGCCGCTAGGCGCGTCCCGGGGTCGACGCCGCTTTGGGCACCTTGAGCAAGGCGAAACTGATGGCTGCCAGAAGGAATACGGCGGCGAATACCCACAGCACCTCAGCATAGCTCTGCAGGCCGTCATACATGGCTCCGGCGAACACCGGGCCAACGACCATTCCCCAACTGTAGACCAGGCACATCACGCCCCGCAACGTGCCGAAGCATTTCCGGCCGAAGAACTCGCCAAGCATGGCCCAGTTGACTGGGCTCGCTGCCTCCGCCACGCCAAGCAACAACACAAACGCCACTAAGTACCAGGGGTCCTTTGCCAGTGACATACCAGCCAGGGCGACCACTCCTAGAACCATGGCCGAGGCAACTATGGCAGGTTTGGGGCATCTATCGCCCAGGAATCCTAAACCCAGGCGGACCGGTATGCCCAGCAGAGCCATGGCGCTAAGGTAAAGGGCGGCGGACTCCTGGTCCTGCCCTTTCCAGACCATGATGGGCACGAAATGCACTATTACTGACCCCTGGACGCCGACACGGAGCGTTGTGGCTAGCGTCAAATGCCAGTAAGTGAAGGTGCGCATCGCCTGGCCGGCCGTGAACTGCGGCTCGCAAGCGACTGGAGGGGAAGCCGCGACTCCCGGGTTCGTCTCGTCTCTGGCTGTCGGATCGCCGTCGGGGAGCAGGCCCTTGCTCTCAGGAGACCGCGGCACAAGCAGGGAAAGGGGAGCGGTTACGAAGAGAAGGATCAGGCCCCCCAGGAACACCGTCGTGCGCCACCCCAGCTCCTCGACTCCGATAGACAACAGCGGCGGCAAGAGGGCGCCGCCGAGGCCGACCGCCGAGATTACTATGGCCATGGCCAGCGCACGTTTGCGCACGAACCAGTTGTTTACCGCTGCCATCGTTCCGTGCTGAAAGGCGGTCCCGAATCCCACGGATATAATGGCGAGATAGACAAGCAGAAACGCGAGATAGCTATTCACTTGCGACAGAACTACATAGCCTATTCCGGCGAGAAGAGTCCCCAGTATCAGTACCAGCCTGGGCCCATAGCGGTCGATCAGGAAACCGGCGACCGGGCCCTCGAAGGCTCCTTCGGCTCTCGAGAGTGAGAAAATCAGAGAGGTGGCGGCGCGGCTGATGCCCAAGTCCTGGCTCACCGGGAGGAAGAACACGGTGAAGCCGTAGAAATGTAGGCCGCCGCCCAGCGTATGAAGAACGCTGCATATCGCTAGAACCCACCAGCCGTAGAACACCCTTTTCCCCAGGTGCATCCGGAAGAAACCCCCTTCAGTGAGAATCCAAAGCGGCCTGCCAGAGACATACGGGTGGTATGATATAGTGGTTCGGCCTGGCAGTCAACCCTGCCAACCGGCGACCGGATCGCTTGATGCGGCGGGCGTATCGGGGTATACTCACATAAGCTCGTCGCCTGCAGGAGGGCTGGGCGCCAATCCTGGTTATGCACCGGTTGGCCTATCGAACGTGACGAACCAGTTTGAGTCTCTTCTGTCTCCATACAGGGCCCTGGATCTCACCGACCAATGGGGCTTCCTCTGCGGCAAGATCCTGGGCGATCTCGGCGCCGATGTTGTGAAGCTGGAGCCGCCGGGCGGCGATCCGGCGCGCTGCATGCCGCCTTTTTACCATGATATCCCTGATGCGGAGAAGAGCCTCTACTGGTACGCCTACAACAACAACAAACGCGGCGTCACCCTCAATCTGGAATCCGAAGAGGGAAAGGATATCTTCCGGAGACTGGCGCGGAGCGCCGATTTCGTCATCGAGTCCTATCCTCCCGGCCGCATGAAAGGCTTCGGCCTGGGATACGAAGCGCTGTCGGCCGTCAACCCGCGCCTCATACTCACCTCAATAACACCTTTTGGCCAGGAAGGCCCCTACTCTTCGTACAAGGCATCGGACCTGACGGCTATGGCCATGGGCGGCATGATGGCTGTGTCCGGCGACCCCGACCGCCCGCCAGTGCGTGTTGGTTTTCCTCAGTCGTACGCCCATGCTGGGGCGGCGGGCGCCCTGGCCTCACTCATAGCCCACTACCATCGAGAGTCCACAGGCAAGGGCCAGCATGTCGACGTGTCCGCGGAGGAGTGCGTTGTCCGCTCGCTGATGAACGCGCGCCTCTTTTGGGACATAAGCCGAATGAACCTGAAACGGAGCGGCCAGTATCGGACCGGCCTGTCCGCCTCCGCCGACCAGCGCTCTATCTGGCCTTGCAAAGACGGCTTCGTCAACTTCAGTATGCTGGGTGGGCCCTCCGGCGCCAAGACCAACCGGAGGCTGGCGGAGTGGATGGATAGCGAGGGCATGGGCAGCCCGGTGATGAGCGCCATGAAGTGGAACTCCTTCGATATGGCTGGCATCGACCAGCATACCATCGAGGAGATAGCCGAAGCTGTGGGCGTCTTCTTCAAGGCGCATACCAGGGGCGAGCTTTACGCCGGAGCGCTCAAGCGCAAGGTGATGCTTTACCCGGTCAATAGCGTGGCCGATGTGCGCGCCGACCCGCAACTGGCCGCCAGACGCTTCTGGGTCTCTCTGGAACATCCCGAGCTGGGCGAGCAGATAAGCTACCCCGGGGCGTTCGTCAACGCGCCCCAGGCGCCTTGCCGGCTGCGTCGCCGCGCGCCACTCATCGGCGAGCACAACGCAGAGGTCTATGCTGCGCTAGGCATCACTGGCGCGGACGTGGCGCGTCTCAAAGAAGAAGGAGTCGTCTGAGACAGTGAGCACGCAGGTATTTGAAGGCGTGAAAGTGCTGGATTTCACTTGGGCGGGCGCTGGTCCCATGGCAGTGCGCTATCTCGCCGACCACGGGGCGGAGGTCATACACGTGGAATCGGCCACCACTCCGGAGATACTACGCACCACCCCTCCCTTCAGGGACGGGATCGTCGGTATGAACCGCAGCGCCTACTTTCCCAACTTCAACTGCAACAAGTACGGGATCAGCCTGAACCTGAATCACCCCCGGGCCAGCGAAGTCACGGAGAGGCTCGTCGCCTGGTCCGATATCGTCGCGGAGAACTTCAGGCCAGGCGTAATGAAACGCTGGCGCCTGGCTTACGAAGACTTGATCAAAATAAAGCCTGACCTCATTATGTTAAGCAGCTCGCAGCAGGGCCAGACCGGTCCCAGATCAACTCAGCCAGGGCTGGGCGCCCAACTGGTGTCCCTGGCGGGATTCACTCAAATCGGGGGGTGGCCTGACCGAGGGCCGACGGGACCCTATGGCCCTTACACGGATACCATCGCTCCCCTTTTCAGCGCCGCTGCTCTCATCGCCGCATTGGATTACCGGCGGCGCACCGGCAAGGGGCAGCACCTGGATATCTCCCAGTACGAGGCGGCCGCTCAGTTCCTGGCGCCCCTTTTTCTCGATTATGAGGTCAACGGCCGGGTGGCCGGGAGGAACGGAAACCGGAGCGACTACGCGGCTCCCCACGGCGCGTACGCGTGCCGGGGCGACGACAGGTGGTGTGTGATAGCGGTCTTCAACGATGATGAATGGCGCCGTCTCTGCGCCGCCATGGGTGCGCCGGAACTGGTGGACGACCCGCGGTTTGCTGATCTGGAGAGCAGAAAGCGACACGAGGACGATCTCGACAGGCTAGTCTCGGATTGGACGCAGCGGCATACCGCCGAAGAGGTTATGGGGATGTTGCAGGCTCAGGGCGTCGACGCGGGCGTAGTGCAGACCGCCGAAGACCTGCACAGCGACCCGCAACTTGCCTATCGTCATTTCTTCCGGGAACTGGAGCACTCCGAGATCGGCCCGCACTTTTATGATGGCTCCCCCTTCATCCTCAGCGACACCCCTGCCGACCTACACCGCGCCGGGCCTTGCATGGGCGAACACAACGAACCTGTCGTCACTGGCATCCTGGGATTCTCCGACGCCGAGTTTCTCAGCCTGCTTGAGGCCGGCGTCTTCGAATGACGGGGTCTCCCCAGGACCCTGGCGTTTTGTCGTCCGGCCCCCTTTCAAAGCCGCCGCGGATCTTCTATGGCTGGTGGATGGTAGCCTCTTCCTTTTTGATGATGATGGTGAGCGGAGGCATCCTCTCCTACGGCTTTACCGCCTTTTTCAATCCAATAATTGATGAGTTTGGCTGGACGCGCGCAGAGACATCCCTTGCCTTCTCGCTGCGAGGACTGGAAGGGGGCATAGCGCAGCCCATAATCGGCGTGCTTGTTGACCGATTGGGGCCGAGGAAGCTGATACTGTCCGGCGTTATGGCGGCCGGCGTCGGTTTTGTCCTCATGGCCGCCACGCCGTCGCTCTGGTATTTCTACGCCACGTTCCTGTTGGTGGCGACGGGTACTAGCGCCGGCTGGGGGACCCCGCAGTATACTGCCATCGCGAACTGGTTTACCACGAAGCGCTCTCTCGCCATGGGTTTCTTGTCATCGAGCTATGGCGTCTCCGGCATCATGGTCCCCATGCTCGTGGCGTCCATTGCTGTCCTGGGGTGGCGCTGGACGCTGGTCCTTGCCGGGCTTATCCTGATCGTCGTCGGCGTCCCAAACGCCTTCGTCATCAAACACCGTCCGCCGCGAGAAGACCCCGCCGCAGGCGCCGACAGAGTCAAGACGCCCGCGGGCATCGAACGTGGCCGGCCAGTCCCCGTTGGCCTGAGCGCCGTGGAGGTGCTGCGGACCAGGACCTTCTGGCTGCTGATAGGTTTTGTCTCCTTCTCCGGCTTCGCCGAGGCAGCCATAGCTGTCCATTTCATCCCTCACCTCACCAGTCTTGGATTCTCCAGAGAGATGGGCGGCTTGATACTGACCGGCGCGACTTTCAGCAGCCTCATCGGCCGGGTGGGGTTCGCGTGGCTCGGGGACCATTTCAGCAAGAGGCACTTGATGGCGATATCGACGGTCCTCAGACTTGTGGGGGTCGTCACGTTCACTTTCATGACCGAGCCCTGGCTCATCATCCCCTTCCTGTTCACCTACGGGCCTGGCTACGGCGCACCGATCCCTCTGATGTCCGCCCTGCAAGTGGACTACTTCGGACTGAAAGCCTTCGGCACGGTGCGGGGACTTATCTACACCGGCTGGACCATCGCCGCCATGGTCGGCCCGCTGGTCGCGGGGTGGGTGTTCGACGTCGCCGGGAGCTACCAGCCGGCTCTTGTAGTCTTCTCGGCCAGCATCGTCATAAGCATTCCGATGATACTGGCGGCCACCGCACCGGGCCGCGCTGGCGCTCCCCAAGTCTGTTAGCTGACGGGAAGTGGAATGCTCCAAGAGTTCGTCAGTCGCAGTCCATCGGGTCCGCTCGTGTTCACCTGAGGTGCCGACGCTCTAGGCGCCCGCGACGAACTGCCCCAGCGTCTCAAAATAAAGGCGCACATCGCGGAACATGACATCGTTGTGGCCGGCGCCGAGCACGACAAAGAGGTGCTTGTCGGCGGAGCCAAGGTTATCGAAGATGTATTGCCCCTCGTAGAGCGGAATCAGGTCGTCGTATTCACCGTGGATGATGAGGGCGGGCATCTTGATGGCCTTCAGGTTCCTGGCGGCGAGGGCGTCGGCCTCTTGAAATCCCGGCCGGTCCGCCCCTCCGGCGATATGGGTCAGCAGACGGCTGGGACTGGCGAACCCGCTCTCGACGATCAAGCCGCTCAGGTCGTCCTGATGCTGGCAGGCCAGCTCAAGGGCGGACAGGCTGCCCAGGGACCGGCCCATGACGAACAGGCCGCCGGTGAACCTCTCTTGCTGCATCCTGCCGAGCACGTGCTGGTAGGTAGCCTCAGCATCGGCGATCATACTGGCGAAGCTGGGCGAGCCCCCGCTGGCCCCGTAGCCGCGGTAGTCGGCCACGATTAGATTGACGCCGATGTTGTTGAAGAGCGGCGCGATCTCATCGTATTGGGAGACCACTTCCCCATTCCCGTGGAAGAACAGGATAGCGGGCGAGGCCCTGCCTTTCACATACAGACGGCAAGTGATCGAGACGCCTTCGCCTACTGGCGCCACCAGGTCCATGGCGTTGAAAGGCCCCTCGGAGTACTCGGCCCGGGGATAGAAGGCGATTCGCAGGATCTCCGGCCTGTCAAAGATGGAATAGTCGATGGTCTCGCACATGGCTAACCTCTTGGGTGGACATGGTGGACAGAGTGGACGTGGTGGACGCGGATCTTTACCCAGCGGGGTCCGCTTGCTGCTTCCCCCCGAAATCCGTGTCTATCCGTGTTAATCTATGGCTCATACCGGGGGGCGAGGGGCTTCCTGCTTCTCGCTTCTCGCTTCCCCAGCGCTACCCAAACTTGAATCCCGCCGCCTTCATCTTCGCCAGGTAGTCCTGTATTCCCTGCTCCATAGTGAACTTCGGCCGCCAGCCAAGCTGCTCCTTGATGGGAGTGGCGTCGCAGATGGGCAACCGTCTCGCCAACTCCTTGCCGAACTCGATCTGTGCGCCCGGCAGGATGGACTTGATGTAGACCACCGTATCGAACGTGGAGCGGACCTCGCCGCTCACATTGAAGATGCGCGTCGCCGGCTTATCGGCGCGCAGCGCGCACAGGAACGCCTCTGCCACGTCCTCCACATAGGTCCAGGCGAACTTCTGCTCCGGGGGCGGCGCCACAAAGGGCTTGCCGGAGGCCGGAATCTCGATGATCTTCGCGTAGACGTCCGGGGTCACCCCGGGCCGCAGGCTGCGCCCGTAACCGTAGATATTTGGCAACCTGAAAGCGATGTAGTCCAAGCCCCGTTTGGCGAAAAGCTCGGCAGTCCGCTCATTGAAATACTTGCAGGAGCCATACATGCTATCAGCGAGAGGCAGGTTCTGCATGGTGAGCGGCTCATCGGCGTCCTTCCAGACGGTCATGTAATGCCCATATACCGCGCCTGAGCTGGGCCACATCACCCGGCGAACGCCGCACAGGAGCGCCACCTCGAAAACGTTGCTGACGCCCAGGGCGTTGACGCGGATGGCCTGGGCCGGGGATTCCTCGGCGCCGCGGGACATGAGGTACGCCATGTGAAAGATTTCCGTCACCTTGTATTTGGTCACGGTCTTGAAAAGCTCGACAGCTTCGGAGGAATCTCCCTGCACGACGGTGACCTTGTCCGCCGCATCCCGAAGGTTAGCCGCGTTGGGAAACAGGTCCAGGCATACGATATCCTTGTAGCCTTCCTTGAGGAGCCTCCGGGCAATGTGCGAACCCAGGAATCCCGTGCCGCCAGTAATCAGAATCGCCATATGATGCCTCCTTCTAAGCCGTATCTTGCGCCAAATCCGCCTTCGTGAGGATATCACAGGGGAGGAAGCATTTCAAGGCTTTCTGTTTGACACGCCCACGAACACTATGATATCTTAGGCTACGGCGACCTACCCTCTCCTGTGCGCCACCGTGGCGGGGTTTGCGCGGCGATGCGCGCTGTGCCGGCCCGATGTTTCATCCACCGGCGCAGAGCACACGGCAGAACGTTTTCGTAGGGGCGCACGGCCGTGCGCCCCTACGAGGAATCTTTCCGCGTGCTCAGTTGCCCGGAGCAGAAAGGGCATCATAGAGGGCGGACGGCCGCCCTTCGGTTTCAATGAATCCTGAATCTAGTGACCTGAGTTGTAAAAGGCCTACATAAGTCCGGTGTCTTTTGCTCGCATTTCCATATCCAAGAGCCTCGTGAACATATGCAACGAACTTCTGATTCAGGACACTAGTTCAGGGGAAGAATGGTTTATTGCTGCCCTTTGAGCTGGGCCTGCCCGGCTGGGAGCCTGGAGTAACAGCAAGCGTGGATCGAGGATTCCATAGAGGTGCACCAGTGTGCCCCATTTCCGGACAGCAGGACATTCGGGAGCGCATTTTGATGAGGAAAGGAGCGAAGGATGCCTGTCGAGAGAGATGATTACGCCAATATCGTGTTCGAGCCGCACCGGCTCAACGTGAAGCTCGGAGCACCGGCGGCGGAAGAGGTTGTGGAGGAGCCGAAATACGATAACATCCTCGTTGAGAAAAAGGGCCGCGTTGTCTGGATCACCCTGAACCAGCCGGAGAAGAGGAACCCCTTGAGCTGGAAGACGGAGGGAGAGATTGTCTACGCCCTGGAGGAGGCCAACCTCGATCCGGAGGTGCGCGTCGTTGTCGTCAGGGGCAATGGTCCCGCCTTCAGCGGCGGCCACGACCTTACCCAGATCGGCCTCTCCGCCGACGTACGCCATGACACGCGACCATCGGTGCGGCGGCTGATTGAACGGGAAGTCAGGCATCATACCTTCTACGAGTACATCTTCAATTACCCCAAGATTATCATCTGTCAAGTTCACGGCTTCGCCCTTCACGGTGGTGAGAACTTCGCCATGATGTGCGACATCACCATTGTCGCCGAAGACTCCCAGTTCCAGGGCCGTGGGGCGCCCGTGGTGAATATCGCCGGCTACTTGCCTCTGATGGGGCCGCCGGTGGGCCTGGGTCGCCGTAATCTCGCTTTCCATATCAGCGGCAAGGACGCGGAGCGGATGGGCATGGTGAGCAAGGCTCTCCCCCTCGAAGAGCTTACCGACTACGTGGACAAGCTGGCGGAGGCCATGTCCCTTCTGCCCAGCGACGCCGTTGAGTTGAACAAACGGGCGCTCAACGGCATGCTCCAGAACGCTGGCTTCGAGGGCGCCTGGATGGTCTCCGGCTTGATGCACTCCTCAGGACGCCACCAGCGCATACGGCCGGGGGAGTACAGCTTCTCCAAGAGCCGCCGCGACTTGGGTGTAAAGGCGACCATCGAGGCGCGAAGGACGGAAGACCTGGCATATAAGGGCACCAAAGCCGGCAGTTAGAATCCAGCATGCTGCTTAACACCCGCATCACCAGAGATGAAGATTGCCCGGTATACCCCGCACTGAAGTACGGGGTATACCGCGTACTTTAGTGCGCGGTAGATGAGAAGCCTATTTTCGTGGGAATCCAGGAAAGCGAGGCCCGAAGCCAGATGGCTTACTTGAACATCGTTTATGGAAAGAGCGCGGAAGGCGTGGCCACCATCACCCTTAACCGCCCCAGGAAGCTCAACGCGTGGAATGATGCGCTGGTGGAGGAGGTAGACGCCGCTTTGCGCGAGTCCGAGGGGGACAAAGGTGTCAAAGTGGTGGTCTTCAAAGGTGCTGGGAGGTCCTTCTCCGTCGGACGGGACCTCAGCGGTGTGGGCACCGACAAGACTATGCCCCCTGACTTTCGCAAACGCCCCTACTGGACCGAGTTCCTTGCTTCCGAGCGAGCCCAGCAGAGCCGCTGGCAGTACATCTTCGATTACCCTAAGCCGACAATAGCCCAAATTCAGGGCTACTGCCTCGATTACGGGCTCTATCTGAGCATGGTCTGCGACTTCTCCATCGTCGCCGCAGACGCCAAGCTGGGAGACCCGGCGGTCCGCATCGGCCACGTGACTCAAATGCCCCTATGGACGCTCATCGTGGGGAACAAGCTGGCCAAGCTGCTGCTCTTCACCGGAAAGATGATCAGCGGCGCTGAGGCAGAGCAGATAGGCCTGGTGAGCAGGGTGGTTGCCGCCAGCCAACTGGAAGCGACGACGGCTAGGCTGGCGAAGGACCTTTGCGCCATGCCCCACAACGCTCTGGCCAGGCTCAAGGAGACCATCCATTCGGCCATGGACGCCAAGGGCGCCGCCGCCGGTTGGCGGTTCTTTGGTGAGCACCACCTTTTCTCCGCGGTCCAGCCCGTCATGCCCGGGGAGTTCGCCTTCCTTGATGTCAGAGACGAGAGGGGGCTTGAAGAGGCCATAAGGGAGTGCAACGCCCCTTACGACAAGCTCGCCTATTACCGGGAAGGCAAGTAACGTAGACTGAGCGGGAGGTCCTTGAAGTGAATTGCAAGAACTTGATATGCGAGAAACAAGGCAACATAGCGACGGTAACCCTCAACCGGCCCGATAAGCTCAACGCCATGAACGACGCCATGTTGGATGAGCTGGATGCCGCGCTGGACCAGATCGAGGCCGACGACGAGGTGAAGGTAGTCATCTTCAAGGGCGCCGGCCGCGCCTTCTCCGTCGGACGGGATATCAGTGGGGTGGGGACATCGCAGGTTGACCCCACTGACCTGCCGACTGACATCCCAGGCCAGATCACCTGGTATCAACGGGTGCAGGCCCGGTGGCAAAGGATAGCGAACCTGGCAAAGAACACCATCGCGCAGGTCCACGGCTACTGTCTGGACTCTGGGTGCTGGCTTGCCCTCTGTTGTCAGGTGTGCATTGCCGCGGAAGACGCGCGGTTTGGCGAGCCGGCCGTCAAGATCGGCCAAATCACTCCCTTGCCACTTTGGGCGCATCTCATCGGGCTCAAGCGAGCCTCGGACATCCTGCTGTCGGGGCGCATGGTAAGCGGAAAGGAGGCCGAGCGCATTGGCCTCATCATGAGGGCGGTCCCTACCGAGAGTCTGGGGAATGCCGTTGCTCCGATCGCCAACGAAATGGCCTCCATTGCCATGGATGGCCAGATGGGACGTCTCGAAGGCTTCCAGGTGGCAGCCGATGTCTTCGGTCTGGCCTCGGCCTGGAAGCTCTTCGCCACGGCTCATGAATGGAGCATCTCAAACCGGCCGTCGGACGACGAGTCGGATTTCTATAAAGTGCGCGCCAAGAGTGGACTGAAGGCCGCCATCAAGGCGTTGAACGCGCGCTTCTCAGAATAACGGTTTCTCAATCAGCCCGGAATAACCAAGATACAAGATACAATAAACCAGACAATAATCAATGACCAAATCCAGATGACCAAGCAAGGCTGGAGAATTCGGCTTGGCAAAGAGGACTTCGAAATTTTGCGGAGGTGGGAGTACCGTTTGGTCATTTGATATTGAGTGTTGAAATCTGGTTGGTGTTTGTATCTTGGGTACTGCATGTTGAAAGTTTCTTAGGTTCTTGCATATCGTTGCTTAAGGAGGGTTGGATATGAGCCCTGGTGCTTTGTCGCATGTGAAGGCGGTCGAGTACTGTCGCACGCCGGCGGGCTCCTATTGCGCCAAGCTGATGGCCGACCTCGGCGCAGAGGTAGTGAAGATTGAAGAGCCGCGCCAGGGAGATCCGGCTCGCAAGAGAGGCCCTTTCTCCGGCGATATACCAGATAGCGAAGGGAGCGGCCTTTTCCTCTATCTCAACACTAACAAGATGGGCGTTACTCTGAACCTGGCTGTTACCACGGGCAAAGAGATATTCGGTAAGCTTTGCGCTGCTGCCGATGTCCTGATTGAAGACAGCGCACCCGGAAGCATGGAGAAGCTCGGCCTCGGCTTCAAGACTCTGGAAGCGCAGAACTCCAGGCTGATTATGGCATCTCTTACGCCCTTCGGACAGACAGGCCCTCACAGCAAACATAAGGCGTATTGTCTCAACAGCTATCATAGCGCCGGCGACCCCTCCATCCTGCAAAGCAGCGGCGTCCCACTGGACATGAACGAGCCTCCCGTCGCCGCCGGGCGCTTCGCTGGCGATTTCCAGGCCGCGACCGTGGCGGCCATCGCAGTCCTGGCTGCCCTCTTCGGCCGCGGCTTCACCGGCAAGGGCCAGTACATCGATGTCTCGAAGCAGGAGGCGTTGATGTACCTCAATGTGAACGTCCTCTCGAAATATCCCAACTACAAGACAATTCCCAACCGAGAGACGCAAAGATACGACTACGGCGGCATGATGCCGTGCAAGGATGGATATATTGTCATCCAGGCCGTGGAGCAGCATCTATGGGAGGGGCTGGTGGCGGTAATGGATGACCCGGAATGGGCCAGGGAAGAGCGCTTCAAGGACAAGTTCAGCCGCGGAGCCAACGCTGAGGAACTGAACGGCCTCATGTTGGAGTGGCTCAAGGACCACACCCGGGAGGATGTCGCCAGCCGGGCACGCGCCAAGGGAGTACCCGTCGGTTCGGTGATGACCATTGAGGAGATCATGAACTATAAACAGTACCATGCTCGCGGCTTCTTCACCGAGCTGGACCATCCTGTCGCCGGCAAGCTCACTTATCCCACCGCTTCCTATATGTCGACGGAGAAGATGTGGGCGGCCGGCCGGGGAGCGCCGCTGCTCGGCGAGCACAACGAAGCCGTCTACGCGGGTAGGTTAGGTTACTCGAAAGAAGACTTGGTGACTATGCGCCAAACGGGCATCATATAGAGGCGGAAGGGAGTCTGAGTTTGATGAGTAGAGATTGTCTTTCCGGAGTCAGGGTCATTGAGTTTACGCTCGCCGCGGCGGGGCCTCTGGCGGGCGAGTTCATGGGGTTCCTTGGAGCCGAGGTCATCAAAGTCGAGACGCGGACGAGGCTTGACCAGGAGCGGCGTGGCAGCCGGATGATCGTCCGCGGAGAAGACGGCAAGCTGCGAGATGTGTCCCGGCCCATCCCCGGACCGGACGCCGCGCCGGGATTCAACTGCTTCAACCTCGATAAACTGAGCATCACCGTTGATATGACTAAACCCCAGGGCCTTCCTCTGATCAAGGAACTGGTGAAGGTCAGCGATGTCGTCCTCAGTAACTTCCGCCCTGGTGTGATGAACAAGCTCGGTCTAGGGTACGAGGAGTTGAAGAAGATCAGGCCGGATATCATCGTCATCACCTCTTCCGCAGTGGGGGCGACCGGTCCTGATTGGAATCTGCCCGGCTACGCGTCCATCTTTGGCGCCGTGGGCGGCCTCAGCCACCTCACCGGCTACCCGGATGGCGCTCCCAAAGAGATGCGCGTCCCCATGGATAGCTTCACCGGAGCCAGTTCGGCGCTGGCGCTGCTGGCCGCCCTCAATTATCGCCAGCAGACCGGCAAAGGCCAGTCCATCGATGTCTCCTCGGCGGAGGCCATCAGCGTGCTCATCGGCGACGCCATGATGGACTACTCCATGAACAAGAGGTCGCTAAGCCGCCAGGGCAACGAGGATGATATCATGGCGCCTCATAACTGCTATCGCTGCCAGGGGGAAGACGAATGGGTCACTATCGCCGTTGGCGCGCAGGAGGAATGGGAAGCCCTGTGCAAGGTCATCGGAGAGCCTGACCTGGCCCGAGACGAGAGATTCGCCGACGCGTACGTCCGCTGGCAGCACAGAAAGGAACTGGACGCGATCATCGAAGGCTGGACCAGGGGGCACAACAAGTTTGAGATCATGGTGGCTCTTCAGAAAGCCGAAGTGGCCGCCGTCCCCACCTATAACGCGAAAGACCTGTATGAAGACCCGCACCTGCGCGAACGAAGCGCTTATGCAGTGTCCGAGCATCCGGTGCTGGGGCCTCAGACTGTCCTCGCTCCGCCATGGAAGCTATCCGCTACGCCGGCTCGCGTCCACCACGCCGCGCCGCTGCTGGGCGGCGCCAATAGCTACGTCCTCTGCGAACTGCTCGGCATGTCCCAAAGCGCCTTCGAAGAGCTGGAAGTCCAGCAGGTACTGAACTAGAAGCCGCTCTGGTCAGGGGCGGAAGAACTGCGGCCAGACCGGCCTGAAGAATTTCCTGGCGGGCATCTGCACTTTGGGCAGCGTCTCGGCGTCGATCGAGTCGTTATCGCCGATGATCCCGTTCTTGTTGAGCAGCCAGGCCGTCAGCGCATATACTTCCTCGGGCGTCAGCGAATTCGGAGCACTGAAGGGCATGGCCCGGCGAACATAGTCGAACACGGTCGTGGCGTAGGGCCAGTAGTTGCCGATGGTCCGTGGGAACTGAGGAAATTTGAGGTCGCTACGGTCGAAGGGCTTCACAAGCGTCGGAAAGCCCTCTTCACCCTCTCCCATTGCCCCATGGCACGAGGAACATTTGTTCAGGAAGATAGGCGCTCCCTGGACCGGAGTGCCCCGACCTTGTTGGGGAGCTCCTTTGCCATCTGGGCCCACGTCGATATTCCAGGCATCTATCTCCTCCTTCGTCGCCTCACGACCGAACCCAAAGGGACCTTCGTATCCCATCCCGAGCTGAGGGACGGCCGCCCCTCCCGGGCTGTAGATGGCGCCCGGTCCGGTTGGGGCTGGCGCTCCAGGAAGGGCGATTCGGGCCGTCGCCGTCGGCTGAACTCTGGCGTCGGCGGCAGCGGCCTCCTTGGTCGGAGCCGGAGTCGTTCCCAGGTCACATGCCGCTAGCCACAGCGCAGCGGCCACCCCCAGAAGTAATCCGGCGAACGCCCTCGTTCTTCCCTTCATTATGGACAGCCTCGCAGATCCGGCATTCCATCGGGGCTAGACCAGGCCATTGGTCACCTTACCATCCGCTGCCACTCGCCAAGGCTGGATGTAGTTGGCGTGATAGGCGAACCCGAGATCGGGGCCTCTTACCAGCCCGCGAAGGTCAATGAGTTGCTGACGGGTAGGCTGGACGGCGCCAGAGCTATCGGTGGCCCGGCTCATGATCAGGGCTTCGCGCCCGTCCCACTTCCACAGGTAACGGAAGCGGGTGTGGCAAAGGGGCAGGACGGGCTGTTCCAGTTTGGCCGGATGCCAGTTATTGCCGCCATCCACGCTCACTTCCACGAGTTGAATGTGGCCGCGGCCGGACCAGGCGAGGCCATGTATCTCCCAGATGCCAGCGGAGGGGACGGTCTGGCCGCCGGACGGCCAGGTGATCAGCGACTTGCAGTCCATCAGGAAGGTGAACTGGCGTGAGTAGCACTCGCCCTCGTCCGGCGGGCAAACCGGGTCCGAGTATTTGGATGTCTCCTCCCTCGTCTCGAAGGGCTTATCGCCAATCTTTATGCGTCGTACCCATTTCACGTTGGCGTTTCCCTCGTAGCCAGGGAGGAGAAGTCGCGCCGGATACCCTTGCTCCGGGCGGACCGCCTCGCCGTTCTGGCCGTAGGCCAGCATGGCGTCCTCCCACATCTTCTCCATGGGGATGCTTCGCGTCATTACCGCCGCGTCCATCGACTCGCACAGCGCCCAGGAGGCGTTCCTGTCCGGTTTTACCTCCCGAAGTATAGTAGAGACCAGGACGCCGACCCACTCGCTGGTGCTGGTCAGACCGTGGACGCTTTGCGCCGTCACCGTAGCCACTGGATTCACCAGTCCGCTGCCGCTGTTCCCGGAACACTCCACAAACTGAATACGTGAGAAAGCCGGGTAACGTTTCAGGTCCCCCAGTGTGAAAACCATGGGCTTCGCCACCATCCCATGCACCAGCAACTTGTACCGAGCGGGATCAACCTGGGGAACGCCGTTGTGGTGCCGCTCGAAGTGAAGGCCGGAGGGAGTGATTATGCCATTCAGGTGTTGCAGCGGCGTGAAGGAGGTGAAGGGAGTGCTTACCGGCGCCCGGGCCAATCTCTCGAAGGAGGACGGCCAGCCGTAGGCGCTGGTGGGGACGCCAGGCACCTTCGTCGTGTCCTCCGGGACCTGTTGCGCCGACACCAGCTTCCCCAGGGCAGCGGCAGCCGCGACCCCGGCCGCTCCGGCTAGCGCCTCGCGCCGCGTGAACAACCTGCGTCGCTCGGAGTCCATCTCTTCGTCGTCCCTCGCTTTCGGCGCAGTTACCCATGCCCTTGCGGGGCGCCACCAGCCATGAAGATGGACTCGCCCGGTACTGTCATCCCTTCACTCTGTTCAGGGCAAGCTCTGAGCGAGCAGCTGGAATGGTTGGGCTGCGGCCGGCTCACGAAGTTCCCCATGCCGTTGGCCCGGCGCCACCGAGCATGAAAATGCCGTAGGGCAGCGGGCTTGTCCCCTGCCGCCGTCGTGGGGGCGTTGGGAACCATTTTCATAGTGGCCTCTTCGCCATCCAAGACATGATCCGACTCCACAGGCGACATTGCCTCGGAGAGGGCGGTTTGAGAACCCTCCTGGGTCGAGGAATCCGCGGGCTGGCCCCCGACTTGTGTGGGGCCAGCCCGCGGACCACACCTACCGCCGCTGAATAGCGCGTCTGAGAACCAGTCCTGAAACGATTAGCATCGCGCCCAGGCCTCCTAGCAAGAAGAGCGGCAGTGGCGCGCCCGTCTTCGGAAGCACGGGTGCCGGGGCCGCCTTAGGCTTTGCCGGCTGAGCCCTGAACTGGGTGAGCAGGAAGTCGGCGATGACGCCCGCCTCTTCGTCACTCACCTGGTTGGGGCGGAACATGGGCATATTGTTCCTGGGCGTGCGCAACTGGGTGATCACGGCTTCCTTGGTGGGCGTCCTTCCCGTATTCACGAAGGGTGGTAGCGGGCCCGTTTCGCCGTGGCAGGCGATGCAACGCTTCTGCGCCACCAGCAGCTTGCCAGGGTGGTCACCTGGCTGAACCACCGGCTGGGGCGGCGTAAAGCCGGTGACCGCGGGCAGCGTCTTCAGGTAGTCCACTATGTCCCGAATGTCCTGGTCAGACACTTTGTCCGGCTTGAAAGACGGCATCATTGCCCGGGGGTTGCGGACCTGGTTGATTACGAAATCCGGGGCACGCTGCGTCCCGGCCAGCGGACCGGCGAAGGCGCCCTGCGCTTGCTCGCCGTGGCACCGGCGGCAAAAGGACGCTGCCCATAGCTCCTTCCCTTTAGCGGCGTCGCTGGGCGGGGC
This sequence comes from Chloroflexota bacterium, assembly GCA_016190665.1. Classification (GTDB taxonomy): domain Bacteria; phylum Chloroflexota; class Dehalococcoidia; order JACPQD01; family JACPQD01; genus JACPQD01. The sequence continues at coordinate 262,627 of JACPQD010000021.1, forward strand.
CGCCGCCGTCACGCTGAGGCCGACGAAGAGGACCAGGCCCGCACCGGCAAGCAACGCTAAAGCGATCAGACGGGAAAGTGTAGTACGAAACATATCAGGCCTCCTTGAACCTCGGTTTCTTCACACGGATACCCAGAACCCGGGCTGGCGACGCTTCTGCAGTGAAGCCGGCCCGCTGTCCGCATAAAAAGATACGGATTCACCCCCTTTCACATTGCTCGCCTTCTGCCACTTCCTGGACTGTCCGCAGCAATAAGATCGACCAGTAAACGGGTTGCCGCAATTCTTCCATCGGCCTTTGCAAGGTTACTGGAGTGTGCAGTGCCTGATGTCTGCGTCTGCTCTCGACAGTTCGAGAGCCGGAGTCGCTGATTACTCGCTTCCATAGTAGCAAGGCTGAAATGGAGAAGTCATAAAATGGAGGGGAAAATTATTGAAAACCTGTGACAATTAGGAATCGGGGCGAAAAGCGCTCGGGCGTATTTGATGGCTGACGCGAGTCGGCCGTTAGCGCGGTCGTCGGCAGCCATCGTTCACTCATGGTGAACGCGCTGGGAGGCGGGCTGGCTACGTTGCGCGGCGCAGGGGGATTCTTCGGTACGACATCAGTTATGGCGCCACGCAGCGTCCCTGGTTTTCAGTTTCAGAGCCAGCCCGCTCCCCTCAAGGAAGGACGGCAAATCCACTTCCTTCCAAATTGACCGTTCTTGTCCTTCCGGGGGTCTCAGTCGGCAACGCGTGGGACAAGACCACCCTCGGTCAATTGGAGAGGCTGAGGATTCTCTCCTCCCGCAACTCTATTTTCGCATCTCTCCCGCGCCTGGTCTGTCAGAAAAACTGAGAAGTCGTGTAATGGAATTTCAACAATTCCTTGATGAAGTTTGATGTCATGAGAACCATGCGGACTGGCAGGAGGGAGGGAGATCAGGCAGAGGGTGGCGGCCTATTCGAAATGGGGGTTTTCAGACCACCCGATCACGGCTGTGCTGGTCTGCCACCATGGTGTGAAGGCATCCGTACGCCGTGCGGTAGCGAGCGGTAGAGGGCTGCCCATTGCTCCAGGCTCAAGTCTTCGGGGCGTTGCTTAGGGTCTATGTCAGCCTTGTGCAAGAACGCGGAAGCCTCACTTACAGATGTGTTTAGCCCTTGAGCCAGGGAATTGCGAAGCTGCTTGCGCGGGGCGCTGAAGCCGGCGCGGACAGCAGCGAAGAAAGCCTCAGGATCAGCAACCTCGACGGCAGGAGTGGTATACACCTCGATCTTCAAAATGGCCGAGTCTACTTTGGGCCGAGGGTAGAAGCTTCGAGCCGGGACATAGCTTACGATGCTGGGCCTCCCGTAAAACTGGACCGCGATGCTCAAGACGGCCATATCGCCGCGCGCGGCCGCAATGCTCTGCGCCACCTCCTTCTGGACCATGACCACCATGAGTCGCGGCTTCACAGAGGCCTCCAGGAAGTGACGCAGGATGGGGGCGGTGATGTAGTAGGGGATGTTGGCTACGACTTTATACTCGGTCTTGCCCGTGGTGAAGAGGTCGCCTGGCTTAACGTTGAGGACATCCGCGTTTATCAAAGTGAAGTTCGGCTTGTCGGCAAAGTAGCGCGATAGCCCCCCTGCCAGTGCAGCGTCCACTTCGATGCAGATGACCTTCCCGGCGTTTCTTATAAGCCCCTCGGTGAGCACTCCCAGGCCAGGTCCCACCTCTACCACGATGTCGGCGGGGGAAAGGTCGGCAGCGGAGATTATTTCCTCCAGGACTGCGGTGTCGACGAGGAAATTCTGTCCCCATCGTTTCCTGGGATGAAGGCCGAGCTGGCGCAGGCGATCCCCGGCGCGACTCAGGAGGAAGCCGGTGTGGCTGAGCGGGGTCATCTGGTCGCCGGCCACCGGTCGGCGACTAGGGCAATATCCAGCGGATGTTGCCTGTTGGCGGGGCCAGAAGGTAGATGTCCACGTAGCGAGATTGTCCCCACGAGATCTCCCCCTCTTCGTAGCCGAGGTCGATGAACCGTCCTCTGACGCCGCCTCCGGTGTCGCCAGCGATCCCGACGCCGTAGCCCGGGACGTACATTCTTGTGTAGTAAGGGATCACGCTGGGGTCCACGGCGATAACGCCATAGCCGGCCGTCATGCCGGTGCTGGTGATCCCGTAGCCAGGGCTGCCCTTTGGCTTCCCGCCCCCCCGCGCGTCGTAGGCGGTGGCGTACACCCTGAGCTTGCGCCAGTAGGAGATGGGGCCGGCGGGAGTGTCCAGTTCCCTGACGACGATCTTGGTCCCGTAGGCGTTGATGTGGGTCTGGGCCTCGTAATCCACCCATTCCCGTTCAAGGATACGCTCGACCTCCTCACCGTCCTTATAGATCACCCTGGTCGTGCGCTTGAACAGCCCGGGCTTGCCCACTTGGGCCACTTCCCGGCGGTCGATCTCGAGGTCGGGGTCGGCGCGTGTCTCTGATCGGTAGGGAATGGCCTCTTCCTCTGTGACCAGCTCATGGGCTACCCTGGTGATCTTGACAGATTTGCCATCGTGAGCGTAGGAGTCCAGTTCGGCATCGATCTGGTCCAGATTGCCGAGCTTTATCCCATTCTCGGCGAGGACGTCGCCGACCGTCTCACTGAAGGTGCGAACAGTGCGTTCCGCGCCATCGACATCGATGGTGACGCCACGGGAGCGGTAGATGTAGACATGCATTCCGGATCTGGCTGCGGTTTCCAGGTCAGGTGTGACATGGTCGACGGGGTCGAGCGAGATGCCCGCGGAGTCGAGAGCCTGGGCCAGGGTCTCTTCCAGAGTGTAGATCACTGAGGTCAGCTCGCCCTCGTGGACATTGACGGGAACCGGTCGGCGAATCTGGACCGTGACCGTGGCAGGCGCGCTCGGCTCTACTGGGCGGTGGCCACCGCGATAGCTGGGGAAACCGTAGGGGCGCAGCAGGGTTGATGAAACGTAAGGCGAACGGTCGATCACCGGAGCGGGCAGAGCAATCAGGGGATCATTGAGCGAGGCAGGCATCCCGTCTCGGGTCACGACGTCGTCGGGCGTGAGCGGAATGCCCTTTTCATCCAGGGCTTCCTTTATCGTCTCAGCAGCAGTGCGCGCCGTGAACGTCTTGTCAGGCAGGGCCAATAGGAGGGACGCTGTCGGTTTTTTGATGACGATGGCATCGCCGTCGTTTACCCGGGCGTTCAGCGGCGGAGAAACGATGTCTTCAACCTCAACCTGGATTCCCGCCTCCCGGAGAACGGTCTCTACTTTTCCGACACGGGTCTTCATCTGGAAGGATCGACCTTCGACCGAGATGGCGACGGTGGCGGAGGGGTAAATAAGCACTGAGGCCACGATAAGGGCACAGGCCGCCAGGAAGCCCACGGGATAGAGGCACCAGCGAAGAGGCGCGCCCCTGGCCCCAACCGACGTAGGGGGACCTCCGGCTAGAGGCCTCGAGGGTGCCAGCGCACCTCGACCAGCGTTGGCAGAAAGCATCCGGCTCATGAGAGGCCAAGGACCTTCATGGCGTTTTCTCTCAATATCTTTGGCCGGACTTCGTCCTTAAAGGGGCAGGCTTCGAACTCCGTCAGCCATCTCTCGGGGCTCAGAGCCGGATAGTCAGACCCGAACATAGCCTTGTCCTTTAGGAGTGTGTTGCAGTACTGGATCAGCATGGGAGAGAAGTACTTTGGCGCCCAGCCAGACAAGTCGATATAGACGTTCGACTTGTGGACGGCCACAGCTAGCATTTCGTCCTGCCAGGGAAAGGAGGGATGCGCCCCGATGACAGTCAGCTCCGGGAAGTCAGCGGCCACGTCGTCCAGGCAGGGTATGGGTTGGCCATACTTGAGATGGATGCCTCTGCCTCCAGGCATGCCCCGGCCCACGCCTGTCGTGCCGGTATGGAACAGCACCGGAGCCTTGAGTTCCTGGCATTTTTCCCAGATGGGGTAGAAGCGCAGATCGTTGGGGAAGAACTCCTGGAGATAGGGACGAAACTTGATCCCAATGAGGCCCAACTCCTTGATGCAGCGCTCGACCTCGTAGATGGCTAGCTTGCCCTGCCAGGGGTCCACGCTGCCGAAGCCAGTGAAGATATCCGGATAAGTCCTGACGATGCCGGCCACGTAGTCATTGCTGACATGTGGCCTGCCGGTGGCGCTTCGCGCATCGGTGGCCAGGAGGTTGCCCTGAATGTCCAACTCTCTGTATTTGGCAGCGAAAGCTTCAATAGCCTCAGGCGGTGCGGGACCCCTATCGAAAGGGGGATGAATATGCACGTCGATGGCTCTTGGCATGCGACTCCTAGCTCTCAGCCTTCAGCTCTCAGCAGTCAGCTCGAAGCAAGTTCCAATAACCAAGATACAAGCTCCAAACAAATTCCCAATTGCCAAACTACAAAGCTCCAAACAAACTAATCATTCCCCAATCGGGAATCAAAAATCAAAAATCTACAATCAGCCGGTTCGTGTATTCCGTGTATTCCGTGGTTCTCTGTCAAATCCCCCAGTCAAAAATCAAAAATCAGCAATCAAAAATGAAATATGGTCGTGCACCCACTGTCGAACCTTTCCTGGAGCTTGCCGCTGCCAGCCTACTCGGACCAGGTTTTCCTGCGGCGCCCAAAGATTGCTACTTACCGCTGCTTCCTCCCGGACCTGACGGAATTCGTAGGTCTCTGCCGCGCAGGGCCCGGTCTTCATCGTTACTTGACCGAGGCAGTCCTTCAGGAGAAAGACCTCGAGTGGGAGTTCAACCCCGCTATAGCGGGTTGCGGGTACAGGGCACCGCTAGCTCCCCGTCTAGCACGACCAACTCTCATGCTAACTCATGCCTCCCCCTCTGTCAAGATGCTTGCGCCCTTGTAGCCTTCCCCCGCGTGTAGTAGAATAGCCTGACACCTTGGAATCAGGACGATGTCTGTGGAAACAAATCGCTGGCTTCGCGCCCTGCTGATACTCCTGGTAATCATAGCCGGCTACTACCTCCTGAGCATCCTGTGGCAGATCGGCACCTATCTTGCCGACATCATACTGCTATTCTTCCTGGCCTGGCTGCTCGCCTTCACCCTGGCGCCCCTGGCCCGTCTCCTCAAGAGGAGCCGTCTTGTCCCTTGGTGGCTTTCGGTGGCCAGCGTCTTCATTGCCCTGCTCCTGGCCCTCGTATTGCTGGTCTTCCTCGTGGCGCCAGCCAGCCTTTCCCAGGTAGCCGAGTTCGGCAAGATGCTCCCGACCTATGTGGAGACCACACCCGAAATCCTGTCCAACGCCCAGAAGTGGCTGAATAGCCATGGGATCGCTCTGCAGATTGCGAGCCTGTACGAGAGGCAAACGGTGACCCAATGGGCGCAGGGCCTCGGGGCGGCGCTGGCGCAATATGCCCTTGGAGCGGCCCAGGGGGCCGCCTTCGTTCTGATCGAGGCCATGATCGTGCTTGTCTTATCTTTCTACATTATGCTTGACGGCGCCCGCATCTTCGAGAGCGTTCTCAAGCTGCTTCCGGGCCAGTACCGGGAGGATGCTCGAACCTTCAGAGCGTCTGTAGAGCGCATTTTTGGGGGGTTCATCAGAGGGTCGCTGGTCATGGCATTCACTTATGGGGCCGTAACCGCTCTGGTGATGTCTCTGCAGGGGTTGAGTTTCGTGCTGCCGGTGAGCGCCTTCTCGGGCGCGATGATAATGATTCCTTTTATCGGCCCTATTATCGCCGTCGTCCCGCCAGTAATCGTGGCCGCCTTTACCGGCTCCTTCGGAACGGTGCTATTCGTCCTGATCTCCCTCCTGGTGCTACAACAAGTGATGCTTCAGGTGGTCTACCCGAAGCTGATGAGCGAGAGTGTAGGCATGCATCCCTTGCTTGTTTTCCTCGCGGTGCTGGTCGGAGCCAAGATGGCGGGGGTCTGGGGGATCCTTTTTGGCGTGCCGGTACTGGCTGCTTTCTATTCGATGGCAGTATTCTTTTATGAGAGGACGAATAGCAAAGGTACACAATCCGGTTAGCTTCCGCTTGACAAGAGCGGTCTTGCAGTCGGCATATTTGTGAGGAGGAACTGGATAGATGAAGGTGAAAAAGGCGGTGGTGACCGCCGCCGGCCTGGGCACCAGATTTCTGCCCGCCACAAAGGCGCAGCCCAAAGAGATGCTTCCCCTGGTGGATAAGCCTCTTATTCAGTACGCCGTCGAGGAGGCCGTGGCCTCGGGCATAAAACAGGTGCTCATTATCACGGCGCTGGGCAAACACAGCATAGAGGACCACTTCGACTACAACGTGGAGCTGGAGCGCGCCCTGGAGAAGAAGGGTGATCGCAAAGCCCTGGAACGCGTGCGCAAGATCGCCGAAGTGGCGGCCATCGCCTACACCCGGCAGAAGGAGCAACTGGGCCTGGGCCATGCGGTCCTCATGGCGAGGGAGCTCACGGGTGACGAGCCCTTCGTTGTTATCCTGCCCGACGACATAGTCGATAGCGACGTGCCTTGCATAAAGCAGATGTTGGAGGTCTACGAGCGGTTCTCCAGTTGCGTCATCGCGGTGGAGCGGGTGAAGCGGGAGGATATCAAGAGCTACGGGATCATCGATCCGGAACCAATAGGCGAGCGGGTCTACCGGGTGCGGCGCCTGGTGGAGAAGCCCTCGCCTGAAGAGGCGCCGTCCAACCTCGGGATAGTGGGAAGATACATCCTGACCCCCGCTGTCTTTGATGCTCTTGATAGAACTCCCCGCGGAAAGGGGGGCGAGATACAGCTTACCGATGCCTTGCAGATACTGCTGGAGAAGGAGGCCATTTACGCCTATGAGTTCGAGGGCACGCGTTACGATGCGGGGACTCCGCCGGGGTATCTTAGGGCGTCGGTGGAACACGCCCTGCGGCGTCCGGATATAGGCCCGCAGTTCCGGGAGTACCTGCGAAGCCTGGACCTGTCCAAGTCCTGGGTTAAGAGGAAGTAGCTAGCAGACCTGACAGAGGAAAGAATGGAAAAGGGCAACTGAGTGGGATACCGCCGCAACGGATCGCACGGGCGACCCTCCCAGTTGCACCAATATGCTACGAGTCAGCCAGCCACTTGTCAATGTCGTGTAACTCGCTATAATCTATGCTGAGAAGTGACTGCAATCGTGAGCGGCGCGAACAAACAATGGCCGTGGCCAAGCCAACAGGCTCGGGCGCTCCGCAGTCACTCGCACCCCACGAGGGTTCTCTTCTTTCGATCTTTCGTGCGCGTTACGCATGCCCAGTGAAATTTTCGTGGCTATCTCTCGTTGAAGTCCTCCACTGATCTGAGCGGGGTGCCGTCCTTCAAAACAATAGGCTTGGTGGCAGCTGTCGTGGTGCCGAAGGTTGGGGCAACTACAGTGTGGGCTGAGAGCAAGCCACCGCCTACCACAATCATGAAATCGTCAGGGCGTTCGCAGGCATAGACCCTCTCGATGTCGGGCATGTTGCGCCGGAAGCGCAAGTGCTCAACCATGAAGGGAGGGAAGTCGGAAAGGGGTCGACTGGATTTGCGAAAGAGGTACTCCTTGGACCGAGCCTTGCTGAAGCCCCCCTTTTCAAGGACCTGCGCCGATTCCGGCGCGAAGATAATCAACGGCTCGCCGATACCCCCGCTGAGGTTGTTGCTCCCCCATGCTGACAGCGCGTCGGCGACCAGAAATAGGAGACGCTCAGCCGCAACATCGGGGCTTGCGGCCCCCCCCCCAGTTCCGTGCGCCCCACCAGGGTCAGCACGTTAGTCGTGCCGGTTACTCCCGCCACTGTCACCGTGCTTACCTCTTGGGCATAGCCGCGCTCCACGTGGAGAGGCTCCCAGGGGCTTTCCCCTTCATTCTCCGCGAAGCAGAAAGTGTACTTGCCAGGCTGCCCGTGCGTCGCCTTGTCGACGGTGTCCGGGGCACCGCCACCGATGTTCAGCATGATGAGGCGTATTGCCCTTCCGATGGTGGCGTTGGCCCGGTTGCCTTGACCGAGCAGGTTCGGCCCGGCATTGATGTTCAACTCCTTGGCAATGGGGCCGTTGACTATCAAAGCCGGCGTCACCGGGTTAGTGGTGCCCTGGATGCCATATAGGTTGAACTCCTCGACCGCCACGGCCTCCACGGCGGCGACGACTACCGGCAGATACTGAGGGAGACAGCCTGCCATAACCGCGTTTATGGCTATCTTCTCCACGGTGGCCTCACCGTAGAGAGGTGCGACCTCGGCCGCGACGTCGCCCGGCTGCCGGTCCGAATACCGGAGCATACGCAGCACCCGCTCCTCAGTAGGGCAGACGATGGGCAGCCCATCGGTCCAGCCTTTGTCGTAGTAGAGCTGATTTATGGCATCGGCAGAGTCCTCGACCGGGACCCTCTTCGAAGTCAAGCTCACCGGTTACTCCTCTCTGCGGTTTAGCGCGCTATTTGGCCAGCCAGACATCCTGATACTTGTTGTTGTTGTAAATGCTACCACGGTAGTAGTTCCTGACCTCAGGCCAAAAGGCGATGTTGCCTCGATCCCAGTAGACCACGACGTTGGAGGCCAGTTGCAGGAGCTTCATCTCCAGCTCGCGGACAAGCTTCCTGCGCTGCGCCGTGTCGGTGGCTTGGCTCTGTCTATCGAAAAGACTGTCCACTTCATCATTCTTGAGGTTGGTCTGGCGCTGGTCGCCCCCGCTATGAAAGTAGCGGCTAAACTCGTCCGGGTCAGATACCCTTACGCCGTTAGGCTGGGATACCATCGGATATATCAGCTTCCTATTCGTCTCGAGAAAAACGGCGCTTTCCTGAACCACTAGTTCCAACTCGATGCCTATCTTTGCCAGTTGCTGTTTTATCAGCACCGCCAGGTCGTCGGTATACCTTGCTCTAGCCAGGATCTGAGTCTTGAAACCCCTATCGAAGCCTGCTTCAGCCAGAAGCCTCTTTGCCTCGGCGATGTCCCTATCCTTTGGCTGTCCATAACCAGGCTGCCTAAGCAGTTCCTCCTCGGGAAGCGCCCAATCACTCCCCGGGACAAAGTTGCTGCCTATGTCGGCCTCCCCGAGGGCCACTATCTTGACAGCCGCTTGGCGGTCAAGCGCCAGGGACACCGCCCGACGCACACGGATATCGTCGAAGGGTGGAATGGTGACGACCATATTGAGCAACTTGACCGTTACGCTCGGGTATTTGGCAAGCTTCCCTTGGGGCATCTCCTGGCGAATTATGCCTGCCTGCCCCGGCAGCAATCCCGATGTGTGGCTGGGGTCTATGAGCTTAACCTGCCCCGTCCTGAAGGCAGCGAGCCTGGTTGAAGCATCTTTGATCACGTAGAAGCGGATGCCATCGAGGTAAGGACGTCCCCTGACAAAGTAGCTGGGATTCTTCTTGACCTCGAAGACGGTCCCCAGGGAGTAGTCCCTGAACATGAAAGGACCGGTGCCCACGATGTCCTTTCTCATGTTGCCCTTGACCTCGACGACCCTCTGCGGGTACACAACCATTTGGCCAACGGCAAGCATGGGCAGGAGGGACCCTTGAGCATATTTCAGACTTAGCTTGACGGTGGCTTCATCGACAGCCGCCACCCCGTTGATGGAAGACACAGTCGTCTTCCGCGGACTGACGACGCCTCTCGGCGGGTCATATATCCTCTCAAGGCTAAGCTTCACATCCTTTGCTGTAAGATCGGAGCCGTCGTGGAACTTGACCCCTTTGTGCAGTCGGAACGTGTACTCGGTGCCGTCGCGGTTTGCCTCCCATCTCTCTGCCAGATCGGCAATTATTTGATCCGGATTCGCCGGGTCGAACTGTAGCAGACCGCTGTAGCAGCTCTGCACGGTGGCATGGACGAGCAGCCCGGTGTCCTGCTGCACGTCGAAACTGGTCATGTCCGCATTCAAGGTAGTAGTAAGGATGCCGCCGCCGCGGGGCTGCTCTGGCGCTGGCTTATGAGTTGGAGAAGCGGCCGCAAACGGCCCAGCTGATGACGCTGGCGTTGCTTTTTCGGGAACCGCGGTCAACCCAGCAGCGGGAATCGTGCTGGAAGCACAGCTTGTCAATAGCAGAGCCAGCGTTAAGAAATTCGCAACGATGCAACCCTTGGTGCCAAACATATGAGCCCTCCTTCACTACATGGCCGCCCAGTTCGTCAAAGATGTACGCCGCTCCTCCGCTCTCTCGAGTGGGCCGGTACCATCACAACCTCTATGGAGCCCAGGCGATTACTGCGCGGCAAGACTGGCTTCTAGCATAGGGGGACCCGATGCATGGAACATCGGAATTGAACCCACTTGTAGGCTAAACCTCAGAAGCAAATTGTTTAGCCTTAAAGTGAACCACTCCGAGCCGAAGCTTCTCAGGGTTCATCCCTCTAGCTTAAGCACCGCCATGAAAGCCTCCTGGGGGATTTCCACGTTGCCAACGCGTTTCATTCGCTTCTTGCCCTCGGCCTGTTTTTCAAGGAGCTTTCTCTTTCGCGTGACATCTCCGCCGTAGCACTTGGCCAGGACGTTCTTACGTAATGCCTTTATCGTCTCCCGGGCGATGACGCGCTGGCCTATGGCCGCCTGCAGGGGCACATCGAAGAGCTGCCGCGGTATGAGGCGCCTGAGCTTCTCCACCAGAGCCCTGCCTTGCCGGTAGGCTTCCTCGGCATGGGTGACGGCCGAGAGGGCGTCCACAGGCTGATTGTTCACCAGGACATCCAGGCGTACGAGGTTTCCGGGCCGGTAACCGGCGAAGGTGTAGTCCAGTGACGCATAGCCCTGAGTGCGCGACTTCAACTGGTCGTAAAAGTCCACCAAGATAGCCGATAGCGGTACGGAGTATTCCAGCAAGACTCGGGCATCGCCAGCCTCCGCCCCAGCCGCCTCCAGATATTCCATCTTCAAGTATTCGCCGCGCCGCCCGGTTACGAGCTCCATCACCGCGCCGATGTACCGAGCGGGTGTGATGATGCTGATGTTCATCCAGGGCTCCCGGATCTCGCGGATCCCGCCGAAGGACGGGAGCGCCGCCGGGTTGTCTACCAGCAGCTCCAGGCCGTCGTTCTCGACGACCTGATATTCGACGCTCGGCGAGGTTGCCAGGAGATTCAGGCCGTACTCCCGCTCCAGTCGCTCCTGCACGATCTCCATATGCAGCAGGCCCAGGAAGCCACAGCGGAAGCCGAAGCCAAGGGCGACGCTGGTCTCCGGCTCGAAAACCAGCGACGCGTCGTTTAGCCTTAGCTTCTCCAGGGCATCGCGCAACAGACCGTAGTCCTGAGCCTCCGCCGGATAGAAGCCGGCGAAGACCATAGGCTTGACCGGGCGGTAGCCGGGAAGCGGCGCGGCGGCCGGGGCGGTATCGGAGGTTACGGTATCGCCTACCTGACACTCTTTGACGTTCTTCAGGCCCGTAGCGATGTAGCCAACTTCGCCGGCCGCCAGCGACTCGACGGGGACCGGCATAGGTCGGAACACGCCCACCTCAAGGGCCTCAACGGGGCTTCCGGTGGACATCATTCTCAGGCGCGCTTGATTCGCGACTTCGCCATCCACCAGCCGAACGTATGCGATAACACCTTTGTAGGAGTCATACTTCGAGTCAAAAATGAGGGCGCGCAGCGGTTTGTGTCTCTCACCGGCGGGAGGGGGGACGCGGTCGATGATGGCGTCCAGGACTTCCCGGGTGCCTGTGCCTTCCTTGGCAGAGGCCAAAATCATCTCCTCGCGTTGGAAACACAGGACGTCCTCCAGCTCCTTGGCCACGCGGTGAGGATCGGCGTTGGGCAGGTCTATCTTATTGATCACCGGTATGACGGTGAGGTTGCTGTCCACAGCGAGATAGGCATTCGCCAGCGTCTGCGCCTGGATACCCTGAGTGGCGTCTACTACTAGGATGGCACCCTCGCAGGCAGCCAAGCTCCTGGATACCTCGTAGGCGAAATCGACATGTCCGGGCGTGTCGATGAGGTTCAGCTCATAAGCCTGGCCGTTCCTATCGTAGGACATGCGCACGGCTTTGGCTTTGATAGTGATACCCTTCTCGCGTTCCATGTCCATCTGGTCGAGCACCTGCTCCGACATCTGCCGGGGGCTGATGGTGCAAGTGATCTCCAGTAGCCGGTCCGCCAGCGTGGACTTGCCATGATCGATGTGGGCGATGATGCAGAAGTTTCTGATCCTGGACTGTTCCATGTTATGACCATACTAATATAGCATATATCGTCTCAAGAGGCGCCGCCCGACCACACAAGCTGTCCAGGGAATCTGGGGCCAGAGACGCGGTAGACGTGCACCTTGGGCTCAGAGAGATTCCCTCTGTCCGAAGGTGAGATGGTTCCTGAAAGCCCCACGTAGTCCCTGATGCCAGCTAAAGCCTCCGCCACAGCCGCCCGACTGGGCTCGCCGTGACTCCTGACGGTCCGTTCTACCGCAGTCAGCATCATATTCGTCGCGTCGTAGACGAGAGAAGCCCAGGCGGTGGGTTCGACGCCAAACTTCGCCCTATAGGTCTGGGCGAAAGCGGTGTTTCCATGATGTGGAGCGAGGGACACGTAATACGCGCCCTCAACTGCATCGCCTGCGGCCAGCAGGAAATCTGGCAAAGCATGGTCGGCGCCGCCCAGGTAGGCTGCCTTGCTTCCTGTGGCCCTTAGCTCTTTCAACAGGCCCGCGCCCCTTATGAAGGAGCCATAAAACAGCGCCAGGTCAGGTGCTTCGGCCAGGACACGTTGAGCTGCCAGGCGCCGATCCGAAGTAACATCGATATGCACCTCCGGCGCTGAAATGTTGCGTTCGGCGAGAGCCTCTCTGATGAGCCGTGATTCCTCCTGAGATGTCGAGTCGTCGGTGATCAGCGCCACGCTGCCGGATCCGCTTTGAGCGATGAAACGCGCCATCGCCCTCGCGACGAGTTTCTCGCCGGCGGTCATGCCCAGGACGCGACCGTTCTCGGCCAGCGCCTCGGGGAGCGCGCCCATAGCCAGCGCCGGCATATCGGCGCGCTGGTATTCGCTCGCGGCGGCAAGAATCGAGCTGCGCTGGAAGTGGCCCACCACCCCAATGACATCCGGGTCGATGATCATCTTTCTCGCCTGCAGCGCGCCGCCTTCGCCATCATTCCTGTCATCTTGCGCCACCAACTCTATGCGGTAGCCTGCGACGCCCCCGCTGCTGTTCCACTCGCCTGCGGCGAGCCTGGCTGCCGGGAGGACGTTATCTCCGATGGCGCGGTGGCGGCCACTGAAGGGGGCCACAATGGCCAGCTTGACAATCTTCGGGTTCGCGCCAGAGCAGGCTTGAGCGGTCAAGAACAGCGAGATGAGGACGAGCATGAGGCGCGCCCAGTGCTCCAGTCCCCAGTGCGCCCTCAGTCGGCGGGCAAAGCATCCGGGCACTACCGTCATGGCAGACGCAAGAAGGGATGCGCGAGGAAGACTCGTCTAGCGCAGGAAAGAAGAAGGGAACGGCCCGCGGGCCCTCGCCCGGATGAGCCGTTCCCTGTTATTGCGTCTGGGGGCAACCCGCCGCTCGTCGGCGCTACACCCTGTGGCAGGCCACCCAGTGCTCGTTGCCGACATCGCGCCATTCAGGGATGGACTCAGCGCACTCGGGAATGGCGATGGGGCACCGGGTATGGAAGTTGCAGCCAGAGGGCATGTTAAGGGGACTGGGCACATCGCCCGTGAGGATGATGCGCTCGCGCTTGTGTTCGATGACCGGGTCCGGAATAGGCACCGCTGAAAGTAGCGCCTTGGTGTATGGGTGGAGGGGATTCTCGTACAGTTGGGCCCGGTCAGTCATCTCCGCGATCCGGGCCAAGTACATCACCGCCACCCGGTCACTGATGTGGCGCACCACTGACAGGTCGTGGGCGATGAAGAGGTAGGTGAGTCCGAACTGCTCCTGAAGCTCTTCCAGCAGGTTAATAACCTGCGCCTGGATCGAGACGTCCAAGGCCGACACCGGCTCGTCACAGACGATGAAGGCCGGTCTCACGGCCAGGGCTCGGGCAATGCCTATGCGCTGTCGTTGGCCGCCGCTGAACTCATGGGGGTAGCGGCTGGCCATGTAGGGGTTCAGACCCACGACCCGCAGCAAGTTCTCGACGGCTTCATTGTATTCCTTGCCGTGGGCCATATTGTGTACTTTGAGAGGCTCACCAATGATGGAGCCGCACGTCATCCTGGGGTTCAGAGAACCATAAGGGTCCTGGAAGATGATCTGCATCCGGCGCCGCATGGCGCGCAACTGGCCGCCCTCCATCTGGCACAGGTCTTTGCCCTCAAACAGAATTTCTCCCTGTGTTGGCTTGTACAACTGCAGGATGCAGCGCCCGGTAGTGGTCTTGCCGCAGCCGCTCTCTCCTACCAGCCCCAGGGTCTCTCCCTTCTTGATGTAGAAGCTGATATTGTCGACGGCCTTGATATCCGCCACTTTCTTCTGGAAGATGATCCCCGACGTGACAGGGAAGTACATCTTCAGGTTCTTCACTTCTACTAGAGTGTTATCTTGCATCGGCGACCCTCCGATCTTTTCTGACCTCGACGTAGCAGCGGACGAAGTGCTGGTCACCTATCTGTCTCAATTCCGGCCACGGCTCCTCCTTGCACTGATCGGCTGCATAGGTGCAGCGGGGGAGGAAAGCGCACTGGGGCGGCAACGAGATCAAGTCTGGCGGCAGACCTTCGATGGGCAGAAGTCTTGACTTCCGAGGTTCGTCCAGCCGGGGCACCGAGGCCATAAGTCCCAGGGTATAGGGGTGTCTGGGGTCCCCATAGATATCTTCCGCGGTGCCTCTCTCGACTATCCGTCCGGCGTACATGACGTTGACGCGGTCAGCGTGTCTGGCGACGATCCCGAGGTTGTGGGTAATCAGAATCACTGCTGTCCCAAACCTCTCGGACATATCCTTCATAATCTCCAGGAGCTGCGCCTGGATAGTGACATCGACGGCGGTGGTCGGCTCGTCCGCGATGAGCAGCTTGGGATTGCAGCTCAAGGCCATGGCGATCATCACGCGCTGCCGCATTCCTCCGCTGAACTGGTGCGGATAGTCATCTATGCGGCGCTTCGCGTCGGGAATACCGACCATGCGCAGCAACTCGATAGCGCGGGTGCGCGCCGTGCTGGAGTCCATTTTCATATGGAGCTCGAGCGACTCCGTCATCTGACGGCAGATGGTGAGCACCGGATTGAGAGACGTCATAGGCTCCTGGAAGACCATCGCGATCCGGTTGCCGCGGATGTGACGAATCTCATCCTCGGAGACCTTCAGCAGGTCTTTCCCCTCGAAGAAGACCTGCCCATTTATGATTTTTCCGGGAGGCCAGGGAATGAGCCGTAATATTGAAAGGGCGCTGACACTCTTGCCACATCCGCTCTCCCCCACCAACCCCAGGGTTTCTCCCTCATTAAGATCGTAAGTGACGCCATCCACCGCCTTGACGACACCGTCCTGGGTGAAGAATTGTGTCTTCAGATCTTTTACGTCGAGTAGAAGGCCCATTGACCCCCCTTCAGTCTTTTGATCCCTGTTTAGTTCTGCCCAATAAGATGCTCACCCCGTGGGGACCGTTGCTGAGATGTGTCTTCTCCTTTCCTCCTCTGTTGGCTGGACCAATGTCCTGTCTAGTGGGGAAGAGGAGATTTGAACTCCTACGCCTTGCGGCACATGATCCTAAGTCATGCTCGTCTGCCAGTTCCGACACTTCCCCATAATTTAAGGCAAATCAGCTTGCGTGTCAAGTGTTTTTGGCGCGGTTTTAGCCCGGTCGCTGATTTTGCCTCTGAAAAGGCGCCAAAATGAGCCAAACGGGCGTCGTCAGAAAGGAATTAGAAAATGGTGAGCCGCACAGGACTCGAACCTGTAACCGACTGATTAAGAGTCAGTTGCTCTGCCAGTTGAGCTAGCGGCCCTTGTCGGAAAAGTCATATACCTGTATATCACGGCTTACGCCAGATGTCAAGCTGAACGAAGAGCTACAGTTTCAGTCCAGCTTCGAAGCCCTCCCGGACCGCCTGCATGATTCGTCGTGGCTCGGCGCAATCGCCGATGATGTACGACTCGCTGGCCCCAAGCGCCAGGTGCTTCTTGAGCCCGTCCACAGGGGTCATGCCAACGCAGAAGACGACCATATCGCCTTCTATCAGCTTTCTGATGCCCTGCTGGTCAGTGACAACGAGGCCGCCGTTTACCACTTCGGTGAACTGAGAGAAGGTTATGACTTTCACGCCAAGGCCGCCCCAGACCGTAGAGAAGAACCATTGTCGGGCGCGGGTGGTCATATCAATGGCCAGCCCCTCCTCACCTCGCCGTGTGACCAGCTTGACCTTCTTGCCTCTTTCCGCCAGGAAAGCCGCCGTCTCGCAGCCGACCATGCCTCCCCCCACGACGATGGGCTCCTCTCCCAGCGGGATTTTCCCCAGGAGCACGTCGACGCCGCTGGACACAATCTCTTCGTCGATTCCCGGTATCGCGGGAAGAGTCGGTTTGGCTCCGGTCGCCAGAACGAGCGCCTCGGGATTGATTGTAATCATGTCGACTTTCGTGAACTCATGGCGGAGAATGATCTCTGCTCCGGCCTTTCTGGCCTGCAATGACAGACCGTCCGCGTAGTCCCCCAGGGCCTCCTTGCCGAGGGAAATGGCGGCGGCGCGCAGCATGCCGCCCAGCTCGGCGCTCTTCTCATAGAGGGTCACTACGTGCCCTCGCAAGGCGGCGACTCGTGCCGCCTCCATCCCCGCGGGGCCTCCCCCGACGACCACAACTCGCCTTCTGTGTTTCGCCGGCGTAATTCGATAGCTGGCCTCACGCCCCACAGTCGGGTTCACAGCGCAATCTACAGCGCCACCCTTGGTTATCAGCGCATGGTTGCACTCGGAGCAAGCGAGGCATATCGTTATGTCCTCAGGGCGACCCTCAGCCGCCTTCTGCGCCCACTGGGCGTCAGCTATGACGCCGCGGCCCACAGCTACGAGGTCAGCCTTACCCTCGGCGAGAATTTCCTCCGCAAGGGCTGGGGTGTTAATGCGCCCCACAGCAATCACCGGCACGCTGACAACTCGCCTGATTGCCTCGGCGAGCGGGACGAATACTCCCGGCGGGTCGCCCATGACGGGGACATTCCGCCGGGAAAGAATCAGCAAGTCTTGAGGCGTCGAGGCGACTCCGCCGCCCGCGGAGACGTGTAGCGCATCCGCCCCCGCTTTCACCAGCTCCTGGGCGAAAACCTTGGCGTCCTCAATGGTGCTGCCGCCGGGTAGCCCCTCGTCGCCGGTTATGCGGCAGATGACGGGGAAGTCATCGCCCGCCGCCCTCTTGATAGCCGTCATCGCCTCCAGGCCAAAGCGCATACGGTTCGCGAGGGCGCCTCCGTACCTGTCGGTGCGCCTGTTGGTCAACGGAGAAAGGAACTGGGCGATGAGGTAGCCGTGGGTGCCATGCAGCTCCACGGCGTCGAATCCGGCCTCTCGGGCTCGTCTGGCGGCGGCGCCGAGGGCCAGCACCAGCCCTTCGATCTCTGCCATGGTCAGCGCCCGCGGCGTGGGCCAACCAACATAGGCAATGGGCGAAGGCGCGACGGGCGCCGGCCCGCCGGCCCGGCGTCCGGCATGATGCAGTTGAAGGGCGATCCTGGCCCCGCAAGCTTGCACTGCTCGCGCCAGGCGTCTCAGCCCCGGGATATAGCGGTCGTCCGAGACGGAAAGCTGGGCGTGGACATTGCCCCCACCCTCTGCCACCGACGTGACTTCCGTAGTTATCAGACCGGTGCCGCCCTTGGCCCGCTCCACATAGTAGTTGATGAGCGTGTCCGTGACCTCGCCGGAGGACCGAGCGAAATTTGTGCCCATGGCCGGCATGACGACGCGGTTTTTTAGCTGCATTTTGCCAACAGCTATAGGCGAGAAGAGTGTGGGAAAAGCTTTCATGGTTTATACTCCGGACCTAGACGGGCAAAGTAGGAAAGCACGATGCCCGCTGGATATCTCGTCGCGAACGGGGCCTTGCATGAGAGAGAGCAGTGAGCATAGGCGTCTTC
The DNA here is from genome assembly GCA_016190665.1 of Chloroflexota bacterium. Taxonomy (GTDB): domain Bacteria; phylum Chloroflexota; class Dehalococcoidia; order JACPQD01; family JACPQD01; genus JACPQD01. Next base: position 280,602 of record JACPQD010000021.1, read on the forward strand.
GTCGCGCTCTAACGTCGAGAGCAAATAACCTGGCGAGCTTGCGACTATCGGCACCCCTCATCCAGCCAGATGTTCTGCCTCTTCACGTTGTTAAAGGCGCCTACCTGTTTCTCAGGATAGTACCCCTTTACGCACTTCCAATAAGGTACGTCGTAGAGGCGATGAAGCAGTATAGGGATAGCCGCCTGATCAAGTATTCTCCTCTGAATGTTAAACACTATCTCCTTACGTTTTGCCATATCCATTGTTCGCGACTGCTCGCGGTACCACTCGTCCACCAGCTTGTCGCTGAAGCCGCTGTAGTTGCGACCTCCGCCGGTCACGAAGTAAGCGAGGTGCAGATCAGGCTCGTCCAGCGGTTGCCCCGGCCCGTAGAAGGTAATGGAGAAGTCGCGGGCGACGTAGCGCTTCTCTAAGGTGGCTACATCGACAACTTTGATAGACATGTCGATACCGATAGCTTTGAGCTGATCCTGGACGTAAACCATCTCCTTGGTGTTTGCGTTCTGCACTATCGCCTCGGTCTGGAAGCCCCTGGGATACCCGGCGTCGGCAAGCAGAGCTTTCGCTCTCTCTATATCGTCGGCGGTAACGCCCCGGTAACCAGGCCTCTTCATCAACTCATCCTCGGAAAGTCCCCACGTGCCGCGAACCATCGGCCCGGTAATCTCGCCTCTACCCTCCAAAACGTCGATTGCTTTCTTCCGGTCCAGGACCATGTCCGCCGCTTGCCGCACCCTGATATCATTAAAGGGAGGAAGGCCGACATTCATGTGGACGATCCCTAAGGTCAGACCGGGGACGCGAGCTACGTTTACCTTGTCGCTCACCTCTTTTCTGAGGAACTGAGCGTGAGAAGGACTGATGTTAGTGGAGCCAAAGAGCATTGTGCGCACTTGGCCGGTACGGAAGGCAGCGAACCTGGCCGCCTCATCGGGAATGATATACTGGGTAACGCCATCGAGGTGGGGCCGGCCCGCTATGAAGTAGCTCTCGTTCTTCACATACTCTATGGTAGCGCCGCGACTGTACCGCTTGAGCTTGAAAGGCCCTGTCCCAAGGATGTTGTATTCCATGGTCTTGCGGTCCTTCAGATACTGCGGCGGCAGCATGATCGCCGAGATGAGGGCTATGCCCGAGATAAAGAAGGGGCTCGGGTACTTCAGGTAGACCTCTGCTGTATTGGCATCGGGAGTTTCTACCCGATCCACGGGAGCCACTATCTCCTTGCGCGTGATGGTTACGCCTTCCGGTGGCTTCATCCAGCGATCGAAGTTGAACTTGACATCCCCGGCGGTGAAGTCCCTTCCATCGTGCCAGCGTATGTTCTTGCGCAGCAAGAACGTTACCCTCTTACCGTCCGGGCTAATCTGGTAGCTCTCAGCCAGATCGGGGATGATTCTTCTCCCGTCCTCTGGATCATACTGCAAAAGGGTACTGTAGGCTAAGCCCACCTGTTCGCCGGGCAAATTGCGGCCTGTGGTGTGCAGGTCAAAGGTACCCTCATCCTGAAGCGCAGCATGTTTAAGAATGCCGCCGGGTCGCGCCGCCGCAGCCCTCGGGCTAGCGGACGGACTTGCCGGAGCCACCGCTGTAGATTTGGGTGAGGGCGCTGCCGCTTTGGGAGGAGCAGCCGCCGGGGCGCAGCTAGCCGTCATCAGCCCCGAGACTACGAGGCAGCTTGCCATCGCAATCAGCTTTTCCATGTGGACCTCCATGATGTGCGTATGGATAGGACGCTCGTCGCTATATGACCGCTTCTTGCAAGACACACATGCGCAGACGCGGTGCGGGCCAAATCGGTCTAGTGCGTCTTGAAATCCTCGACCGATTTCGCCGGCGTCCCATCTCTAAGCGCGATGGGCTTCGTCGCGGCGGTCGTAGTGCCGAAGGTAGGCGCATGCACCGTATGGGCAGGCAGGATACCTCCCGCCACAACAATCATGAAGTCGTCGGCGCGCTCGGCGACGTAGAACCTCTCGACAGTCTCCGGCACCCGGCGGCGAAAACGCATGAGTTCGGCCATGTGGGGCGGATAGCTGGAGGCAAGACGGCTGGATTTCTCGAAAAGAAACTCCTTTGTACTGGCCTTAGAATAGCCAGCGCTGGCCAGAATCTGGGCCGCCTCCGGGGGGAAGATAATCATGGGCTCGCCGATGCCGGATGTCCAGTTGTTGCTACCCCAGGCAGCTATGGCGTCGGCCAACTGGAGCAAAAGGCGTTCGGCAGTGACCTCCACGGGCAAGGGCCCGTCCACCATCGTGAGCACTTCAGTGGTGCCGCTCACGCCATTCACTGTTACGGCGCTTACCTCCGGTGGGAAGCCCCTCTCCACATGAAGGGGTTCCCATGGGCTTTGCTCCTCATTTTCAGCAAAGCAGAAGGTGTACTTGCCTGGCTGGCCGTGCGTAGCCTTGTCGACGGATCCAGGCTTGCCGCCGCCCAGGTTCAACATGATGAGGCGCAATGCCCGGCCAATAGTCGCGTTGGCGCGGTTTCCCGGCCCCAGAAGGTTCGGGCCGCAGTTGACTCCCAACTCCCTGGCTATCGGCCCATTGATAATGGCGGCGGGGCACGCGGGATTTGTGGTGCCCTGAATGCCGTGGAGGTTGAACGTCTTCACCGTCATGGCCTCAACGGCGGCAACGATCACCGGCATGTATTGCGGGAGACATCCGGCCATAACGGCGTTAATCGCTATCTTCTCCAGCGTCGCCTCGCCATAAAGAGGGGGTATTTCCGCCAGCACTTCCTCCGCCGTTCTGTCAGAGTACTGGAGCATCATCAGAACTCTCTCCTCGGTCGGGCAGACGATGGGCAGGCCGTCTGTCCATCCCTTTTGGTAGAAGAGGTCGTTTATCGCCTCCGTCGTATCCTCAACGCGGACCCTATTTGAGAGCAAAGACACCACCACTCCTTTCCCTAGACCGCAGCCTCGCTTGGCTTAGCTAGCAGCGAAAGAGCCTTAGCCACCACGTCGTCGGCGTCCCTGGCCTCGAAGGGCCAGGGTATCTCGATCATGGGCAGAGACTCCATCCCCAGTGTTCTTGCCGTGACCCGCGCCACAGAAACGAAAGGGCGCGTGACGACAGCTATGGTTGGCGCTCCTCTCTTCTGAAGCTCGATGGCGTCGTGGATACACCACGGCGTGCACGAGCCTCAGAGCGCGACGCCACTGATAACGAGATCAGCGCGGGCCGCCAACTCATTCAAGGTCTCCTCCGTGGCTCCCTGCCCAGACTTGTTGCGGAATTTCTGCCTGTAAACAACCTCGCCGAATGTATACCGCTCTTCGAGGAGTCGTTCCATTCTCCTGAAAAGAGAGTCGATGCGGGCGTGCTGTCCCCCGCCGTCGCCATTGAGAAAACCTACGGTCTTTCCTCTGAGATCGGTCGGGAACGGGTTGGGCGCCCTTTGAGGGCGTCTCTTCACCTCAGCGGTGGGCTCTAAAGCCTCTATGATGTCGGCCATATCCTCTCCTTTCTCGAGTCACCACCTTTAGCGGACTAGCTTAGTTACTATGGGGGTTGGCTGGGTAAAGATGCCTGGGACAAAGGTTGACATTGGCCCTGCGCCGCCAGCTACCACAATCAGGATACCTTCAGGGCGATGGGCCCAGGGTATAAGAGTATCCGTCGTTATTTCCCCGACCATAGCCCTCACGTCCGTATCGTGTTTCACCGGCTCGTCAATAAGCCTCTGGGCAACCTCTGCGGTAAATCCGCAAGGGCGAATTCTAGCGTTCTCAAAGAGATAACGTCTGACGTCTTCCTTAGAGTAACCATCGTCGGCCATGCGACGGGCAAGCTCTGGACACAGGATAAGCAGCCCATGGGTGCTGTGTCGTGGGCTTCCGCCCAGAGCCATCAGGCGTGCAACTGTTGCTAAGGCCTGCCGGGCGTCACGGGCCTTGGGCCGGACGTTGATGGTGCCCCCAGCGCCGAACGCGGAGACCGTGCTGGAATCAGCATCGAACCCCCTATCGGAGTGAAAAGGCGGCCAGGGACTTTGCGCTTCGTTTTCCGCGAAGCAGAGGGAGTATCTCCCCGGCTGTCCCTGGGTGTCCCGGTCCGTGCCGCCTGGTATGCCGCCGCCGATGTTCATCAGGATGAGCCTCATGGCTCGGCCGATGGTGGCATTGGCTCGAGTTCCTCCGGACAGGCAGTTGTAGCCGCCATTAATCTCCAATCTTCTGGCGACCGGGCCGTTGATGATAAAGAGAGGGGTAACAGGGTTGGCGCTGCTCTGCATCCCGTAGAGGTTGAACCCGGGCTCGAGGACAGCTTCCACAGCGGCGATAATCACTGGTAGGTAGTCAGGCAAGCATCCCGCCATGACGGCATTCGTGGCAATCTTCTGGATGGTGGCTACCCCCTGCTTGGGGGGAACGATGCCAACCGCGTCCTCGGGGTCTCGCTGCACCGCCTGGAGCATCTCCTCGACCCGTTCCATCGTCGGAGGAACAATGGGGAGCCCGTCCGTCAGCCCCATGCGGTAGAACACGTTGTTGATCTCATCCAGGGAGTCAGGCGCCTCGATCCTTCCCGGCGTGCTCATTTGTCAGTTCCTTTCCGGCCTAGGCAATAGCTTCGGCGGCGGGCGCCTTGGTCAACCCTGCCAAAACCTGGGGTAAGGCGAGAGCAGCTCTGTCCCTTATCTGCCCCCGGCTCAAACCGTTCCAGCTAAAGGGGTGAGGTATGTTGGCGATGACGAGTCCCGTGCCCGAGTTTCTTGCCAGAGCCTGCGCCAGAGGGGCGAACTCCGTGGTGCATATCACTACCGTGGGCTTGCCCTTCTTCTCGAACTCCGCCGCATCGTGGACACTCCACGGGGTGCATCCCCCTCAGTCCCCTATTCCGGTCACGATAGCATCGCACCTGTCAAGAAGCTCGCGCATCACCTCATCAGGCACCGGATGTCCGGCTGCAGGTTTTCTCATCTGTATGACTTCGGCTGAAGGACACTCCGCGCATAGCAATTCTCCCAGGTCGGCAAGGAATAGGTCAACATCTCCCTTGCTGTTGTCGAGCAGGCCGATAGTCCTGTTATGCAGCGTTGTCAGCCGGGCAGGCTGAGCATAAGGCATCTTCCTTTCAACCTGCGGCTCGCCTCTAGGGTCCATTAACTCTACTGACCGAGTTACTTCCGTCATGCATTCCTCCTCTTCAGTTACCAGTGGCTCTGCCAACGCGTCCGGATAGCGCTGCCTCTGGGTACGGACCGGGACATCACTTGGCAAGCCAGACATCAACAAGAGAGTTGTGGGTTGCAGAGCCCAGCGGCTTGTAGCCCCTTACTTCCTTCCACTGCGCGAGGTTCTGGCTGTCCCAGTAGAACACCGGATAGACCGCTAAATCGAGGATCCTTTCCTGGATGTGACGCACAAGCTTCCTGCGCTCGGCGGCGTCGAGGGTCCGCGCTTGCTTCTCGAACAACTCATCAATCTCTTTATTGCTGAAATCCGCATAGTTCCGAGCGCCATTGGTCACATAATAGGAACTCAGAGCGACGTCAGGGTCGTCCAGGGGATCGGAGAAACTCGTGGGCGCAATCTCGAAGGCGCGCCTCTGCCAAAGCGCCTCAACCACTGTGCCCTCCTGGAGGTCCATCTCAGCATCAATGCCAATCTTGGCCAGTTGATCCTTAGCAATGGTCGCCATCCTTACGTGAGCGGCCATCGACCTTGTCAGCATCGTTGCTTTGAGGCCCGTGGGATAGCCAGCCTCCGCCATGAGGCGTTTCGCCTGAGCGACGTCGTCATCCTTAGGCTGGCGGTAGCCAGGCCTCTGCTTCATCTCCTCCTCAGGGATGCCCCACATCCCTTTGGGATCCATGGCCGCCCCTACGGTCCCCACATTGAAGTTGACCTTAATGGCCGCCTGGCGGTCGAAAGCCAAGTCGATGGCCTTCCTCACCCGAATGTCGCTCCAGGGGGCCTTCGTTATCCTGGAAACGAACATGAAGCGAGTCTGGGCCCGGTAGTCCTGGACTACGGCGCTGTCCGCCATCTCTTTCCTTACAGTCTCCGCCTCCACGTGTGATATCGCGCTTGCGCCCAGCGTCGTCATTTTCACTCGGCCGGTCCTGAAGGCTGCGAGCCTGGTAGCCGCGTCTCCCATGATGTAAAACCTTATGCCGTCTAAATAGGGCCGGTCCTTGATAAAGTATGTGGGGTTCTTGGCCAGCTCGATGGTCACGCCCGGATTGTAGCTCTTCCACAGGAAAGGGCCAGTGCCAATTACGTCTTTCTTCATATCGCCCTTGGCCTGGATCACATGTTTGGGCAGTATGAGCACCCACCCCGCGGCGGCATTGGCGATAAAGGAGGCGGAGGGATACTTTAGCGTCACCTTCACCTTATTCTCGTCGAGGACTTCTACCACCTTTACCGCCGAGAGCAAGGCGCCCCCCCTCGGGCTCACTATCTTATGCTCCTTCCAGAAGGCCATGCGCTCCAGACTGTACTTGGCATCTTCGACGGTGAAGGGCTTGCCGTCGTGCCATCTGACGCCCTTGCGGAGATGGAAAGTCCAGGAGGCGCCATCGGGCGTCACCTCCCACTGCTCCGCCAAATCCGACACTACCTTGGTAAGCTCTACCGTGTCGAGCTTCACGAGGCCATTGTAGCTATTAGCCAGAGGAAGATGTGCGGCCGGCACGGATTCCTGGTGGACGTCAAGGGAACGGGGGTCTAAATAATGGGCCCTGTCCAGTGTGCCGCCGTACCGTGGCTGCTCCGTTGCTGGCTTCACGGTGGGCGTAGGGCCGGCCGGTGTGGCGGCGGCGGCGGCGCTAGGCGCCGCGGGTTTCGGCGCCGACGGCGCCGGTGTCGCCGGTGCTTGAGACACGTTCTCAATAGTAGGAGCCGGGCTCGCCGCCGGAGCACAGCCCGCGAGCAACGCCATAAGGACCGATACGCCACCAATTGTCCTGAATAGGCTCAAGGTCGGCATCCCGATTCCCTCCTTCCAGTCCGTGCAACGGATAGAGCTCTACCGCGCCAGCCAAACGTCCTGGAACTTGTGGCCGCCTTTCACGCTGCTCTGGGGGAACCAGTCTTTCATCTCGTCCCACCAGACGGCCCAATACTTGGTCCAGGTGATGATGATCCTAGGTGACTCACGGTGGATAATTCTCTGCATCTCCCAGATGATTTCCCTGCGCTTGGCGGGTTCCTTGGCCATGCTCTGAGCCAAGTAGAGCTCATCAAACTTGGGGTTACTCCAACGGCCATAGTTCTTGGCGCTATCCGTGATGTAGTACTCTCCCAGGAGCACGTCGGGGTCGAGGTGCGGGCTGGCATCGGCGACAACCGAGATCTGGAAAGCCCCTCTGTAGAGCCTTTCTCTGGTCACCGCTATTTCAAACACCTGGATCTCTCCACTGATGCCGAGCCGGGCCAGTTGATCCTTGCTGAACTCGGCAGCCTCCTTGGCCTGTATTGTCGTGCTGGTCATGAGAGTGGTCTTGAACCCGTCCGAGTAACCTGCCTCGGCGAGGAGCCTTCTGGCCTCGGCAACATCCTGATCCTTGGGCTTCCTGAAGCCGGCCATGGACGTCAATTCCTGCTCGGGTAGCGCCCAAACCGACCCGGGAAGTGTGTAGCCGTAGCCGGCGTTGTAGCTGCCTGCGCGCACCACCTTGGCCGCAGCCTCGCGGTCTATCGCCAGGTTTACTGCTCGTCTCACCCGAACGTCATTCCAGGGATCGATCTTGGTGTTGAAGTTGAGGCCAGTGTTGTTCGGCATCAGCTTGGCTTCCGCCACCAGCCTTGGCTCCCGCTTGCGAAGTTCCTCTGCCTGGGAGCCCGTTGGCCCGGCAGTGAGGGGCACCATTTGAATTTGCTTGGTCCGGAGCGCAGCGAACCGTGCCGTTTCGTCTACGAGGATGTAGGTGACTATCCCGTCAAGGTAAGGGCGGCCTTTGATAAAGTAATCTGCATTCTTTTGTACCTTGAAGGAGACACCTGGAATGTAGCTTTGGAACTTGAAAGGTCCTGTCCCCACCGCATCCTGCTTCATATCGCCCTTCTGTTTGACCACTTCAGGGGCGAAGACGAAGTTCTCCTCCAAAGCCAGAAGCTGCAAGAATGATGCTTGCTGGTTCTTCAGGGTTATCTTCAGTGTGAGCGGCTCGGGGTCGTCAATCTTGACTACCGCTTGATATAATTCCTTTCGAGGCGAAAGTACGCCCTTGGGTGGGAAGATGACGCGGTCCAGGTTGAACTTGACGTCTTGGGACGTGAGTGTTCTGCCGTTGTGGAACTTGACCCCTTCGTTGAGTAGGAAGGCGTAAACTAGACCGTCGGGGCTGATGTCCCAACTCCTAGCCAGGTCGCCTATTATTCTGTCTTCATCACGGGGGTCGTTCTGCACCAGTATGCTGTAGACAGAGGAAAGGGGAAACTGTATTGCGCCGGAGCTTTCCTGGTGTGCATCAAAATGAGGGATGGGATGTCTGGACCCCCTGGCCAGTACGCCTCCGTACTTTGGCTGTCCCGCGGCCGGTTTTGTCGATGGCGCTGGAGCCGCTGCCGGAGCCGCTGTCGCGACCTGCGTGGCGCCCTTTGGACTCGCTGGCGGCAGGGCTGCCGGAGCGCAGCTTGCCACAAAGAATCCCAGGAAGGTAAAACAGCTCGCGATGGCGAAAAGACCCTTCGGCTGCATTATGTGACCTCCTTCTTGCGATCTGCGGGGCGTGTCGAAGGAAACGACGAGACACTATCTCGCGAGCCACACCTGCGTCCACTTGTTGTTGTTCTGGTGCCCTACCCACGGATGCACGTTCTTAACGTATTTCCAGTAGGCAACCGTGGGTTCCTCCCAGAGCAGAGGGACGTAGGGGACCTCGTCAAGGAGCACTTCTTCCAGCTTGCGCCCGGCCTGGATACGGGACGCCTGGTCGACGGCCATCTCGTAGGCGCGGATCGCCTCATCGCGATTGGCGCTTTCATAACCGAAATCGTTGCCCGGCCCGAAATATATGAGGGCGCCGCCGGGCTCAGGGAACTGGCAGGCCACCGTCAACGCCAGAGTGTTGTAGTCCTTGTTGGCCCTGGACCTGCTCCAGGTCGCCGCCTCCTGGACGTCCAACTGCAGGCGGATACCCACCCGCCGCAATTGGTCCGCGGCGAAAAGCGCGACGCTCTCATACTTCTTGTCCCCGGCCCGGACCAGCACTTTGTCGTCGAAGCCGCTGGCATAGCCGGCCTCGGCCAGGAGCCTCCTGGCCTCGGCAAGATCGGCGTCCTTGGGCTGCCGATATCCGGGCAGCTTGTTCAACTCCTCCAGGGGCATGCTCCAGGCCCCCGATGGCAGCGCGGTAGCGAGGGACCCGAAGCCCTGCACCAGCACCTGGATCGCGGCCTGCCGGTCCATAGCTAGGCTGGCCGCGCGGCGCACTCTGACGTCCCTCCATGGTCCTCTGGTGTGCTGCGGGGCGAAAGCGTACAGATTGAGGTTCCTTATGCGCATCACCGAGGCGTCGGGTATCTGCTTTTCCACAATTCCGGCGTCAGTAGGGCTTATCACCGCAAAGGGATTGGTAACGTGGGCCTTTTGCGTTCTGAAGGCGGCGAATCTGGTCGAGGCGTCCTTAATAATCCACATGGTCAGGCCGTCCAGGTAGGGCCGCCCAGGGAGGAAAAAGTCCTTGTTCTTCAGCGCCTCGTAAACGACGCCCTGATCGTACCTCTTGAACTTGAACGCCCCCGTTCCCATCACCGTATTCTTCAGCCGGCCCTCCTGGTCGAGGACGTGACTGGGTGCGATTACCGCAAAAGCCGTGGCGAGCCAGCCCAGAAAACTGTTTTGCCGTTGTTTGAGCGCCACCCTAACGGTGTTGTCGTCCACTACTTCAGCGCTGGCTATCATATTCGCCAGGGAGACCTGAAACCATTGCTTGCCTCGGGGCGGGTTTTGCCACGCCTCTATGGTCCGCTTCACGTCGGCCGCGCTGAAAGGTTTGCCGTCGTGCCAGCGCACCCCCTTGCGAAGGTGGAATGTGTACAGTCTTCCCTCGTCGCTGGTTTCCCAGCTCTCGGCCAGGCGGTTAACAATCTTGTCATTCTGGATCGGGTCATATTCGACCAGGCCGTTGTAAGAGGAGGTCACCAGCCCTTGCGTGCCTATCGAGACGTTCCACAAAGGATCAAGCTCGCTGGGATCGGCATGATGGGCAAGCATTAGAGTGCCGCCGTACCTGGGCTCGTCGGCGGCGCCTTTCGGCGTCGCGGCTGCCGCTGCTGTGGCAGCCGGCTGGGCCAGTGCAGGTTTGGGCGTTTGCGTCGCCGGGCTGCCGGCCGGGGACGGCGCAGGTGCGCAGGTGGGTAACAACAGCCCCAAGACGATCAACCCGATCACAGGGACAAGCAGCTTATTGTCTTGCACTAGACAGCCTCCTTGGTCAGCCGTGTTGAGAAATCGTTAGCCGAGTCGTTATCTGACACTTCCGATTCGAACCGGAGTAGCTAAGGACTGCGGTCGAGCATACCTTTAGGTATCGCGGACTCGCAGGGGACTCTGCTCTGGCAGAAGCCGCACCCGATGCGGCCGGTCAGGCCGTACTCTTTCAACCGGTCTGGTGTGCTCAAGCCGCGCTGGTACTCGGAGCATTTTATCTTGTCGAGTCCCTCAGCCGTGATCGCGTCGGCAGGACAGCGCTCGATACACCTGCCACAGGAACCGTTCACGAGAAAGGGGCAATTTGCGATATGGGACGCGTAGGGCCGTGGCGAGGGCTCCAATTCCAGGTTGGCGACGATGCTGCCAAAGCGCACGGCGGTGCCTTTCGGGGTGATGAGGCTGCCGCTGAGGCCGAAGGTCCCCAAACCGCATGCATAGGCTATATGCCTCTCCGACCAGTTGGAGCTTCGGTCCGTGGGCGAGACCAGCCTCTGGAAGAAGGGCGATGCGTAAGGAGCGACGGCGTCGACCCCTCTCTCCCGAAGGAAGTTCAGCACCTGGGCGAGGAGGAACTCCCTGAAGTTCTGCCCGTCATCCCGAGCGTGCGCCCATCTGAGGGACGGGATACTCTTCTCACGCCTCATCGTCTGTCTTGTGCCTGTCGTTATGGGCAGAATCCATGAGATGACGCCCACCTTTTCGGGAGGCTTTCCCGTGGCCTTTGTGAGGGCCTCCTTCGGCGTCATATGAAACTCGCCAATGATGGCCTTGTACTGGGCGAAAAGGGGGTCATCGCCATCGGCGAAGCCCAATAACGGCTCATCGTAAATGGGAGAGCCGTCGATAAGGTGCAGGCGGTTCTGCTCGCTCTCCCTGACCATTCTCTTCACGTAATCCTCGATAACTTCTGATGACGTTTCTTCAGCCAACAGTATTGCCTCTCGCTGAGCCCTGATTTCTGGTCTTGATACTAGGTCCTATGCCGCCTCGAATCTGTGCCGGTGTCTATGAATCGAGTGTCCGCCTGGTTCCGACGTGATGCCGAGTTTACTGCTTCTGAATCCGGATGTCAATTGCTGTGGCCGCAGCACGCCGGAACAACCAGTCAGGCGCCGGGCTGCAGGCCTACTTCGCCAGCCAGACATGAGCCCATTTGTTGTTGTTTTGATGACCTACCCACGGGCGCAGGTTCCTGACCAGCTTCCAGTAGGCAACAGCCGGCTCGGACCACAGGATAGATATGTACGGGACGTCATCGAAGAGAAGCTGCTCCAGCTTGCGGGCGGCCTCGACCTGCGCCGCGGGGTCGATGGCGCCTTCGTAGGCCCGCACCGCAGCGTCGCGTTTCTCGCTTTCGTAGCCGAAATCATTGCCCTGGCCGTAGTAGAGCAACGTCCCTCCGGGGAAGGAGAACTGGCTGGCGACGGTCAACGCGATGGAATCGAAATCCTTGTCCCGCCTGACGGCGGTCTCCGCCGTTCTCTCCAGTACATCCAGTTTCAGCCGAATCCCTATCCGCTTGAGTTGGTCCACAGAGAAGACGGCTATATTCTCATACTCCTTGGAGCCGGCGCGACTGACCACCTTCGCGTCGAAGCCATCGGGGTAGCCGGCTTCGGCCAGCAACCTCTTCGCCTCGGCGATGTCCGCGTCTTTGGGCTGCCGGTAGCCCGGGAGCTGCTTCAGTTGGTCAGCCGAAGGACTCCATGCCCCCGGAGGCAGGGGCGTGCCCAGGGAACCCCAGCCATTCACGAGGGTCTGGATCGCCGCCTGACGGTCGAACGCCAGGCTGGCCGCCTTGCGCACTCGTACGTCCTTGAAAGGACCTTTGCTGCTCTGAGGCCCGAAAGCGTAGAGGTTCAGATTCTTGATGCGCATGATGGCGGCGTCGTTGATTTGTTTCTCGACAACCTGCGCATCCGTTGGGCTTACGGTAGCGAAGGGATTGGTGACATGCACTTGTCCCGCTCTGAAAGCGGCGAACCTTGTCGAGGCGTCTCTGATGACCCACATGGTAAGCCCATCCAGATAGGGCCACCCTTTGATGAAGAAGTTCTCATTCTTAACTGCCTGGTAGACAACGCCGGCGTCGTACCGCTTGAACTTGAAGGGCCCCGTGCCCATTACGGTGTTCCGCATACGCCCGCCCTGGGCATCGAGGACATGGCTGGGCATCATACCGGCGAAAACGGTGGCCAGCCAGCTCAAGAAGCTGGCCTGCCTCTCTTTGAGCGTTATCCGGGCCGTCGAGTCGTCCACGGCCTCCACGCTGGCGATCATCTTGACCAAAGAGGATTGAAACCAGAGCGATCCGGGCGGCGGGGTCTGCCAGCCGTCTATCGTCCGCTTCACATCGGCGGCGCGGAAGGGCTTGCCATCGTGCCATTTGACGTCTTTGCGCAGGAGGAAGGTGTAGACCTTCCCATCGTCGCTCACCTCCCACTTCTCGGCGAGGCGGTTGGTGATTTTGTCGTTCTGAACGGGATCATATTCTATGAGCCCGTTATAGGAGGAAGTCACCAATCCCTGGGACAGAATAGTGGTCTCCCACATGCCGTCCAGGGACACCGGGTCCCCCGGGTGGGCGAGCGCCAGCGTGCCACCGTACCTGGGCTCCTCGGCGGCGGGCTTTGGCGTAGCGGCGGGTGGGCTGGCTGGCGCTGCTGGCTTGGCCCCGACTGAAGTCGGGGTGGTCGGGGCGGCCGGAGCGGCCTTGGGCGCCGGCGCCACCGGGGCGGCGGTGGGGGCTGGGGCGGTCGCTGGCGCACAACTGGACAACAACAGTCCCAGGACAACCAGCAGTGTTATTGGAGTGAGCGATGTTCGCATCTTTGGCCTCCTGTGAAGTACCTTCCGGATGAAATTGCGCGCAAGATGCGCACGACTCTTATGTCTCCCCCTTTGGAAAAGGGGGATCGAAGGGGGATTTTCAGGCCGGCAGAAAGCCTTCTGGGCAAATCCCTCTCAATCTCCCCTTCGACAGGCTCAGGGCAGGCTCTTTCCGAAAGGGAGAGGTTTGGTTTCGGCTTCGCCGAGTCAGCGAAGAGCTAACCGCCCGCCAGGTCAGCGGCCGATCCTCGAAGGTATTACAGGCCACTTCCGCTGGCAACAGACGGCGAAGTGGCGCCCATCGTATCATCGGAGGGTGGTGGCTGTCAAGGGAAGCTTGAGGAAGCCGAACTCCATCTTACCGAACACTTTTCGAGGCTGTGGTCCCGCGACCCGCCTTGGGAATCCCATGGCGAAATTCTCTGCTCGACGGGAGCGTGAAAGGCGATCACGCTTGGACTTGACCGAGGCAGTCGCGAGTGGGGTCACCATGAGGTGTCTCCGTTCATCTCGATTGTGGGACGGCAATAGCATACCTTTTGGGGTGTGTTTGCTGGATCGTCGAGTGATTGCAGCGGCGTTTCACCCATGGATTTATCGACGATGCTTCGAACCTCATCCGCAGGCAAAACCTGCTTTCCATATTTGGCTCGGCTCTCTGCAACGTAGCCGGAAATAGAAGGGTCGCTTGGACCTTACAGTCGTGACAATAGCATCCCTGCATCCTTTGATTCACGTAACATCTTTTTGTCTTGAGTCATCCGAGTTGTCGACACCTGATTATGCTTTGAGAGTCAAGAAGCTTGGCTCGTCCTTGGACGCCTGGTCCCGTCGGTGGATTATGGCACAACGCCTGTTTCATGGTCTCTTAACCAAAGTCATCAGGTCTGAGGGCGGCGTTCGAAACAAGACGACCGCCACTTTCAAAACTCACTTCTTCAACCATCCGAAAAGCCGCCTGAGAAACGAGCTTTGCTTCTTGGCTGCATGCGCCTTGGAGAGTGCTTTTCTCCGTGCGACGCTGCCTGCTGTTTTGCCCAAGTCTCCGGAACTGCGCGAATAGGCTGTCACGCCGGCCAGTGGTTCAGATGCGGCAGAGTGCGCGCGGGCGCTTTCACTTTCGGGGGCTACCGGTTCCCTTAGGCTGCCCGGCGCTAAGGCAGATGATGTCGTCGCTGTACCAGAGGAGTGTTCCGGTCTCGTGGTCTCCCTAATTGGACCTGCAGATGAAAGGCTCTCGGCTCGACTGATTGTGACAACTGGCTCAGATCGCGCTATTGGCTGCACAGCTGTAACACCCTGGTTAGTTTGCTTGGGACTCTCCGGTGCTTGCTCTAAAGTAGGAACAAAACGAACCAGCCCAGAGGCGACTATGTCATATCCAATATCCACCTGTCTCTTGGATTCGACTTCCCGCTTCCTAGCGAGGAGGCTTCCTTTCAGATTGTCGATCTGCGACCGGCGCATGCGCTTGATGCGCTCGTCCGCGACCGATTCCATTTGGCGCCGCGCATTCGCCATTCTAAAGCCGTAGGACTGCTCAAGGCTGGCAATGCGGGCCTCGATCAACGCGTCATTCTGTTCTTTGACTTCACGTTCACGCTCTCGAACCAGTTCGGACAAGTAAGCTTGCGCTTTGCTCGCGAGTTCCTGCAGTCGACCGTCATTGTGGGCAACAGGCGGAGGCGTTTCGTCACGGCGGTGCTGGATTTCGGCCAGGAAGCTTGCGGACAAAGCAGGCTCGATGGACCCACTGTCAAGGCTGACAAGCACCGGGATGAGTGTTGATTGTGGCACCAGGCTGCGAATATCTAGACGGAAGATGAAGAACACGTAGTCGCCCGCGCTATCAGGTGGACCTGCTGCCCAGATGCACGTTCTGGGAGGTGACGGCACGCCCTTGCTCAAGAAGAAATCGGCCGCGAAAGCGACGAGCGGGTGGTGAACGTTGACGAACTCCACAAGCTTCCGCTCACGTGCCGTCTCTGCATCAAAGGTGAGAGGAATGAGAGAGTCACTTCGCAGCCTTGACAGGAAAAACCGTGCATGTTGTCCCAGCTTTGGCTTTCCGCTGACGCACGTGAGAGCGCAGTCAATAATGTCGCGCCCTGGGCTAAGAGCATAAGTTGGGTCGCCTTCGTCTGGCTCCAGGCGAGTCTTGGGACACGCCTGCTCAACGAAACTCTCGATCAGCGAACGGACCTCATCAGCAGCAATGAATCTGCCGTGTTCGCGGACTTTCTCCATGTCTTGGTCGAAAAGTTGATCCTGTCCCAGAAAGACGAGCCGTTGCTTTTCAAAGTCCTCTTGTTCCTGTCGATAGCGCTCTATGCGCCGCGCAGCTGCCTCAGCTCGCTGTGCTTCTTCTTCCTCGGTGAGCCGTGCCATGAATATTTCGCGGGATAGTTGGCGGATTTCCTCACCAAGTATGGCTTCCAAGTCACCAATAGAAGACTCGAAAATCCTGATTCTGTCGTAGAGCCTCGAAAAGATACGGGTTTCAATCGTGTCATCGATCACGAGATTATAGATATGTATCTTCTCATGCCTTTGTCCGAAACGATCAAGTCGACCGATGCGCTGTTCCACCCGCATGGGGTTCCACGGCAGATCGTAGTTGAACATGGCGCCGCAGAACTGGAAGTCAAGTCCTTCTGCGCCTACTTCCGACGAAAGCATAATGTGCGTTTCTGGGTCTGTTTGAAACTCATCTATTACCGCTCGTCGCTCTTGGACCGGTATCCCGCCATGAATCGTTCCGACCTTGTACTTGAGAGCGCTCAGTCGGTCGTGGAGATATTCCAGCGTATCTCGGAAGAAAGAGAACACCAAGACCTTGCATTCTGGGTCATCCCTGAAGATCTCCTCAAGCGCGCGGCGAAATTGTTCAAACTTGGTGTCCGTCTGCCCTAACGCAGTGCAAAGCCCGAGCAGTTCCTTGATTTGTCGACGCTCGAACTCGGTCAACTTGCGGTCGTACTCATCGGCTAACTCGCTGCTGCTGTCCTCTACGTGTAAATTCAGTTGTTTGGACCTGAGCGCCTCAACGAACCGGGCGCTGAGAGCTTGGATGCAACTGGCTGCCTGGCGCTCTCGCATTATGACCGCGAAAGCTGGCGCTCCGGCCCCGTAGTCGCGCATGCCGAGTTGGAGGCGTACGAACTCCACCACAGCGTCGTAGAAGGCCCGCTCGTCGTCGGTAAACTCAACCTTGATAGTATGGGCGCTGCGAATTGCCGCGTCCGACACCTCGCGTTTTCTCGTGCGGTTGAACACTCTGGCGAGCGTGTTCAGTTCAAGAAGACGCCGCTGGGCTTGCACGGCCGCGCTTCCGTCTATTTCACGCCTGCTTTCGAGTAGCTCCACGACCTCCCTGAAATATGGATTCGCCCGGAAACTTCTTCCCAATTGCGTGCCTTCCACTTTTCTGAGTTCACGCAACGCTTCTGACGTTCTGCCGCTGGCCAAGAGCTTGGACGCGTTGTTCACGAATTGATTGGGCCGAATTCGTTCCTCGAAGTCGTCAAAACTATCGAATTCACCGGGGTTGATTAGTTGCATGAGATGGAAGAGGTCTTCATTCCCTGTATGCAGCGGCGTGGCGGTGAGAAGAATGAGCGCGGCTGACTGGTCTGCGAGCAGCTCTCCCAGTGCGTGAGAGAGCGTCGACATGTTGCGCAGGTGATGCGCTTCGTCAATGATCACCAGATCGAAGTTAATGTTCTTTTCAGCCAGCGCCCGGGCAAAGTCCTCCCGCCGTAGCGTCTCCAGCGAGCAGATTCCCTTCAGTGTGGTGTTACCACCAAACCGATCATAGTCGTCGAGGAAACGGCGCATGGACCTCGCGTCCATTGAGATGAACTCATCATCGAAACGTGATCGGAGCTCAGCATCCCATTTGTCACGCAAGCCGGAAGGACACACGACCAGCACCCTGTCCAGCTGCATACGAGCTTTCATCTCAAGGTAAATGATGCCAGCCTCAATGGTCTTGCCTAACCCGACTTCATCTGCGATGAGTATGCGCTGCTCCGGCGAATTCAGGAACTTGAGTGCAGGTTTGAACTGGTAGACGCGGAAGACTGTGCGAGACGCCTGGTATGAGTACAAGTTGTCTGAGAGCGGCTGTCGCAGCTTGAGAAGCAGGAGATCTCTTAGGAAGTCCCGGTGGGAAAGCAGTGCCTGAACTTGTTCAACGCACGGCTTCAGTTTGCTTTCAGGGTAGGTCAGCGTCTCGGCTGCGCCGAAGAAGATCTTGTAGGAGTACCCATCCTCGTGAGATATCGGATCTCCTACCGCAACACCAACGCGCAAAGGGTCGGATTTCAAGCAGAGTTTGTCGCCTGGCCTGTAGCGGGGACCCGTCAGCTGATCGCCGACCGCAGAGCTTTGCGAAGCATCCGTGGCCTCAAAAAGAGGATTGCCAGATGCCTGGTCGGCTTCTTGATCTTGACCGTTACCACTCGGGTGTGCAAGTCGTCGGTCAGAATCTGAGAAATGCCTCCTATTTCCGCCGGTCGACGGTGAGTGGCGTCTGCAGTACGCGCACTGATGTCGCGGCATGCCGTGCGGGCACGTAGCCGAGGGCTCATGTGTCATCTAGTCGACCCTCCCTGCATCATGTGTTGTTGTGTGGCTGGTACATCAGAATCAACTTGGCAACATTTGGCTCTACTGCATTCTACACATTCACAACGCTGGAGAAGAAGCGCGCACAAGCTTCAGACACAAAGGCTCACGCTACCTCAGCATACACAACGCGCCCCTCGCCGAAGTATGAGTCGTATACGTGCTGATAGACAAGTTCGCATTTGTCGCGGTACGTGTCTGGACCATACTTGGCTGCCGAATTTGTAATCAGCGTACCTTAAGAAAATGAGGCCAAGCACAGGAACAGCATATTCGAAAGACTTCAGTCTGGAGTTTGCGCGCAGTTGGTCCGCTGCATCCCACAGTCTCTTCTCGATATCATTGTGATTCCCGGGCATGCTGCTCTCTCCTTTGACGACGCAACGAATTCGGGCAAGACACCAACGCGGAGGTAAATACGTCGGCAACATTATACTACTGGGCAGGAGAGGATAAAAGGTGTGAGAGAGAGTCGGAAAGATTGCCCAATCGTTGGAGCTTCCCCCGATCCGCCACCAAAAGATGCTGTCGTCAGGCCAAGCTGCCACGCTCACGCCGGACATGCCCGCGGTACTCCTCGCTCGAAGACGACAGATTGTGTCGCCTGGGACAACCTGGTTTGAAGGCCATTACCGGCCAGGTGAGCGACTCTGACCGCCTGCCTGGGTATGATTAAGTATCCCTGGGCCAGGAAAGGACTGTCCCACACTTTTCCCTGGGAGGAGGTGAGCAAAGATGGCCAGAGAACTAAAGACTATTGACATCAGCAACGTCCCCGAATTGTTGCGCATTGTGGAGGAGGTGCGGGCAACCAATGAGCCCCGTGTTCTCCGTCGTGACAGTGAAGAGTTGGCGGTCCTGACGCCTTCGCCAAAAAGAAGACGCCGCACAGTGCGGGCTAAGACCAAGGCCGATTATGAAGCTTTTCGAACTGCTGCTGGCAGTTGGAAAGACGTTGATACGGACAAGCTGGTTGCCGAGATTTATGAGAGTCGTCGGCGTTCTTTTCGATGACCTCACCCTCATTACCCGCAGTCTCCGGGACTTCCAGCGCATCCCCAACCTGATGCTCTATCGGCCATAATCAATAACGTAAGAACCTACTACCGTGTATCAGACGTTGATACGTATTGGCCGATTATCAACATGGATGTACAGGATAGACAAGATAATTTGCGCGATTCCAGTCCTGTTCACCCTGGACTCCGATCCAGGGTTCATCCTGTTTATCCATGTTCTTATTCTTGGGCTCAGTAAAGCGTAAACATAAGTGTTACGGGGCTCTAGCTCCCGATGGTTGCCATGAGGCCGAAACTCTCGATGAAGCTCTGTATCCCTCGAAGCTGGACGTCAGAGGGAGGCGCTGTTTGCGCCATGGCGTAGGGCCTTCCGAGCTGCTCGTATTTGCCTTCGGCCAGCCTGTTGAAGGGCAGGATGGAGACTTTCTCGGCTCCGATCTCGTGGGCAAGCTGGGCGACCAGACGTAGATTTGTCTCAGAATCGTTGTACCCGGGTATCAGCGGCAGCCTGAGCCAGACCCGGATGTTGCGCGGTACCCTGCGCACGTTCTCCAGGATGAGTCGATTGCTCCTTCCCGTAGCCTCCTTGTGGCGTCGGGGGTCCATGTGTTTTATGTCATAGAGGACGAGATCGACGTGCTCCAGCACCTTCTCGAGGGCCCGCCAGGGAGCGAAGCCGCAGGTATCCAGCGCCGTGTGCCAGCCTCGGCTCTTGCACGCCCTGAGAAGCCCGCCTACGAAGGGCCACTGGAGGAGCGGCTCCCCGCCGGACACGGTTATGCCGCCGCCGGACCTGAGGTAGAACAGCTCGTCTCGTTCGATTTCCGCCATGACCTGGTCGATGGTGAGGTAGTCGCCCACCTTGCGCAGAGCGCCGGCGGGGCAGGCGTCGATGCAGTCGAAGCAGAGGTTGCACTTCTCCCGGTTGATGCTCATCCCTTCGGCATCCTGAAATACGATGGCGCCTGAGGGACAGGCCGCTGCGCATCTCCCCAGTCTCACGCATTTGGAGTCCCGGGTCATTAGCTCCGGATGAGTGCGCACCGACTCCGGGTTCTGGCACCACCGGCAGTTCAAGGGACACCCCTTCATGAAAACGGTGGTCCGGAGGCCAGGGCCATCCTGCAGGCTGTAGCGCTGGACAAGGAAAACCAGGCCGCCCTCTTGTTCCATGTCTGATTTCCCGTTGACCTGTTGCCTCTTGTCTTTCAGAGAAGTATCTGTCATGCCTCAATTATACTCGAAGCCGAGCATCCATGGCACTCTTTCAATCCGCTATGGGCCCGCTTCCCTCTGTGCTGACGTCCGCTCTCCATAGTCCGGACGCCTGAGATGGCTCGCTGCGCCTACCGGGCGCGTACATTCCGTGGTCAAAACGCGTTCGATATCGTTGTACCCGGGGTCTCATACGGATATAATAGGTGTCAACATCACAAAAAGGAGGGTCCGGCCGAAGAGAAGCGAGGCAATTCAAGGAGCAACCATGAAGCCCAAACTGAGATTGACGTTCCTGCAGAAGTTTTCTCTTACCAGCCTCGTCCTGACTGCCGTCATCGCCGTCAGTCTGGCGTCGATAATGCAACGGCGGCTCGATGAGTGGAATATGGGACACGCCGCGGATGCCGCAGCTGTCCAGGTGCAGGATGTGGTGAACCCGTTCCTGCGTCTGGCAGACCTCACGGACCCCCTAGAGCCGTCCCGGCTCCAGGAGCTGGATGCTTTCGTCAAGGAGCGCGTGCTATCCCGTCGCATCGTGCGTGTCAAGATATGGGCTCCAGATGGGCGCGTCGTTTTCTCGGACGAGAAAGAGCTAGTGGGACGCAGGTTCCCGGTAGGTGGAGAACTTGCTCAAGCGTTAGGCGGCAGAATCGCCAGCGACACGTCGTCCCTGGATCGCGACGAGAACGAATATGAGCGGTCGAGAGGGCATCGTCTGGGCGAAGTGTATGTCCCCCTGCGGCCGTCCGATTCCACGAATGTGGCCGGGGCCTACGAGGTATACCTCGACCTGGGCGAACATGAACAACACATTGCAGATTCGCGGATCTTTGCATGGCTCAGCGTTATTGTGGGTTTTCTTGTTCTTTACGCAATCCAATTTGCCTGGGTGCGCAAGGCGTCGAATGAGATCATTCAGCGCAGCGACGAGAACGAGCGGCTCCTGGGAGAAAGGCTGGCGCTCTTCACGGAGCTGGAACACTCCTACGTGCAGACGGTGCTGGCGCTGGCAGAGGCGACAGACGCCCGGGACAGCTACACCTCTGACCACGCCAGGGGCATGGCGGCCATGGCCGTGGCTGTCGGGCGTCAACTGGGCATGGATGCCTCTGAATTGGACGACCTGTATTACGGCGCCGTTCTCCACGATGTGGGCAAAATCGGAGCCCCGGACGCCATTCTGCTGAAGCCGGGCAAGCTTGATAGCGATGAGTGGAGACAGATGCGCGAACACCCTGCGATTGGGGAGAAGATTCTCGCTCCCGTGCCGCGCCTTGCTGGCGCGGCGAGACTGGTGCACCATCACCATGAGCGATTCGACGGCAACGGCTATCCCGATGGTCTGGCTGGCGACGCCATCCCGCTTGGGGCGCGTATCCTCGCGGTGGTCGATTCCTACGGCGCGATGACCGATCAGCGCGTTTACAAGGAGGCCCGGTCCCCCCAGGAGGCCCAGGCCGAGCTTCGCCGATGCGCGGGCGGGCAATTCGATCCAAGGGTAGTGGATGTCTTCATGCGCCTTCTCGCATCCGGAATTGAGACGCTCGGCCCGTTGGACAACGCGGCCCGCGGGCAAGAGTCTCATCGTCGCGCGCCTGGTCAGACAGGTTGATCACCGTCCAGGCCAGAGACAGCCGGTGCGAACGTTCAGACGACCGTTCGGCGCTTAAGAGGCCTCTGTTCTCTTCCTGCTGCTCTTGGACGACGGAATGTGGCCATGTCCTCTGGTCAGACTGTCGCCCGGTACCTGTATGGCAGCCTCCGCCGGACTGAGTGAGCACGCTGAGAAGGGTACCCTCCCTGGGCCTGGCGAAGAACGCGATCGCTTGACAATCGGGGACGGCGCTATGATAATGCTGTCGATTGGCCTATCATCGTCGCTGAGTGATTTGATGGGAGAGAGTCTGCTATGACGGCCAACGCCATTGCGCCTCACTTCTCCAGCCAGATTTCTTGCGGGTTGATAGATGGATAGTCGGCGGTCTGCGGGCGTGCTGACGATCATGGGCTCGGGCGAGATGACGGAGTCGATGCATAAGGTGCATCAACGCCTGATGTCCAGCATAGCCGGACCGGTGCGCGCCGTCTTCGTAGATACCCCGGCCGGATTCCAACTCAACGCCGATGAGTTGTCGGAGCGCGCGGCTCAATATTTCCAGAAGCATTTGAACGCGCCACTGTCCACCGTCTCCTTCAAGAATTCCTCGCTTGTCGGCCTGCCCGCGACGGAGGCCACATTGACCAGACTGAGAAACGCCAACTACATTTTCGCCGGCCCGGGCAGCCCCAGCTACGCGGCCCGCCACTGGCTGAATGGCCCTTTTTCCGCCGCCCTGGCGGAGCGTTTGGCGGCGGGCGCCCACCTGGTCTTCGCCAGCGCCGCGGCCATAGCCGCCAGCCGGTACGCCGTCCCGGTCTACGAGATTTACAAGGTTGGTGAGGATCCCCATTGGGTCGACGGCCTCGATTTGCTGGGGCCCTACGGTTGCCAAACGGCCATAATCAGCCACTGGAACAACGCCGAGGGGGGCACGCATGACACCCGTTACGCGTATCTCGGGGAACCCAGGCTGAGGTTGCTGGAGGATGCCCTTCCGGATACGGCGGTGATCCTGGGCGTGGACGAGCATACGGCGTGCATAGTTGACCTTTTCGCGCGAAGATGCGAGGTAATGGGCGCGGGTGGGGTGACGATTCGACGAAGAGGTGGGGAGACCGTGTTTAAGACCGGCGCCTCTTTTCCCCTGGAGTACCTGGCCCGGGGCGCCGGACTGAGCGGGCCCGCAGCTCTCGAAGCCGTGCCTCCTCCACGGGAGGTTGAGACGGAGCCGCCGGAAGGAGAGCAAGCGCCGTGCCTGACTTCGCCGCGGGAGGACAGCGTCATTGACTTGCTCATCGAAGTTCGCGCTGAGTTAAGGCGAAATCACCAGTGGCGGCAAGCGGACGCTATTCGGCAGCGTCTTGGCGCCCTGGGCATTGTTGTCGAAGACGGCAAAGAAGGCACCCACTGGCGGCGCGCCGAAAGCTAGCCCACAGCCTTCGTTTATATCCTCCTCAGGTATCTTCTCGCTTCCGCTGGACGCCACGACGCAGCACAGCTACACACCCAGGGACGCCTTTGCGTATTTAGTAGTAAGTACTTCTGGCACAAGAATCCGCCTACGAACGGATTCACTACGACGCGCTATGCGTTAACATACCCCCATAGGGATTGCGCCAGCCCGTCGCAGGGAGCGCCCAGGTTTCGTGCGCCCGGATATAATGGTGCCGTCTTCAGATCACGCTTCGGAGACGAAAGGTGAAACGATTCCGAATACTGCTGGTGGATGACGAGGAACGCATACTTAACTTCCTGAGATCCAAGCTGAAGGCGCTGGGGTACGACGTACTCACGGCGGCCAATGGCCACGAGGCTGTAGAACAGGCTCATGCTCAAGATCCTGACTTGATAGTACTCGACGTGCGCATGCCTAAGATGGACGGCATCGAGGCTCTGAAGCAACTGCGCACGTTTTCCGAGACACCTGTTATCATTCTCAGCGCTTGTGGCACGGATGCTGACAAGATCAAGGGGCTGACTCTGGGCGCCGACGACTACCTGCAAAAGCCCTTCAACCCGGATGAGTTGGTGGCGCGGATCGAGGCGATCAGGCGCCGCCTTGAACCTGCCAGAGCTGGCAAGACCTCAGACCAGATCACCGTCGGGGATGTCGTCGTCGATTTTCAGAGGCACTGTGTTGTGGTGCGAGGGGAAGAGAAGTGCCTGACGAGGATAGAATGGCTTCTGCTTAGCGAGCTCGCTCACAATCTTGGTCGCCTGATGCTTTATGAGGAGTTGCTGACTCGGGTGTGGGGGCCTGAGTATCGGCACGACTTTCAAATCCTGCGAACCTGGATCAGTCGCTTGAGAGAGAAGCTGTCGATCGACCAGGATGGTCCACAACTTATTCGCACCATTCCCAAAACTGGCTACATTATGAGCCATCCTTCCCTCGCCGCGAATGCGGTGCCCCAGGAAACCGCTAGCTGATCCCATCGCCTTAGTAGCATTCCCCAGATGTCA
Organism: Chloroflexota bacterium; assembly: GCA_016190665.1. Classification (GTDB taxonomy): domain Bacteria; phylum Chloroflexota; class Dehalococcoidia; order JACPQD01; family JACPQD01; genus JACPQD01. The sequence continues at coordinate 304,763 of JACPQD010000021.1, forward strand.
CAACTTCTCAATCTTTTTGTAGGGCATTTTATGACTTCTTTATCTCGGCTTCTTATCATTAGTAGTATGTGAAGCTCTTCCACGGGTCAATTCGCCGGACGAGGAGGCAATGATGGCCATCTCGGGAAAATATGGCAAGGTCAATATTCCGGGGATCAGGGACGACGAGCCCGTATTCATTCTGCGCGCCCAGGATGAACTCGCGGCGCCAGCGATGGAGATGTACCAGGCCCTGGCCGAGTCGCACGGGGCAAAACTGGCCGCCAGCGTCCGAGAGGCTGTCGCTAGCTTCCGCCAGTGGAATGGGGCCAGGAAGTTGCCAGACTAGACCGTTTCGGCGAATCTTGCAGTGGTCGCCGTCATCGTGGGTCTCAGATATTGAAATCACCGATATAGAGGTGGAGCGCCCGTATTGAAGGAGAAGCACGTGATAACGTTGTCAGAAGATGTCAGCAAACCCGACGTGTTCGCCGAGCCAACGAGGGTGATGAAAGGCAATGGTGAAGATGGAATCGCGGCCAGGAGTCCGCGGCGGGACTCGCCTGGTGTCGATATCGCGGCATCGCTCGGTTTGGAAGGCGGTGGCGCCAGGATTAACGAGCTCGATGCCGCCATCTTCTGCGGCCCATGGTTGTGCCATTGACCTGGTGTGTTGGTCCAGAGGACATGCGTCTCTGAGGGGGGCTGTGGATGAGTGGCGTCCCGAAGGGGGCATAAACTTATGCCGCCCGGGCGGCTTCAGGCCTTGAGCCTGACGCAGGCGCGCCCTTGGCAGAGGGCATTTCGACGGTGGGGGTATATCCCCCACCAGTCATATTCAGGGGGTGCGGTGATGATGGGAGCGACCGCGACATTGAACAAAACCAATGAGCTAGGCTTTTACGAGCTGCGCCTCGAGTCCGTAGGCGGTTTGGGAGCCAATCTTGCTGGTCAGGTCCTGGCTCAAGCTATGGTGCTGGGCCAGGGCTTCAACGGCGCTCATTTCTCTTCCTATGGGTCGGAGAAGAAGGGCTCACCGGTCAAGTCCTTCGTCCGTCTCTGTACTGCGGAGAAGGAGGTGCGAAGCAGCAGCCCGGTGGAGAGGCCGCACCTTCTTGCCGTATTTCATCAGTGCTTGCTGAAGGTGGAAGGTACGCTGGCCGGCCTCTACCCTGACAGCGTTGTGGTGGTTAACAGCGCCGACACCGTTGACGAAGTGCGGGACAAAGCCAACCTCCCCTCGGGAACATTGGGGGTGGTGAATGCCCTGGACATCGCTGTTGCCGAGAACACCCGCATCAACACCGCCATTATGGGGGCGATTGTCAGGGCCTCGGGTTTCATGGACGCGGCTGTCGTCAAAAAGGCGATAGTAGATTCCTTCAGGGACAGGTATCCGAAGCTAGTCGAGCCTAACCTGAAGACCTTCGATCGCGGATTCAATGAGATTCAGATCAAAGAGTATCCTTTCGACGGCAAGTATCAGGCTGTGCCATTCCAGCGCTTCGTCCCTGCGCTGGGCTATGCCAATGCTCCCATGGGCGGCGTAATAATCAATCCGGGCAACACGGCGCACAAGGACCTCAGCGCCTCGCGGCAGGGGATCTATCCCAAGTATTGGCGTGACCGCTGCATCGACTGCGGCCTCTGCACCGAGACATGTCCGGACTACGTTTTCGTCTGGGATTGGGGGGTGGACAAGAAGGGCCAGCGGGCCCGGGTCTTGAAGGGCCCCAACTATCAATACTGCAAAGGGTGCCTTAAGTGCGTGGAGATCTGCCCCGTTGAGGCGCTCACCGAGGAATGCGAGAGACCCGAGTTCAAGTTCACTGGCGATGTGCAACTGTGGGGGCCGCCGGATGCCCTGGTGACCATGGGGCGGGAAAGCGACCCCGCGAAGTGGGAACAGGACGAAGGCTACTACTGGTACCGTGTCAGTTGAACTCTACGTCTGACACGTCTGACATGTCCGACGAGCTAGTTCGAGCATTGCAGGAGCACGAACCATGACATTGGTGGAGCGAGGAACTCAGTGCGAGACTCCTGTTCAAGTTCTGGACTTCAGGAAGGGGAATGAGATGGCTGCCCTGGCGGCGGAGCAGGTCAACTTCCACCTGATGGGCTACTATCCCATAACGCCTTCCACGGAGATCGCCGAAGAGCTTGACGAAACATACGCTCAGGGCCAGCACCAGATAAGAATGGTGCCCGCCGACGGCGAACACGGGGCTGCAGGAATCTGCTTTGGCGGCGCAGTCGGCGGAGGCAGGGTCCTCAACGCCACGAGCGCTAACGGCCTGCTCTACTCTCTCGAGCAACTCCCCGTGCAGTCCGGTACACGTTTCCCCATGGTGCTCAACGTCGTCACCCGCTCCGTCAGCGGGCCGCTGGACATACGGGGCGACCACTCCGACCTGATGATGGCGCTCAACACGGGGTGGATCATTCTGCTGGCCCGCGACCCCCAGGCGGCCTACGACATGAACATCATTGCTGTACGTTTGGGGGAGCACCCGGACGTGCGCTTGCCGGTCATTGTGGCCATGGATGGCTTCTTCACCAGCCATCAGAAGCGTCGTGTGCGCTACTTCCAGGACGCCCAGGTAGTGCGGGATTTTGTGGGCGTGCCTTGCACGCCCATCACAGCCGTCGATCCCGGCAACCCGGTTACCATCGGGCCCTACATGAACGATCCTGACCTCATCAACAACAAGTACCAGCTCAAACTGGCCATGGATGCTGCTGAGCGTCTGCTGCCGGATATCCTCTCCGAATACGGAGCGGTCAGCGGCCGGCATTATCCCCTGGTGGACTCGTACCGGATGGAGGATGCTGAGGCTGCCCTGGTACTCCTCAACTCCGCGGCGGAGACAGCCAAGGACGCAGTGGACAGGCTCAGAGAGCAGAGACGCCGCGTCGGCTTGGTCAGTCCCAATGTCATCAGACCTTTCCCAGCGGATGCCTTTCGCCTGGCGCTGAAGAAGACCGGGGCGGTGCTCATCGGCGATCGCGCTGACTCCTACGGGGCTCACGGCGGGAACATGACCCTTGAAGTCAAGGCTGCCCTGAAGGATGACCCGGAGAACCGCACCCTCTGCCTCTCACGCATATACGGCCTGGGAGGTAAGGACTTCTATAGTGAGGACGCGGAACAGTTCCTGAGGGAAGCCCTGGAGGCTGCGGAGACGGGAAGAGTGGCAAAGCCCTTCGACTATTTCGGTGTCACGCCAGGCGATCCGCAGGCTAAGCTCGAACGTCCGGGGCCGCCGATAACCAGGGAGGAGTCCACTCTGGGCTTGCTGAAGACCGAATGGGATGAGAAAAAGCGCGTCGTGAAGGCCAACGTCGCCGGCTGCCGCCAGTTGACCGGCATGCCGGAGCGCATCGCGCCAGGGCATGGCGCTTGTCCTGGCTGTGGCATCTTCCCGAGCCTCAGGCAGTTTCTGGAAGGCATCGAGGGCCATGTAGTGCTGCTGTTCCAGACGGGCTGTTCCCAGGTGACCACCACCGGGTATCCCTACAGTTCTCATAGGGTCACCTATGTACATAATTTGTTTCAGAATGGGGCTGCCACCCTGTCCGGGCTTGTGGAGATGTACCGGGAGCGCGTCCGGCGGGGAGAGTTGTCCAACGAAGATATTACCTTCATCATGGTCAGCGGCGATGGCGGCATGGACATCGGAATGGGGTCCGTCATCGGTGCGGCGCTTCGCGGGCATCCCATGATTGTCCTGGAATACGATAACCAGGGGTATATGAACACGGGCAACCAGCAAAGCTATGCGACGCCCCTGGGCCATGAAACTACGACGAGCCACGTTGGCCCCATGCAAACGGGCAAGAAGTTCCATCATAAGGATACCGCTCAGATCATGGCGGCCACCCACATCCCCTACGTATTCACCAGTGTGGAAGGACTGGGGACGGACCTGGTCCGTAAGGCGGCCAAAGCCCAGTGGTACGCCAGGCACGGCAGGTTCGCCTACGGCAAGGTGCTGAGCGTGTGCCCTCTCAGTTGGCGCTATGACGAGCGGCTAGGGACCAAGGTTGTCAAGGCGGCTGCGGACTGCTGCTTCTTCCCGGTTTACGAGATAGAGCACGGCATCACCACCATAACCTACGATCCTGAGGAACGGGGGAAGCGCATTCCGGCATCCCAGTGGCTGGGTATGATGGGCAAGACCAAGCATCTCGTGAAGCCGGAATACTCGGACGTGCTTCGAGACCTGGAGAGTGAAGTGGAGCGGCGCTGGCGGCGGCTGAAGGCGATGCATGAGCATCCACTACTCTAGTCCCGCAAGAGGAAGACGATGTCGGCGTCAGCCTTTATCAAGAACATGTCAGCGCCGATGCCGCTGCGCCGCAAGATTTACCTCGTGTTCCGCAACATGGTCATCAAGATGGTGCATCGCCAAACATGCTGCGGTCACCCTGGCGAGCCTGGGTGTTGAAGGTAGCTTGCCCCTCTTGTAGGGAGGAGAAGCCATAGAGATGGAGCGAAGAACCTTCGGCAGGACAGGCAAGATGTTGCCGATCCTCAGCTTCGGCGCCCAACGCGTTGTGGACAGCCATGGATGCTCCGAAAACGAGGCCCTGCGGATCATGAACCGCGCTCTGGACAGCGGCGTGTGCTACTTCGACACCGCGTGGATATACTCGGAGGGGCAATCCGAAGAGCGTGTCGGGAAGGTCGCCCGGAACCGAAGGGCCGAGATGTGGATAGCTACCAAAACCTGGGCGCGCGACCGCAGCGGCGCCCGCCGGCAGCTTGAGGAGAGCCTCAGGAGGTTGCAAACCGACTACGTAGACGAGTGGCGAATGCACAACGTTTGGTCCATGGGTGAGCTCGACAAGATCGCCGGTCCAGGGGGTGCGTTGGAGGCGGCGGTTAAGGCCCGCGAGGAGGGCCTTGTGCGCCATATCAGCATTAGCGGCCACTCCAATCCTCAAGTCCAGAATGAGGCTCTCGAGCGGTTTCCTTTCGACAGCGTGCTCTGCGCCCTCTCGGTGCTCGACCACTTCGTGCTCAGTTTCTCCGAAGAGTTCCTTCCCGTGGCGAACGCCCGCGGCGTCGCCGTCGCCGGCATGAAGGTCCTCGGGCTGGGTCATCTGGCCCACCTGTACGACAGGGCTTTACGCTACACCCTGGGATTGCCCATCTTCACCGCGGTTGTCGGCATGGAGACCATGGAGCAACTGGCGAACAACCTATCTGTTGCTGAGTCCTTCCAACCTCTCAGCGACGAGGAGCGCCTGGAGCTCTTCCGGGAAGTCCTCCCCATGGTGACGCCGGAGGGCGTGCCCTGGAAGGCCGAAGACTGGGATAGCCCCGTGCAGTGGAAGAGGCGGAAGCCGGTTAGAATTCTTCCCGCCTGACTTTGTCTGCCTGGAGGAGGATGCCAATGCTTGTCTTGGCTAATAACATCACTTCTAGGAACGGCAAGATTAACCAGACGCTTCGACGGCTAAAGGCGTCGGGCTGGAAAGCGGACAAGGCTTCCGCGGCGGTATTTCAGAATCTGGCCCGGCAATGCGTCGAGGCCGGCGCTGACGTGCTCGACGTCAATATTCAGCAGCATAATTACCGGCCGGAGGCGATGGCCTTTGCTGTTCGGGCCATCCAGGAGGTTACGAGTCGTCAGCTTTGTCTGAGTTCGGACAATGCCGAGGCTCTGGCAGCCGGGCTGAAAGCATGCAAGCAGCCGCCGATAGTGAACTATGTTTCCATCGACGCGGCGAAACTAGCGGAGACGCTTCCCCTGGCAGCGAAATACAACGCCGAAGTGGTGCTGTTGCTGACAGATCCCACCATCCCCGACGATGCACAGGAGATGCTGAGGAGAGCCGCGGCGCTGCTTGGAGCGACCAATGAAAAGGGAATTCCTAACAGCCGCCTCTTTATAGATCCAGGGCTCTTTCACATAACCAGCGATATCGGTGTGCGCCACTTCGTTAACGTCATCGAATTCCTCCGAGCCCTGCCGGAGGCCTTCGATCCCCCCGTACGCAGCGTCTGCTGGATCGGCAATATTTCAGCGGGTGTGCCGAGCCGTTTGCGGCCCGCGCTAGATTCTGCGGCTCTGGCTATGCTGTCCGGGGTGGGACTGGCCTCCGCATCTCTGGATGTGTTGAGACGGGAGAACCGAAGGATGGTGCGCCTGGTGAAAATCCTCAAGAACGAGGCCATCTATGCGGACCGCGACATAGAGCTATGAATATGGAGAATGGAGGTAGCAGGAATGCCGGAGTTTACTGACCCATTTAGCGGCAAATCGCCTGAACGAAAGCTGACGACCGAAGAACTCATCCGCGCCATCCGTTTGGACTTATCGGCCGAGGAGGAAGCAGTCCATCTGTACACGGCCCACGCCGACGCCACGGACAATTCGCTGGCCAAAAAGGTATTGGTTGACATCGCCAATGAAGAACGAGTGCATGTCGGCGAGTTTGGCCGGCTGCTGCAAATTCTGACCGGTGATGAAGACGCCTGGTTGGCGGAGGGGGCCTCCGAAGTGGATGCGATGGCGGCGGAAATCGAAGTATCGGAAGAGATACACAGTCCTGAGCAGACAACCATCGGCTCACTGAAAGAGTGAGAAAGGAGGACATCATGATGAACAAATACCTGGGCAGAGAGGATGCTCCGATTGGAGCCGACACATGGAAGGTCCTGGACGAGACCATGTCCGGAGCCGCCAAAGGCGTGCTCGCCGGTCGCCGTTTGCTTCATATCGAGGGCCCTTATGGACTGGGGCTGAAGGCGATGCCACTCCAGGACTGCGAAATTGACTCCGGCTTCGTTGCAAGCCCTGCGTTGCCGATAATGCTCATCCAAAGCTCCTTCTCCTTAGGGAAGAGGGACCTGGCGGCATACGAACAGAACGGGGTGTTCCTGGATACCGGCGAGGTGGCCCGGGCGGCGATGGAATGCGCTCGCTTGGAGGACGCGCTGGTCTTCAAAGGGGTCCAGGGTGTCGGTGGCCTGTTGACCGTTGAAGGGGCGAAGAGGGTGCAACTCTCACGGTGGGCCAAGGTGGGCGCGGCGACCGACGACGTTATCAAGGCGGTCACGGCTCTTGACGAAGCGGGCTTCCATGGCCCTTACAGCCTGGCGCTGGCGCCGGCCCGTTACAACCTGCTCTTCCATCTTTACGCAGGCGGCGCCATCAGCGAGCTGGAACACATTAAGACGATAGTCAGTGAGGGCGTTGTGAAGGCGCCGATACTGGACACCGGCGGCCTCCTGCTGACTTCGGGGGGGCAATTTGCCTCTATAGTGCTGGGGCAGGATATGACCGTTGGCTTCGTTGGTCCTTCGCTGGACAAGCTGGATTTCTCCGTTTCGGAGACCCTGGCGTTGCGGATGGCTGTGCCCAGCGCCTTTTGCATATTGGGGGAATAGGCGGCCAGCGGCAGGGAAGGAGCAGATCGAGGAATAAGGCGCCGACGGGTCGAGGCAAAGGAGCTTAATGGCGCGATTCTCCGGGAATACGCCTCCCAATTCAGGAGGTCCTGCTATGATTGTCAAAGTATTAGACCCTCTGGAAGTGCTGGAAATAGCCGAAGATGGTGAGCGCAGAGGCCGAGCCTTTTACAAGGGCATAGTGGGCGCAGTGCCCGACCGGAGCGTGAGAAGTACCCTTCTGGCGCTCGCCGACGATGAGGCAAGACACTTGAAGGACCTCAAGGAGATCCGCAAGGCCTTTAGCCGGGCATCTCGGCGACCTCACGGCCCCATCGAAGGTCGGGCAGCCCAGCGCTACAAAAGCCTGGTTTCGCCTCAGGCCCTCCTCGACACACTTCCCGAAGGCGACCGGTTGACCGAGTTGCACGCTCTGGACGTAGGAATCCAGCTCGAGCGAGAGTTCGTCGACCTGTACGGGGACGCCGCGGACGGGGACGAGGACCCGGCCGCCTCCGACGCCTTTCGGCGGCTCATGATGGAGGAGAAGATGCACCTCTCTCTGCTGACTCGTCGGTTCGTTATTCTGAAGCTGCGAAGTTAACGTTCGGTCAGCTCCCATGAAGCGGCGGCGGGCATTCTCGGGCATCCAGCCTACGGGCAATCTCCATATTGGAAATTATCTGGGCGCCATCCGGCAATGGGTAGCGCTGCAAGTTGAGTTTGAGAGCATTTTTTGTGTCGTCGACTTGCATGCTATCACCGTCCCGCAGGATCCTCGCGTGTTGAAAGGCAAGATACGCGAAACGGCTGGCATCCTCTTCGCATCCGGGATAGACCCGAAAACCGTCTTCGTTCAATCCCACATCTGTGCCCACGCGGAGTTGGCCTGGATCCTCAATTGCAACATTCCTATGGGATGGCTCAATCGTATGACGCAATTCAAGGAGAAATCCCAACGCCAGAGGGAGCGCGTGATGGCGGGGCTCTTCGATTACCCGGCGCTTATGGCCGCCGACATTCTCCTGTACGAGACGGACATCGTTCCCGTGGGCGAAGACCAGAAACAGCATGTGGAGCTCGCCCGGGATGTGGCTCAGGTGTTCAACGCAACTTACGGGTTGACCTTCAAAATCCCTGAGCCGCTCATTCCCGAGGCGGGCGCGCGGATAATGGGCTTAGACGACCCTGGAAAGAAGATGAGCAAGAGCGAGGACCGCCCTGGCCATGCTATCTACCTGCTCGATCCGCCAGATGCCATCCGAGCCAAGATCATGCACGCCACCACGGATTCTCTACGCGATGTGCGTTTCGAGGAAAGCCGCCCCGGAATCTACAACCTGCTGGTGATTTACGAAGCCTTTTCCGGCCTTAGCCGGCCGGATATCGAAGCCAGATTTGAGGGGAGAGGTTATGCGGACTTCAAGAGAGAGCTGGCAGAGGTCGTGATCGCGGGTTTGAATCCTCTTCAGTCTCGCTACCAGGAGGTGACTGCTGATCCAGCTTTCCTGGACTCGCAATTGGCAGAAGGTGGAAATCGGGTGCGTCCCCTTGCTGAGAAGGCTCTCCGGCTCGCGAAGGAAAGGATGGGGCTGGGCTGACCATACAATGTCATGTAGGAGGGAGGGGCAACATGTGAAAATTGCTCTTTTCGGCGTGCCTATGCGCTTGGTCCCAGGCGGCAAGCCTCGCTCGGCAATGTGGGGGCGGTGTAAGCATAGCCACCTCGGCGATGAATCTACGAAACGAGGAGGACTCGATGCATCCCAGTAGAACGATTTTTCACGCGGCCCTTGCGCTTGCCACGGCCTCGGCAGTCCTGGCGGCTGTCTTGCCGGGAGCCGTGGCCGCGCCTCAAGCGCAGCAGGCATCCGTATCCCTGGTCGACAACCGGATGGAGCCTCAAAACTTGACGGTAACCGTAGGCACAAGGGTGACCTGGACTAACAACGGAGCACTGCCCCACACGGTCACCTCGGACACTGGTCTCTTCAACTCAGGCACTCTGACGGCTGGCCAGACTTTCTCCTATACGTTCAACGCGGCTGGCGCTTTCCCCTACAACTGTAATTTCCACAGAGCTGGCGGAATGGTCGGTACGATAACGGTGCAGGCAGCGCCCCAGCCGACGCCGCCGCCCCCGGCGCCTACGCCGGCCCCCAAACCCCCGGCGGCTCCCACGGTTGCACCCAAGCCGGCCCCTACTCCCACTGTGGCGGCCAAGCCGGCGGCAACGCCTGCTCCAGCGAAGCCGGCGGCCACCCTGACCCCCAAGCCGGCCGCCCCACCCGTGCCTAAGGCCGGCGCCGATCTTCCGCTGCCGTGGCTCGCACTGCTGGGCAGCGCTCTCTCATTTATCGGACTGGCTATTCGCCAGCTATGGACTCAGCATTGATCCCTCGGGACTGATCGGCCCTGGGATTCTAGAAAGGAATGTGCCATGATTGTCAAAAGGAAGCTCCTGGGTTTCGGTATCGCACTGATTGTAGTCTCCGCGCTACTGGCCTTCTGGGCGCCGGGCGGACAAGCGCAGACGGCAGCGAGCGTCTCGATCACAGATGCTGGCTTCGTGCCCAAGAATCTAACGGTGGCAGTCGGCACGACGGTAACGTGGACTAACGGTGGCATCAATATGCACACCGCCACCAGCGATCTGTCCTACTGGAATTCGGGTACTCTAACGCCGGGGCAGAGCTTTTCCTACACGTTTGCCACCGCTGGAACCTACAGTTACTATTGCAGCTTTCACGTTCTCACAGGGATGACGGGGACCATCACTGTTTCGCCGGCCACCGCTACGCCCGTGCCGCCGACGGCGACGCCTTCGCCCACGGGAACGCCGCCAACAGCGACGCCGGCGCCGCCAACAGCGACGCCCATGCCGCCAACAGCGACGCCTATGCCACCAACGGCGACGCCTGTGCCGCCGACGGCCACGCCCATGCCTCCAACGCCCACGGTCGGGCCTCCGCCTCCGCCCCCGGCGCCTCCGACGCCCACCGCTGCGCCGCCACCCCCGCCAGCGCCAGCGCCCCCGCCTCCAGTGGCGCCCCCACCTCCACCGCCACCGCCGACGCCCGCCGTCATGCGACCCACGCTGGCGGTACTGTCGCCGACGGACGGCCAAACTGTGGTCGGCACCTCAGTGATGGTTCGCGTCAGGATTGGAAATCTGACACTGGCGCCCGACAGCATAGGGAAGGCCAACGTGCCAGGTGAAGGGCACTGGCACATCTTTCTCGACGGTAGAATGGTGCAGCCGGTGGGGGCGGAGAGTTTCACTCTCACGGGGCTCACTCCTGGTCCCCACACAATAACTGTGGCGCTGCACAATAATGACCACTCTCCGGTGAGCCCGGTGGTTGCGACCACCGTCAGGATCATGCTAACGGCCGCTCCAGCGCTGCCGAAGACGGGAGATGGCGACCTAATGCCTGTCTGGGCCGACCTCATAGCGGTGCTGATGGTTCTCACTGGTGTGGCTATCCGGCTCCGTGTGGACAGAGCCAGGGACTAGGACTTGCTAGCAGAAGGGGCCACACGCAGTTACGTGCGGCCCCTTTGCCATCTACTTGCCTCGCATCTGCGTCTCAGCAAGGCCTCTGCCCGCAGGGCTGGGACACCCGCCAATGTGAGACGGCTAGCCCAGGTCCCACCCGTCAGGTGTCTTGCGGAAGGTAACGCTATCGGCGATGCCGGTGGACGACAGGACCTGGACCACGAGGGTGTCGCTTTGCTGACGCCATGATACGACGGGCCCGGCTTCGGATAGCCGGGTGGGGTACAGGACCGCGACGAAGACGGCGTCTTCCACACTGCTCCTCGTGGTCGCAGAAAGAAAGCGGTCCGGCTGCTCGGCCCATCGTCTGGCCTCGGGGCCCTGCCTGACCTCAATTCCAAAATCCTGAGAACCGGACACGAAGCCGTAAAGCCTTGCTTTCTCTCCTTCGATGGTGAAGTCCCTGCCTGTCACCCTGAGGGCGGCTTCTGTGTGCAGAAGCCAGGAAAGCCGCGCAGGCTTGTCGGCCACAATATCGTCCAGGAGGATGAGGTAGCGTCCATCCACGAAGAATAGGTGCCGCCGGAAGCGCTTCAAATCGCGGTAGGCTTCAGATGCGTCCCCGATCAGATGATTCTGGCTGGGTTGCGCCAGGCTGCCTCTGGACCGGGGCGCCTGGCCTTCTTCATTGACGAGGATGCTGTTATGCCCCCGGGTGGAGATGCCATAGATGCTGTTACGTTCCTTCGAGAAAGTCTTGTAACTGTAAGGCGCCGTGCCAGCATTGGAGACCAGGAGCTCGCCATAGGCGTACACAACGAAATCGTTCAAGTCCAGATGAGAGTGGTTGGCACCGAGTCTTCCACTCTTAGCAGCCACATAGACCGTGTCGGCAGGATCATCCCAGCGATTACGCATCGTCGCCCAACCAATATCCCTGAATAACTTGGACTGTACCAGACTAGAAGGTTCGATGGCGGACAGGTCGTCTGGGCGCCAGATGTAGCCCAGTGGGTCGCTTACCTTATGGCTATCGGCGTACCAAACGAAAGCGGGGTCACGATAGCGAGACGCTAGAGCGTAGAGCGCCGGTGACTTGACCGGGCCTTTGGAGGCGTTATCCGAGAAGGAGACTGTCCGCTCTCCGGAAGGTATAGTGAAGTAGATGGGGAAGTAGCCCGTCTGTCTCATGCCCGGCCGGCTGAAGTGGCCGTCGTCCGTGCCCTTAACGTTTACCAGAGCCATCAGATACGGGACGGCGTGGTCCATGCCGTACTGCCAGTAGCCCACCCCCTCATCCCACCCGCCGTCAGCGCCCACGGATGCGAAGAAACGGCCTATGTTGCCCCTTGCCTGGGCCAGCGCTTCCTCCGCCGCCGGCTCCTCACCCACAAGCGCCAGGGCCGCCACGCCTATGCTGCCGTTGACTACCGCATTCCAGTTGTGATAGGCGTTCACCCAGAAGTGCTTCCGGGGGTCGGCGATGCCACGGAGATAGGCCCTCAGGCCTTTGGAAATGATGGCGTCGCGCACCTCCGCTCGCTGCTCGCCGGTCAGGGTCTCATAAAGCCAGTCGTAGCCGAGAGCCATGCCGAAGGATATGTCCCCGGTAGATAGATCGGCTTCCATCCCGTTGAGATTGAAGTCGGCCCAGGCCGGCCAAGAGGCGATGTTGAGCATCTCTTCTGTCGCTCTGTCCGCATATCGCTGTTCACCGCTGAGCACGTAGCTGAAGGCCAGGGAGGCAATCCTGGCGCGGGCCGCCCCAGCCGGTAAGAGATTGATCCGCTCCGGAGGCCGCCCTTGACGTGGGTCGTACGCCATTTGCAGCAGCGGCCGTCTCAACAAGGAGTCGCTCTGGCGTAAGATGGATTGGGCCATCTCGCTGTATGGAGATCTCCCCATCCTCTCACGGAGGCTGGGGAGGTCAGAACCCGTGAAGAACAACCTGGGGTGGGTCGACGATTGCTGGGTGTTGATGGACTGCTCCCCACTGGCTATTTGAGGGGATGAAGTCAGCGTGCTGATCTCAGCCGAGAGGGCGGGAGCTGGAGCCGTTGGCGGCTTCGCCTCTGATATTCCAGCGGTGGGAGCAGCCGCTGCAGGGTTGGCGCTCGTAGCAGGGATTGCGACGGTCTCCAACCGGACTGCGGGCGCCGAGTCGATGGGGGCCTCCGCCCCTGGTGAGATAAGTGGGACACCGGCTAAGATGGATAAAGCCAGCACCAGTGGACCAACAACCGAGGTATATCTCACTCCACCCTCCAGGCGAACTTGCCTCAATATATCATAAGGATTTCCTGCGAGCAAATGGTATATTTGGGACACAAGGGCTTGGAATAAACAAGCGGCGATGATACAATATATCCGGTTTGAAAATATCCCATTCTGGAAAGGAACTATGTCTGAACCCACTCTACCGGCGCAAACCGAACGGGCTATGGAAGTGCTGCGCGACTTCGTTCGCATGAAGCATAGACTGATCCCTGCCCTGCCTGACGACCTGGCAAGAGCTAAGGAGCGGCTGGACAGGCAACACCTGGGGGACAAGCCAGGCGAAATGCCTCGCTACGGCGTGTGCCACCGTCTGTGCGTTGTTCTCTCCGGCCAGAGTGAGCCTCTAGCCATGGGGGAGCTGAGCGAGGCGCTAGATGTTCCCATGAGCACGGCCACGCGGTTGGTTGACTGGCTGGTGGAGAGCGGATACGCCGAAAGATTGCCGGATGCCAGGGACCGCCGAGTAGTGCGGGTGGGGCTGACGAAGATGGGCCTGGAGTTCTATCAGTCGATGGAGGAGTTTGTCAGGCAGCACGTGCAGCGGATCCTTGGCGGGTTTACCCCGGAGGAACGCGAAGACCTGATCCGGTTGCTGGGGAAGCTAATGAAAGTCATGGAGCGTTGTCAGGAGTGAATCGTCTATCGTTCGCGGGTCTTTGACTGTGGGGGAGTTTAGGAATGTGGCTGTCTGACCTATCTATAAAGCGGCCGGTTTTCATAACCATGGTGATCTGCGCCATTGTAGTCATAGGCGGTCTGGCTTACGGCCGCATGGGGCTGGACCTTATGCCAGATATCTCTTTTCCCCTGGTCACGGTCAGCACTGCTTACCCGGGAGCCGGTCCTGAAGAGGTAGAGACCCTGATTACAAGGCCTCTCGAGGAGGCGGTCAGCTCCATCAACGGCGTTGATCGGATCCGATCGACGTCCGTGGAAGGGCTTTCCACGGTGATCATCGAGTTCAAGATTGAGACTTCGGCCTCCAGGGCGGCTGACGACGTCCGGGAGAGGGTCTCTGCCAGCAAGGGTCGTTTGCCTAAAGACGCCTTAGATCCGGTGGTCATGAGATTCGATCCCGGGGCTGTACCCGTCATAACCTTTGCCGTAAGTGACCTCCGGGACATCATGTCTCCGGCGCAGCTCAGAGAACTCGTCGACAATACGCTGAAGTCGAGGATCGAGCGCATCAGCGGCGTGGCAGAGGTTAGCGTCACAGGAGGACTGACGCGGGAAATCCAGGTGGACCTACGGCTGAATGACCTCCAGGCTCGCGGCCTCTCGGTCCAGCGCGTGATGAGCGCTATCGGCAGTGAGAACTTGAGCCTTCCGGGCGGGCGCCTGGACGGAGGCAAGCAAGAGCCTCTCTTGCGTACCACGGGGGAATTTAAGACTGTGGGTGAGATCGGCAAAGTGATCGTGGCCAACGTGGACGGTGTGCCCGTCCGCGTCGGCGATATCGCCGATGTAACCGACGGCTTCAAGGAGGTGCGCTCCTTCAGCCGCATGGATGGTAAGGATAGCATCAGCATCACGGTGCAGAAGCAGTCGAAGACCAATACGGTTACCGTAGCCGAAGCTGTCAAGGACGAGATCAGGCGTATCAAGGGAGACTATCCCAATGTCGACGCTGTCATCGTCGCCGATGGGTCAACTTTCATTCGAGACACCAGAGATGATGTCATGGTGAGTCTGCTCTTGGGCGGCCTCTTTGCCTCGCTCGTGGTGTTCTTCTTCTTCCACGATCTGCGCAATACCCTGGTTACGGTGGCTGGCTTGCCGGTCATCGTCATTGGCGCCTTTGCGGCCATGCAGCTCATGGGCTTCTCTCAAAACATGCTCACGCTCATGGCTCTTTCCCTATCCATCGGTATGCTGATTGATGACGCCATTGTCGTCCGTGAGAACATCTTCCGGCATATGCAAGAGGGGGCTCACCCGATAAAGGCCGCTATGGAGGGGACAGCGGAAATAGCGCAGGCTGTGATGGCCACCACGTTCACCATCGTGGCCGTCTTCCTGCCCGTGGCTTTCACCACTGGCATAATCGGCCTCATCTTTCGAGAGTTCGGCCTCACGGTGACCGCCGCGGTGCTCATTTCCCTGTTTGAGGCCTTTACCCTGGCGCCGCTGCTGTCCGCCTACTTCTTCAAGCCTATCCAGGACAGTCCACGCCGGAAGAGCGGACTCGCCGCCTTCGCAGGCCGGACGGAGGCGCTGTATGCTGGCCTCAGCGAAGGGTATCGCCGCGTGGAAGCCTTCGCCTTGAGTCACAGGCTCCTGGTCATCATCGTGGGAGCCGTTGCCCTGGCTGGCGCCCTGGCCCTTCTGCCTTTCGTCGGGCGCGGCTTCCAGCCCGAGATCGACGAGGGTATTCTCAGCGTATCGGTTGAGTTGCCCCCAGGGGCGGCTCTCCGCGAGACTGACAGAGTGGCTCGATATGTGGAGGACACTCTCTGGCAGCATGTAGAGGTGGCTCATGTCTTCTCCAGGGTTGGCTCCGACAGGGGCTCAGGCGAGACAGCGAGCGTGCGGGTCCAGCTAAAGGAAAGAGGGAGAACGAACGAGTTCCTGGCGCTACTGAGGAGCGAGTTCGCCTCTTACACGGGCGCGAAGATCATGGTGCAGTCCACCGAGTCCGTGGGTGGCGAGGGGCGATCAGCGCTCATGATGGCTCCTATCCAGATAAACGTGAGAGGGGACAATGTCGAAGACCTGGACAGCGCCTCTCAGCAGATTGTGGAGCGTATGACCTCCATACCAGAGCTGTTCAACATCGACCGGGGACTGAAGGCAGGAAAACCGGAATTAACGGTGGCCGTCGATCGGACTAAGGCGGCGGATTTGGGCGTCAGCGCGGCGCAGATCGCCACGACTCTTCGCGTTCTGGTCAACGGCGAGACGGCCTCGAAATTCCGTTCCGGGGACAAGGAGTACGACATCGTGGTGAGACTGCGCAAGCAGGACCGCGAGAATACGGAGGATATATTATCGCTGGCAGTTCCTTCGGCCAAGGGCGGCCAGGTGCCCTTGAGGTCAGTAACGCAGGCCAGATCTACCTCTGGCCCGGTGCAAATCGACCGGGGGCAGCGCGAGCGTCAGGTTGTCATCGGCGCCTCCCATACCGGCGCTCTCGGCGATGCCGTGGACAAGATCAGGAAGAGCGTGGCGGACTTGTCGTTGCCACCAGGCATCTCTCTGGACTATTCTGGCGAAACGCGGTTCATGGGGGAGGCTTTCAGCTCGCTGGGTCTGGCCATGGCCCTGGCAGTGGTCTTCATCTACATGGTGCTGGCCTCTCAGTTTGGGTCCTTTGTGCATCCTTTCACCATAATGATGGCGTTGCCCCTGTCCATCATCGGCGCTCTGGTGGCTCTGTTTCTTACGGGCAAGCACCTCGATGTGGTGTCGCTCATCGGCTTGATACTGCTCATGGGGCTGGTGACGAAGAACTCCATCCTGCTCGTGGATTTCACCATTCGCCTGCGACAGGAGGGCATGGAGAGGGACGAGGCCCTGCTGACAGCGGGCCCGATTCGGCTGCGCCCCATTCTCATGACTACTCTTGCCATGATTTTGGGCATGCTCCCTCTGGCTCTCGGTATCGGCGCCGGAGGAGAATTCAGGGCGCCGATGGCTATCGGCGTTATCGGAGGACTGGTCACTTCCACGGCTCTTACCCTTCTTGTCGTGCCAGTGGTCTACACCCTGGTGGATGATGTTACTCATTGGAGGGGGGGGAAACGGCGGCTGACGCGGGAGGTCGTCCCTGTTGAGCGCATGTCGACGAGGGATTGAATCGCCCCATCGAAGAGAGCTTACATATCTGGAACCCGCACCCACGTCCTACTGCTCCTTGACAAAGGGAAGCTACCTTGATATCATGGGTGCCAATTCTCAAGCCTGCGGCCGGCATAAGGAGCAAACACCATGTCACACTATATAGCGCGACGGCTGCTCATGGCGATTCCAACTCTGATAGGTGTGTCGCTCATCATTTTTGCCATCATGCGCATCATGCCTGGAGACGTGGCAATAATGGTGCTGGGCGGTGGGGGCTTCGCTGATATAAAAGAGGAAGACCTGATAGCCCTGCGGCGCGAACTGGGCACAGACCGGCCGCTTCACGAGCAATACCTTAGCTGGGTAGGCGGCCTCGTGCGCGGCGACCTAGGCAAATCGTTGAAGACCCATGAGCCAATCGGCGATATGGTCCGCGACCGCCTGCCGCTTTCCGTTGAGCTGTCCCTGCTGGCCACCCTCGTCTCCTCTTTGATCGCCATTCCATTGGGAATCGCCTGCGCTGTAAGGCAGGACAGTTGGGTGGACTATATCCTGCGTGTGTTCAGCATAATCGGGTTGGCCATGCCCATTTTCTGGACCGGCGTAATGATCCTCCTTGGCATGGCGCTGTTCTTTAATCGGACCCCGCCGCTGGGATTCGCCAGCCTCTTTGAAGACCCTGTCAAGAACCTGCAGCAGCTCGTTTGGCCGGCAGTGGCCATGGGCTACTTCAACGTAGCCGCCGTCAGCCGCATGACCCGCTCGTGCATGCTGGAGGTTATGCGGCAAGACTACATCCGCACCGCCTGGTCGAAGGGTCTCAGAGAGTTGCTGATCATATCCCGCCACGCCCTGAAGAACGCTATGCTTCCCGTCGTCACTCTCGTTGGCATTCAGTTCGCCCACCTCATGGGCGGGGCCGTGATCATGGAAACGGTATTCTCGCTGCCCGGCATGGGACGGGCCCTGATAGACGCCATCATCTACCGCGACTACACAGTGGTGCAATCGATCATCGTGGTGTTTGCCTTCATCATCCTGATGGCAAACCTGGTCGTGGACCTTCTGTACGGCCAATTGGATCCTAGAATCCGCTATCAGTGAGTAAGACGATGCGAAGCGCTGCGGAAACTCAAGCAACCCTGGAGAGAGTCAGCCTGGAGCCTCAGCGACATTTCTTCAGAGACGCTCTGCGGCGAGCGAGGACAAAGCCGCTGGGGATGGGCGGCGGCGTCATTGTATTCTTCATGGTGGTTGTGGCCGTCCTAGCCCCGGCCCTGGCCCCTTATGATCCCTACGAGATACATTACGGCTCTTTCTTGCTACCCCCCGGCAGCCAGTACGTCCTGGGCACCGACAACCTGGGACGGGACATACTCAGCCGGCTCATCTATGGCTCTCGTATCTCTCTGTACGTGGGCCTGCTTTCGGTAATCTTGGGCCAGATAGGAGGGGGGGTGCTCGGACTGGTCAGCGGCTATTTCGGGGGGAAGATCGACGCCGCTATCCAGCGGGCCATGGACAGTCTTATGGCCTTCCCCATGCTGGTCCTGGCGCTGGCCATTGTGGCGGCGCTCGGCTCGTCGATCAATAACGTCGTCATCGCCATTGGGCTGACCCAGATGCCCCGGGCGGCGCGCACCATCCGTTCGGTGGCAATGAGCGTCAAAGAGGCCCAATATGTGGAAGCGGCCAGGGCGATCGGCTGCGGAGACCTGCGCATTTTGGTCGTGCACGTTCTGCCTCAAAGCCTCGCGCCTTTCATCGTGTTGACCACCATGGCGCTCGGCTTCGCCATCACCGTTGAGGCTTCGCTGAGTTTCCTCGGTGTGGGCACACCACCGCCCGAGCCCTCCTGGGGCGTCATGATGTCCGCCGAGGGTTTGGAATACATCGAGCGTATGCCCTGGATCGCCATCCTGCCCGGAATCTCCATAAGCGTGGCCGTCCTCGGTTTCAACCTGCTGGGCGATGCTCTGCGCGATCTCCTCGATCCCCGGCTGAGAAGCTGACGCTTCGCGCCCTCCCTGACTCCCAAATGCGCCGCAGGAGCCTGTCTGATGCACATTGAGAGTATTTCGACGCGGGTAGTGGACCTGCCCCTTGAGAAGCCTTATTTGAGCTCCCTCGGCCGGGTGATGGAGTCCATAGGCCACGTTCTGGCTGAAGCGCGCAGCAACGAAGGCCACGTGGGCATCGGCTACGCCTTCTCCATGGACAACAGCAAGCTGCCCGTTATCAAGGCGGCGGTGGACGACCTGCGGCGGTTCGCCATCGGCAAGGACCCCTTCACGGTGAAGAGTATTTGGCGGAGCATGGCGTCCAACGCCTTCTGGTTCGGCCCCGGAGGCCTGATGAACTTCGCCATCTGCGCCATCGACGTGGCGGTCTGGGACCTGTTGGGGAAGATTACCGGCAGGCCACTTTCGCTGCTTCTCGGCGGAGGTCGAGAGGCGGTCCCCTGTTATCGACCCGGCTTCTGGCGCTCCACGCCGACCAGCGAGTTTGGCGCGGAAGCGGAGCGTTACCGTAAGGAGGGATTCAAAGCGGTCAAGCTGCGGGTGGGCGGCGAGAAGGACCTCAACAGCGAGGTTGAGCGCGTCCGGGCCGCCAGGGAGGCCCTGGGTAACGACATCGACCTGATGGTGGACGCCAACCAGGCCTGGAGCGCAGAGTCCGCCCTATGGGTCGGCGACAGGATCAAGAAGTACGATCCCTTCTGGCTGGAAGACCCCGTGCCCTATGAGGACCTCGAGGGCAGGTCTCGCGCCGCGGCCTGCATCGACATCCCCATCGCTTCGGGAGAGGAGGAGTACACCAGGCGCGGATTTCTTCAGCTCATCGAACACGAGGCGGCGGACATCTTCAATCTCGACCTCGAGCGCGTAGGCGGCATCACCGGATGGCTGAGCGTTTCCGCCTTCCTCGAGGCGAGGAATAAGCCTTTCTCGTGTCATCTGGTCCCTGAGATTCAATGTCACCTCCTGGCAACCGCCGAGAAGGGCGTGACCGTCGAATATATGCCCTGGTCTTTTGGCTTGTACAGGGAGCAGCCGCGGGTGAGGGACGGTCTCATGGTGGTGCCCACGGGCCCAGGCATCGGGCTGGAGATAGACGAGGCGGCTATCAAGAAGCACGAAGTGAAGTAGTAGGGAGCAGGCGACGTCAACGGATAGGCGAGTCCCCTCTTCTGTCCCCTCAATATGGTTATAAAGCAAACAGAGTGGCATTGTTGAGACAGAAAGCTGGAAAGTGAGGATGCGCTTTGGACCTCTCCCTCTCATCCCTCCCCTGAAGAGGGAGGGACGCCACGCTTTGCGGTGACACAGAGCGGGAGTCCACAGGGCGCAGCGCCTCTGTCGGGGCCTGGGGTGTCCCCAGATTCAAATAAAGTCCCCCAAGATTGGGGGATCTAGGGGGTTGACGGCCGCCGCCGGACCCTGTCCGCGGACTGGCACATTACTTTGTCAAAGACCGTCTCGGTGGGAGACAGGGGGATTACGATCCGCTTATCCGTTTAGAATCCGTTGACGCCGTCAAACAACATTTCTTCACTTATGGTGGAACTTTGGGAAGTGGTAAGGGGGCAATATGGTCAGTTTTCCGAAGCTTTTTTCGCCGATAAAGATAGGTGGCGTGCAAATCGCTAACCGCGTTGTCATGCTCCCCATGGGCACAGCCTACGCTACTGCCATCGGCGAGGTTACCAGGAAGACCATCGACCATTACGTGGAGCGCGCCAGGGGTGGGGTGGGCCTGATAATCGTGGGAAACGTGTCGCCCTTCGGGCGCATAGGTCTCAATCAGCTTATCCTGGATGCCGACTGGTACATGTCGGGCCACTACGAGCTAGTGGAAGCGGTCCACGCCGAGGGCACGCCCATCTGCGCCCAACTCAACCATCCCGGGCGCCAGATTTATCCGTGGGTCCTCGATCCCGGCAAGGACGTCATCTCCGCCTCCGATATCCAGACCTCCTTTCTTGGCGAGGTGACCTATCCCAAGCCGCGTCCGGCGACGATACAGGAAATCTACGAGATCATGGACCGCTGGGCCGAGGCCGCCGCACGGGCGAAGAAGGTGGGCTACGACATGGTCGAGTTGCACGGCGCCCACGGCTATCTCATCCAACAATTCATGTCTCCTTACACCAACAAACGGACAGACGAGTTCGGAGGCAGCTTCGAGAATCGGATGCGGTTCCCGCTGGAGCTGATCAAACGCGTGAGGAAAGCTGTGGGCGAAAGCTACCCCATAGGCATGCGCTTCCCCTCGGAGGAGTTCCTCGGCCCGGAAGGGATAACGCTGAAGGACTCGCCGGCCATCGCCAGGGAGATGGAGAAGGCGGGGGTGGCCTATCTCAGCGTCTCCTGCGGCACCTTTCAGAGCGCCGACAAGTTCAACGATATCATGCGGCAGCCCGAGGGCTGGAAGCATTACCTATGGGAGACCATCAAGAAGTCGGTGGCTATTCCCATCATCGCGGGCGGAGGCATCAAGCACCCCGATTTCGCTGAGAAGATGCTTGCCCTGGGCAAAGCGGACTTCATCGGGCTGGCGCGGCCCCTGCTGGCCGACCCCCACTGGGCCAGGAAGGCCCATGAGGGCAGGACCGAGGACATCCGGCTTTGCATCTCCTGCATCGAGTGCATCCACGGCTCGACCAAAAGACGGCAGGGAGGCGGGGCCCGCCGCTGCAACGTGAACTCCGAGACCGGCCGCGAGGGCGAGTTCATCCCCATAAAGCCAGCCGCCGTCAAGAAGAAGGTCATGATTGTGGGCGGCGGCCCCGGAGGCATGGAGGCGGCGCGGGTGGGCGCGCTCCGCGGCCACGACGTCACCCTCTACGAGAAAGGAAAGGAGCTTGGCGGCGCATTGCTCCTGGCCGGCGTCCCTCCTGGCAAGGAGAAAATCAACTGGGTCTCCGACTTCTTGAAGACGCAAATCGCCAAGGCCGGCGTGAAAGTGAAGCTCGGCACCGAGGTCACACCGGAACTGATCCAGAAGGAAAGGCCAGACGTGGTCATCGTCGCTACCGGCTCGCGGCCTATCTTCCCGCCGGCCCTGGCGGGCAAGAACGTGTTCACCGCTCTGGACGTCCTCAGCGGAAAGGCGGAGATTAGCGACAAGAAGGTGCTGGTGGTGGGCGGCGGCATGGTGGGCTGCGAGACGGCCGAGTACCTCGTTCACCACGACAACAAAGTCACCGTCATCAAGCGGACGCCCCGCTTCGCGCCGGATATGGAGATTCACAACCGGTACGCCTTGCTCCAGGCGCTGAACCAGGCCGGGGTCGTCCTACGAGCGGGCCGGGCAGCGACGGAGGCCGTCGATGGCGGCATCATGGCCCTGGATACAGAGAGCGGCAAAGAGGTCAAAATGGACGCGGATGTGGTGGTCATCGCCCTGGGCGCGACGCCCAACCGGGACCTGGCCGACGCCCTGGAGGACAAGGTCCCCGAGCTCTACACCATCGGCGACTGCAACGAGCCGCGGATAATCATGGAGGCGGTCTACGAAGGGGCGAGGGTGGGGAGGAGGATTTAGGAGAGCTGTCAGCTTTCAGCGATCAGCGGTCAGCACCGAAGCTGAAAGCTAATGGCTGACTGCTGAGCGGTCGTTGGTGAGTTGCGCTTGGCTTCACCCACAGCACTGTCGTTCCGGGCTGGACAGAGGGTCAGATACTGAGGAGGTGCGAGCTGTGGAGTTGACTGTATTCGTCGGCTCCTTCTTCGCCGCCTGGGGCATATTTTTCCTCCTGTCGTGCCTCTTTGCAGGGGGCCCCGACCTTCACCATGTGGTCCCTATCACTGTAGTATCTGCACTCGTAGCCGGGCTTGGAGCCTCCGTCGGCTGGATTTCTGGCGCCCTATTCTCCATGTGGAACTGGCCATGGGAATTCGCGCGGGTTTTGGGGGACGGCTGGCTGTGGATAAGTGCACCCACTGGCTTTATCTCCTGGTGGCTTTACAGACTAATCGGGGACCTCTATAAACCTGCCGGATCAGGGTTCGCTGGAATTTGGTATGAGAAGTGGGGATCAGGATCCTGGCACCGCAAGGGACCCGCCACAGAACGAGACGTCTACGAATATCACGGTGGCTCATGGCATCGAAGAACTGAGTTGGATCGTTTGTGGATCCGAGTTTGTTCGTTGTTGCCATTGGGGTCAGTTGTCTTAGGAGCAACGCTACTCATCGTATTCGAACGGTGGGAGGCTCTCGTTGGGCTTGCATTGGGGTACTTGGGCGGTGGTCTCAGCGAGATATTCGTGTCATTCCTGGCTGAGAGGTAAGCATTGGGGTGGGAGAAGTCGCCATTCTTGCGATGAAGCCGACAGGACCAAATGTCGCCTGTCTGGGGAAAGACGCTTATGTAGGGGAGGGTTACGAACGCAAGCGTTCTAACCCCCCTACGAGTGTCGACCTGCAGCCATCTCAGCCCCGTAAGCGATGCATGCCAGAATATCGGCCTCTTCGAGGCCCGGGTACTGTTCCAGGATGTCCTTGACGGTCCAGCCAGTGGCCAGGAAATCGAGGATGAGCGAGACCCAAATGCGATGTCCTTTAATGCATGGCTTGCCAAAACAAACGTCACAATCAATGGAGATACGAGATAGCAGGTCCTGCTTGTTCATGGTATCACCCCTGGAATACGACGGCCGCCCCCTCGCCTCAGCAGGGGACAAGCCCCTGCACTACGAGCCGAGCAACGGGGCTCAGACCGGACCGGTCTCGAAGACCGGTCCGGTCTCTCTCGTTGTCCCTACTTCTCAATCACGCCCTTCGTGCTCGGCACCTCCCCGGCGACGCGTTCATCGAAGCGCGTGGCGCTGTCCAGCGCCCGGCCCAAGGCTTTGAAGAGGGCCTCGGCTTTGTGGTGGTCGTTGGCGCCAGCGAGCAGGCGCGCGTGCAGATTCATTCGTCCCTCGAAGGCGAAGGACTCCAGGAAGTGGCGCACCAGGTCGGTGGGCAGCTCGGCGATGCGCTCGTCGGTGAAGGGTGCCTCGATGACGGCGTAGCCCCGGCCACCGATATCAACCGCTACCAGCGCCAGCGCCTCATCCATGGGCACGACGGCGTGCGCCATGCGCACGATGCCCACGCGCTCTCCCAGCGCCTGGCCGAAGGCGCGCCCCAGACAAATAGCCACGTCCTCCACGAGATGGTGCAGGTTGGCGCTAAGGTCGCCGGAGCCTTCCACCGAAATGTCAAACAGTCCGTGGCGCGCCACGTGGGAGAGAAAGTGGTCGAGCATGCCGATGCCTGTCTTGATGTCATAGCGGCCGCTGCCATCGATGTTCACCGTGACCGCGACCTTGGTCTCGCCGGTCTCACGGCGCACGCTGGCCCGCCTCGGCCTCCTGCCTTCCGTCAAGACTGCATGGCCAACGGCGGCCTCGCCTGTCTCGCCGCGCACGCTCGCCTTTTTGGGCCTAGCCATTCCTGCCTCCGATCTTCCGGATCACTTCGTGTATTTCGTGTTTTTCGTGGTTGCCAAATTCCCGCCCCCGATCTCGCGCAGCGCTCGGATCACCGCGTCGGTGTGCTCTGGCTTCCCCACGCTGATACGAAAACAGTGCTCAAGGCGCGGCTTATCGAAATACCTCCCGAAGATGCCCTTCCGCTGGAGGCCCTCGTCCACCCTGAGAGCCATCTCCACACTGGGAAGGGCCAGGAGCAGGAAGTTGGCGTCGGAAGGATAAGTCCTTATCCAGTCGAACTCCTTAAGGAGATGGCGGAAGCGTTCCCGCTCCGCCAGGATGGCCTTTACTGTCCCCATCAAATAGTCCACATCTTTTAAGGATTCCTGTATGGCTATCTGCGCCGCAATGTTCACGTTATAGGGGGTCTTGATCTTCATTATCAAGTCAGCGATGCGCGGCGGGAAGACGCCATAGCCGGCGCGCAGCCCGGCCAGCCCGGCCCACTTGCTGAAGGTGCGCAAAACGATGAGGTTCTCATACTGGGGCACCAGGTCGGCGACTGTCTCACCGCTGAATTCGTAGTAGGCCTCGTCCACGAGCACGATAAGTCCGGTATCAAGAAGGCGGAGGATGTCCGCCCTGGGCGTCAGGTTGCCGGTTGGGTTGTTCGGCGTGGCGACGAGGATGAGCTTCGCATTCGGCTTGATAGCCGCCTCCACAGCGGCGACGTCGATGGCGAAGCTGTCGACCCGCGGGACGTTGATAACCTCGCCATCGCAGAGCATGATGCCGAAGTCGTACATCCCAAAGGTAGGCTCGCAGTTGATCACGCCGTCGCCGGGGTCGATGAACAGGCGCAGGGCGAGGTCGATAAGCTCGTCGCTGCCGCTCCCGCCCACGATGTGTTCCTCGCCGACGTTGACGTAGCTGGCCAGGGCCTTGCGGATGCTGCTCTGCGTGGGGTCCGGGTAGATATGCAGATAGGGGTACTCTGCCAGGGATCGCTGCACCCGCGGCGAGCAGCCGTAGGGGTTCTCGTTACCATCGAGCTTGATGAGTTCTGTGACGCTGAGGCCCGCTTTCTCGCCGAGGACCTCCAGGGGCACTATAGGCTTATATCCCGCGAGTTGCTTCAGGGTCTGGCGCACGTATCTCTCCGCGGAACCTCTTTGTTTCGTCTCTCCTAGCAAGCCGTCACCTCCGCCTGTGAGCAAAACACCCATAAGTCCCCACATTATACGAAAAAGCCCCCGTTGGAAGCAACGGGGGCCCTGCGGGACGAGTGTGTGCTGTGGCAATCAGGCGGTCTGTGGAGCGCTCCGCTCCCTTTTACCTTCCGTAAGGGCTTCCTTTCCCTTCCTGCCTTATCCGGTAGACCTGATAAAGCACGTAAGCGAAAGTGCCCCAGGCGCCCAGTAGGGCCAAGAACAAACCCACCGGCGCCAGATCGGTAATGGCTTCCAGCCCTCTGGGCGCCACGGTATAAGCTGGCTCAGCTCCGCGCACCTCAAGCTGGAAAGAGCCTTCGGCCGCGCCGTGGGGTCCCGAGCCGTCAAAGCGCGCCGTTATTCGTTCGTTTCCCACGGCCCGGGGAGTATAAGACACTGTTGCCACGCCATTGGCGTCCGTCCGGGCGGCGCCGATCTCCATCTGGTCCTTAACTTTGGCGAATTCCGCATCAGCGTAGAAGCGCACCGTTGCCTTCGCAACGGGTGACCCACTTGCATCCTTCAGAGACGCTGTCAGCTTGACCGAAGCGCCCGTCGTCTCCGAAGCTGAGGGTAGCACGGTCAATGAGGTGGCCGCCCCACTGGCAGAAGCAGCGACGGACTGCGGCACAGCTTGCGCGACGGCCGCTGGCGCGGCAGGCGCCGCTGCAGGAGCGGCGGACGCCTGCGCCCACGCAGTGGCCGGATCGCTGCTATGCGTTGTGATGGACGCAAAGGCCTGGCCCCTGGCATTCAAGTCACCGCCTCCGTTGGGATTCAAATGGCACGCGCCGCAGGTCTGGCCCGTCTTGGGGACGTACGCCGGCAGGGCCAGGCTGGGAGTCGCCGCCGCCCACATCAGCAGCGCCGCCATCAGAGACCCCCCGATAGCAGCGATGGCCAATCGCCTCAGAAGAGACAACCCGATGTCAACCTGGTTCACTGAGCATTTTCTAGACATCGCCTTTACCGTCCGTTCGTGTGAAATGCATAGTTGTCGACCTCACCGGGCTTGGGACCGCTCCTTCAAGACCCCTGGCCGGCACCGGTACCCTGCCCGGCACGGCCTCATGCACCGGCACAGTAGCCGTCTCGCGCTCCCATCCCTCCTTGACCTCACAAACTGAGATGATAGGGAAGAGTTTGGCGAAGAGAGTGAACAAGAGACCGAACCAGGCGAAGGCGCCCACAGTTATGGATATCTCCACCCAGGTGGGCTGATAGACGCCCCAGTCGTAGGGCATCAGCGGCAGCGCCAGAGACGGTACCACGATGACGAACCGCTTGAGCCACATACCGACGTTCACCAGCACCGAGGCGATCACTATGATCGGAACAGTGCGGGTCCAGGGCAGGGCGACAGCCAATACTGGCAAGACCGTCCCGGCGATGGCGAAGGACCAGAACGGCAACGCGTATCGGCCCAGGAAGAGCTCCTGCAGA
The DNA here is from genome assembly GCA_016190665.1 of Chloroflexota bacterium. Taxonomy (GTDB): domain Bacteria; phylum Chloroflexota; class Dehalococcoidia; order JACPQD01; family JACPQD01; genus JACPQD01. The sequence goes on from JACPQD010000021.1 coordinate 331,777, forward strand.
AGAAGCTTCTCGCCCTCGGCCAGCTTGTAGCCGGTCGTTATGTATTCCGAGAACGTGAAATAGAGGTACATGGCACCCATGACCATCATCAGATAGCCCAGGTACCGGAAGTGCTTGTCCATGATGTACTGTTCCAGCCGGTAGACTTTGCGGAAGATGTACATGACGGTGATGATGCCGGCGATGCCTGAGAAGATGGCTCCGACGACGAAGTAAGGGCCAAAGACAGTGCTGTTCCAGCCGGCGCGGAGCGTCATGGCAAAGATCCAGGAGACGACGGTATGGACCGAGACGGCAATAGGGATAATCAGGATCATCATGATCCCTAAGGCTCGCTGTAGGCGATGCTCCTGCTCCGGCGTGCCCTGCCAGCCCATAGCCAGCAGAGAATAGAGCTTCCACCGCAGCCTATGCACCGTGTTCTTCAAACGGTCCCTCGCCAGGGCGACGTCGGGGATCATCGGTAGATACAGGTAGATAAGACTGCCCATCAGATAGGTGCTGATGGAGAGAATGTCCCAGATCAGCGGTGAGCTGATCTGGCCGTACAGAAGCAGGTTGGGCAAGCGGTCTGGACGGCCCAGGTCGATGGCGGGCATGAGGGCGCCTGTCATCAGGGCGACGGCTGTTATCACCTCAGCCATCCGCGTCACCGGGCGGCGCCATTCGGCTTGAGCCACGCGCAGGATGGCTGATATCAAAGTCCCCGCATGGCTGATGCCAATAAAGAAGACGAAGTTCGCGATGTACAGCCCCCAGTTCACCGTATCGCCCATGCCGGTCTCAGCGAGACCGCCGCGGAGCTGAACCACGTAGGCGTAAGCGCCCAGTCCGACCGTCGCGACAAGGAAGCCCGTCCACAGGTACCAGAGGAAGGATGTCCGAGTCATTGCGCGGAAGACTGTCGCTTCAAGCTGTTCAACGCGGTTAATTTTCTCAATATGCGACGTAGTCTGCACAGTAGCCTCCCAATTATTTTTCTACCGCTGTTGTTCCCACGGGCGCGGTTCCTTGATCCCACGCGGGTCGTCGCTCTGGTGGCCGAAATCCTGGCCGTGGCCGTGGATGTACCACACGCGGGGCCGGGTCCCTAGCTCCTCCTTCAGACGGAAGGCGTTGTTCTCAGCCAGAAAGCGCGAAAGCATAACGACCTTCACACCATTGGTAGCTATATCCTGGACCAGGTCCCCCAGGTAGATAGCACCCATAGGGCAAGCTTGGGCGCAGGCTGGTATTTTGCCATCCTCGACCCGGTGGGCGCAGAGCATGCACTTCTCCACCACGCCGCGGCGGTGCGGGACGGGGTACTCCGGCGAGTACTGGGCGAAGGTGGCGCCGGGCGGGTTGTTGGGCTCTCCCCAGTTGAAGGAGCGCGCGCCATAGGGGCAGGCCGACATGCACATCCGGCAGCCAATGCATCGATTGTGGTCGACAAGGATGATCCCTTGCGGGTTCCGATAAGTGGCTCCCACTGGGCAAACATTCAGGCAGGGGGCGTTCTCGCACTGATTGCACAACCTGGGGAGAAAGAAACTGCCGCGTCCCCCCTCCTCCATCCTGAAAACCCTTATCCACTGCTGCCCCTCCGGAACGAAATGCGCGGCGCTGCAGCCCTCAGTGCATTGGGGCGCTCTACCTATGGTTATGCAACCCTCGCATTTGCGGAGGTCAATGACCATGGCCCACTGGCGCCTCGACCCACCTTCGGAGTGCGGAGACTCTGCGTGCGCCGGTGCGAGGCCGATCTCTGTTCCGGCTCGCAGGACCGCCATGCCTGCCGCCGCCGCGCCAACGGCCTTTACGAAGCCTCTTCGCGTTACTTTAGCTTCCATAGTTGCTCTTACCTAACCAGGCCTGAGTAAACTCTCTGCCAGGTTCGACCCTTTCACCAGATTCTTTTTCCTTCAGTTCGTGGGAGGGCTGCGGCAACTTCCCGCGTCGCCTCTCCAAGGCCTTCGCGATCACGATGGTCATGCCCAACGTGACAAGTGGAAGTGCCAGCACGGTGACGCTGGCTATCCAAACGTTGGTGAAGGTCACCAGGCTAGCTATGGCCAGCGCACCCGAGAGGGCCAGGATGGCAGAGATCGCCATGACGTCCGCGCTATCTTTCATTCCGCTTGAATCCTCCTTTCTTCCCTCTTTCAACGATCCTGGGGGGCGGTTTCCTTACGTTGGTTCCGGCCACCTCAGAAGCTCCGGGGCTATCACAAGGCGGCTGCCCTTCGCGCAGTTGCTATTCCCCGCCCGTCTGATTCAAGTGTAACAACCCAGGCGCCTGGATGACATCGCAAGTTCTGGGGATTTTCAAAACGAGGAGGACGCTAAAAACTCTAGCGTCCTCCTGTTACTGTTGCCTACTGTGTTCGATTGACCCGGACTACTGCACCCTAAGTATCCATCTCGATCAAGCCCTTACGCAGTGCGTACTTCACGAGCTCTGCCCGGCTGTGCAGATTAAGTTTCTCCATTATGCGAGCCCTGTGGGTCTGAACCGTGTGGTGGCTGAGGTAAAGCTGGTCAGCGATATCCTGGTTGCTGCGGCCCTCAGCGATGAGTTTCAGCACTTCCCTCTCCCGGTCCGTCAAACCGTCATAGCTTGCTCGCTCCTCGCCCGTCCCTACGCGGTACAAGTAGTCCTTCACGAGCTTCTTGGCTATCGTGGGGTACAGATATACGCCCCCGCGAGCCACAGCCTTTAACGCCGCCACGAGTTCTTCGGAAGTAGCTTCCTTCAACAGGTAGCCGGAGGCCCCAGCCTCGAGTATGCGGAAGAAGTAATCGTGGCTGTCATGCACGGTGAGCGCAAGGGTTTTCACCTCAGGGTCGCGCTCCTTAATTCTCTGGCAAGCCTCCAGGCCGCTCACTGCCGGCATGCTTATGTCCAGGAGAACGATATCCGGCTTCAAAAGGTGCGTCTTGTCGATAGCCTCCTGGCCGTCGGAGGCCTCTCCGATGACTTCGATATCGGGCTGGCTTTCCAGGAGGCGGCGCACCCCCTCACGGAACATCGCATGATCGTCGGCAATCAGGACGCGGATTTTATTCACGCTTTTCCTCCTGCGTTCCCAGGGGCACTCTGATAGAGATCCGCGTTCCCTTGCCCATCTGGGAATCGAGAGCGAATTCGCCGCCGAAAAGGGCAACTCTCTCTTGCATACCCATGAGTCCTAAACCTTCGGAGCCATCTACGCCTCGGCGGATCTGGGCGAGGTCAAAACCTCTACCGTTGTCCTCCACCACCCCAAAAACCGCGGTATCCCGGACCTCGAGGCGGACCTTTACGCTCGTCGCCTGGGCATGCTTGCTGGCGTTATTGATGGCTTCCTGAACGATCCTGAAGAGCGCCGTCTCCAGTTGGGGAGGCAGCCGCTTCTTGAAGCCGATGGCGTGGCATTCAAACTTGACGCCGCGCTCCTCGAGGTAACGTTCGCCGTACCAACGGATAGCAGGGACGAGGCCCAAGTCATCCAGAACGCTGGGACGGAGGTCGCCGATAAGCTTGCGCACGTCCCCAAGGGTAACATTGGCTACCGTCTTGGCACGTTCAATCGCCGCTTCGGCCTTTCCCGCTGAGCGTGGCAAAGAGTGCTTCACCTCCTCTAGACTCATAATCAGCGCGGGGAGTTCCTGAGCTAGCTGATCATGCAAGTCCCGAGCCACCCGCTTGCGCTCCTCCTCCTGGGCGACGATGACCTTCTCCAGGAGCTGTCCGCGCAGCTCCTCCTTCCGCTGGACTTCCTCATAAAGCAGGGCCTTCTCCAGCGCTACACCGATCTGGTGAGCCACAGCCATCAGAGTAGCCGCCGCCACCTGGCCAAAGCAGTCCGGACGCGAGGAACCGATCAGTAGCACCGCTTGAACGCGCTCGCCTGAGGGAACTGGCACCGCCACCGCCGAACGCAAGTCCGCGAGTCCGCAGGTGCCTGAGTCCAGGTCTTCTGCACTGGCATGAAGCACCTGGTTGCTCGAGGCGGCCCGGCGGCACAGGCAATTGGCAGCGCAAGAAGATACGGAGTCTGACGGCCACCCTTGCTGGACAGCGAGACCCATTGGCGCGCCGCCGTCTCTGACAATCCAGAAACAGCCCGCCTCCGCGCCGGTCATTTGCAGCACGTGGCTAAGGGTGCTCTCCAGCATGGCCTGCGCATTCAGAGAAGCGCTCACGGCCGTGGCAATGACGTTAAGGTGGGCCAACTCTCGATTGCGCCGCTCGACCTCGGCGGTGCGGGCGGCAACGCGCAACTCCAGGTCGCGATTCAACTCCGCTACTTCGGCCAGCAGAGCGCGCAACCGCACGCGCATGGCATCGAAGGCGTGGGCAAGTATTCCGATCTCGTCCTCTCTTTTTATGTCTACGGGCTCGTCCAGCTTGCCCGCGGCAAACCGCTCCGCCACTGACGTCAACTGCATGAGAGGCCGCACCACTCGCCGCACGCCGATCCAGCTCACGCCTATCGCCAACAGAAGCGCGGCAAACCCGATGAGCACCTGGCGCTCCAGGAGGTTGCGGGAGGTTGCCAGCAACTCGTCCGCAGGCTGTTCAACAGTCAACCCCCACGACGGCAAGACTCGGGAAGGTGCATAGGCGACGACATGACTGGGGAACCTGGCGCTCGACGTCGGTTCGTGAATCCGGTAGCCGGATTGCCGGCCGTCCATCAGATCAGCCAGGAGCGTTCGGTGCTCCGCGGCGCTTCGCTCGGCCACTCTTCTCGGCCACAGCCCGTCTGTCGCATCCAGAAGCTGGCCGCGCACGTTCACAAGCTGGGCCTGCAATCCCTGACCGGTCTCTCCAAGGGCCAAGAGGTTAAGGGGCGGATAAGCCGGATCGAACTCGGCCATGAGCGTTCCGGTCAGCTTGCCGTTTCGGTCATGCAAGGGAACTGCCAGGCAGCCAAGGATCTTCCCCGAAGCTTCGGGGACTGCCCGCTCACCCACAAATTGCTTACCCGTGCTCAAGACGGTCTGTACACTTTGCTGATCGGCGATCCCACCGACCGCGACCTCCGCGTCGTCAGGATCCGTCCAGAGGACAACGCCGGAAGAGTCAGTCAGTACAATACTGGTAAATCCTCTCAGTCGCTGATGCAAGTCCCCAAGCCGATAGTCCCCTGCTTTGCCCAGGTCAGCAGCCTCACGCTCCAAGCTCGTCAAGTAATACCGAAGGACATCGTCCAGGCGGTGGCTGAGCGCTTCAGCGATTATTACCCGGCCCCGATAGGCGCCCTCCACGCTCTCGCTGATCCTCCAGAAACCGACCGCCCCGAACAAGAGGAGGATGAGCGCCAGGCCCAGTCCCACGCTGGCCACAATACGACGGCTGAGTGACCCGGATACAAAGCTCATTGTCCCTCGGAACCCTCCGGAACGACTCGTCGGAGCCACTCTTGCCACACGATCGCTAGAGTGGACCCGTGATTGAAGCACGCGCTGTAGAGTATACCGTCGATTCCAGAAAAGTCAAGGGGCGGATTGGGCCAACAAGAGTTGGCCGAGGGTTGCACGCCTGTGGCGAGTCACATGTCAACGCTTGGATAATACAGGAGGGTCTAACCAAAAGAACCTCTTTGCAGAGGTTCTTTTGGGGGGCGAATAGGTAGTGTGAGTAGTCGTCAATACTGGGGCACACATTTCCCGTCAATACATCGGTAGCCAGGTGGACACTCAGAATCAATGCTGCACGCCAGGTGCGAAGGCGATAGAGAATCGCGCAGTGACTGTCCCTTGGCCAGCCATTCCTGAATAAATTGTCTGACAACCGGCTCTGCTGGCTGATGCGCGTCGCCCGCGCTAGCTCTCGCCATAGCCTCTCGGGCCGCCCGGCGCCGCTCACCCATGGTCTTGGCGATAACGATGGTCAGAGCTGTGACCACCACTGGCAGCGTTAGCACAGTAAGGCCAGCCAGCCAGACATTGGTGAAGCCCACCAGCAACACAATCAGCAGAGCACAAGCCAGCGCAATTATGGCCGAAATCGCGAAGACGTCCGCATCGTCGTTCATTTCTTTCCGCCTCCCCAAGTTCCTCAATATTAATTATGGAACGCTGGCGGAACTCGGGTGAGCGGAAAAACACGAAGGAATTCGCCCCCTCTGTCGTGGGAAACGTGCAGATGTTGGAGAGAGGTACCCCTAATCCCCCCGTGAACGGGGGGACTTAGGGGGGGGCTTCAGCCGCATCTCCACCGCCCGAGCGTGGGCTGTCAGCCCCTCGGCGCGCGCGATGGCCACTGCGGCTGGGCCAATGTCCTTCAAGGCTGTTTCGTCAACGGCGACAAGACTGATAATCTTGATGAAATCATTGACACTGAGGGGTGAGCTGAAGCGAGCCGTGCCGCCCGTCGGCATTACGTGGCTGGGCCCCGCCACATAGTCGCCCAGGGCCTCAAGCGACTTCTCGCCCATGAAGATGCCACCGGCGTGCCGGATTCTTCCAACCAGCGACCAGGGCTCTCGGACCAGGAGACAGAGATGCTCGGGGGCGTAGAGGTTCGCCAACTCCAGAGCCGTGTCCATATTAGCGACCACGATTATCTGGCCGTTAGTATCGAGGGCCCTGGCGGCCAGGTCGCGCCTTTCCAGGCGCATTAGCTGAAGCTCGACCTCCGCTTTCACCTTCCCCGCCAGCTCCGCCGAAGTAGCCACGAGGATGGCCGAGGCCAGGACATCGTGCTCCGCTTGAGCCAGGAGGTCGGCGGCGCAGAAAGCGGGATTAGCCGAGTCATCGGCGATTATCAGCGTCTCTGTGGGACCATGAAGCCCGTCGATGGCTACGACACCGAAGACCTTCTTCTTCGCCAGGGTCACGAAGATATTTCCCGGGCCGCAGATCTTGTCGACTTTAGGCACGGACTGCGTCCCAAAAGCCAGGGCGGCCACAGCCTGGGCGCCACCCAACTTGAACACTCGGTCTACGCCAGCAACGTTAGCGGCCGCCAGAAGAGCCGGAGCGATCGACCCGTCGGCCTTTGGAGGAGTGGCCAGGACGATTTGGTCTACGCCGGCCACCCGCGCCGGAATCGCCGTCATCAGCACCGTCGAAGGATAGCAGGCGGTCCCCCCTGGCGCGTAAACGCCGACGCGTTCCAGGGGTCGGACTATCTGTCCCAGAGCGCCGTGGCTGAAATCCATCCAGCTTTGGCGCCTCTGGGCCTCATGGAAGGCCCTCACCCTCCCCGCGGCAAGCTTCAACGCTGAGAGAAGTTCCCCATCTATCCGACTCGACGCCGCTGCGATCTCCTCCCGGTGGACCTCCAGGTTCGTCAGACTCGCCTGGTCGATGCGCCGGGTGTAGTCGAGGAGCGCGGCGTCGCCGCGGGCGCGCACATCGCTGATGATGCGGTCGACCGCCTGCTCCAGGCCCACGCCCTCGCCAAAGATGGTCCTCAACCCCTCCTGAAGGGAAACCGGCGTCTCGACGACGTCCCAGCGAGGCCGGCGGCTGAGCAGCTTCCGCGCGGCGTCGATATCACGAATAATGTTCAACTCAGGTACTCCTCAGCAGCTCGAGCCGCGTCGCTGACCACCCTGCGACGGAAGACATTCAGGCGCTCCTCTCCCACCAGATCTATGGTCTGCCGCAGCATATCAGGCAAGGACCGCAGGAACGCGTGCAGGTGCTCAGCCTCGACCTTGCCTGAGGAGAGGAGGAACCTCTCGGCGAAACTGCGGAACCGGTCCCAGCTCGGCTCGCGGCCGGCGGCCGTCCAAACGAACCTGCGCCATTTCTGAAGGGCATCGGCGCCGAAGAAGGCGATGCTCGCTCCCAAAGAGAGTCCTTCCAGAAGCGTCTGGCAGCGTGTCATCTTGTCCCTGTCCATCCGCTCGCGGCGGTCCAGCTCGTATTGGAGCGCCCGATCCATCATGTTGCCCAGACCATCACCGACACCTGCCTTCTTGCCGAAAAAGGGCCGGTAGATGTCCAGAATCCAGGCGTCGTCTGTGATCAAGTGCGAGACATACCCGGCGACAAAGGCCCTCGTCCGCCGGTCCAGCGCCTGAGACTCGGCGAGAGCAGGATGGATGCGAAAAAGGCACTGGACGCTGCTTTCTGCGAAGTCGGCGTCCAGGGGAAGGAAGTGGGTGTCCTCACGTGAGGCGCCAGTGATCAACCGAATATCAGGAGAAGTAGCTCCCAGGAGGAAGAGGCCCAGGTTCTCCAAAACGACGGGGCGCCCAAGCGTGCGCGCCACTTCGTCAGCAATGCCCAAATGAAGACAGAGAGGGGGCATCGGTCGGGCTCCTTCAACCGGAGCGACCAGACTTGCTTCGGTGGCCTTTGATCTCCGCCAGCAAGTTACGATAGGCCGCGGACTCCTCCTCGAAGACGTAGCTCGCGGGCAGCACGGTGATGCCACTCCCGCCTATCTGGCGAAGGTGACTCACGGCGGTCAGCAGCTTCTGGCGCTCCACCACCACAGTCACTGCGTACCAGTCCTCCTCGCCCGCCTGCCGGCTGTACACCTTGGCGATGGTCGGCCCCTGAATTCCAGCCGCCTCCTTGCGGCCGATGACGTGATCGGCCACCGCCTCGGGCGACTTCCCCCGTATGTTGGCCGTGACACTATAGTATTTCAGAGATCTCTGGCGAGCCTCGATGAGCTCCAGCATACGACCCATCAGCTTCATCTTTTCGCGATCCCCGGCCAGCAGACGCCGGTTTCCAATGAAGCAGGCCTGCGAGCGGAGGATGGTGCCGTCGGTCAGCGTCTTGAGCCTATTCTCGCGCATGGTCACGCCGCTGGACGTTATGTCAACGATGATATCAGCATACCCCATGAGGGGGGCGGCCTCCATGGCGCCTGCAGCCTCTACGCAGGTGAAATAGTTTATTCCCCGGCTCAGGAAGAACTGCTGCGTCAGCCTGGGGTACTTGGTCACCACCCGAAGCTGCCGGCCTTTCTCACGCAAAGCCACCGAGACATCCGCCAGGTCGGCCGTCGATGAAACATCGATCCAGGAGTCTGGCACGCCAATCACCAGCTCACAGTGGCTGTACCCCAGGCGGTCGATGATCAACACCGTCTCGCCGTCCTCCACGCGCACCTCAAGAAACCTGTCCAGCCCCGCGATGCCAACGTCTGCGCTGCCTTCCTCTATCTTCGCCGGTATGTCCGCGGAGCGCTGGAACAGGACTATTGCCCCCCGGAGCGCGGATATGGCGCCGGTGTACCTTCGCGCGCTGGGGCGTTCTACGGAAAGACCACAGGACTCCAGGAACCGGATGGTGGGATCATGCAGGTCGCTATTGCTGGCCAGCGCTATGCGAAGCACTCCTTCTCTCATCTCCTACCCCGGCCCCGGCTTCCTCGACAACAGGTGCTCGGTCAGCTTGCCGTCGGCGCGGACTGTCATCACCTTGGGTATCCCGCTCCGCCGGGCATAATCCATGCTGGACTTCACCGTCGTCTCTCGCACTTCCAGTTCCACGATCTTCCCCTCGCTGCGCAATAGCTCCGCCAGGTTATGCGCCTGCACATGAGCGTCGGATGCTTCCGGCGTCACCAGAACGTCGGAGGGCGCCAACCGGGGAGCGACTCTCACACCTTCGGCGGAGAACGCCTCCGCCAGCGATTCCAAAGCGTAAGCGAAGCCCAACGCCGGTACATCCTTCCCCGCCCCCAGCGCCTTGACCAGACCATCGTAACGTCCCCCGCCGCAGAGGCGCTGGCTCCCGGGGGGCGCACCGTGCCGTATCTCAAAGACCATGCCTGTGTAATAAGCCAGCCCTCGAGTCAGGCCGAAATCAACAGTTATCCTCGATCCGAAGACCTCATCCTTTTCCAGCACTTCCAGGATGCGACCCAGGTCCTTCAAAGGCTCCGCAATCAGGCCCCACTTAGCGGTCAGTTGCTCGGCCTGACGCAAGGAAGAGCGCGCCGACCCTTTCATCCCCGCGAGTTCCGCGACAAACCCCAAAGCTTTCTCAACCAGCTCCGGTGCGTCGCCTCTCTTAAGCTTCCGGAGAAATCTCTCGACGATCTCGGCTGCGTCGCGGCTTCCTGTGGGGTCAGTGCTCATGCCAGTGAGCATCTCCAGAATTGGGGTCCGCGACTCCGCCAGGTCCAGGCCAGCGATGATCCCTTCCGGCTTTTCCTCCGCCGCAGTGAGCAGTCCCCGCTCCGTCAGCCGGGACCTCGCCCCATCGACATCCAGCGCACCGCGGCCCAGATCGCCCATCATGCTGACGAGAAAGGTGCTCGCCCGCTCAGATAGCCCCAGGCTGCCCAGAAGCTTGAGGGCGACTCCTGGGTGTCCCACCACCACGCTGAACTTCTCCAAACCGAGCCTGCGGATGCCATGGCAAGCAATAGTTACTATTTCCGCGTCCGCCCTGGGACTCGCCGAGCCGATGAGCTCGCACCCGAGCTGGGTGGCCTGGCGGTAGCGTCCTTTCTGCCCCGGCTCATAGCGAAAGACCGGGCCGGCGTACTGCCAGCGTTGCGGCAGCGGCAGGGAGTGCCCGTCCTCGATGAACGCCCGGATCACCGATGCCGTAAACTCCGGTCGCAGGCTCAGCCGGTGGCCCCCCTGGTCAGTGAAAGTATACATTCGGGATGTGAGGTCCGCTCCGGACTTGCGCAGATAGAGATCAGTATCTTCCAGGGCCGGCGTATCGACGATGCGATACCCATAGGAAGCAAGAAACGACCGCAGGTTGTCCTCGATCGCCCGCTTCGCTGCGAAATCAGCGCCCAAAAGGTCGAGTACACCCCTTGGGCGCTCTGTCACCTCTTCCAAAACTAAACCTTCCCTACAGATTCGCTAACGTATTCTACACCAATTCGGGAGGCGCGTTCAAGCGCAGGAGTCATTTGACGCCGCTTCAAGCCAAGGGTACAATATCTCTTGTATCTCGGCAAGGCGCACGTAAAATCATGCGAAGAGTTCTCCCCATCATCCTCCTGATACCCCTTGTTCTGGTTGTGGCGGCCGGCTGCAACAGCGGCATGCCCGCGCAAGCAGGGCAGTATGAGATACTGCCCAGATCCCTCAGCTATGACGGCAGGGAATATGCGTTCTTGTGGACCGACAAGGACGGCCGTGTCCATAACGCCGGCGGCGACGATATCAAGCTCGTCGAGGACTCCAGGACGTACCTCGAGATAAAGGACGGCCCGCCCGTCCTTCATCTGGCAAAAGACCAGTCCATCAACGTTCAGGCCGAAGATCGCCACGGCAGTTTCACCACCTTCTGGTATCCCTTCATGCTGGGCCGGATGCTTTCTCCGGGAGGCAGTCCGGTGATCATCACTCAGCCCGCGCCTGGCGCCCCGTCCACGCCGCCTCAGACGCCAACTTACCACTATCCTCCGGCCAACTCGTTCGGACGAGATGACACGCTTCAGGGCAGCGTCACCAACAATAAGCCGGCGGCGCCAGACTACGGCAGGATCCAGCCGGCGCCTCACTCGGTCAGCGGCAAGAGCGCGGGTACCGGCGGTGGGACGGCGGCTACGGGCAAGGCAGGGTCGTCCCAGGGCGGCCAGCAGGGTGGCACAGGCATCGGCTCGGCAGCCAGCGGCAAAGGAGGCTTCAAAGGCAGCGGGGGCGCGCCGACGGTTGGCGGAGGCAGCGGCAGGCCAGGAAGCTCAATAGCCCCCGGCGGCAGGGCCGCACCGAGCATCGGCGGAGGCAGCGGGAGGACAAGCAGCCCCACGGCCCCCCGAGGGGGCGGCTTCGGCGGTGGCAAGGTCGGCAGTGTGGGACGCAGCGGCGCACGGGGAGGGGGAAAGTAGGCCAGGCGCGAAGCAGGAACGATGAAGCATGGAGCGCGAAGCGAGAAGCAGGAAGCATGAACGATGAAGCGCGGAGCAAGAAGCACCCAGGAAGTTCTTATCTCGCGGTGTCTAGGCCGTTGCGGATACGTTCGGATTTGAGCGTCGGACGCGTCGGACAGGTCGGAGCTGTCACTAAACAGAGGTGTTATGCGGCTAAGTAACAGCCGGTTGCAGTTATCCGGGGAGGGGTGGTATTCCTGGTTCTCCCTTCTCGCTCCGATTCGCTTACGCTCTTCGGAGTCTTCGACTTCGCGCTTCCTGCTACGGTCTTCCCGCTCCCTACTCCGCGCTTCGCGCTTCAGCCCTATCGTCTACTTCGCCGCGCTTCTGCTTTGGGAGCTAGTCGACCTGACGCCTCAAGACCTACCGTCGCTCGTCCTCAGCTCCCTCAGCATCGCCTACCTGACCCTGGCGCTGTGCGCATATGTGCGAAGGGGCATCGCTGACCCAGTCAAAGAATGCGGCTGGACGGCGCGGCTTGTCGCCTTGACCGGGGCAAATCTGCTCCTGCCCCTCTCTTTCCTCCCTGACCAGCATCCCTTCTGGATCCCGTTCGCCCTGGCCGGCTCGGCCCTCGGGCTGGGCCTCTCTCTGTGGGCCATGGCGTACCTGCGCGGCAGCTTCAGCATCACGCCGCAGGCCTGGCGCCTTGTGGCAAGGGGCCCCTACCGCTATGTCCGGCACCCCATGTATCTCGGCAGCTTCTTGATCGGAGGCAGCCTCCTCCTCGTCAAGCTCTCGCCAGAGGCGGTCACGCTCTTTGCCGCCTTCCTGATCGCCCAATATCTCAGACTTCGTTGGGAGGAGCGCCTTCTTTCTGACGCTCTGCCCGGCTATGTTGACTACAAGAACCGGACCAGACGACTGCTTCCCAGATTTTTGATTGCAGATCGTAGATTGGGGGGAGTGGGGTAGGGATTCGCGCTCCTTGCTCCTTGCTCCGCGCTTCTCCGAAGATTGGCTCAGGAGGCTGAATGGAGCTCCTGGTCGCCGTGACGCTCGCCGTCATCGTCATCGCCCTGGCCATACTGCTTTACTGGAGGGCATCGCAATCCACTGTGTTGAGACGCTTAGGACGCATCGTTGGGGCCCACGTGGAATCTATGGGCGCTCCTGCTAGAGAGGAAGAGCGCGGCCTGAATAGCCTGCGCCCCGGGGACGCCATCTCCTTCTGGGATGGCGCCGACTGCACGGTGGAGACCATTCTCAACTGTGAGGAGCGGGTCGGGGAACGGGTGACCTCCTGGCGCTGGGTCTTTCTCAGTGGCGGCCGACTACTGGAGGTCGCCCCGGACGGGAATACTATGTTTGAGGGCCCGGAGGTGCTTCACCAGGGCTCAGCGGGATTCCAACGACTCACAGCAGAGGCAGAGGATGGGGGCATTCTGAAGACCTTCGAAGCGCGGGTGCGGGAAGGCGCCGTTGCCGCTTCGCCGGTGAGCTTCCGCCACGGGCGGTTCACTTATTCCGTGCGCAGCACCGGCGCCTTTCGCGCTACAGCCGTAGGCAAGACCCTGGAGCAGGAGGTCTGGCGAGATATTGGCCCGAAGGCAGAGGACAACGTCTATTTCGAAATGGAGACCGGCGCTGGCAAGCAGGCCCTGGGCGTCTGGACTACGCACATCCTGCTGCTTTCGGGGGAAACGTTGAAGGAAACCGACATTACGGACATCTTCGCGAAACAGCAGTAAGAATCCATCATGCTGGTTGACACGGCGCCAACGAGAGCCTGCCCTGAACCAAGTGAAGGAATGAAAATTGTACTTTCTATACCCCGCACTGAAGTACGGGGTATACCGCGTACTTTAGTGCGCGGTACACGAGAAGCCTGCTTTCGTACGAAGCATCACTCTCATCGCCGAGAGAGGAGGTGATAAGGTGGACCTTGACATCGGACGTTTCTTGACTGCCCTGGGCAACACTGTATTGTGGAGTGTGGTCGCCATCCTCGTCGTCGTGGGCGTCTTCGAGATACTCGAGCGAAAGTACAAGCTCATGCAGGAGATCTTCGGGGAGAACAGCACTGCGGCGGCCATTCTGGCGGGCAGCTTCGTCCTGGGAATCTTCTATACCGTTACTCAGATCGTTATCCATTAGGCGCGAGGGAGGGAAGACAGAATGCAAATCCTGGACCGTGTTTCCACCATCCTGCGAGCAAACATCAATGACTTGCTCGACCAGGCGGAAGATCCGGAGAAGATGCTCAACCAGATCGCCCGCGACATGGCCGATGCTATCAAACAGGCCAAGGGGCAGGTCACCGAGACCATCGCCCAACAGAACCTGATCAGAAGCAACCTGGAAAAGAGCCGGGAGTTGGCCGCCCAGTGGGGGGAAAAGGCTGAACTGGCCGTGAGCAAAGGCAAAGACGATCTGGCGAAGGAAGCCCTGCGCCGCAAGCGTGACTACGAGGCCAATTCCAAAGTCTACGAGACGCAACTGGCCGCGCAGACGCAGACCGTCGAGAAGCTGAAGACTGATTTGGCCGCCCTTGAGTCGAAATACGGGGAGTTGCAGCGCAATAAAGAGGCCCTCATCGCCCGCCACAAGGTCGCTCAGGCCCAGGCCCAGATCCAGAAGACCATCTCCACTGTGTCCGTTACCGACTACAGCAGCGAACTGAGCCGGATGGATGAGAAGATCAGGCTGGAAGAGGCGCGAGCTGCTGCCGCCACCGAGATAGGCGAAGCATCATTGGAGGCGCAGATCGAATCTTTGACGAAGAGCGACGAGGACCTGGAGATCGACGCGGAGCTAGAAGAGCTCAAGGCGAAAAAGGCGCAGAAGTAGCTCTCCGACCCCTGACCCCAGTCCGTGGAGGTCTGGGGTCAGGGGCGGGCAGTTGCCGCTGAACGGTCTGCAGAGTAAGGCGTTCAGTCGGCTTCCTCATTCTCCTCTACGATGCCACAGCACCCGCACACACAGGAGTCGCCGTTGGCGCACGGCGAGCAGCAATAGATCAAGTTGTTCAGCTCGTAGCCGGTGCCGACAATGGCGCAGCCACATTCCGGGCATAGTTGCTCAACCATCATGGTGTTTCACCTCCTTTCGACCAGTGACGTCTTGTCAATCCCGCCAAACCCCATGGACGCCGCTCTTGAATCGCCCTTCAGGATGCGAGGCGGATTCGGCGAGGTTGCCTGAAAAGCTTCCTTCGGTGTACTCTTACATTAGCGCATTTCCCCACAGTTAGAATCCGTTTGATTGCGGATTATGGGCCAGCAGACTACTTAGTGCGTTCTGCGCCGGAAACGGCGGCCTAGCACGCGTCGCGGGCGAGCCAGACCGACTCTCCGAAGGAGTTGAGGACCATATGTCAGAGGAGCTTGGAAGGATCCAGAAGCCATCGGCTGAAGAATTCAAGGTGAAGAGAAAGCTTTATTTCATACCGCTGGTTTTCTCTCCACGGGACCCGGAGGCTGAGCTTACCCGGAGGCTCGACGAGTATTGGGAGCAGGCGCGGGGTCAAGTGGCGAGCCTCGAGGATAAGCTAGGCGCCGTGAGAAAAGTATTCCACGAATTGGCGCCCAGCGGCGGTGCGGAAGGCGCCAAAGCAATCGAGGAGCTAAACAAGGGCAGCTATCGAATCGTCGAGGCGATGCTGGCGAAGGGGGCCGAGCTTCAACCTATTGAGGACAGCGACTTGCTGACGGAGTTCATGGACTGGAGCAGGTGCCTTTCCGTCGGCTTGCAAAACCGCCGGGTGCTCCAAAGAGTCTATGAGTCCTACACAGAGGCGGATAAGAAGAGGAACAGCTTCATCCAGAAGCGGATAGACGAATCGCTCAAGGAGGACGAGGTAGGCATTCTGCTCATGAGAGAGGGACACCAGGTCCAGTTCCCCCTGGATATCGAGGTATTCTACGTGGCGCCGCCGGCGCTGGACCAGATAAAGCGCTGGCTCAGGGAGCGTGACGCTGACATGGAGCGGGAGACGACAGCGGAGACTGGCTCGCCTTAAGCCGGTTTGCCAAAAACGCGGCTGACGTGCTAAAATCATCGAGATTGGTTGCGTGCAGGCGACCGAGGTACGCTCGGGCGTATCCGTTCCCCGATAGCTCAACGGTAGAGCGGGCGGCTGTTAACCGCTAGGTTGTAGGTTCGAATCCTGCTCGGGGAGCCACCCTCATGTTAACCGGCTGTTCAGAAATGCGGAAGTGGCTCAGCGGTAGAGCATCTCCTTGCCAAGGAGAGGGTCGCGAGTTCGAATCTCGTCTTCCGCTCCAGCCGAAGTGGCGGAACAGGCAGACGCGTCAGTCTCAAAAACTGATGGGGGGCAACCCCCGTGTCGGTTCGATCCCGACCTTCGGCACCATTCCCATTGGCTGATTCCCATGCTCCTCTCGATGCCGAGTTGTGTAGTGGTAGCACAGGGGACTTTGGATCCCTTAGCCCAGGTTCGAGTCCTGGCTCGGCAGCGCAAATAGTGGCCTCCACCTTTCTACCACGACTTACTACCATTCTATCACATCAAGGCCAACTTACGCGAGTCGGGTTACGAGACACATAATGTACAACGCAACGGGGAAAACTCAGGGACAGCACTCTTGGAGAGAGCTGTCCCTGAATGTCAATCGACTCGCGAGTCTCGCTAATACACGCCCGGCAGTCCGCAGGTGATGAGGTCTTTCATCGGGAAGCGGTAGAAGGGTTCCCATCCGTTCTCCGTGATTACGCCGGTATTCTCCAGTTTCACACCGTCGTAGAGCCACTTGCTGCCGTCCCACTCCCGGACGCCGACTTCTACGGCCAGGACCATGTTCTTCTGGAAGGTGAAGGGTGGGAAATCCAGGGTTGAGGATCTTATCCCGATGCCTGGCCCGGGGTCACCGGATGCCAGCCCAAGCTGGTGGCCACCCGACATGTAATACCTGCCCGGTTCAGGCCAGGTCGGGCCCCACTTCTTGCCCTGGAAAGTGAGGTTGCCAACCCATTTCCCTGCCCCCTTTTCCAGCACAGCCCTTGCGTAGTCGTGGTTGGTGATTCCCGGTTTGATGCTCTCCTGCATGGCCATCTGGATCTCGTAGCAGGCATTGTAGATGTCCTTCTGCTGCTGGGTCGGCTTGTCACCGACACAGTAGGTCCGGTAGAAGCAGGTCCGGTAACCCTGGAAGGAAACTCCGTTGATGTCGATGACGAACATCTCGCCGGGGCGGATCACTCGATCGGTCCCCGTTTGGACCCCGTAAGCGCCGAATCTGGGCCCCGAGCTGAGGATAAAGCTGGGCCCTTCCAGCTCTTCAGCGCCCAGATCGAACAGGGCCTTTGACGCAACTCCCGCCACCTGCCACTCTGTCATGCCGGGTCTCAAGGCATTGCAGACTTCCCAGTGGGCGCTCTCCGTGATGACGCCCGCCGTCCGGCAGCATTCGATCTCATCCTCGTTCTTGATCATTCTGGCTTCCGCCATGGCCGGGTTTCCGTCGACGAGCTTGATGCCAGCCTTCCGAAGATAGTCCACCGTGTGAAGGCCAAAGTGCGTATCGATGCCGCACGGTTCATTCGCTACACCATGCTGCGACAGCAGATCTTTGATCTGGGCCGCTTGCGCCGTCCATTGTTCGTCGGTGAACTGCTGGTCGAAGGACAAGCCCCATTGAATGGGTGTGGTGTACTTGAGAATCATCTTGTCTCTCAGCCAGGGCATCAACTGATATTCGCCGCTATCCGGAGGAAAGGCGGGCGAATAGGGGTAGCCATTGCCTTTGATCAGGAGCAGGTATCGAGAAGGTCTACGTCGCATGTAGTTGTGCCAGGTGTAGTAGCCCAGGTACCTGAAGTTGTCAAAGTCGTAGACAATCATTGATCCCAGGCCGTGTTTCTCCAGCATAGCCTGCGCTCTGTCGATCCTGTACTTGCGCATCCGCTCGGGATTGTAGGTCCGCTGTTCATAGTCGACACTGAAGCTTCCAAAGGTCATTTTCGCGAAACCTCCTCAGCGATTCTTGAAGTAGTCCCGCGTGCAGTATCGCACTCCGCTGCGAGATTGTCAACATCCCCAGGAACCGAATGTCGCGGTTCCTTCCTTTTTCCGCCAAAGCTTCGGGGACGGAGGGCGTATCTAGTTGTCCGGTGTCTATCCGTAGACACCGCGTCCATCGGGTTCATCTTGAATCAAGTTCAGGATTCATCCGTAGTTCCCATCGGGTGGGGATGGCGGCGAGATTGACAATCTTCGCCTTCACGCTTATTATGGCAGGGCAACTCTGCAAGTCATGGAGTACATGAGCAGTAACCCTTGAAAGTCCAGCTATGGAGGGAGGCATCACCGTGAATATTCGAAACGTGCTCCTCGCCGCCGCTCACCTTGCCGCTTTCCTGTCATTGCTCGGGGGCTGCGCACCCTCAGCCGCGCCACCTCAGGCAAAGGCCGTGGCCTCGCCGGCGAGCGCCGCTCAGGCTGCGCCCACCAGCTTCCCAGCCCCGACTGCTGCGGCGCCAGCGCCTTCTCCCAAGCCAGCACACGCCGGGCCCAATCGCGGAGGGACCCTGAGAGTTCTGGTCAGCGCCGATCCGAGAACCTACGACCTTCACACCGAATTGAGCTACACCGTGCTCGCTCCGATAGGGCCCGCCTATAATGGCCTGGTGGAATATGACGATGAGCAGACGAGCAAGATAATCCCCGCGCTCGCCGAGAAATGGGACACCAGCGCCGACGGCCGTATCTGGACCTTCTACTTGCGAAAGGACGTCCGCTGGCAGGATGGGACGCGCTTCAACGCGGCAGACGTGGAATACAGCATGAAGCGACTCATGGCAAACAGCCCGAATCTGAAGGACCCACTGGCCTTCGTGCAAAAAGTTGAAACGAGGGACGAGAACACGGTCGTGGTGACCCTGACGCAGCCGCGGCCTGTCTTCATGACCATCCTGGCCGACAACTGGGCCGCCATAATGCCCAAGAGCGTCATCGAAGCCAGAGGCGACATGAAGAGGACTGTCGTGGGAACAGGCCCCTTCAAGTTCAAGAGCCACGACGTCGGCGCCTCGCTCCATCTGGTGCGCAATGCCGACTACTTCGTCAAAGGTAAGCCTTATCTTGATGGCCTTGCTTTCTATCCCATCAGGGACGTAGCAACAGCCCTGGCCGCTTTTCGCTCTAAGCGGGTTGACATCACCGGGATCCTGGTGCTGCCGACCCCAAGCGGCCTGACCCTCCAAAGGGAAGAGCGGGAGGCAAGGGTGGGCAAGTATCCCAGTCTCGGTTGGTGGAACTTCGTCATGCCCGTTGACAAGGCGCCTTGGAATGACATCAGGGTGCGCCGAGCTGTATATCTGACCCTCGATCGGGACGCCTTCGTGAAGATCATCGAGCAGGGGTTTGGCAGCATAGGCAGCTTTGTGCCCGCCATCATGGGTGGGGCGACCCCGGAAGAACTGAAGGACAAGCCTGGCTTCCGGCAACCAAAGGATGCGGACCGCGCCGAGGCCAAGAGGCTGCTCCAGGAGGCCGGGTACGGCAACGGCTTCCCCACCAGGATGCTCCACAGGACGGGAGAGCCCTTTCAGAGCGGCGCCGTCTTGCTGAAGTCCGAGCTTGCCAAGATAGGCATTATGGCTGAGCTGGACCCGCAAAACGAAGCCGACTACTACGAGGTAACGTATCGGGGGGCCTATCACTCTTTTCTGAGCAGGGCGTCGTGGAAGCTCCCCGATGCGGATGGACTCCTCCCGGTGAACTACCGCAGCACCTCGGTGAGAAACTATTCGCGCCTCATCGACGAGGAGACCGACAAGCTGATCGACCTGCAGTCGATCACCACTGATGCTGCCAAGCGGAAGGAGATCCTCAGGGAGATCGACCGCAGGCTCACCGAGAGCTTGCCGGCAGTAACCACCCACTGGTTTGACTATTTCATCGCCTGGTGGCCGTCCACTATTCGTCACGTACTGCCTCTAACCTTCACTTCGAACGTCAGGTACGCCGGGGTTTCGTTCGTGAAGTAGGCATCCTGTGGGCAAGGCTGCCAGGTTGGGGCAGAAGAAGACGAGACCAATGTCCCCCGCGAGGAGTCATGAAAGACGAGACAACCCCTCACATCCATCTGTGTCCGGCGCTCAGACGGAAGGCCCCGTGACCCTCGAGGTCTACGATCCCTGCGGCGGCGTCGAGACGACCCAGGTCCATGCGCCGCGGCTCGATACGCTGGCCGGCAAGACGATTTGTGAGATCTCAAACGCCTGCTGGGAGGACCGCCGGACCTTCTCCCTGTTACGAGGGCTGCTGCGAGAGCGGTTCCCTGACCTGCGAATTATACCCCACACCGAGTTTCCCATGGGAAGCCGGCAGATAGACATCGAAACCCTCGGCGAGATGGTGAAGGCGAAGGGGTGCGATGCCGCTATTGTCGGCAATGCCGCTTGAGGGTCCTGCTCGACATCCTGCGGCCGTGCCGCCGCAAGAATTGAGAAACTCGGCATACCCACGACGGTTTTTACCCGCAGAGGCTTTTCACAAGCGGTCGGCAATGCCTTTGCCGGTCTTGGATTCTCTCCCGAGGGTCCCGTAGCGCATGAGTTCCCTGTCGAGATGTTCTTGACAGGCAGCGACCTGACGCCTATCGAAGAGAATGTCGACAAGGTTATCTATGCACTGACGAAATGGGCGCCGAAGACGGGCCGGCGCAGCGAGTCTCCCGCGGCAGCTAAGGTAAGCATCTCGGGCAAAGATTGTCTGGAAGCCCTCGACAACATGCAGTTGACTTTCGCGAGCCGGGGGTGGGGAGATGGACTGCCGCTGCTGCCGGCAACAGAGGAGCGGGTCAGCCGGATACTGACAGGTTCAGCCCTGCCCCGTGACGCGGTGGTAGGAGAAGGGAGGATCCTGCCTCGAGGAGGTGTATGCACCGTCGAGGCCCTCGCCATCGCTCTCGCCATGGCGGGCGGACGTCCCGAGTACATGCCCGTCCTGATCGCCGCTATGGAAGCCATCACCAATCCGCTGATGCTGCATCACAACTTCCAGGCCACCACCAATTCCGGCTATCCCGCTGTCATCGTGAACGGGCCGGCGGCAAAGCAAATCCGCCTCAACTCGGGATACGGGTGTCTGGGACCCGATCCAACATGTCCCGCCGGCGCCGCGATTGGACGGGCCATCAGGCTTCTGTTGATGAACGTCGGGGGCGCCAGGCCAGGTAAAGGCACGATGGCCATCTACGGCGGCCCCGCCAGGTACACGAATATCGTTTTCGCCGAAGACGAGGAAGGTCTGCCCCCGGATTGGGCGCCGCTCAGCGTCGAGCGGGGCTTTCCCCGAGGCGCCGATACCGTCACGGTCCATCCCGTTGCCAGCACAGTGAACATACTGAACAGGAATGGCATGGCGTCCACCGCCGAGGGGCAGCTTACGAACATTCTGCTGGTAGCCGCGGACAATATGGCCACTCTCAATGCCAATTACTTCAGCGGCCCGAACTATTTCGAAGGGGCGCCAGGCATCATGCTTATCCCCCGCGGGGTCGCCAGGGACCTCTCGCACCTGGGATGGTCCAAGAAGAAGGTCAAGGCCTTCCTGTGGGAGAAATCGAAAGTGCCGGACTCCCCCGCGCTGAGAGGCATCATGATGGGAACGATAACCGGCAAACAGATACCGCCGGAGGCGGTGCAATACCCGATGCCGATCACAGCCAGACCGGAGAACATCATCGTTGTGGTGGCGGGAGGCGAACAGTCCGGGCATAACTACTGGATGCAGGTCGGCGTGGCCGGTCGCCAGCCCACCAGCGCGGCCATACGGTTGCCGGCGAATTGGGAGGAGCTGATCGAGAAAGCCGAAGAGGAACTCGGACCGCTTCAGGAGCAACTGGAAGATTACGAGGACCTCCGTAGCCTGAGGGAAGCCAGGGAGGCCGAAGGAGACGCGCCGACTATCGGAATCGACGAGTTGAAAAAGAAGCTCGGATGAAAGCAGTCACCGCAGAGACACAGAGTACCCAGAGATCGAAATCAATGAGCTCACCGAGCGAGTCACCGGGGCCTCGCCCTGGGGACAGGGGACGATTTCAAACATGGATAGACAGGATGCACAGGATTGAAGTCATTGAATCCTATCCTGTCTATTCTGTACATCCATTAATAGCGCCGTAATGGAAGTGCCCTCCGCGGCAAGACCCCCGCCAAGCTTTACACTCGCCACACCGACGATCTTGAAATTCAGTTCGCGCCACATGCCAAAATAGTTGCATGTCACCCAACCCTCAAGTATAATTTGAGCTATGAGTGACGCTATAACGCCCAAGCCGCCCCACCCTTCCAGTATCAGGCCCGATCGCCTGCGCCTCTTCGAGATCGCCTCGGAGCAAGGTGGCTACTTTACGGCCCACCAGGCCCGCGCCTGTGGGTACAGCTTTGCGCTACTCTCGCACCACGTGAAAAGTGGCCGGTTCATTCGCGTCCGGCGCGGGCTCTACCGCCTCCGCGAGTACCCCTCGTCCCCGCGCGAGGATGTCCTCGCCGCCTGGCTCGCCGTGGGGAAGGATGCTGCGGTCGTCTCGCACGGGAGCGCCCTCGATCTGCTCGGCCTGAGCGACGTGATCCCGGACGCGGCACATCTCGTTGTGCCCCGCTCCCGGCGCAATCTTCCCTCGCTGCCCGGAGTGAAGATTCATACCACGGCCAGACCGCTTCGACCAAGCGACCTGACCTACCACGATGGCATGGTCATCACCTCGGCGACACGCACCATCCTCGACGCGGCCGAGGCAGGCATGGCGCCGGACCAGATCGAGTTGGCAGTGGTCCAGGCGGTCGAGCGAGGCCTGGCCGCCCCCGACCAGTTCCGGCGGGACGCCGCCGCGCGTGGACGGCGGGTGGCCGCACTCATCGAGGGCGCGCTCCGCAGGGTCGCGGCTTGAGATACGCGACGGCCGGCGCCTTCCGCACGGCCCTCGAGCAGCGCCTTCTGGCGACAGCACAGCAGAGGGGCGTTCCGCTGGTGCGGCTGCGGAAGCTCGTCGCGTTCGAGCGGCTGCTGGCGCGTCTGATGGCCGCGGCGCCCGACCGGTGGGTCCTCAAGGGTGCGGTGGCGTTCCACTTTCGCCTTGCAGCCCGCTTCCGAACCACGAAGGACATGGATCTCGGCCGCTGGGACAACGAGCGGGCGGCCACCGACGATCTTGTCGCGGCGCAGCAGGTCAATCTGGACGACCACTTCCGGTTTGCCGTCGAGAGGACCGCTAAGCTCGACCCGCTGCTCGAAGGCGCCGCCGTGCGCTACCATGTCTCGGCGTACCTCGCGGGGCGGCGGTTCGAGGAGCTCACGGTTGACGTCGGCTTCGGCGATCCGCCGGTCGGGGAGCCGGAGCGGCTGCGCGGCCCGGACCTCCTCAGCTTCGCGGAGATCGCGCCGATCGAGGTCCCCACCCTTCCAATCGAGCAGCACGTGGCCGAGAAGGTCCACGCCTATTCCCGCAGCTACGCCGGCGGCTATTCCAGCACCCGTACCAAGGACCTGATCGACCTGGTCCTCATCGTGTCTCTGTTCCCCTTCCGGGCTGGCCGCCTGCGGAGCGCCCTCCGTGCCACGTTCGACGCGCGTGGCAGCCATCCGCTGCCGGCCACGCTGCCGCGGCCACCGCGGTGGGGCCCGGCGTACCGCAAGCTGGCGGCTGAGGTCGGGCTGGAACCCCAGGTGTCGATCGGGTACCAGCACGCTGCTGCCTTCCTCGATCCGATTCTCGGTGGCGCGGTCGGCGATGGCGCGCAGTGGGACCCCATCCGGCGCACTTGGTAGCTCCGCCGGCGCCACACCGCCAGGTTGCAGGTTCGAATCCTGCCCGGGGAGCCATTCTTGAGGCTCAAAACTATTTACGCTTTGAGCCATTGAGGTAAAGAGGATTGGTGGAGGTTCTCGACGACGCATTCGTTTGGGGCCCCCTAAGGGGCGACGCCCTTCGAGAGCCCATCTCGCCACCGAACTTGTCCAACGCGCCACAAGGCGGTCTTTGCCGATCCCAGGATGCAGTCCTCACTCACGACTGCGTTCCCGCGCCACGTTCTCTCCCACGATGCGCCCGAAGGCGAAGCACTCGGCTATGTGGCCTCCGGCCCCCGGATAGAGCATCCCGAAAACGCAGCCCAGCTCGCCGCAGCCGTACAGACCGGGAATCGGCCTCCCATCGGCGTTGAGTACCTGCCCCTTGCTGTTGCGCCGCGGCCCGCCATACGTCGAAGGGCCTCCCGGCCAGAGCAGCATGGCGCAGTAGGGGGGCGTATCGATGGGTATGAGCTCCTTCGGCCTTCTGCCGAAATCGGGGTCACTCCCTTTCTCGCAATGGCGGTTGAACCGGGCGACGGTCTTCTCCAGATTGTCGGCGGGCACTCCGAGCTTCCTCGCCAGGCCGCGCACCGTATCAGCGGCCTTTATCCAGCCTTTTTCGAGCTCTTTCCCGTTGTCCGCGCTCCACCGATATAGGCGGACCGGGCCGGCGGGGCCCGAAGTGACCGCCGTGAGCGGCCCGTTTTCGAGTCTCCTGCGGTCGAAGATGAAATAGCTGGGCACGCGAGGATAGATCAGCCGGTGCGTGTCGAAGTTAGTCAGCTCGTAGGAGAGCGCGTGGGCTTTAATGTTCTCACTGGTGAATCTCTTCCCGTCACGATCGACAACGATGGAGCCGCTACAGATGGGAACGCCCTCTTCTCCCTTCACATAGCGAATATGCGTTCTTCCCGGGAAGTCCGGCGAGAAGGCGAAGGGGTACTCAGGGAACTTGAAGGCGAAGTGGCACGAAAGCCCGTTCATATGCCACAGTTGCGCCCCCACTTCTATGGCCATTCGCAGGCCGTCCCCGGTCAACGCCTCGCTGCCGGTAAAGTAGGTCGGGTACACCCTCAGATAGTTGAGCTTGGCCACCTCGTCGAACTCGAAGCCGCCAGGGGCCAGGACCACGGCGCGTGAGGCCCTGATGCGCACCGTCCTCGTCTGCCCGTTCTCGACCGCCCGGGCTTCGACGCCGATGACTCTTCCCCTCAGGTTGGTCAACAGGTGCGTCGCCCTCGTTTCATATGAGACGCCCACTTTCAGCGCCTTGATTTGGTCGTCCAGAAAGCGCGCTATTCCGATCCCCATGCCCTTGAAGCGGTGCCTCGTGGTGACGGCGCCGCCGGGAAGCTGCGGGTGCTCGGCCGGCCCGGGGCTGAGGAAGATATCCCCGCCTCTTGACTCGATCCACTGCTTGCCTGTCGCCGAGTATTCCGCCCACGCCCGGACAATCCTGTCATCCGTCCACCGTGTTCCCCCGCCAGGGATTCTGTCAAGCGCTTGCATGTATTCCAGGGCCGTGGTCACGTCCGGAGGAGTGAGTATGCTGCCCCCAGCCATACTCGTGTTGGTGTGATGCGTTTCGCGCGGCTGCTTCTCCAGGATGAGGACTTCAGCCCCGTTCTCCGCGGCCACAATCGCCGCCACTCCACCCGCACAGCCATACCCGATGACCACCACCTCAGCGGTCTTGTCCCAGGACCGGCTCCTCGTGAGCATAAGTCAGCCTCCAACAGGAATTTCGATGCGGGGTTCCTCTATTATTCAATGGATGGACAGGATTTACAGGATACGATGAACTCAATCCTGTTTATCCTGGATATCGATGTGAAGGCATTTCGGAAGAAAGCGTGGCGTAATCTATCATCATCTTCAGGGTTTGTCAATGGGCGTCAGCTCCGCTCCGTTGACATCGGCATCTTCTGATGGTAGCATTGTCCGCGGATTTCCCGGTCGCGACCCTCTTTATTTCGAAGCCACAAGGAGACCCCCATGAGAGCCGCCATTCTCAAGGATAAGGAACGTTTCTCGATCGAAGATGTGCCCGCACCCAGGGCAGGACCCGGCGAGGCAGTGATCAAGGTCAGCTACAACGCCATCTGCGGCTCGGACGTGACCCGGTTCGCCAACGCTCGCGGCGTGGGACTGATCCTCGGCCACGAGCTCTGCGGAAGGATAGCCGAGGTCGGCGAGGGGGTGCCGGGGTGGTCCGTGGGCGACCTGGTGGCGGTGGACCCTATCACCGAGTGCGGGAAGTGCTACTGGTGCCTCCACGGACAAGGCCACCTCTGCCCCGATCGAGGCGGCACCGGCATCGCGGGAAACCCGGGCGGCTATGCGGAGTATACCAAGGCCCTGGCCGTTCAACTCTTCCACGTCCCGGAACGGGTCGGAGAGAAGAACGCCACCCTGGCGCAATGCCTGGCTGTCTCACTCCACGCCGTCCATCTGGCGCAGATCAAAGCGGGCGATGCCGTGGCGGTCGTTGGCGCGGGACCCATCGGCCTCTTCGCTCTCCAATGCGCGCGGCTGGCCGGAGCTGGCAAGGTCTATGTGAGCGAGAAGGCGCCCGGGCGAAAAGCAGCAGCCGCGAGATTGGGCGCCGATTCCGTCCTGGACCCCACGGAGGTGGACGTCCGCCAGGCGCTTCTGGAGCTCACCGGCATCGGGGCCGACGTGGCGATCAGTTGCGCCGGCGTACCCCAGGCGGTCCGGGACTCCTTTACCTTCACCAAAGCCGGCGGCGTCGTCGTCGTTGTCGCCGAGAGCTGGGAAACCCAGATTTCCTCCGATATGGTGTCCCGGGAGATAATGCTGAGGGGAAGCCGCACCTACACGCGGGGCGAATTCGGCGACGCTGTCGATCTGATAGCGGCGGGAAAGGTCGATTGCGAGCCCTTCATCACGCGCGTCGAGCCGCTGGCCAACATTCAGCGAGCCTTTGGCCCGTTGATCGAGCCCACGACTCAGGTGAAGACGCTGATTGCGCCGTAGGGCGAGGTCGGTTCTTCCTGTGCCCAATTTGCGCACGAAGATGGGCTTGTGTTCTGTAAGGCGCTCCCCTTCTGTCATCCTGAGCTTCACCAGGCAGCGGAACGCTGCCGGATACATGGAAGGACATGGATATGCCTGAAAGAGGCCCTTGAATGTCCATTCCAGCGGAGGCTGGAATCCAGACGGGCCTGTAAATGTGGAGGTATGTCAATCTTCTAATCGCGCGTCCTGGATTCTGGCCTGCTCTGAAAATAGGTGCTTCTGTCCTGCCAACTACTCCCCTTCACCGGGCAGGTACCCGTCTGGATTCTGGCTTGCAATGAAAATGATTGGCAACGCTCCACGACGGCGGCAGGGGACAAGCCCGCTGCCCTACGGCATTTTCATGCTCGGTGGCGCCGGGCCAACGGCATGGGGAACTACTATGAAAATGATCCCCAACACCCCGACGACGGCGGCAGGGGACAAGCCCGCCCTACGGCATTTTCATGCTCGGTGGCGCCGGGCCAACGGCATGGGGAACTGGTATGAAAATGATTCCCAACGCCCCGACGACGGCGGCAGGGGACAAGCCCGCTGCCCTACGGCATTTTCATGCTCGGTGGCGCCGGGCCAACGGCATGGGGA
>JACPQD010000022.1 GCA_016190665.1 Chloroflexota bacterium
ACCCCTGACCTCGTTATCCCTTTATCCGTTGCCTATCCGGTGACACCGCATTCATCATTCATCATTATCTTTCATGTCATCAAATCTAGACAGAAAACTGTCGAGTTTTCGTTACGTAATCGTTGAAGCTTGGCGACAGACACCAAGGGCAAGCCGATGCAAAATGTGTGTGAAGGGTATGCGGAAAACATCGTACCCATACGCCGGTGGGCGAGTCCAGGGGAAGGGGGCGAGATAGGGCGATGCATGAAATTGAGTGGCCCGGGAGGGGAGGCATGGAACCGCCCGCTGGGGGCTCCACGGGGCCACCCCAAAGGCTTTAGAGGCGCAGCGGGGAACACCGCTTTTGGCATTGTTGCATGTAGGGGCGATGCATGCGACTACGAAGACGAGGTTAAGGAGGAAAGAATGAAAACCCTAGACAGACGGCAGTTTCTCAAACATTCAGTTGGCGGGCTGGCCACCCTGGTGGTGGGGAGCAAACTGTCCTGGGCGCTGGGCGGCACGGCCTTTGCCGCGACGCAGACCGTTAATCTTCACATCGCCGACGCCATAAAGGAGATGCACACTCACAACGCAATAAACGCAGCCAGGTGCTACTACTGGATTTACAAGAGCGTCGTGCCTGACCTGCCGGCGGAAACTCCCGGGCCTTCTATCATGGCCAGGAAGGGAGATACGGTAAACATCTCGGTGACCAATGACCTGGATGAGCCGCACGCGTTCTACATCCCGGGCATGGTAGATAGCGGCCCTATCGCCCCGGGCGCCACCTGGACGGGGTCCTTCACTGCCAATGTATCCGGCGCCCATCTGTACTACGACAACCTGAACCGCCCGGTGAACAGGATGATGGGGCTTTACGGCGCCCTGATCGTCATCCCCAGCGCGCCGCTCCCCGGGCACAACTTCACCCCTTACGACAGCCCAACCCCCGGGGTGCAGATGCTCTACGACGACTTCGGCTCCAGCGCCCACTTCCCTGGCCTCTCCTGGGAGCAGGGCGACCCGGCCACCTTCACCCCGCCCTTCCGGCACTACGTCTGGCTGCTGCACCAGGCGAGCCCCAAGCTCTTCGCCGAGGTGGGCAGCCTGCCCCCCGGACAGATTTACAGCTCAGCCGAGTTCGTCAACAAGTTCCTGAGGGGGCCCTTCAAGGTAAACAACAGCAGCGTGAGCAACGACATATCCTACATCCCCCAGTACTTCCAGATCAACGGCCAGACCGGACACTTCGCCCACAATAACTGCTACGTCACCCCCATGGGCCGCGTGGGCGAGCCGGCGGTGGTCTACCTGCTGAACGCCGGGCTGTGGACCCACTCCATGCACCTCCACGCCAACCACATGTACATCACCAGCGTCAACGGCGTGGTCCAGGAGAACCCCATCTGGGTGGACGTCTACAATATCGAGCCTATGGACAGGGTGGACTACACGATTCCCTTCATGAGGCCTCCGGACCTGCCCAACACGAGGGGGATCGGCCTGCCGGACCCGCCGCTGAACACCATCAACGGCCACCCCTGCTGGCCCCCCGTGGAGGAGATGAACATGTATATCCCGGGACCAGGAGAGGATATGGCCCAGGACATCAACGGAAATCCCATTGACCTCAAGCAGAGGCTTTCGCCCCTGTGCTACCCGATGCACGACCATTCCGAGCCTAGCCAGACCACCCAGGGCGGCAACTACAACACCGGCCTGATCTCCGGCATCTACTTCACCGGCGACCGGAACACGCCGGGCTGGATGGACTTCCCCATGGATGAGGACTGGCGCCTGATGTACGGGACAGGGATCGACCGCGGCTGCGCCCTTGACGGCACGCACGCGTGCGCACCTCCCGCTCACCATGACTAAATTCGATAATCGGGGCGTTGTCAGAGCCTGTTAATAGAGTGGAAGGAGAAAAGAAAATGTCATTCACAAGCCCGCTTTTTACGATACCTCGCCAGTCCATCCACGGCATGGAGGGAATGTGGGCCAAGATGTGGGACCCGCCTAGGGCCAGCCCGCCCACGCCGGACCTCCTGGCGCCCACCAACGTGTGCCCGGAGGTGATGGCCGCCGCCGGCTTGCAGAAGACCCCCAGCACGCCTCATACCGTCATGCGCGACCTCCTGCACGGCGCGGACATCCCTACCTGGGATGGCGCCAAGCGGCTCAAGTTCTTCCTCTTCCGGGATGGGGATAACCCCGCCACGGGAGATGGAAACTTCCCGGGGGCGACCATCCGGGTGCCCCGGGGAGTGATCTTCCATGGCGAGACCAAGGGCCATGGCCCGCCGCCGCACACCATCCACTGGCACGGCATCGAGCCGACCCCCTGCAACGATGGGGTGGGGCACTGCTCCATGGAGATCGGCGACTATACCTATCAGTGGCAGCCCAACTTCATCGGCTTCTATTTCTGCCACTGCCACCGGAACACGGTGCAGCACTTCGAGTATGGCCTGTATCAGGCGCTGCTCATCGACCCGGCGGATGCCTACTTCGCCACGCTGGTCGACCCCACTATCCCCATCGGCGCCGGCCGGGACAGGAAGCGGCGCATCGCCGCCAACCTCAGGGGGACTTCGCTGGTGGTCCTCCAGGACAACTTCAACCCGCTGGACACCCCGGACCCCTGGACGGGCGACCCGCGGCTCAAGTTCCCCACCGATCCCCATGCCTTCACCGTGCCTTTTGACGTGGAGGCGCTGTGGGTGGTGGACGACCGTGACTCCCGGTGGAGCGACCTGGCGCCGAACGCGAAGGCCACTTACCCGCATCACGGCGCATCTGACACGGCGCCCTACATACCCGGCGTCAACGACGGCTTCCATAACAACGGCGGCAGCAGCAGCGTTGAACCCGGTGATTTCTTCGCCTTCAACGACTTCAACGCCGATTACTGGTTCGTCACCGGCGTCCCGGTGCCCGCCCCCAGAGGGGGCACGGGGACCATACCGGCGGGCATCGTCATCCCGCCGGCGCTGATCAGCGGCACGGCGACGCAGGTATCGGTCCAAGCCGATGTGGGCCAGACCATCCTGGTGCGGTGTCTGGATGCGGCGTACAACAACGCCACCATCAGGTTCCCGGTGCCGGTGACCGTCATCGCCTGGGACGGACGCGCCCTGGGGGTGCCGCCGTACGGACAATACAACCACGCCTACGACGTCCCGGCCAACACACCCATCAAGATCAGCGTGGCGCGGCGCTTTGACGCGCTGATGAAGGTGGACACTCCTTTCAACGGCTTCGCGGAAGTGGACTTCAGCGACACCCGCGGCGGCCGGGGCCCGGACACCACGGAGACGGTCCTGTGCACGGCCCGGATTCCCATCGACATCCGACCCGTGCTCTCGGGCACAGTGACCAGCTCGACAGGAGCGCCGCTGGCCGGAGTCGCCGTGACGGCGACGACAGGGAACGTGACGCGGAGAGCCGTCACGGATGCCGCTGGCGCCTACAGAATAAGCGGGCTGGCTATCGGCAGCTACGGGGTCACGCCTTCCCTTGTCGGCTATGACTTCACGCCGCGGAGCCGGGTGGTGACGTTAAGCGGCGCCACCGTGACCGGTCAGGACTTTGTCGGAACGCCGGTTGGCGCTGGAACCTACTCCATATCGGGCGCAGTGACCGGCTTTGGCGGAGTTCCGCTCGCTGCAATCACTGTGAAGGTGAGACGCGTGGGGACGCGGACGGTCGTGACGGACGCTTCAGGCAGCTACAGCATAGCCGGGCTGGCTAACGGCAACTACAGAGTCATGCCCGTCGTCTCCGGCTTCACCTTCGAGCCGCGAAGCCGGGTGGTGACCGTCAGCGGCGCCAACGTGAGCGGCCAGAACTTCGTGGCAACACAGAAAGGCGCTGGCGCCTGGTCGATCTCGGGCAACATAACCAACGCGGCCGGAGCGCCCATGGCCGGAGTCGAGGTGAGGGGCAGCGGGGCTAAGAACAGGACAGCCCGGACCGACGCCTCGGGCAACTACACTCTGGTCGGGCTGCGCGACGGGAACTATTCGGTGAGGCCTCGCATGTCCGGCGGCGTTAACTTCACGCCGAGGGCGCGAGTGGTAACCGTGAGCGGCGCTAACGTGAGTGGTCAGAACTTTGTGGCAGGGTAAACTCACGCGGCTGGCCTGCCAGAGAGAACCGAAGGCCCCGATTATCGGGGCCTTCGGTTTCTTCCATTCAGTCTCCCCCCGTGGACGGGGGGATTAAGGGGGGCCATCCTACGTTGCCGGCCGCAGGCTGGCGAGCAAGCCCAGATATCGATCGGTGACCTCCACGACATCGCCCTCGTCCCACTGCCTTCCGTTGTAGAGGAGCAGGGCGCGCGTGCAGAAGTCGCGCACCGTGACGACATCGTGGGTTACCAGGATGATCGTCTTTCCCGCGCCCTGGAAGCGGCGCATCGCCTCCAGGCACCTCTGCTGAAAGCGGAGATCGCCCACCGCCAGCACCTCGTCGATGATGAGGATGTCCGGATCGACGTTGATGGCCACCGCGAAGCCCAGCCGCATGTACATGCCTGAGGAGTAATGCTTCACCGGGGTATCGATGAACTGCTCCAGTTCGGCGAAGGAGACGATGTCATCGAAGCGGCGCCGCATCTCCTTGCCGCCCATGCCCAGAATGGAGCCATTGAGATAGACGTTCTCCCGGCCCGTCAGGTCGGGGTGGAAGCCGGCGCCCAGCTCGATAAGGGCGGAGCTCTTGCCGTTCACCGATATTGCCCCGCTGGTCGGCTCCAGGACCCGAGTGATCAGCTTCAAAATGGTGCTCTTGCCTGAGCCGTTAGGGCCGATTATCCCCAGGGTCTCGCCCTCCGCCACCTGCAGGCATAGGTCGCGCAAAGCCCAGAACTCCTCACGGGAGCCGTTGCGCCGGTGGAGGAAGTTGACCACCAGGTCCTGGAAGGATACGGGGCGGTCGTGGTGCAGGATGAACCGCTTGGACACGGACTCCAGCTTAACCGCGGTCGTCATCAAAGCGCTTCCCCGAAGTGTTTGGAGTAGCGGGTGAAGACCAGGTAGCCGACGATCAAGAAGGCCAGCGAGGTGAGGAAGGTCCGGGAAACGAAATAGAGGTCAGGCATGCCGCCGCTGTACAGGATGGTGCGGTAGGAGGATATAAAGGAGGCCATAGGGTTAAGGATATACATGGCCCGGGCATAGGCGGGAAACAGGTCTTCGATGCGGTAGAAGATGGGCGTAAGAAAAAACCAGGCCAGCATGAGCGTCTCCATAATGATCTCGGTGTCCCGGAAGAAGACGTTCACGGTGGCGAGGACCAGCGCAAGCCCCACGGTGAAGACCACCTGGCTAAGCAACAGCAGCGGCAGCAGGAGGACAGTCGCCGACAGGTTGACTTGAAAGAGCAGGATCATGGCGAAAAGGACGACGAGCGCCAGGATGAAGTTAACGGTGTTGGAGAGCACCACCGAGATGGGTAGGATCTCCCTGGGGAAGTAGACCTTAGTCACCAGGGCGGCGTTAGCCACGATACTGCGCGTGGCGCCCATAAGGGCCGTGGAGTGCAGGTTCCAGGCGAGCACGCCGATAAGGATGAAGACGGGGAACTTGTCAATGGCGTTGTTCTGCAGAAGGACAGTGAAGACGACGGTGAAGACCGCCATCATGAGAAGAGGGTTTGCCAGACACCAGAGGAACCCGAGGATGGAGCCCCGGTAGCGCACCTTGAGGTCCCTGGCTACCAGGTTCCGGAGCAGCTCCCGGTAGCGTATCAGGTCCATGAGGTGATAGAGAGTTAGCGCTGGCGTCCGATTGGTCCAGGCCCTAAGTTGAGACGTAGTCATAGATGGCCATGAGGCGCTTGCCGGCCAGGTCCCAGGAGTGCTTGTTGACCGCCCTGGCGCGCAGCCGGTTGGCGAACTCCCACATCAACGCGTCGTCCGCCGTCAGCAGGAAATCGATGTCGTTCGCCAGGCTCTCGGCGCACCCCGGCCGGGCATAGACCCCCAGGTCTCCCAGTATCTCACGGGCGACGGGAGTGTCGAAGGCCACGGTGGGCAATCCCGCCGCGATGTAGTTAAGCAGTTTGCCATTGCCCTCGGTCTCGGATAGCTTGGGCGCCACCGCGATATCGCCGAGGGCGAGGTAACCGGGCGCCAGACGATAGGGTATCCGGCCGGTGAAAGTGACATGCCCGGTTAAGCCCATATCGGCGGCGAGGGCGCGGTAATAGTCCTCGCCGGGATAGCCCATGACCAGGAAGTGCGCCTTCCTTCGCCTTTTCACCAGCAGGCTTGCCGCCTCCAGCAGCTTATTGGTGCCCTGGTAGGGCGCCAGGAGACCCAGGTAGACTACTACCTTCCGCCCCAGGGGTATGCCCAGGCTTTGTCGCAAAGATCTGGCTTTGTCGTTATCCATAAGCTGGGACCTCGGGCGGAAAAAGCTGGCGTCCACGCCATCCGGAACGGTGAAGACTTTGTGGAGTGGATACTCGAAATCCTGGCGCAATACCTCAGCCCCGTGCCGGGAGCTGGTGATGACAGCATCGGCGAGGCCGTTTATGTGGGATTCCAGAAACCGCAGTGGCCCGAAGATGCGGCTGTTGCGCCGGATGAAATTGTGGTCGATCATCTCGCTGGTCAGGCTGCCCTGAAAATCGAATACGAGGGGGATGCCTCGCAGCCGGCTCAGGTAGTAGCCGATGAGCGCCCCTTCGTGGAGATGGGCGTGGATGATGTCCGGCCTGAACTGAAGGGATACGTGCAAAGCTCGCAGCGAGAGGAGGGCATCGCAATAGAGCTTGTGCATCGAGGAACCAACGCGGATCTTCTTGTCCCAGGGGATGCGAAGGCTGCGGCGGATGTCCAGGCCATCGATGTCGCCGCCGGTATGGTACGTACAAACGGTCACACCATTGCCGAGGCGGCGAAGAGCGAGGCTTTCCTCGTATATGCGGACGTGACAGCCGTAATCGGAGAAGAAAGAGGTAGGAGCGATTTTGAGAACGTTGTATCTTTTGCCAGTGGTGAGAACTGGCGATTCAGGTATTCGGGCTCCCTCGGTTAATACGCTGAGATTCCCGTGCTCTAATTGCACGGCGGCCTCTCCCCTCCTCCAGGTGGTCCTGTGTACGGGCGAGACATACCTCGCGCCTCCCGGACGCCCCCCGCTTTGGCTCTCGCCCGACGCGTCGGGTTACCTTCTCGAGAACGGAGGGACAAGTCCAGCCAGCTAGCGCATACGGCTGGTGTGCAGGGCCCCGCTGGTGATGGGCTCATCGCGATACACATCCCCGTTGCGAATCTTGATATTGTATCCACAATCAGGATTAGTGCACACCCAGGCCTTATAGTGGATAGCCGCTCCCTGACTGCCGAAGTCAGAGAGGGGCACAAGATCACCGGCTTTACACCTCTGGCATTTAGGGAATTGCATGTAGTCCACGGCGCACCACCTCACAACCAAGAATAAACCAATTGCTATCATAACCTAAGCCAAGTGTGTGGTCAAGGGGTAGGACTGACGAAGTATTCAAGCAGGGCTGACCTCCAGCGGTACCGGGAGGATGCTGTATGGGCGCCCTAAGGAGAAAGCAGGTAGGGCTAGAGTGGGCGCGGCTTGCTTAGCGCTAGGCCTCGCGGCAGTCGCCGCTCTCGAACCACTTGCACCACTGCTGACCCATGGCATAGAGTTTGCAGCGGCAATCGACGTTGGGCGTCGGCATAGAGTCCTTTTTCGGGTTCGCAGTGGACGCCGCGGCTCGCACCTGGGGACGAGGGACGCGGAGAGCCGCCGACGCCGGCTGAACAATAGGGGTGGTTTCTTCCATCCTTGGACTGTATCCTTCCAGAGGCAAAGCCAGTTGCTCAGCGTTCGACATCTTTTCCCTTCCGTCGGTCCGACTTTTCCGTGCTTTGCAATGCCGCCTGAAACTCATCAACTTCGTGGGGTTCCACTTTGAGGGCGGCGCAGAGCTTCCGGATAATGTTGAAGCGAGGAGTTGTCCTCCCCGCTTCAATGAGGTAAATTGTACTGACTGCTGTGTTGGCCTGTTCCGCCAGGCTCTGCTGGGTGAAGAGCCTCGATTTCCGGAGGACTTCCAGCTTCATATTACCAGCTTAACATGAAATTAATAGTTTGTCAATAGTAAAATCAGAGCAGTTTACTAATCGTTCATGTCCGGCTGGCGCCCGGACGCCACGAGGATGAAAATGATCTCTCTACCCCGCACTGAAGTGCGGGGCATCGTGGCCAGGTTCTCGAAGCCGCCTATCCCGCGTACTTCAGTGCGCGGCATGCCAACAACTTATTTTCGTGGTAACTGGCAGGAGAAGGGATGGCTGAGGGCAAGGGTGTTCTCTGGGACATGGATGGCGTCATCGTCGATACCGCTCCCTTTCACTTCGCCGCCTGGCAGGACTCGGTGGCCGAGATCGGAGTACAGTTCAGCGAGGAGGACTTTCGCCGCACCTTCGGCATGCGCAACGACGCCATCGTGAGGTTTATCAAGGGACAAGACGCGACCGAGGGCGAGATATGGCTCTTTGTCGAGAGGAAGGAGGAGCGTTTCCGACGCCGGATAAAGGAGAGCATCGTCCCACTACCGGGGGTGCTTCCCCTCCTTGAGGGCCTGAGAGAGGCGGGGTTCCGCATGGCCATCGCCTCCTCGGCGCCGCTGAAAAACGTCCTCTTTATCGCCGAGGCTCTGAAGATCCGGGAATACTTCCAGGCCATCGTATCCGAGCAGGACGTGACCATCGGTAAGCCAGACCCCCAGGTTTTCCTGATCGCGGCGGATAAACTGCGGCTGCCTCCGCGTTGTTGCGTGGTCATCGAGGATGCCGTCGTCGGCGTCAGGGCGGCCAAGGCGGCGGGCATGGGCTGCGTCGCGGTGACCAACACGCATCCCGGCGAGGGCCTCGCTGAGGCCGATCTGGTGGTTGCCAGTCTCGAAGAGGTGAGGGCCTCTGATATCGATACGTTGATAAGATGCTAAGGAGGTCGGGTGGGCGTCAGGCTGAGGGGTATCCATACGTAGACCTCCGAGGTCTCGAAGACCTCGGAGGTCTCAGCACAGCGCCATTCCCGACGGCCTTGTTTGGGATTTGGCGTCGATGATATA
Source organism: Chloroflexota bacterium (assembly GCA_016190665.1). Lineage (GTDB taxonomy): Bacteria > Chloroflexota > Dehalococcoidia > JACPQD01 > JACPQD01 > JACPQD01. The sequence continues at coordinate 9,088 of JACPQD010000022.1, forward strand.
ATGAGAACAACCTTGGCGCCAGAAGGCGTGCAGTGGACTATCAGGCCGCCATCGAGTATATCGAGAGCTTCACCGATTACGAAAAATCCCCCGGGGTCCTCTATACTGCCGCCAACTATGATCTGAAGCGAATGGAGGAGCTTCTCCACCGTCTTGGGAATCCGCATTTGAAAGCCAGGACCGTTCATGTCGCGGGGACCAAGGGGAAGGGCAGTACCGCGGCGATGACCGCCTCCGCTTTGACGGCGTCCGGCGTCAGGACGGGCTTGTTCACCTCGCCCCATCTGCATAGCATACGGGAGCGGATGGCGGTCGACGGAGAGCAGATTTCGCCGGAAGACATGGCCCGCTTGATGACGCAGCTTCAGCCGGTGATGGACAGCTTGCATCACGAGGGGAAGCACGGCGGGCTCACCACCTTCGAAATACTGACGGCCCTGGCCTTCGCTTATTTCGCCGAGAGGGGGGCTGAATTCCAGGTAGTGGAGGCGGGGCTTGGCGGCAGGCTGGACGCCACGAATGTGGTCACGCCGGCCGTGTGCGTGATCACTTCTATCAGCCTGGACCACACTGAGGTCCTGGGCGATTCCGTCGAAAAAATAGCGATAGAGAAAGCGGGCATCATCAAGCCGGGCGCCTCCGTGGTCTGCGCTCCACAGCGGCCGGAAGCGCAGCAAGTGGTCCAGTGGGCCTGCCTCGAAAGGGGGGCGAAGCTCACGATGGTGGGCAGCGAGGTCACCTGGCGGAAGCTGGATGCCAATGAGGCGGCGCAGTTGTTCGAGGTGGATGGCCGGCTTCACAGGTACAGGCTGGAGATTCCGCTGCTCGGCGAATATCAGCTTGAGAACGCGGCGACGGCGGTGGCGGCGCTGGAGGAACTGATGGCCCAGGGGGCGCCGGTCTCCGGACAGGGCATCGTCTTCGGCCTGAAAACAGTACGCTGGCCGGGCCGGCTGGAGATTATCGGCCGGAACCCCACGGTGGTGGTGGACGGCGCTCACAACCGCTACTCGGCGATGAGGCTGAGGGAGGCTGTCCAACAGCACTTTGAGTACGAGCGCTTAGTCCTGATAATAGGGACTTCTTCGGATAAGGACATCTCCGGCATCGTCGCGGAGCTGGCGCCCCTGTCCGATGAGGTCATCGTCACCCGGTCTCGCCATCCCAGGGCGGCGCCGGTCGATCGGCTGATCTCAGAGTTTGGCCGATGCGGTAAGGAGGCGACGGGCGCGGCCGACGTCCCATCGGCGGTAGCGCGGGCGCGGGCGCTGGCCCGGCCCGGGGGCCTGGTGCTGGCCACGGGCTCCCTATTTGTGGTGGCCGAAGCCCTTGACTGCATGAAGGGTGAAGAAGGTGAGCCTTGCTTTCCAGGGCCCAGGGCCCGGTGAGGGCAGAAGCTAGGGAGACTTGATCAGGATGACAAATAGCGGAAGTGTCGATTGCAGGCCACAGCCGTTGAGGAGGCGGCGGGCAGAGCGCAGCCGTGTCGTGGTTACCGGCCTCGGCGCCATAACTCCCCTGGGACTCAACGTTGCGGAGTTCTGGCAGGGCCTGATTGAGGGACGGAGCGGCGTGGACCGTATCACTCTCTGCGACGTCACCGGGTTCAGCTGCACCATTGCTGGCGAGGTGAAGGGGTTCGATCCGCGCAACTACCTTGATTTCAAGGAGGCGCGCCGCATGGCGCGCTTCAGCCAGTTCGCTGTCGCCGCCGCTGGGATGGCCATCCAGGATGCCAGGCTGGATATGGCCTCAGAGGATGCGGAGAGGGCCGGCGTTTTGCTGGGTAATGGCAACGGCGGCTTTCCCACCACGGAGGAGGGCTGCCGTGTGCTGGTAGACAAAGGCGGCATGCGTGTCAGCCCCCTCTTCATGCCAATGATCCTGCCGAACATGGCGGCATCCCAGGTTAGCCTCAACTTCGGAATGAAGGGCTACAACTCCACCATTATCACGGCTTGCGCCGCGGGAACGAATGCCATTGGCGAAGCCGCCGAGGTCATAAGGAGCGGCCGCGCGGATGTCATGGTCACGGGGGGAACTGAGGCGGGCATCAGCCAGCTCGGTTTGGCCGGGTTCTGCACCATGAAGGCCCTGACCAGCCAGAACGAGGAGCCGGCCAGGGCGAGCCGGCCTTTTGACGCGAAACGCGACGGCTTTATTCCCGCCGAGGGGGCGGGCATCCTGATCCTGGAGAGTCTGGAACATGCCAGACAGAGAGGGGCGAGTATCCTCGCGGAGGTGGCGGGCAACGGCGTGTCCTGCGACGCCTACCACATTGTTGCTCCGGATGCGGAGGGGGAGGGCGCCTTGCGGGCCATGCGCTGGGCCTTAGAGGATGCTGACCTGACACCCTCGCAAGTAGACTATATCAATTGCCACGGCACGTCCACCCCCCTCAACGACGCTGTGGAGACCAAGGCCATAAAGAAGCTTTTCGGAGAGCAAGCCTACAAGGTGCCCATTAGCTCCACTAAGTCGATGATTGGCCACCTGCTGGGGGCAGCCGGGGGCGTCGAAGCTGTGGTCTGTGTGAAGACCATCCTGGAAGGCATGATCCATCCCACCATCAACTATGAGTTCCCTGACCCTGAATGCGACCTGGACTATGTCCCCGGCGTGACCAGGGCGAAGGAGGTCAAGACTGTCCTTTCCAACAGCTTCGGCTTCGGCGGACAGAACGCCTGCCTGGTCTTTAAGAAGTTTGAGGAGTAGGTGATTTTGGAAGGGGGACAGGGGTCAGGGAGTGGGACCCTTCCTCCTGTAACCCGACCTCAGTCCTTTGAGGAGGCGCGCCCAATGGCTGAATACGAGTACCGTGTCACCGGCCGGGTCTCCAGGATAAAGGGGACATGCAGCGCGGGCCACAAGGAGGGCGACGAGTTCGATTTCAGCAGCTCCCTGGCGCCCCCTCTGTGCGCCGGCTTCTTCCATGATATCTGGCCCTGGGTGCAGATCTTCCGCAGCGGGGGCAGCCTACCCTACCTTAAGGACCCCGACTTCCTCGTCTTGCAGTGCCCCGATTTTCAGAACTGTCTGCGCATTGAGCTGCGCCGCATCAAGCAGGCTCAAGGCTAGTGAAGGTCCTGGTCGTCGGCGGCGCTGGCTACATTGGCAGTGTCACGGCGCGGCGCCTTATCGACCGCGGCGCCGAAGTAATCATTTACGACAACCTCTCCACCGGACACCGGGGGGCGGCGCCCCGCGGCGGCCTCTTTGTCGAGGGTGACCTGGCGGACGCGGCTCGCCTGGATAGCCTCTTCAAGGGCCATCCAGTCCACGCCGTAATGCATTTCGCCGCCTTCATCCAGGTCGGCGAATCGATGGAGGCGCCACAGAAGTACTTCACCAACAATGTCGCCAACGTTATCAACCTCCTCAATGTCATGCTCCAGAACGGCGTCATGCGCTTCGTCTTCAGCTCTTCCGCCGCGGTCTATGGGGAGCCCGAGTCTGTGCCCATCGAAGAATCGGCGCCTCTGGCGCCGAACAATCCCTACGGTGAGACGAAGCTCATGGTGGAGCGGGTCCTGGCGTGGTACAGCAAGCTCCTGGGATTGCGCTATGCCGCCTTCCGCTACTTCAACGCTTGTGGCGCCTTCAAGGGGTTGGGGGAGGACCATCACCCGGAGACCCACCTCATCCCCATCGTGCTCCAGGCGGCGTTGGGCCAGCGGGACGCCGTGACCATCTACGGCGCGGACTATCCCACGCCGGACGGCACCTGCATCCGCGATTACGTCCACGTTGCCGACCTGGCGGAGGCCCATATTCTCGCTCTGACAGCGATGGAAGAAGAGCCTGCGCTGAGCCTGCCGAAGAGGCAGGCTCGGGGCGTGGCGAAGGGAAGCCTGGTCTACAATCTGGGTAATGGCAGCGGCCATTCGGTGAAGCAGGTAATAGAGGTAGCGCGGGCGGTCACCGGGCGACCCATAAAAGCTGTGGAGGGGGCGAGACGGCCGGGAGATGCCGCGAGCCTGGTCGCCAGCTCGCGAAGGGCGGTCACGGAGCTAGGCTGGCGGCCGGAATACGCCGATCTGGCCGCCATCGTCCGGAGCGCCTGGGAATGGCACAAAGAGCACCCTCGCGGCTATCAAGGCTGACCTTCCGCTGACTCCAGCATCACCCCTACCACGCCGACGAGTTCTCCCCGTGCGTCATGCAGGGGCCCCGCCGACCCTTCGTACAATCTCTGGTGCTTCTGGTTTCGCACCTTGTAGGGAACTATCGAGCCGTCCAGGGCGTTCTCGAAGGCCGCCAGAGCCGCATTTCCAAACCCGATGCTCTCAAGATAGTCGGACAGAGCCACCCCTGACCCATTCCCCGGTTTCAGCCCTATCGCCTGCAACCCGGCGCCCGTCGACAAGGTCAACCTGAGCTGGGCATCAGCGCTCAACAGGATACCGGGCATCTGCTCCAGCACTGAGCGCAGCAGGGATTCCCTCGTGAAATCGCGGATGACGCTCACAATGAACTCTCCCTGGGGCGTGCATATCAGGCTGTGACGCACCTGCACTGGCATGAGTGAGCCATCCCTGCGCAGATGTACCCATTCCACCTCCAGCCGGCCCGTCAGCGTCACCTCTTCTAACCGCGCTCTTATCACCGCCTCGTCCTGAGGCCGCAAGAGCTGGCGAAGATTCATACGGAGGAATTCGTCGTGGCTGAACCCATAGGTCTTACAAGCGGCTTCGTTAGCGTAGAGGAAGTCGCCGCCGGTGGTGATAAGGAATATCGCCTCTCTGGCGTTGTCCAGAATGGCGGCTCTCAGGGAGAGGCCCTCCTGGGCGCTGGCGCGCTCGGCTAGCTGCTCCGTCAGCCTGGCGTTTGCCTCTGCTATCTCGGCGGTGCGCCGTGCTACCACGTCTTCGAGCCGCTGACGATACTTTTTCATTTCCTCGTCCAGCCGTTTGTGCTCAGTGATGTCCACGGAGAGTATGAGAATACCCTCCGGCACCGGCTGAACGCGGAGCTCGAACCAGCCTCTGGAGCCATCGGGGAAGACAAACTCATTCTCCAGGTGATGGGAGACACGCTCTATCATGGACTCCCGGAGTTTCTCGAACAACTCGGTCTTCTCGATACCGGGATACATTTCCATCATGGTGTGACCCAGCAAGTCGGCCTTTGGCCGCCGGCCTTGCCGGGCGGCGGCGTCGTTGAGGTAGACATAGCGCCACCGCCGATCGATGATCTGGCAGCCTTCCAGCATATTGTCGAGGGCGCTTCGAAGACGCTCTTCAACGTCTGGCATCGCCATGGCCCTTACCTCAGCCTTAATCAGTGTCGCACCTGGAGCGTCGGGAGTAGTCTCATGACAAAGCTATCAGCGCTCAGCCATCAGCTATGAGTGTGCTGAAGGCTGAAAGCTGGAAATCATGCACGCCTTACGCGCAATTTGATTCGTAATGTAATATTAGAGGATGTCAAATGGAAAAGTCATAACAGCCAGATGACAGGCGTTACAGAAATGTGACGCGCGAAAGGCGACGTTGCAGGGCGCTTGCCCGTGGGGGATACCGCCAGCGCTCCTCAGAAACACGCCAGAAGTCGAGGAGCGCGCTGCCGCAAGATGTGGACGGGGGGGCTTGGGTAGGCGTCAGGCTCCCTGGGGCATTCCGCTCAAGGCTTCCTTGGGAAGCATCTCTTTCAGGACGCGCTGGAGCGCCATCGTGTGGCTGCAAATGCCCCACCGGCTGAAGAAGTCGCAAGAGCAGTGCCAGCGGTTATCTTTGTATTTCAGACTGTAGTTATCGTGCTCGCCCCGGAACTGCAAGGAGAAATCCGAGAAGGTGATACGATCCCGCTCCGCAGCGTAACGCTTGGCCTTTTCGATCTTTCCGATCAAGCTTGACTGCATCTTTTCCCCTCCCTTTTCTTCTCCGCCGCTAGACCGATTGCGCAGCCGGCAGAAAACTAAGAAGCACCGGACACCATGTGCCAGTGCTTCAGGTATACCTATTCAGTTGTGCCTGCAGCGGGCATTTTCCTCAATCCCCCATCCCGGTGAGGATCTACTTTCATTTTATCCCCGGCGGAAGAAATGGTCAAGGCCCTGTTTGACGCCCGCAGACGGGGAATCCGGCGGCCCCGCCGTCGAAAGCAGGGAGAAGGAGCACCGAGTCACCCTCCTTCAATTCCGCTTCCAGGCCTCCAGCCAGCTCCAGAAGACGCCCATTAAGAATGACGCTGATATGTCCGCTGAGGTCCCGGGTTTCCCTATCGAAGGTTATTTCGTCGAACTCTTTGTGGTCGGCCGCCAGCTTCCTCAAAAGGAGCCCCATGGTCGCACCGCTGGCGACATCCTCTTCAAAGACGAGACGATCGGACCTGCGGGAGCCGAAGGTGCCGCTGAGCCATGGAAAGACCTCCACTTTGACCTTGGCCATGCGTTGCTCCGTCGCGAAGGTTGGGCAAGCGCTGGGGTGAGCGGAGGGATTTGAACCCTCGATCTCCAGGGCCACAACCTGGCGCCTTGAACCACTAGGCTACGCTCACCGTGATGCGGAAAGACGCAGATACCGTCTACAAGAATTTTATCACCCTGAGGTGGCAGCGGTCAACGCGCGTGTGCCCGGAGAGGGTTGGGAATTCTTGACACCCACGCTCGGAATGATGAATGATAAATGATGAATCGTCCATGCCGGTTGAAACCGGCACCACCAGGTATGAAAATAGCGTTTCTATACCCCGCACTGAAGTACGGGGCATACCGCGTACTTTAGTGCGCGGTGTGTGAGAGGCCTATTTTCATACCAATGATGAATGTCGAGAGCTGATAGCTGAAAGCTGCGAATGAATTGGAGATGATATGGAAATCCTGCCTGGCGTCCACTCGCTGCCGGTGGCCACCGGCGCCTTTATGGGCACCTTCTCCCCCAATGTGTACCTGGTCGTGGGAGAGAAGGCGGCCCTCATCGATGCCGGATACGGCCATGAGGACGACGTCTGCTCCAGACTGAGCTCTATCAGGGAACTGGTCGGCGGAAAGTCCCGACGCATCCCGACGCCAGTCGGGACGGAGTCGGGACTAGCCTGTATCGTCATTACCCATGGCCATGTGGACCACATCAGCGGCGCGGGGAAGATCGCGGCGGCGACGGGGGCCGCGATCATGGTGCACCGTCTGGACGCTGCGGCCGCCAGCCGGGCTCTCGGCGCGGATGCCATCGGAGAAGTGCTGGAGGACGGCCAGGAGATAGCGCTTGGCGGCGCCAGCCTGCGGATTATCCATACTCCCGGGCACAGCCCGGGCGAGATATGCGTGTACCTGAAGGAGAAACGAGTCCTCTTCACCGGCGACCATATTCTGGGGATCGGCACCACCGTCGTCATGCCTCCTCAAGGGGATATGGCCCAGTATATCGATTCGCTCCGCAAGCTGCTCGCCTTCGATATCGACCTCATCTGCCCGGGCCACGGACCGGTGGTGCGCCAGGCCCGGCGCAAGATCGAAGAGCTTATCGAGCACCGACTGGAGCGGGAGCAACAGATACTCGGTTCGCTGGCGCGAGGCAGGAGGCGCGTCGAGGACCTGGTGGCCGAGCTATATCCGGAGCTGGACTCGCGGCTGCGCGCCGCGGCCACCGGGCAGACCATCTCCCACCTGAGGAAGCTCGTCCGGGAGGAGAAAGTCGCCAGCAGAGACATAGGGGGCAATGAGCAATACGCGCTGCGCTGAAGCACGGAGCGCGAAGCGCGAAGCAGGAATCCGGTCCCCGCCCCATTTTTGGAGCTACGAGCCAACACTGATGTCCCGACGCATCGGGATCCCGCACGGAGCCGGGAGACACGGAGGAACCACGAAAGACACGAACCACACGAACAGGAGTGCCAAATTTCGAGTATTTCGTGTGTTTCGTGGTTAGTTCCCGGCCTTATTCATCATTCCGCATTCATCATTAGCTCCAAACCACCTTCCCGCCGATGATGGTCATCTCCACCGTGATGTCCTTTATCTCCTCAGCCGCCACCTCCGCCGGGTCGTGGCTCAACAGTACTAAGTCGGCGAGCTTCCCCGGCGAGATAGAACCCTTCTCTCCCTCCTCGAAGGCCGCGTACGCTCCCGCCGAGGTGTACATCCTCAGGGCCTCGAGCGGCGACACGGCTTCCTCCCCATTGATGACCCGACCGGTAGCGGCCCGCCGGGTGACGGCGGCACAGACGCCCATCAGAGGATTATTGGGGACCACAGGGCTATCGGAGCTGGCGGCCGGCTTCAGGCCGGCCTTCAGGAAGGAGCCGAAGCGATAGAGCCAGCGGAACTGGGCATCGGGCACCTGGGCGGCGTAGCGCTCCCCACTGTAATACAGGAAGGGCGGCTGGCTGACCACTACGGCGTCGATCTTGTGCAGGCGCTCCACGAGGGGCGGCGGGCAGACCGAGCAATGCTCCACCCGGTGGCGGTGGCCCCTCTCCGGTCCCTGCGCCTGGGCATTTTCCAGCGCGGCGGCGGCCGCCTGCACGGCCTTCTCCTCGATGGCGTGGATAGCCACTTGCCAACCCGCCCGGTGGGCGGCGAGCACCAGCTCGTTCAATTCCGCCTGTGGCGGCAAGAGCACGCCTGTGGTCTCGTCCAGGACTATCTTGGCGGCGCCGAGGCGCATCTGATCGTCGCCGCTGCCGAAACCCAGCCCCTCCCGTTGGAACTCGCTTAGGCCTCCGATGCCCGCCATCATCCAGAGCCGGGGCGAAAGATCGCCGCGTTGCTTCAGCTCTCGGAAGGCCGCCCGTTGGGCCAGGTCGTTGGTATGCGTGGCGTCTTGAAGCGAGGTAATACCCAGGGAGAGATAGCGCTGGTCGGCCAGTCGCAGGCCCTGCCTCATTTCCTCAGCCCCGCAGGTTGGGCCGACATGGCGCGCCAGGTAGTCCTCCATCTCGAAGAGGAGCCCCGTCGGCTCGCCCGCGTCGTCCCGGTCGATGAAGCCGCCGGTTGGGTCGGGCGTCTCCCTGGTAATGCCCGCCATGGATAACGCCAGGCTGTTGAGGACGCAGGCGTGGGTGGAGCGATGGGTGAGCTTCACCGGATAATCGGGGGCCGCCTCGTCGAGGTCGTGGCGCGTAGGATGGCGCTTCTCGCTGAGGTGGAACTCGTCGTAGCCGGTGCAGCGGATCCAGGCGCCAGGGGGCGTTTGCTGCGCCTTGCGCCGGACAGCCGCTTTGATGTCCTCGATGGAGGCCACGGCGCCGGGGCGGCAGTCGATGCTGAGCAGGCTGGCGGCGAAGGCGAAGATATGGCAGTGGGCGTCGATGAAGCCGGGAATGAGGGTCTTGCCCGCGCAGTCGATGACCCTGGAACTGGGGCCGCTGAGGTCACCCAGGTCATCGGCGCCGCCCACGGACAGGACCCTGTCTCCCGAGACGGCTACCAGCTGCGCCCGCGGCAGGGCATCGTCCAGGGTCAGGACGTTGGCGTTGTGGAGGATCAGCTCGGCTGCCATTACAATTGCATCGCTCTCTAAGTAGTGGACTCTACGCGAGAACACGCAATCTTGTCAAATTCGTCCCGAATTCGCGCCCAAACCTCTTGACAATCAGGCACGAGTGAGTTATTGTTTTTCCAAACTGGAGAAGGAGGGTAGCCCATGCAAGCGTACTGCGTCAAGTGCCGCGCCAAGAGGGAGATGAAGGACGCCAAGGCCATCAAGATGAAGAATGGCAAGCCGGCGACCCAGGGTACCTGTCCCGTCTGCGGCACTAAGATGTTCCGGATCGGGAAGTAGCACTAGTCTAGTTTTCCTATCCGAGACCGGAAGCCAGAGGCACCAGAGAGCGGGGTCGGGCTTGCGCCTGTGCCATCGCGTGTATGGTGCCTCTTTCCCTTTTCTGAAATGATGAAAGTCAGCCTCGGCGCGAAGAACTGTCTGTACCCCATGCCCACAACCCTCATCGGGGCCAATATCAACGGGCAGGCCAACTATATCACCATGGCTCACGTCGGTATGGCGAACCCGGCCTGCATCTTCCTCAGCATGAACAAGCGGCATTACACCAATGCCGGCATCAAGGAAGCGGGCGCCTTCAGCGTCAACATCCCCTCAGTGGACCTGGTGGACGTGACCGATTACTGCGGCCTGGTCTCCGGCAAGGACGTGGATAAGGCCAGCCTCTTCGAGACCTTCTATGGCAGGCTGGGCGCTCCGATGATCCGGGAGTGCCTCATCAATATGGAGTGCCAGTTGGTGCAGACCATCGATTTTCGCCAACACGAGATTTTCATCGGCGAAATTGTAGAAACCTTCTGCGACGAGGCTTGCCTGACCGATGGCGTCGTGGACTTCTCGAAGGTCAACCCCATACTCTTCGTCATGAACGACCGAAGCTACTGGAAGCTCGCGGAACGGTTCGCTAGAGCCTGGAGCGTGGGGAAAGATCTCAGGACGTAGACCGCCCTGGTAACCCCCAGTGGAGGCAAGGCAGCGACGGTGCCGACCCGGCGCAAGACCAGTTGAAATGCGGGGCAGACGGGCCATACAATAGGTTCGAAACCAATTGCATTTCCGGAGAAGGGGAAGAGATGAAGGCGGGAGAGGCGAAGAAGAAGGTGCTCGAAGTCATCGAGGAATTGCCCTTCGACGCCGCAGTCGAGGACGCGAACGAGCGACTGTATTTCCTGGCGAAGGTCGAGAAGGGTCTTCAGCAGGTGGCAGAGGGCCAAACGATCTCGCATAAAGACGCCAAAAACCGGCTACTCGGTGGCTGAGATCAGGTGGTCTGATCAAACGGTTGAGGACGTGGAATCCATCCGTGACTTCATCGCCCGCGATTCGCCTCGATAGGCAAGCTCGTGGCTGAACGGCTGGTTAGCGTGGTGGAACGGCTTGGGTCGTCCCCTCGTTCAGGTCGAATGGTACCGGAATTCGAGGACGACCGCCTGCGCGAGGTTATCCGGGCAAGCTACCGGATTGTCTACCAGGTGCTCGATGATACAGTCGAGGTCCTGACCGTCTACCACGCTGCGCGCTCCCTTGCGGATCCTCGGAGGAGATGACCAAAGGCTTGTCTCCTGCCGCCGGAGGTGGGGAATGGGCCGCTCTGGGGAGCGGCGAGCCCACAAGTGTCCCCTGTCCCCTCTAACCCATAACCTACAGCCTATCTCCTAGCGCGACGGTGGGTTACGCCGCGATTTCCGTCGACGCATGGGGACTGCGAAGAAGTCGAGCATCGCGGCTCCACCCACCCTACCGCTAACCTATAACCTATCCCCTCTACCCTACTTCGCCAACCACGTATTCTCGTGCCTCAGGTTGGTGTACTGGCCGTTCCCTGGCTTGAAGTTCTTCACCTGGGGCCAGATGCCCGTGATGTTCTTGGTCCAGAAGAGGACGACGTAAGGGCTGATCTCCAGGAACCTCCGCTGCACTTCCAGGACCAGCTTCCTCCGCTCGGCGAACTCGAGGATCGTGTCCTGTTCTTGCCAGAGCCGGTCGATCTCCTCGTCGAAGAAGTTGAAGTCGTTGCCTTTGAGGAAGTACTTGTTGGCCCCGGCAGGATCGTTGTTGTCGATGGCCGCGGTGGCCACCAGGGTGTCCCAATCGGGCTTGGCGCCGAACCGCCGTACGCGCTCGATGTTCTGCTCCACCGGATCAATCGCTGCATCTATCCCGATGCGCGAAAGCTGGTCCTTCATGAACTCGGCGATACGCACGTATTCCGACCAGTTGCGCACCAGAATGGAGGTCTTGAAGCCCTGAGGGAAACCGGCCTCGGCGAGCAGCTTTTTTGCCTCCGCCCTGTCCGCATCCTTGGGCATGCGGTAGCCGGGCGTCTTGATTATCTCGTCCTCGGACAAGGACCACTCGCCGGGAGTGACGGGCGTGCCGAAGGAGCCGATTCCCTCCCCGAGGGCATCGATCGCCGCTTGCCGGTCCGTGCCCAGGCTCACGGCTCTTCTCACCTTGCTATCGCCCCAGGGTTTGCGGTCCGGGTTCATGAAAAAGGCATTGAAGACGCCGCGAGGGTGCTGGACGATTTGCACGCCTTTGATCTCCCGCTCGGCTATCTTCGCGTGTGATGGCGCCAGGCCGATGTTGGGGGCGGTGAGCATTATCTGCCCAGTCCTGAAACCCGCGAGGCGCGTCGCGGGGTCGGCCACGATATAGTACCTGATGCCATCGAGATAGGGCCGCCCTTTGATGAAGTAGTCCGGGTTCTTCACTACCGAGTAGAAGGAGTTGTTGACGTACTCCTTGTACTTCATGGGGCCGGTGCCTACGATGGTCCAGTCGAGGGCCGCATCCGGCTTGGCCGCCTTCTGAGCGATGTGCTTGGGTCCGATGGCCGAATGTGGCAAGGCAAGCTGGACAAGCAGGGAAGCGCTGGGCGCCTTCAGCATCAGCTTGGCCGTGGTGGGGTCGACCACCTCCACCTTGTCGATGGCGATGAGGTTGAGCAGTTTCCGGTTCACCTTCGGATTCTTCGGGTCTGTCATGAACTCGAGGCTGAACTTCACGTCGTCGGCGGTGAAGGGCTGACCGTCGTGCCATTTGGCCCCCTTGCGCAGGAAAAGCGTGGCTACCTTGCCGTCGGCGCTGAACTCCCATTTCTCGGCCAGGTCGGCGATGACTTTGTCATTGTCGAAGGGGTCAAACTGGAACAGCTGGCTATAAACAGGTCCGTTCAAGGAGAGCGTGCTGATGGAGGTGTTCTCCAGCGGGTCCAGGTCCACGGGGTTGGACATGTGAGCGATGGTGAGAATGCCGCCGGACCTGGGCTCCTCGCCCGATGGCTTGGGTGTGGGCGCCGGGGCGCCCGGCTTGGGCGTTGCCGGGCTCGAGGCGGTCGGCGCGGCGGCCGGCGCGGCGGCCGGCGCCTTGGCCGCATCTTTGGCGGGCGGGGCGCCAGGCGCTGATGGTGCGCAACCTGACAGCACGAGGCCCATGACCATCAACAAGCTGAGCAGATGCAACAGGCTCTTCACTCTCGTCCTCCTCGCACGCTTGGTGTGCTGTAGACCGACTCGGTCTTAGAGACCGAGTCGGTCTGGTCCTCACTTACACGCTAGCCGGACTCGACGGAGCGAGTCCCTCCGAGTGGCCTCACATGCTGGCGGAGGGCCATGCTTCGTCATGGCCGAACCGGACGCAACGCGACTCCCTCCGAGACGGACTTCGTTGCGCCTTGGGGAGGTGCTTCTCGCTTCCCGGTTCGGCCCCGTCCTACACTTCAGGAATCGGCCCCAGGTCTTCTCTGGCCTGGGCGATGAGGTCGTCCCAATTCTTCGGCAGTTCCATGCCCGCGCTGGTAGGCTGGCGGCCGGCGACGCCGATCTGCATCCAGTAGTTGTGGCCGGACTGCTCACCGCCGGCGATGGCGATCATGATGTTCTCCGGCTTGGCGGTGATAGGCATCGGGATCTGTGCCGCCTCTGCCGGTAGAGCCATTGACTTGGTGGCTGCCGAGAGAACGCCTCTCAAGTCAGCGGTATCGGGGACCTTTGAGTTCTCCCAGAGGAAGTTCTTCACTTTCTGCTTGGACCAGCCCATGGCCGCCAGGTCCTTGGCCACGCCGCGCGGGATGAGCAGGACTCCGGGCGAACCTCCGAAGTAGTTGGGGCCATGGAAGTAGTTGGCATTGAGGGTGCTCATGTTGTGGGCCGAGACGCGAAGGATATTTATGAGCTGCCCTTCGGCGGTTTCCGCCATGGCCGACGCGTTCAGGACGTTGACCGTGCTGGCGACGGGTTGCGTGGTGACGGTGTTCGTTCCCCGGGGGAAGCCCCTTTCCTCGTTGAGCGGCTCCCAGCCTTTGGGAACGCCCGCCTCGTCTTCCGCGAAGACGATGTTGGTGTACCGGGCTGGGCCGCCGTAGATGGCCATGGTCCCGATGCCGGGGATGGCGCCGCCCACGTTCTGGAGCAGCAGCCGGATGGCGCGCCCGATGGACGCGCCGGCCGGGAACCTCGGGTCTGGCCCCAGGCACCCGTAGCTCCAGTTCAGACGAATCTGTTTGGTAATGGGGCCATTGACGATCACCACGGGGTAGCCGGAGTTGGTGGTGGGCTGGAAGTTCTGGTGCAGCGTCAGGGGATTGGTGATGGCCTCGATGGAGGCGATGAGCACCGGCAGGTACTCCGGACGCCCGCCCGCCATGGCGAGGGCGATGGCGAGGACCTCCACGGTGGATACGCCGCCTCTCGGCAGGATTTTGCCCTCTCCAATAATGGAGTTACGGGGGCGGTCCGTGCCGGTCAATATCCAGGCGACCCGCTCCTCCGTCGGCGGCAGGACCGGCAGGCCGTCGGCCCACATGTTCTTCAGGAAGAGGTGGTTCATCTTGTCCACCGCATCCTGGTAGTCCTTGCCTTCAACCGTTATCCTCTTGGCGGCGAGGGACGCCTGGCGCTTCATCTTCGGCTGCCATTTCGTCAGCCCGTCGATAACGCTGTCGATATGCGCCTCGATGGGGGAGAGGTCGCTCTCCGTCAGGAACATCTCGGTAGGGAATTCATAGGTCACCGGACCTTCGGGAGAGAAGCCGAAGCCCGCGAAGGCATTGCCGACCACCTGGGTGAAGCCCTTGCGGGTGAAGGCCACAGTAGGCATGCCCAGTTTCTCGATCCTGGCAGCGGCGCGGCCGACGGCCGTCGAGCAGGAGCCTCAGCCCGCGTTGCCGACTATGGCGGCGTGACACCCCTTCGCCTTGACCAGCTCCCCAATGTTGTCGACATCGATGTAGCGGCTGCCCGAGGGAAACTCGGTGAGGGGGATGACCTTCAGATCGGGGAAGCGCTTCTGGAGCAGTTCGCGGACTCTTCCGAAGGTGCGCTTGTCCTCCCACGATGCGTTCGAGATTTCGCAGACCGTCTTGCCGGCCAGGGTATCGAGCCGGGGCGCATGAGTCTGCGTGGTATCGAGGGCGCCGCAGGGATCGAATACCTCCAGGGCCGCCCGGCTTGACTCTCGAGCCATGGTTCTTTCCATTGCTTTCCACCTTCCTACACAAATTTCCCGGACTAATGCAGATTGCGCCGTCTTCTGTACACGGCTCGCTAATCGTAAAGCTCAAGAAGACGGATGTCAAGGGGGGAACGAGGGCCGGGGGCCAGGGAGCTGAGAGCAGAATGCTGATTGCTGAAAGCTAGAAATGATGAGTGCGGAATCGGTCATGCCGGTTGACACTGGCACCACCAGGTATGAAAATCGTGTTTCTATACCCCGCACTGAAGTACGGGGCATACCGCGTGGTTTAGTGCGCGGTATGTGTGCGAATTCCTATTTTCGTAGCAATGATGAATGATGACTGGGGAACGGTCAGGAACTAGGAAAGACACGAAAGACACGAAAATGGGGAATGATGGGTGATGAATGATGAATGCCCGCCCCTTCGCGCCCTCAGCCCTCCCACGCAATCCTCCCGCCAACAATAGTCAGTGCTACTCCTAGTTCAAGGAGCCGCTCGGGAGCATGGGTGGTGGGATCGCTGTTCAAGACCGCGAGGTCGGCGAGCTTTCCCGGAGTGATTGAGCCCTTGACGTCTTCTTCGGACGAAGCATATGCCCCGCCCAAAGTGTACATCTCCAGCGCCTCCGCCGCCGAGACGCCCTCGCCGGGATCAAAGCGCTGGCCGGACTCCGTCCTTCTGGTGACAGCCGTGTAAATGCCGAAGAGCGGGTTAGTAGGCACCAGCGGAGAATCGGAGCTCAGCGCTAGCCCTACGCCGCGGCGCTTAAGAGAGGCAAGGGGGTACAGGTAGTCGGTCTGATACTTATCTCCCATGAAGTACAGGAAAGACGGCTGCGTTACGACTACCGCGTGGCTGGCTTTCAGCCTTAGCCAAAGGTCGGGAGGACAGATCGCGCAGTGCTCCAGACGAAAGCGGTGGTCTGCACGCGGAGCTTGCCGCCAGATGGACTGAATGGCCACCAGCGAGTCTCGAAGATTGGGGACGTCGCTGACGTGAAAAGCGATGCGAAAGCCAGCTTTATGGGCGCGAAGAGCGAGGTCTTTGATGTCTTCCAGAGGCGGGTGGGGACATCCCGTGCTCTCGTCCAGAGCCAGTTTCACTCCTGCCACGCGCAGGCGGTCGTCGCCGCTGCCCATCGACAAGCCAGCCTCTCGATGCTCGTCCAACGACTGCGCACCGAGAAATAGTGAGACCCGCGGCGACACATATCCTCGTTCTATCAGTCGCCTCCAGACTCTCCAATGGCGCCAACCGTTGGTCCAACTGGTGTCCTGAAGAGAAGTGACCCCATGCGAGAGGTATTCTCGATTGACGAGCTTCATGCCCTCTTCGGCTTCCTCTTCGCTCATGGAAGGTATTGCACTCCTGACTTCCTCGTCGACTCGGGAGACCAGACCGTCGGGTTCGCCTCTGTCGCGGTCCAGATGCAGTGATGATCCTTCAAGCTTGGCGGAGATACCGGTCAGACGCAGTGCCAGGCTGTTCAGGACGCAGTTCTGGCCAGTACGATGGACCAGCATCACCGGATGGCGTGGAGATGCCGCGTCCAACTCCCAGCGGGTCGGAGGCCGCTTTTCATGAAGGTAGAACTCGTCGTAGCCGGCGGCCCGGACCCACTGGCCTTCTCTGGTCTTCTCTGCTCGCTGGCGGATTTGTGCCTGAATATCGCGGATGCTGCTTACGGTCCTGGGGGAACAGTCAAGACTGAGCAGATTGCTGGCGAGGGCAAGCGGATGGCAGTGCGCGTCGTTGAAGCCGGGAATAATCGTTCCGCCCTGGCAATCGATAACCCTGGTCCCGGCCCCCTTGAATAGACCGAGATCATCTCTATCGCCTAGAGCCAGAATCCGGTCGCCCCTGATAGCCGCCAGCCCCGCGCGAGGCCGGGCCCCGTCCATAGTTATGACTGTGGCGTTGCAGAGGACAACATCGGCTGTGGTTCCGGACCGGGCGTCCATGCAGGCCTACTTCTGAAAGAACCAGTTGTAGGTCCTGGCCATGCCTTCCCGGAAGGACATGTAGCGGTAGTCCAGGGTCTTCTGCAAAAGCTCCCCTGTATAGACGAGGTGTTCGCTCAACGGGAATGGCAAGGGTATCCTCCTGGTCTCGATGATGCGCGTGGCCTGCCGCTGCACGTTGAGCTTGCGGGATGTTATCTCCTCCAGCACCTCGGTCAGCCTGTCGTAGGACACCAGCTCTTCGGCCGCGACGATATAGGCGCTATTCAAGACCTTATCATTCTCGAGACAGCGAGTACAGATGTTAGCGACGTCCCAGACAGATACCAGGGAGAAGAGGGCCTGAGGCGGCGAAGGCACGATTATCGGCTCGTCCCTGGCGATCAGGTCGAAGAAATAGGACTCTCTCGGGGCGTAGTTGTACGCGCCGTAGATGAACGCCGGGCGCAACGAGACATGAGGAATCCCCCTGGACTCACAAAGCTCCTTGACCTTGATCTCAGTCAGCCACTTATTGTAGGCATAGTCGCCCCCCGGCAGCGGCAAGGGGGCGGTCAGTTTTGGCGTGTCTTCGTTCATAGGCAGTATCAGTGAGTTCTCGTGCACTGACGCCGTGCTGATATAGACATATCGTCGGACCGCGCTCGGAAGGTTTCCAAGCACGACGGCAATGTCTTCCGGATCGTAGGCGCAGAAATCGACCACCGCATCCCATTCCAGGGGCGGCAGGACCTGCCTCAGTCTGGCGGCATCGCGCCGGTCACAGACAATCTCATTGACGCCGCTCAGCTTCAGGGGCCTTCTCCCTCGATTCAGCACGTGGAGACTGTATCCTTCGAGCTCGCGGGCCGCTTCGACAAAGACCCGGCCAAGGAAATAGCTCCCCCCTATGACGAGTATATTCTTCATGGCATCCACCCTCGCTATTCGGCCCACACACTCAAATTTCGCAGTTCCGGCTCCCGAATCCTGCTTTGAACTACCGGCGCGTGGTCGAGCAGGAAGTCGCTGGGAGAATCGCTGAGGCCTTCCCTGCGCAATTCCTCAATGATATGAGAGCAAGTCTCCTCCATCAGTCGGCCCTTCCTTATGAACGCCACGCTTGTGGCGATATCCAGCAGCAAATTGTAAGTGGCTTCCCCCAGGATGGGCAGGCCTCGTACGGCCCGGTGCATCCACTTGTAGAAGGGCGTGTATTGCCGGTTGAGCAGGAACACAAGGGAGATGACCTGGGCGCAAAATTGGGCTTCAGCGTACCGGACGGCCACAAACTCCTTTCTGTTGAGGCATCGCATGTAGTTGTACTGCCCCAGCTGGGCGATGGCCACGCAGCGTGAAGCTATCTTCTTCAGCCGAACGTCCTCCGGGTAAAACGCCTTGAGAGAATCCCTGAAGCTGGTGAACTCACCGAGCGGGTCGGCGAAAACCTTTCCGTTGGTAGCGGCAGCCAGATTGCTTTCTGGAATCGCGCGCCACTCCCTCGTGGTCGCGGGCACGCGGTCGAGACCGATGAACTTCTTGTAGAAATCTCCGATTTCAAAGACGCCGACCCGCCCCTGGCCCCACTCGCTCACCTTCCTGGGGCCGACGCCTTCGAACTCGGCGGGAAGCCGCTGCAATTCCTCAGTAAACCGAGCACCGACGGAGCGGTAGTCCGACTTGTTCAACCAGAGGCAAAAGCCTGGCCCCCAGTCATGGTCGCGGGAAATCTCGTCATCGAAGCCATAGCATTCCGATCCATCCCCTACGAGGCCGGCGGCTATCCGCCCCTTATACTCAGGAAATCTTCGCTCGATCATAGGGGCGCCATGCGCCCAGTAATACCTCTCCGCGATCTCCAGTCCCTGCACCTTTCACCTTCTTATTCGACGGGTGGAGCCCCATCGCAGTTGCTGGCCTGGGAGCGCTCCCCTGCAGCGTGGCCGCCCATGGTCTCACGCAGTGAGGCCAGGCGGCTCAGGGTCGAGGCGCAGGAGGGATGGCCCTCTCCCAGGACCCGTCGGCGAATATCCAGCGACTGGAGAAGGCATTGTTCCGCCTCATCGTACCTGGAAAGGGCTCGATACAGCAGGCCCATGTTCTCCAGCCCGGTGGCATAGGTAGGGTGGTCTTTGCCCCATGTCCTTGCGGAGGACTCCAGGACCTGGCGGTACAGTTCCTCCGCCGTTTCATAGTTACCTTGCTTATAGTGGACCCCGGCAAGGCTGTTGAGGGCGGAAGCGTGAAGGGGATCATTCGTGCCCACAGTCCTGGTGTACAATTCGAGCGCCTGGTGCAAGAGCGACTCAGCCCTGGTCAGATCGCCCTTCGCCAGGCATACCGCTGCCACGTTGCTCAGGCTTGTAGCATAGGCAGAGGAATCTTCCCCTTCCGTCCGGCGAACAATTTCCATCGCCTCAACGAGCAATTGCTCGGCCTCCTCGTATCTACCCATCTCCTGGTACAGGAGGGAGAGGTTGTTGAGGTTACTGGCGTAGAGGAAATGCCCCTCCCCGACAGTCCTGGCGTAAATGCGCCAAGCCGCAAGGAACAGTTCTTCGGCCTTGGCGTAGTCCCCGGTAAGCCGGTACAGGCCCGCCAGGTTGTTTATGCAGGTGGCATAGCCGGGGTGTTCCTTCCCCACGCTGTTCTCCAGGATCCGCGCCGCTCTGAGATAGGAGGACTCGGACTTGCCATAGTCGCCGGTGGCGCGGTAGAGACCACCCAGATCATTAAGGATGCTGGCATACTCGGGATGGTCCCCGCCATATCGGCGACGCATCAAGACCGCGACCTGTCGCAGCAGTGGCTCAGCTTCCCGGAAGCGTGTCTGGCGACTCAGGGCGGAGATCTGCTCGTTGAGCTCTTCCAGGTCTTCGCTCGGCATAGCGGCCAAAGAGGGCAGGACCTCGACTAGCCGAGGTCCTTGTCGCCCAGGGCCTCCTGAAGAATACTATCCGCTGCAGCGCGCCCTTGCTCCCGGAGAGCGCACAGCGCCGCCTTGCAGATCGCCTCCGGCTCCGTGTAGGCCCCGTTCCCGAAATCCGCCCAGCAAATGGCGTCGTCGAAGCCCTTCTCAATCATCTTGTCGACGACCATCTCAGCCCAGTCCATATCCTCGGAATAGGGCAACGGGTCGCCCCAGATCGAGCTCCCATCTTCGGGATGGATTGACTGTTCCATGTATCCGAAGAACTGGTCTTTCACGACCCTCTTTCCCATCACCTGCTCAGCCACCAGGGCGTTCAGTTCCGCGCCGGGTTTCATCGCCAGGATTTCCTCTAGACTCACGCTTCACCTCCAGATCTTGGACCGTCCCAGGCTCTTGGGCTGACAACGGCTTCCAGCGAATCAGCCATCTAGCCCCGCGCCTAGTCGTGCGTTCGCCTCTTCCAGAGAGGCGAATCCGTAGCGCTTCACCGTGTAGCTGTACGCGATTTCGGAGCCGTTGACCTTTTCAGACTCCTGCCCTAAGAGATTTTCATAATAGAGCTGCAGGGTCTTCAGGGAATAGGTGGCCAGTTCTCCCCGGAGATAGGTCTCCACCGACGTCACATCAAACGTATCGTCTGAGCTACGAAGCGGCCTTCCCCTTCCAAGAACATAGGGATACTTGTCCAGAAGTGCCTCATCCCATTTGAGTACGATCTCAGCGATGCGGTCGATGAGGTCAAGAGTTTCAAAAGAAAGTAGGGGAAGAAGATGTTGGATGCCGGCATATTCCTCTGGTGAGGTAGACTTCATCATCCGGGCGTATTTCTCGGTCAACAAGTTCCTTTCCGCCGCTTCGGCTTCGGTCAAGTCATTCAGATAGCTTTCCAGGGTAGGATCCGACCAGCTCATGGCCTGGCCGGCCCTGTTGATCTCAAAGGTCTTAAAGTCCTCCTGGCATGCGGCAGTGCCGCCTATGTTCGGCACCTTCTGGAACATTCTCCACTCGATGTCTATGATCCGGTCGGTGACGTCTTGCCTTCGGTCCATATTTCAGCTCCTACGATGTGACTCCACGATTCTTTACCGAACGCCAAACCGGCCCTCGACGCTTCAAATATCGTGCTTTGGTCTGGCGAGTTATACGACTTTTGTCGGATATCCTTCGAGAAATGATGAATGCGGAATCGGTCATGCCCCGATGTAGTCGGGGCGCCACCAAGGATGAAAACCGTGGTTCTATACCCCGCACTCGAGTACGGGGTATACCGCGTACTTTAGTGCGCGGTGTGTGTACGAATTCCTATTTTCGTAGCGATGATGAGTGATGAATGCCCCACCCCCTTTTGGCCGTAATGCAGGGCTTGTCGCCGCCAGGGCTTAGAGCCGACGACTGAAAGCTGAAAGCCCCCGGACCGGATGGCAAACGGATAAAGGGATGGGCGTACGGGCGCCCAACGCGTAGGGGCGGCCGTCCCTGTCCGCCTGGGGTTGGGGCGGATTCCCACTCCTCGCCCCGCGCTTCCCGCTTCTTGCCCTCACTCCTCTCTTCTCGCTTCTCTCTTCCTGATTCCCGCTTCCTGCTTCGCGCTATGCGCTTCTCACCCGTTCAACTCCTCAATGATCTCCGCGAGCTTCTCGATGCTGACCTCGCATTCTTCGGAGATGCGCCGCAGCTCGCTTTCGGGGACATCCACGCGGGGCCGGGCCACCGGGCCCCAGGGCTCCTGGCGCACCTGGAGGCTGATGACGTCCCAGCGGGAATAGTGGCCCAGGCAATCGAAGAGCGCTTTGGCGGTCTTGATCTGGTTGGCGTAGCAGTCGGCGTAGAGGATGGTCTCCTCACCGACCACCGGGCCCGCCATGAAACGGCCGTGGGGATTGACGATGGCGCTGCCGCCGACGGCGAAGCTGTAGTTCGTGTGGTCGCTGGCCTTAACGTGCTTCCACCGGGGTGGGAAGTCCTTGTCTCTGAGGATGCCGCTGGCGCTGAGGACGAAGCACTGGGCCTCCAGGGCATAGGACCGGATGACGGGGTAGATCCAGCAGTCGCCTCCCGCGAGGTCGGGCTGGGGGTCCATGAGGTGGTCGCGGCCGCGACCGCTCCAGGCGCCGGGCCAGACGGCGATGTGGAACTCCTCGCCCTTGCTCATCATAGCCGCTTTGACCAAGGTCATCAAGTTCTCGGCGCAGATGAGCCCGCCGATGCGGCCGATCTCCGTATCGAAGACCATGAGGTCGGAGGCATCGCCCATGCCCCAGTAGGTGCGCTCGGTGAAGGTGGGCATCAGCTTGCGGTGGCGTCCCATGACCTTGCCGTCCCGCCCGATAAAGACCAGGCTGTTGTAGACCGTCCGGCTGCCGGGGCGACCGTCCAGCTCGTTGCAGCCCATGACCACATAGGCGCCGGCCGCCTTCGCCGCCTCCCCCAGAACGGCCGTGTCCTCGCCGCCGACGACGATGGCGTTGTCCTGCAAGGCTATCACATAGTCCGACCACTCGGATGGCCTGCTCTCCCAGCCGATGGTGTGGATCGCCGGGTACCCGGCGACGAAGGCCTCCGGGAAGACCACCAGCTCCGCGCCGTTGCCACCCGCCTCTTTGATGAGCTTGCACGCCTTATCGATGGTGGCGCGCTTGTCCATGAAAACGGGGCTGGCCTGCGCAACGGCGACTTTGGCTTTGGAGCGGCCGGAGAGAATTCGTTTTTGAATCAATGGAGGCGCCTCCAAGATTCGACAGCGGTGCGCGAACGGCGAATCATGAGGTGAGCAACGGGGGCTATGCCATCAGCCCGCGGATTTCCCGTGTGAGGTCGTCTACAAACCTGCGGAAGGAGGCGTCGGCCTTCCCAGCTTGGTACAGATTGACTTGCTTGGCAACCTCCTCACCGTACTCTGCACCGCCTAGAACGGGCCGGATGCCGACCGCAAGCAATGCGTCGCGGAGGATCATCTTGTAGTAACCACGGGGGTGGTGTCCGCGTGGAAGTCTAGACGTGACTGGGGCGCCCGTGGCCAACTGAAAGGCCTTTGTGTCTATGACGTACCATCTCTCGATGTAAGGGTTGGGGACCGCCAAAACCGCTGGACCTTGGTAGCCAGCAGATTTCAATATGACGGCGATGTCTTTGCTCACGCGGGTGTATTGCGCTCCATTGCCGTCTTTGGCCACCAAGAGAATCTGGTTAGAGCAGGAGCCTGCAGCTCCGACGTCAGCCAAAAACCTCCTCAGCTCTCTGAGAGTTCTGCTTCCTCCGGCCGCGTTTCGGACATCCTCTATGAGGCTATCCTCACTCAGGCCCAATTGCGTAGCAATGCGGGCCACGAGGCCTCGGATGAACTTCTCGTGAGCGATGTCTTCAAGGAAGTAAATGATGTGAACCTTACCCGCCAAAGTCACCCCTCAAGATCCGATCCGCTAGGGTGGAAGGCTCCGGTTCCCGATCAAGGGCATCCTCAACATCCCGCTTTCTGAATAAGGGTCCGAAGGTATCTAGCCGCTGGAAGCGGGTGGCGTGATTTCCCTTCGTGCAGACCAGTACATACGCGTCCTCAAAGAAGTACTCAGGAAGAATCGGAGAATGAGTATTGACGATTATCTGGGTCTCACCTCGAGAGGCGGCATCTTTCAGAAGCTCAGCTATGAGTCTCATGCGTCGAGGATGTACCCCGTTTTCCGGTTCCTCGCACCCAATGACGGAAGCAGGGGAAAGCGAATTCGTGATCGCGACCAATGCTAGAACCCTCAAAGTGCCTTCGGAAATCACGCGGGAGGAAAAGGGAACGCCATGCTCCCAAACCTGCAATTGCAGAAACCCTTCCTTCGTTCGCTCGACATCGACTTTATCGATCGCCGGGATGAGTTGTCTGATTGCGAGGTTTAGTGCGTCAAATTGCCGTTCGTTCTTTGCTTTGAGTGAGTTATAGAACCCCGCAAGATCGGAGCCGAAGGGACTTATGTTTTCCACTTCCTTCAGAGGCGTCTCACGGCGCATTTCGTTAGGCTCCAAGTAGTAGAACCGCCATCGCGACAGTTCCTCTTTGAGAGCAGTGATGTGTGGATAATGAGGTGCATACAGGGGCGTCGAAAGCAGCGTGTGATCCAGCCCCAGTTGATGATAAGAGGGATGTGCCTGGCCCTCCATCCTAAGGTGAAGACGCCCATCTTCTCCTTTCTCAATGAAAGGCCTGCGCCGCGTTGGCTTCCTGCCGCCACCTGTAAGCGCTTCCAGTTTCTCATCAGCGACCCTAAGATGCCCCGTCGAAGTGGTCATTTCCACAGCAAGGGAATAGCAGAGCCGATTTGCCAAGACTCTGCGCCGGGCAACCCTAGCGCCTTGGTCTTCAGGTGGGAGACCTGCTCGCATCTCCTTGATGGTCTGCTCCGTATATTCGCGCACCTCCCGGCTAATCTCAACCTCTACTTCGATGCTGAAGCCCGCAGTGGCCTCCCCCAATAATCCTTCCCTGCCCTTTTCGCCATAGTAGAAAGCTTCGAGCGGCGCTCCTCTATGCTCCTGAAAAGCTTCCTTCAAGGTCTTCCGCGTGGCCATCCGGCTCACAAGAGCCAAAGCATCAAGCAGGTTGCTTTTCCCAGCAGCATTTGGGCCAAGAATGACTGTCAAGGGTCTCAGCTCAATGTCGACGTCTTTGAGCGACTTATAGCCCTGCACCTTAATTCTGCGAATCATGGTATAGCCTCCGAGATTGGCCCCGCCCCGTCTGAACTGCGTTCGCTGCAGCGTCGAATCGAATCCAACATCGCGGCCCAATATTATCATGATTCATTGCAGAAAGTCCATCCGCGCGAAACGAGATCTGCTGGTTCTCCCTACCCGCACAGCCTCCCCTGCCCCCGCTCCCTGCGCCCCAGCGGTCCCTCCGGGTGCCCCCAAAGGGCTTCGGCATGGGGGTCGTGCTCGGCGTGGCGGCGCTGGGCAAGGGCGTGGTCTACCGTGGCATAGCAGTAGCGACAGCCGTGGAGGCAGGTGTCGTTCACGCCGATGTCCTTGCTGACGGCGCAGCCGCAGTGCGGCCGCTGGCCGGGGTCCTTGGCCACGCTCATCGGTATCGACCACAGCCTCTGGATCACCGCCGGGTCGATGCACCGGGTCGTAGACCGATTTGCCGAGAGGCCAGACAACCTCGTAGAGGGGTTCTGCCATAAACATTTTCCTTTGTAGGGGCCTTTTGGAGCGCGAACGCTGGTGGTTCTGCTAGCGTTTGTGTGTTAAGCGCGGCTGGGGAAGCGACTCGCTGTCGTCCGCCGTCCCGCTACATGCGCGGCGAGCAGCTTGCGCTTTCATCTGCCGCAATAAGCCTCGGCTCCGGTCGATTACTGCGTCCCATCACGACAGCATTTCCATGATCTCAGCCACATCGCCCACCGTCTCGAGGTTGTCAGCCATCTCGATAACTTTCCAAACCCGGTTCCCGGATTCTGAACCAACCGGAAATAAATGAATTTTCGCTGCATTGTTTTTTGGTGTCAAGACAGGGAAAGATATACCATATATAGCATATTGCTTTTGAAAGATGGCCTATATTCTATGGGCGGATTCACCTTTTCAGGATCGTTATAGCGCAGTTGGGCCCAGCTCCCAGCGTATGGGCGAGACCGACCCTGGCCCCGGCAATCTGTCGCGCGCTCGCCTCCCCTCGGAGCTGCAAAACGATCTCGGTAATCTGCGCTAACCCTGTTGCGCCCAGCGCGTGACCCCGGGCCAGCAAGCCGCCGCTGGGGTTGACCGGGATCCTACCGCCAATCTCCAACGCGCCCTCATCCACCAGTCTGCCCCCTTCGCCCGGGGCGCAGAGCCCCAGATGTTCGCAGTTCGTGACCTCCGCAATGGCCATGGCATCATGAGTCTCGATCAAATCCAGGTCCTCGGGGCCAATGGCGGCTTCATCATACGCCTCGCGTGCGGCAGCCGCCGTTAGCCTCCCGTTGTCGCCGTGCAAGGGCTCCGGACCGAGATAAATGGCCGATTTCAGAACAGACGCGGCGATGCGGACCGGCCGGGCGCCTTCCGGCATCTTGTCGCGGCAACAAAGGACCGCCGCGGCCGCGCCTTCGCTAGTGGGGCAACACATGAAAAGGGTCAACGGGTCAGCTATCATGCGGGAGGCCAGCACTTCCTCTACCGTGCATTCCTGTTGATAATGGGCATAGGGGTTCTTACAGCCGTTTCGATGGTTCTTGACCGAGACCTTGGCGAGCTGTATGGCGGTCGTCCCGTGGAGGTCCATGTGGCGCCGGGCGACCATGGCGTAATCGGCGGGGCGAACCGACATGCCCATGATCCTTTGCCATTCGGGGTCGGCGGTGCTCGCTATCATCCCCTTGGGGATCTTCTCGAGGCCGTAGGCGATAGCGATATCGTACATGCCGCCAGCGATAGATTGACATGCCAATCGAAAAGCGGACCCGCCGCTGGAACAGGCATTCTCCACATTAACGATGGGTATGCCTGTCAG
Organism: Chloroflexota bacterium; assembly: GCA_016190665.1. Lineage (GTDB taxonomy): Bacteria > Chloroflexota > Dehalococcoidia > JACPQD01 > JACPQD01 > JACPQD01. Next base: position 35,339 of record JACPQD010000022.1, read on the forward strand.
CGCGATTTCCCTGGCTATCCTGTGCCCCGCGCCCACATCTCCGTAAGCCGTGCCGCAAAAGGCCGCCTCCGCTTGCCTCCAGGAGAGCCCCGCGTCCTTCAGCGCGTTGAGCACCGCCACGCGGCCCAGGTCCGTGAAATCCAGGTCCGGGAAGCGGCCAAACTGGTGCATCCCAACGCCAACCACGTAAACTTCTCTGCCCCTCATTTGTCCCCCCAGAAGAAGCTGTCAGCTTTCAGCAACAACCAATGACCAATCACTAATCAGCAATCGGCAATCAAAAATCAAAAATCAACGACCGGCCTGAACTTGAAGGCCACGACCTCATTGCCTTCTTCGTCATCGAACAGCTTCTCCATGACCAGTTCCATCTGCATCCCAATCTTCAGGCTCTCGAACTCTGTCACTTGAAGCGGAGACAGGACCAGCGGGCCTTCCGGAAGCTCCACATAGCCAAGAGCATAGGGCACAGGTCCCCGGTATTGCGGTGGTTTCTGACGCACGACGGTGAAGCTGTACAGCGCGCCCCCGGGAGACAACGCAGCCTCTTCAATCTTCTCGCCTCCGCATTTCAGGCAGATAAGGCGCCGGGGGAAGAAGACCTCGCCGCATGAGGAGCACTTGCTCCCAATCAGATGCGGCTTCTCCACATCCATCGAAAACAACCCTTCGGCAACCGGAATCGAACTGGTCATCTCCCATTCCTTGCTGGTGCTATCCGAGGACGCCGTCTTGCTTGAGCCGCGCCATCTCCTCCTGGCTATATGCTAGAAGGTCGATGAGCACTTGCTGAGTGTGCTGGCCAAGCAAGGGTGGGGCTGCCCCCACCGCGTAGGCGTCCGGGTCCACGCCCCGGAATCTGACCGGCGTGTTCACGAGGTTGAACTTCCCTAAGCGTGGGTGGTCGACTTCCATGAGCATGCGCCTGCCCTTGACGTGCTCGGACTCGTAGACCTGCTTTATGTTGCTGACGGCACCGCAGGGATAACCCTGTTCCAGGAAGGTATTGACCGTTTCCTCGCTGGTCCGCTGGCTCAGCCACTCGTTGAACCCGGGCTCCCACACGTCGCTGTTCACGTAGCGCAGGGTGGCAGTGGCCAAACGCGGATCAGCGATCCACTCCTGCTTTCCAATAATGCCGCAGACCCGGTGCCACGCCTCGTTGGTTGAGCACAACAAGCCGATGTAGCCATCCTTCGTCCTAAACACCCCCCAGGGAACGTTCGAGTCTTCCTGGCCTCGGGTCATAACACGGCCCGTCAAGGAGTAGGTGGTCAAGGCCCGCTCCACCACCGACACAATACAGTCGAACATACTCATGTCAATAAGATCGCCCTCACCGGTCCGGTCCCGCACCCGAAGACCCATCGTCACGGCGAAGGCCCCCCAGATCCCCGGCAGCAAATCGGCGAAAGGAACAGTGGAGAAGAGAGGTGGTCCCCCCTTCTCGCCGGTGAGGTCCAGTAGACCTGCCATAGCTTGTATGACGATGTCCAGGGCCGGCCTGCCCGCCCAGGGCGTGGGATAATCCGGCAAACGACCGAAGCCGCTGCAGGCCAGGTAGACCATCGACGGATTGATGGCTTTGACGAGGTCATATCCCAGACCCAGGAGATCGTCGACCGCGCCGGGCCTGAAATTCTCAATCATTACGTCCGAAGTCTTGATCAGGTCCACAAAGGTCTCTTTGCCGCGCTGCTGCTGAAGGTCCAGGACGACACTCTTCTTGTTCCGGTTAAAGCGGATGAACATCTCGTGGTCGATGCCCTCGCCGAGAAATCGCCCCGCGCGCCGTGTGTGGTCGCCCGTGCCCGGTCTCTCAATCTTGATGACTTCGGCCCCGTTGTCAGCAAGGATCATCCCGCAGTAGGGCCCCGTGATGCCCACGGTCAATTCCAGGACTCGAATGCCGTCCAGGGGCTTCTTGTGCTGTTGTCCGCCCAGCGCCATCTTCTTCACTCCTCCCGGGGTATGAACGCTAAGAGCTTGCCTCGCATAGCCGCTCGGCGCACTTCACGATTTCGTCCAGCGAAGCGCCGGGCGTGAAAATCTCCGCCACTCCAGCCAGTTTGAGCTTCGCAACGTCTTCGTCAGGCACGATGCCACCTCCAAATATCTTGATGTTCGAGGCGCCCTGGGCCTTGAGAAGATCGAGTATCCTTGGGAAAACGGTCATATGAGCGCCGGACAGGATGCTGACACCGATCAAGTCCACATCTTCCTGGATCGCGGAGGCTACAATCTGCTCCGGCGTCTGACGGAGGCCTGTATAGATCACCTCCATGCCGGCGTCTCGAAGGGATCGAGCGACAACGAGCGCACCCATCTCGTGGCCGTCAAGGCCCGGCTTGGCGATGAGGACTCTTATCTGACCCATTTCTGCTCCCTCTGTTGTCGCCCGGCCTAGGACGAAACCGTCCCCGGCGAATACACTCCGAAAATATCGCGGAGCACATCGCATATTTCCTGGACCGTCGCGTAGGTCGAAACTGCGCGGATCGTCGCCGGGACCGAGTTGGCTCCGGCCTTCGCCGCGTCGGCAAGCTCACGCAGGGCGAGGCGGACCTCCCTGCTGCTCCTCTTGCTCTTCAACTGGCGCAGTCTTTCCACTTGCATCTCTTCACTGGATGGGTGGGCATGGAAGACCGGCACATTGGGACCTTCGTCAACCTTAAATCGGTTAACCCCGACCATCACCTTGTCGCCGCTCTCAATGGCCCTGATCCTCTTATAAGCCGCGTCGGCGAGCTCCCTTTTCATGTATCCGATGGCGGCCAGCGCGCCGCCCATGGCCTCGATCTTTGACAGATACTCCACCACTCTCGCCTCGAACTCGTTGGTGAGGCTCTCCACGAAGTACGAGCCGCCCAGGGGATCGACGGTATTGGTGACACCGCTCTCATAGGCCACGATTTGCTGACTGGCCAACGCGACACGGGCCGCCTGCTCCGTGGGCAGCCCCAGCGCTTCGTCGTACGAGGGCACGTGGATGGTCTGAGCGCCGCCAAGCACCGCGGCCAGCAGGCTGATGGTGGTTCGGGCCACGTTGTTCAGCGGCTGTGCGGCGGTCAGAAATCGACCGGTGGGGAAAGTCAGCATCCTGGCGGTGCAGGCGGCCGGGTTCTTCGCACCGAACCTGTCCCGCATCATCTTCGCCCACATCCTTCGCAGAGCCCGCAAGTTGGCTACGCCCTCGAAGAGGTCGCCTTCGACGTCGATCAAGAGCCACATGCGGGAGCCGAACACGTCAATGTCCATCCCCCGCCGCAGGCATTCCTGGATATAAGCCATGGCATCGGCCAGAGCGAAGGCTGTTTGCTGCACGGCCGTGCCGCCGGCCCCGAGGAAGTGCGAACCGCAGACGCAGATGGGCACCCAATCGGGGAGGACCTTGCACGCGTACTCGATGACATCCACCGCGAGCCTGACGCTGGGCTCCGGCGGGAATATGTAGGCGCCGCGGACCGTGTACTCCTTAAGGATGTCATTCTGCAAGACCACGCTGAAGCTCGCGGGGTCGACTCCCTGTTTTTCGGCGGTAATCTTGAACATAGCCAGTGCTATGCCACTTATGGCATTGGCCGTCGTTCGCAACTGTCCCATCTGCGCCAGGGGCAGGCCCTCCAGAACGGTCTCCATGTCCTCAAGGGAACAGAAAGGCGTCCCGCACTTGCCGACCTCGCCTTTGGCGAGCGGATGGTCGGAGTCAAAGCCGAGCTGAGTGGGGAGGTCCATGGCCAGGGAAAAGCCCGTCTGGCCCTGGTCTATCAGTTGCCTGACTCTTCGGTTGGTATCCTTGGCCGATGACAACCCGGTATACATCCCCATGGTCCACAACCGCGAGCGGTACATGAGCGGGTCGGTGCCTCGCGCGAAGGGGAATTCTCCCGGGAAGCCTACTTCTTGCAGGTAATCAATGTCCTTGACGTCTAGCGGCGTATAGAGAGGCTTGACTGGAATGTTCGAGAGCGTCCTGAAATCGCTTCTCCCCTGTCTGGACTCAGAGATGCCGGTTACTCCTTGATGCCAGCGTTCTGCTGCCGCACTCAATTCCTTGTGGTCTATTCCCTCAGCCAAGTCCATACCTCCCAGTTAACCCCAGTCAAGCACACCCATTCCGGAATCCACGGATTCAAGAATCTGGCTTCCGGTCCGATTCACTGCCTGACGCGAGTCCTCTCCTTCATTACGCTGTCGCCCGCGATGCGGCCCGAAGCGAAGCACTGCGCCAGGTTTCCGCCCGGACCAGGGCAAAGCATGCCGTAGATGCTGCCCAGCTCGCCGCAACCGTAAAGTCCCGGTATAGGGTGGCCGCTGGCGCTGACGATCTGCCCCTTGCTGTTGCGGCGCGGGCCGCCCACGGTGGCGGGAGTCCCCGGCCAGAGCGCCACGGCGCAGTAGGGGCGGCTGTCCAGCGGTATCAGTTCCGCTGGTTTCCTGCCGAACTCAGGGTCGTTGCCTTGCAGGCAGTACCGATTGAAGTTCCTGACGGTCCTTTCCAAATTGGCAGGGGGAACGCCTATTCCCCTGGCCAGGTCTCGAACCGAGTTGGCGGTCTTTATCCAGCCCTTCTCCAACTCAACGCTGTTGTCAGCGCTCCATTCGTAGAGCCGCACGGGCCCGGTGGGCCCAGCGGTGACGGAGGCCAGCGGCCCGTTTTCCAGCCGTCTCCGGTCGAAGATCATATAGCTGGGTACCCGAGGGTAGATCAGGCGATGGGTATCAAAACAGGGCAGCTCATAATAAGCGGCGCGGCCGTTCAGGTTCTCGCTGGTGAACCTCTTGCCATCCCGGTCCACTATGATGTGCCCGGATACAGTTGGGATAGCCTCCTCGCCCCTGGCGTAACGCTTCTGGGACCGGCCCGGGTAATCGGTGGAGAAGGCCATCGGGAAGTCGGGGAACTTGAACATCATACAAGCGGAAAGGCAGTTCATGTGCCAAAGTTGGGCTCCTACCTCTATCGCCATTCTGAGGCCATCGCCCGTATTGGCCTCGGTCCCTGTAGAGTAGGCGGGGTAGACTCTTAAGTATTGGAGCTTTGTCTGCTCGTCGTATTCGAAACCTCCCGAGGCCAGCACTACACCACGGGAGGCGCCGATCCTGAGCCGTTGCTCCTGCCCATCCTGGCGGACCCGCGCTTCGATGCCGATGACTCTTCCCCTGACGTTGGCAATGAGATGGGTGGCCCTGGCTTCGTAGAGAACGGGGATCCCTTTAGCCCTTACCTGGTCGTCAAGAAAACGGGCAAGCCCTACGCCCAATCCCTTGAAGCAATGTCGGGGGATGGTCGCCGCCCCGGGCAGATGGAGATAGTCGACGGGGCCGGGGCTGAGGAAGACGCTGCCTCCCCTGGCCTCGATCCAGTCCTTGCCGGTGGCGGCATACTCGGCGAAGCTCCGCAGCACCGCATCATCGGTCCAGGAGATATCTTCGGCGCCGATCCGATAGAGAGCCTTGGCATATTCCAGCGCACTCTTCGCGTCCAGAGGGGTGATGAAACTGCCCCCAGCCATGCTCGTATTCGTGTGGTGGGTCTCCTTCGGCTGTTTCTCCAGAACGAGGACCTCGGCGCCGTGCTCGGCGGCGGTGACAGCGGCCACCGGGCCCGCGCCGCCGTAGCCGATGACGACCACGTCAGCGGTCAGGTCCCAGGAAACATGGCGCACGAGCATTAAACGACCTCCAGCCGGATCTCCTTCTCAGGGCGCCACTCGGTCTGCCCCTAAGCGCAGGTCAGGATCTCCATCAACTCTGACACGTCCTTCAGATTCTCCAGGTCCAATATCAGTTCGATAGCCCGGTTGACCTGCTCGCCAGCTAGAATCCCCTCAGCGCACCCCTCGAATCTAGCAATCAACTCCTCAGTGGTGAAGGGCACGCCCGGATCCCCCTTTGGCTTTTCCACCGTCGTGCTGAATTCTCGTCCGTCCTTGAGCTTGATAGTCACGATGTTAACGCCCGTGAAGACGCCGCGCTCCCACTCGGGATGAACCACCAGCTTGAGCTTGCGGCCAGCTTCTCTAAACACCGGATCGAGGGCTTTCTCGTCGGTAAAGGTACTCGCCCCGATTCTGCGTTCCAGCAGAGCCGCTGCAACGCCATGATATATGCTGAACCTGGCCTCCTCGCCACCTGCCGGGTCGGGCCGATCAACAAACTGAGGCGTAGAGGGGCTCACTTCGGCTTCAACTCTCTCCACCTCGTCACAGGAGATGTTATGCTCGTTGATCAGTTGTAACGTACCATCCAATATGCGGTGCTGAAAATTGCAGCACGGGTGCCCCTTCATCGCGATAGCCTCGATTCGAAACGGATTGCCCAGGTCCTTGAGCACTTTCTCTGTGTCGTATCTCCCCTCTCCGGCGATGTGAGTGCCGAAGCCAGGATAGTCTGCATCCTCCAGGATGTCTTTATCCGCTGTGAAACCCTCCTTGGCCAGCATGGCCGCCATCAGGCCCTCGCTGCAAGAAAGCCCAGTCTCAAGGTAGTGGGTCATCGTCGAGGCCTGGCGCGAGTAGCCCCCTGTATGACTGGCGGCAATGCCCAAAGCCATCCTCGAACGCTCAACATCGAGCCCGAGCAATTTGGCCGCCGCGGCCGCCGCTCCCAGCGAGCCAAAAAGACTGAGATTGAGATACCCCCTTTCGCGGGAAAAAGGGGCGCATGCCAGGCCAATCCTGCTTTGGACCTCATGGCCAACGATAGTCCCCTGCAAGACGTCTCTTCCCGAAAGCCTTAACTTCTCTCCAAGAGCGAAGACAACGGGAAATAGCGCCATTGCGCTTCCACCATCTGGAAAGCTGCTGCTCTCCCATTCGGCGGCATGGCCAATGGTGCCATTGGCAAGGGCCGCGTTTACTGCCGACGTCTTGAAGCCAGCGCCCACCACTCCGGCCTCCGGTGTGCCCCCCATTTCCCTGACGAGTTTGCTCACTATCTTGCTTGCCGGCCATGCGGAAGCCCATAGCGTCGTTCCTAGACTGCTCAACGCCAGTCTCTTCGCATAGCTGAGCGTCTTCTCAGGAAAATCACCGTAGCTCGTGTCCACCATGAACTGAGCCAGTTTCTCAGTTACTCCCATCTTGCCCTCCCAGAAAGAATTCCGCAGCGAATCACGGCCAGGCACCTCACACTAGCACCTCGTGCCTCTCCAGCCTCCTCCGCATACAAAGTTATTGCCACTTACTGGCGAAGATATTCATCGGAAGTAGCCAGGTTCGTCAGCGCGCCAACCATACGTCCCTAAAACTGTAGCCTGAATAGTACGATCGCTGAGGCGCACCCCAACCCTTCACGTACTCGCGCCAGGCGAAAAGCTTCATCCATGTGCCCACCGTTATCACCGGAACATCCTCGGCAAGGATGGTTTGGATGACATCCTGGAGAGCTTTCTTGCGCTGCAAAGGGTCGAGGATACGACTCTGCTTGTCGATCAACTGCCCCGCCCGTGGGTTATCGTACATGGCCCAGTTCTGTCCCCCACCCTTAACATAACCACTGTAAAGGACGGAATCAGGGTCATCGACTATGTAGGCGAGAGTGCCGAAGGCAAGCGCCCAGTCGCCTCCAACCCTGACGTTATGAAAGGCCGCAGCCTCCAAACGTTTGATTTCTACATCTATGCCAACTTCTTTCAACTGCGCCTTCAATACCACGGACGCGTCCGCATGCGCCTGGATGGTTTGAGTCATGAGTGTCGTCTGGAATCCGTCTTTGAACCCCGCCTCGGCCAGCAATCTTCGGGCCTCGCGACGGTCCTCCTCCTTATCACGTCTAACATAGTAGCCTGGCAGTTGTTTGAGGTCCTCCTCCGACGGCAGCCACTTAGAACCATCGGGGAACAGTGCAGCCTGCGGCGCGAACCACTCCCCCAGCAACAGCTTCGAAAGGTTTTCCCGGTCTACGGCGAGCGCTACAGCCTTTCGTACCCTCACATCCTTGAAAGGCGTGCCTGCCAGATGTGGCCAATTGAAACTAATCGAACCCACGGAAGGACCTCCCACAACGGTCCCTATTCCGGGACGCTGCTGCTTCAGCGAAGGAAGCGCCTGCCGCGGGACTCCTGGAGTAAGGGGCAAAATGTCCACCTGTCCCACCGCGAAGGCGGCTCTCATTGTCCCCGCGTCCGGGATAGCATAAACACTGATGCCATCCAGATACGGCAGATCCTTGATGAAATAATCTGGATTGCGCACCAGATCCAACGACACACCGCTCTTCACTAGCTTATATTTGAACGGCCCAGTGCCCACGGGTTGTCCGCCAAGGCCATCGGGACGTTCGTAAGCAGCCTTGGAGATGACCGCCGCCTGCCCTCCAGCCAGAGAGGGAAGGAAGGAAGGTCTGGGATAATCGAAGAACACCTTGACCGTGTATTCATCGGGAGCTTCGGTCCGCCTCAATTGGGGCGATAGTAGGCCATATGCATACGCTGGAGCCCCTTTTTCAGGCAGCTTCGTGCTCACATCCAGAAAGAACTTCACGTATTGAGCGGTCATGAGAGCGCCATCGTGGAACTTCACGCCTTTCCTGACGCGCAGAGTCAGGAGTCTGCCATCGTCGCTTATCTGCCAGCCCTCCAACAGATGCGGCGCCAACTTCGCCGGGTCGCTCCGGTCCTCTTCAACCAGTTGGTCATACATGGGCAACATGGGGATACGCCCAGTTGCTGTCGCGTCAGTGAGAATGTCAAATCTTGCCGGCAGACGAGATGCGCCCCACTTGAGTATGCCGCCAAACTTCGGCTTCTCCGGGACAGGCGTTGGGGTGATGCCTGCCGGGGCTGCGGTGGCCGCAGGCACGGAAGTAACCTTCCGCTCCGCGGGGGCACAGCCGACCAGTAGACCGATCACAGCAACCAGCCCAGTCAGGGCTCGCAGATTCCGCGTCTCCATTGGTCCGCCTCCTTCTCAGCATTGCGAGTGCAGTCTCACCTTCCAAGGAATTCACGGTAGCGCCCACACTCATTGATGTCCGGCGCCAATATACACTGGGGATAGAAACATGTCAAGGTGTGTGAAGCGCGCCAGAGGCGGAGCGTGACGCCCCAAGTACTGCCAACGATGAATTGAGTGATTTTCGAAGCAAACAGACTGGGGTATTCCTTGGGAGCAGGTTGCCCGGAGTATCTCTTCATCAGACGACAAGCGTCTGGACCGTGTCGCAACAGCGGGCAACGCCGCAAAGTGAGGATACTCAGGCCTGTAGACGATCGGAAGGGGCTACACTGCGGTGTCAGTCTACCTCCTGCCCGGCTTCAAGGCGCTGGACGGACTGGAGGGCGCTCGAGGTTAGACAGGTATCTCGACGTCGAGAAGAGGGGCATGTTGCTGAGCCCCGTAGACATCGGTATCCTCGATGTCTCCCGACCCCACGAGCCGAGGGATCGTGGCCTTGAAGGCGTGGCCGGGGCTGTATTCAGTAAACTCAACAGCCGTTTCCGGGACGCCGTAAAGCCTTGAGAAGAGTTTCCGGTCTATGACCCCCGTCTTACGGACCCTTTCGTAGGTCTCGCGGTCAGGGAACACTATGTCCAGCGTTACCAAGAACGGCCCCGCGTTCTTGCTTCGGCAGACCATCGCCAGCTCAGATATCTTCGCCACCGCGACCACCTCGCCTTCTAAAGCTCAACGTACTCGATAGGGAACATCTCCAGCGGGTCGGCAGGCTCGACGACGTGCCACATCGTGAAGCGGTAGACCGGCCCGACGGCGATGTCGGAGGGCGCGTAGGGGAAGGCGATGGTGCCCTCGTCACAGAGTTTGCCTTCGAAGAAGCCGTTTTTGAATCGGATGCGCGCCAGAGCAAGTAGTTCGTTAGCGAGCTCCTGGGTCTCCGCAACTACCTCTACAATAATCCCCAGTTCGTGGGCCTGTGTATCCCTTCTTGGTTCCCACCGTCCCATGACCGCGTTCTTCCCGTACACCCGGAAAACCATCTTGAAAGTAGCCGTATCGATGCCCATAGCTTGGGCCCGCTCCACGGTTTGAGACCGCACCATTTCCAGATAATCATCTATGCATCTTATGAGGATGGGGTCTCTCGTCCCGCCGATGGTGATGCAGCGGTAACCTGCCAGCTCCACAGCCTCCAGCTTTACCGTATACCTTTCAGACGGCCTCCACCTCATCCCAGAAATGCGCCCCACCCTCTGACTGAGGGCTTCGAAACGACATCCAGAGAGGTCCAGCACACCGGAAGGCTCAATGTGGACGTTTGGGTTCTCGTTCTCGTGAAGAAAGAACGACGCAAGGCTCTCTGGCGTGCACTGCTGCATGGGGTGCAAGGGCTCAGCGAGCAGACTGTCATCCGTGAGGGTGACAAGCAGCCCAGTGTGGCCAAATTTGTGTCTGGGCACGGCACAGGCGCCACCGCATTCGAGCAGTTTGCCCGCTGTCCAGGCCAGTTCGGGAGGGTAGCCCCGATACACGGGATAGGAGGCAAATACCGCCGCATCGTCCGAGCGTCCCGCCAGGACCACTTCGGCGCCGTGTCTGAAGGCTTCGATGTAAGGTTCTACCCCCATCACACCGACGATGCGGCAGCTTCGCCCGATCGTATCCTCCTCAAGCGGCCCGGCTGGCCGTAGAGCCTGGACCTTGCCTTCGCTCAGCTTTCGCTTGAGGTAGTCCTTCGGCTGCTCTGCGTGCACCAGGGCCATCCTGAAATGCAGGTTTTCCTCCCCAGCGATCTCCTCGGCGATTTCGCGTACCCACTGCAAGTGCGGCTCCCCGCCCGCCGAGCCACAACTACCGACAACCACTGGAGCATTCAGTCGCCTCCCGGCCAGGAGCATCCATCTGAGGTCGTCTTTGACTGCTCCCCGGTGAGTGAAGGACGTTCCTGAACCGAGATAATAGGGTCCCGGGTCAGTGCTGCCGGCATCGACCCCGATGAGATCTGCGCCTCCCTCGAGCGCCCTCTCAAAGTTATCCCGCGCGTAGGAGTAACCTAACAGTCCTATCGGCGTTATGAGCTTCAGTTCTTTCATGTCCGCCTGCCGTTCACGAACTGGCGTTCTGCCTTCTTGCCCGTCTCCGGGTCTGATAGGGAGCCTGCTGCATAAGTGAGCTGAGCTTGTTAGTGCTCGCGCCCATCTGCCTGCCGCAATATAGCACTCACGTCAAAATGTGTCAACAGGTTTGCGCGAGTTACGAGTGTTACGAGTCTTGACAAGCCGTCAACTCTCCTGTATAGTGATGCCCGATGCCAGCAAGCTGGTTCACCATTACGAGACACTTTAGAAAGTGAAACCTATTCTACGGTTCCCTCTCATCAGTGAGGGTGGAAACCACAGATACATATCAAGAGTATCGTAAGATTATTCTAGAGGGGAAGGGAAAGGGACATGGAAGCCGGCCACCTGTCCAAGATCCGGCGGGGCGGCTGGTGCTCGTCATAGGAGGTAGGAGGAGGTTCGGAATGTTCAAGCGCTTGTTGTCCAAGGTGACGATCTTGCTGCTTCTCGGTCTGGTCTTGTTAAGCTGTGTCCCGGGAACATCGCCAGCTGTGACGTCAAAAGCGGTACCATCGCCTGCGGAGGAAGCTTCGACACCCCGACAACCCACGATAACGGTTGCGGGTCCAATACCGACGACGAAACAGGGCGACGAGCAGCCTAAGTATGGGGGAGTCATGACGACTGGACAACCCGCCGAGCCGGTTAGCTTTGACATCCACCAAGAGTCTGGCGGTCAACACCCACTCTATCTCACGCCAGCTTACAACGGGCTCCTTCAGTATGATCCACTTTCTTGGCCTGAAGAGAAGATCGTGCCTGACTTGGCAGCAACTTGGCAGACAAGCCCGGACGGCCTGGAATACACGTTCAGGCTCAAGAACGGCGTGAAATGGCATGATGGCAAGGCGTTTACCAGCGAAGACGTCAAGTCCAGTCTCGATAGAATTCGCGAGCCGCCCAAGGGAGTACGAAGTCCAAGACAGGGCGCGCTGCAGCCTGTCGCCCAAGTGAACGCTCCCGCTGTCGATACGGTAACGGTCCGTTTGAACTACGCCAGTGCCTCGCTGGCTTCGAATGTAGCGACAGATTGGTTTGCGATACTGCCGAAACACGTGCTCGAAGCAAAGGGTGACATGAAGCGGGATATCATCGGGACCGGGCCTTTCAAGTTCAAAGGATACACGCCTGGGACGACCCATGAGGATGTGAGAAATACCGGCTATTTCGTTAAGGATCGGCCTTACCTGGATGGCATTCGGCTCTACCTGGTGAAGGACGATGCCACGCGTTTCGCAGCCCTTCGTACGGCAAGAGTTGTATACCTGCCGTATCCATACGGCGTTAGTCCGGCCCAGGCCGGGGTTGCGAGGGCGGACACAAATCTGGTGGTCCAATCGAATTTTCAGCCGACTCTCCATCACTTTCGCATGAACCTCGAGAAAGCGCCTTGGTCCGACCCAAGGGTCCGCAAAGCCGCAAGCCTTGGCATCGACCGTCAGGCGTTCATTAAGGCAGTGTTTGCAGGATCGGCCATTCTTGGTGTTCAAATGTCGTCGGCCGGACCTTGGGGAATACCAGAGGATGAACTGCTTAAGATGCCTGGCTACCGACAACCGAAAGAGGTGGACATCGCTGAAGCTAAGAAACTCCTGGCGCAAGCCGGTTTTGCGGACGGGTTCAAAACCAGCATTCTGACCAGAAGCGAGGAACAACACCAAAGGCGAGGTACCTTTGTTGCGGCAGAGCTCGCAAAGCTGGGGATCAAAGCTGAACTTGTGGTGAAAGCCGCTGCCACCTATGATGACACTCTCATGAGGGGAGCGTTCGACGCGCATACCCATGGGACAGCTACAGCGCTAGAAGATCCGGATCTGAGGTACGGTGAGAACTATGTAACCGGCGGGGGACGCAATTATGGGAAATACACTAACCTGAGGATAGACGAACTCTACGAGAAGCAGTCCCGTGCCTTGGACGTGGCTGAACGCAAGAAGATAGTTCGAGAGATGCTCATGATACTTAATCAGGATAATCCTGATGTTCCTCTCGCCTGGTCACTGACGCAGATCGCTCACACAAAACAGGTGAGGAATTATAAGATGGCTTCGTCCAACCAGATCAACAACAAGCATCAGGAAGTATGGCTGGCCGAATAGCCTTCCAGGAGATTATCGATAAGAATGAGTGGGAGAGACCGGAGAAAGCTACTCGGGGCATTCCGTTATGGCCACGAAGCGAGGACGTTTTGGGGCTTCGAAAACGACTTGAGTTCCGCCATCCAGGTTGCCTCTTTCGCTGCCGTCAGGTCAAAGATGCACGACTGATTCCTGTTGACAGATCCTCAGCCCGGCTGTATATTTCTGCCAGACATCCGCGACCCTTGCTTTCTGCTTCGATACGTTTTGAGAAGCTGGAATGCTTTCGGATTCGCGCGTGATGAATTAGCTTAGAAACCACAGATTCACGTAAGGAGCATCGTCAAATGGGGTAGCCTAGACAGAAACGGCGTTGTAGACGCGGAGGTGCCGGCGACATGGAAGGCGACCAGAAGTCCAGGATTCAGCGGGTCGGCTCGTTCTCTTCAGAGCAGTAAGAGGAGGTTCGGTATGATAATCAGGCGTCTGTTGGCCGAGGCGAGTTCCTTGCTCGTTCTGGGGTTACTTCTTGCTGGCTGCGCCCCGGCGCTTACCCCGACCCCCACGCTGAAGCCAGGCGTGGCTCCAACGAACGTGCCTGCCGGCGGCATAGCGCCGGCACTTACCCCAAAGGCGGCAGCACCGCAGCCCAAGTATGGTGGAGTACTAACCTTCGCGCTGCCGGCCGATCCGGTCACTTTTGACCTACACCAGGAGACGGGTGGACAACACCACCTCGCCCTCATGCCGGCCTACAACGGTTTGCTTCAATACGACCCCCTGGCATGGCCGGAGGCGAAAATCGCGCCGGATTTGGTCAGTGGCTGGGAAGTCAGCCCCGACGGCTTAGGGTACACTTTCCGGCTGAGAAGTGGGGTGAAATGGCATGACGGGGTTCCCTTCACCAGCAGGGACGTCAAGGCAAGCCTGGACAGGGTTAGCAAGCCACCAAGAGGAATGCGCAGCCCGAGGCAGGCTTCAGTGAGTTCTATCACCAACGTAGATGCCTCCACTGCTGACGTAGTGAAAATACGTTTGGATCAGCCCAGCGCCTCGCTTGCCTCAATCCTCGCGATAGACTGGCTTGCAGTCTTGCCTCAACATGTCATCGAAGCCAAGGGCGACATGAAACGGGATATCCTGGGTACGGGACCCTTCAAGTTGAAAGAGTATGCTGCCGGGACGAGCCTCGTCTACGTCAAGAACGGCGACTATTTCGCGCCAGGTCGCCCCTACCTGGACGGCATAATGATCTACGTGGTCAGGGATGAGTCGACTCGCTTCGCTGCTCTGCGCACCGGCAGAGTTCTTTATTTGCCCTTTCCCTATGGGGTAAGTCCCCCCCAAGCTGAGATTGCCAAAGGAGACCGGAACCTGGTTATTCAATCCAATTGGGAACCCAGCCTGGTCCACTTCCTCATGAACGTTCAAAGGGCCCCCTGGTCAGATCCCCGGGTTCGCCGGGCCGCGAGCCTGGCGTTTGACCGCCAGGCGTTCATCAAGACGGCGGCGCAAGGTAGCGCCCTCCTAGGAGCTCACATGCCATCCAAGGGACCCTGGGGAATACCTGAGGATGAGTTGCTCAAGATGCCCGGCTATCGCCAACCCAAGGACGCCGACATCGCTGAGGCTAAAAGACTCCTGGCGGAGGTGGGGTTCCCGGAGGGATTCAGCACCACTCTCCTCACCCGGCCAGAGTCCTCGCACCGCGCGCGGGGAACGTTCGCCCTGGCCGAACTGACGAAGCTGGGCATCAAAGCTGAGCATGTCATAAAGGAGACCGCTGCCTACGATGATGCTCTAAGCCGTGGCGCTTTTGACACACGAACTCACGGCGTAGCCACGGCGATCGATGACCCGGACCTCAGGTTCGGAGAGAACTACGTGACCGACGGGGGCAGGAACTACGGCAAATACAGCAACCCGAACTTTGACGATCTGTTCAGGAGACAGTCGCGCGCGCTGGATATCGTTGAGCGCAAGAGACTGGTGCGAGAAATGGAGATGATTCTTTTGCAAGATAACCCTGACGTACCACTGGCCTGGAACGTCGACAATATTGCCCACAGTTCGCGGATGAGGAACTACAAAATGGCTTCCTCCGCTTACCTTAATAACAAGCATCAGGAAGTTTGGCTGGCGGATTGAGTTCGCAAGAGAGCCCAGAAATTCGCAAAGGAGGAGACAATGAAGAAGGACATGGCAAAGCTCATTTCCCCTCGGGCGGAGGAGTATCGGGAGCGTCCGAGAGCTGCAAGGGGACGGGTGCTCACCGATCTCCACGGAAAGCTCATCGCCTTTGTGGACAATGGTCGACCCAATGCCGACATAGCTCTGGCCGGCGTTAGAGAGGAGATGGAAAGGGCCTTCCACATCCGGCCGGTCTCTGTTGAGTACAAGGCCTACGGGTTGTCGGCCGGCGGCCTTTTCCCTAAGGAAGTCTTCGACCGGCTGGTCAACGAGGCGGACGCCGTGGTCTGGGGGATAGGTTCTTGAGGGGCATGCACGGGGCGGAGTGTCCGCAACGTCGCCGAGTTCGTTGGTCATGAAGTACCAGCCGTGGCGCTCGTGGCGCCGGCCTGGGAAGCTCCGGCCAGGGCCATTGCGCGGGCGGCTAAGTTGCCCGAGTCGCAAATCATTACTCTCCCGCTAGGCGAGCTATTCGCCGACAGCACTGACGCCGCCCAGCGGATGCGGGAGACGGCCGGTGATCTGGTGCCCTTGATCGAAAAAGCGCTGAAGGCAAGCTCTCCCGTTCCAGCGCGGTAGCGGTCGCATGGTCCCAGCCCAATTCATGATAGGGAGGCAGCATGACTGCACAAAGCGCGAAGGTCGTTGAAGTTCCGGATGATGTTGAGACCATTTATGAGCACCTCGACGGCGAAGGTCTGCTCGATGGGCTTCCCGTGATTCCACCCACACAGGAAAGGGTGAAGCGATTCCTCGACGCGACCGGGCGTAACGCGGACGAGACCATTGGCTATATCGAACCCCTTGGGGGCCTGGTCACGGTGGAGAAGGTGGCAGCGAACGCCGTGATGGCCGGCTGCCGCCCCGAGCATATGCCCGTTCTGCTGGCGGCCGCCGAGGTCCTGTGCGACACGCGGGGCGGCCTGCCGGAGAGAGTTAACGAAACTCAAACGACAAGTCACAGCAAGCACGCCCTCCTGGTAGTGAACGGGCCGATCCGGAAAAAGCTGGGCATAACCTCAGGAGAAAAGGGCAACGGCGTGAGCTGGCGGGCCAACGCTACCATTGGCAGGGCTATCCAACTCACCATGATGAACCTGGGTGGATTTCCCGGCGTGACGGAATGGAAGACCTGGGGGTTTTACGTTAATCGCGGCTATTGCATGGCGGAGAACGAGGAGCAATCCCCCTGGGAACCCCTGCACGTGGAATACGGGTATTCGGCCTCCGACAGCACCGTCACGGTGCTCCTCGTGGAACCCCCTCACCACATGGAGCTTTCCTGGCCCAGCACCAACGAAGAGCTCCTGCACGCCTTCGGTCGCACCATGTCCGCCCCGGCCTTTCGGGACTCCTATGGGGACTGCTTGCCGATAGTGGTCTTTGGCCCCGACCAGGCCAAAGGGGTGGCCAAGTCGGGCTTCAGCAAAGCGGACGTAAAGCGCTACCTGTTTGAGCACGCCCGAACACCTTACCGGGAGTTCGGCACCAATGCTGCGTCTGGCTGGAAGCCCTACTGGAGGAAGTTCTTCAGTCATGACCCCAATGCTATGGTGCCGATGGTAGCTCGGCCGGAAGATTTCACGGTCCTTGTGATCGGCGGGCCAGGGCCTCAGTCTCTGCACATCCCCCATAATCGGGCGCCCATCGAGTTCTGTATGCGGCGAATCCAAGTCTAACTCCGTAGCGGCGAGAGCCATTCGCGGATTCGGCAATGTACTCGAAGTGGCAGTGTTCGGGGCCATAGGACGGCCTGGCCACACTATATGTTCTTAGTGCAGAATGAGGTTAGTCAGGGCCTGGAACGATCAGATTCACACAAGCAGGGGACGGCTTTTCAATCAGATGTTTGTCGCCGGGGTCTCATCATAAGGCAACGATGAACGGCGGGTCCCTGCGATTGGGCCGGGCGGCCCATGCCTTGAAGGCAAGAACGAGACATGAGCGTAAGGAGGCTGCAATGCTATCGACGAAGTTGCGCGTCATTCTCAGTTGTCTGGCGACTTTGTGGCTTTTCCTCGCAAGCTGTGCTCCGGCGCCCGGCCTTCAACCGCCGGCGAAATCGGCTGCAGCGCCGGCGTCGGGGACCACTGAAGTCGCACCTGCGACGCCAGCCCCAACCCCCAAGCCAGCGGCTCAGCAGCCGAAATACGGGGGGATTCTGACGGCCATAGCGGCCTCCGACCCGCCGGACCTGGACATACACCGGCAATCGACCTATGCCACCTTCGCGCTGATCGCGCCGTCCTACAGCGGACTCCTGCAGTACGATCCTCTGGAGAATGACCGCTTGATAGGCGATCTCGCGGACAAATGGGAAATGAGCCCGGACGGGAAGGTGTACACCTTCCGTCTTCGCCAGGGCGTAAAGACCCATGATGGCGCGCCCTTCACCTCGGAGGATGCGCAGTTCAGTCTCAACAGGTTAGGGGAGTTCGCGCCCATGGGCGCCTACGTCCCCTTTGTCGATCGAGTCGAGGCGCCAGAAAAGGACACAGTAAGGGTGGTCCTGCAGCGACCTGTAGCCGGATGGGCGACTCTGGCCGGCCACGGCAGGGTTCTGATGGGGTCCAGGCACGTTATCGAGTCCAAGGGCAATCTGAAGTGGACGGCCGTGGGGACAGGGCCCTACAAGTTTGCTGAGTATGTGCCCGGCGTGAGCCTCAAGCTCGTGAAGAACAAAGACTATTTTGTTCCCGGGCGTCCCTATCTAGACGGGTTGACCTTCTACGTCATCAAGGACACCGGGACCCAGATGGCGGCCTTCCGGACGCACCAGGCGAGGTTCCTCGGGCCGCCCACCTACGGCCTCACTCCTTCCGCCGCTGATGTGCTGAAGAAGGACCTGGCTGGCAAGGCGGTTGTGGCTCCCTATTACCGCATGGCCTTCTCCGTGTTCCTCCCCAACCCGCTGAAGAAACCCTGGGACGACATACGCGTGAGGAGGGCCGCGTTTCTGGCTACGGACCGTGACAAAGGACTGGCGGTGGTGGCCGATGGGTTCGGTGAGCTGGCTGTGACCTGGGCCCCCAGGGAGTGGGCGCTGACCCAGGACGAGATAAGGAAGATGCCTGGCTTCAGGAAGCCCAAGGACCAGGACATCGAGGCAGCCAGGAGGCTCATGGCCGAGGCCGGCTACCCCAGGGGCGTCAAGACGAGCATAATAGTCAGGGCCGGCTACTCGGACCACGAGAAGCTCGCCACCTTCTTCAGGGACCAGTTCGCCGCCATTGGCATCGACCTCGATCTCAGGATCGTGGACTATGCCATATACGACCGCATGAGGAAGGACCGCACCCTGGACTCCATGACGTCCCTCAGCCACTTTGACGTGTCCGACCCGAACATGGCCTATCGGTATGTGACGTTCACCTATGGCCAGATGGCATCGCTCCTAGACGACCCGAAGATGATCGAGTTGCTGGATAAGCAGTCGGTGATGCTGGATAAGGGCGAGCGCAAGAAGATCATCTCCGAGCTCCAGTATCGGGCCGCGGAGGCGGTCCCGCATATACCTATCGGCTGGCAGAACGCCTACCTGGGCCACTGGCCCGAAGTGATGAACTACAAATCGGGGTACGGCCCGGGCAACAACATGAAGTGGCAGGACGTCTGGTTGGCCGGTTGATTGCTGATTTTTGATTTTTGATTGCGGATTGCCGGGAACGCCCGACTTGCGCTGGAGGTTATGAGATGGTTTCCACGATCACGAACAAAGGACTACTCAATCGCATCGACGTCTTGCCGCTGAGTCCGCGGCTTCAGCGGCTCAAGGCGAGGTATTTCGAGGAGACCCCGAAGGTCTGTGCGGAGCGGCTCAAGTACTCCGTCCAGGCGTGGAAAGAGAGCGATGGGGATCCCATCGAGCTCCGAAGCGCAAAGGCGTTGCGGAAGATTCTGGAGGAGATGCCCATCGTCATCCATGACGGGGAGCTGACGGCAGGCAACCAGACCCGTTCCTTTCGCGGCTGCGCCCCTTATATCGATTTTGACAGCGAATACTTCGAGAAGGTGGCGGAGGGCTCCAAGGTGACTTTCGGCAGCCCGGCCGAATCGGGGAGCATCTCTGAGGAGGACTGGCAGATTTGCAGGGAGGCCGCAGCCTACTTCAGGGGGCGCAGTGCGGCGGAGGCGGCCAGGGAAGCGGCGAGGGCGGTATTCGGCGATTGGTACGAAGACGCGGCCGCGGTGCGCGTCATCTCTCCACGCTTCGATGAGCTGTCTTACCTGCCGGGAGTGCCTCTGTGGGAAAAGCTGCTGCAGGCCGGCCTGGCGGGCATTATCCGCGAGGCCGAGGCGGCCATGCAGTGCTTCCGGGACGGCGCTGAGCACGACCCGGAGAAGATTTCCTTCTGGCGGGCGATCATCACCGTCTGCGAGGCGGTGGTGGCCTTTGCTCATCGTCACGCCGGGCTCGCCAGGCAGATGATCACCGAGGAGCCGGACGCAGCGAGACGCAAGGAGCTGGAGGAGCTGGCCGAGGCCTGCGACTGGGTGCCCGAGAACCCGGCGCGGAGCTTCCGCGAAGCCATTCAGTCCATCCGCCTGACTCACGTCGCTCTGCTCATGGAGAATAGCCGGAAGGCGGCCGACCTGGGCAGAATAGACCAGCTCTTCTATCCCTATTTCAAGAGGGATATGAATGAGGGCTCGCTGACAATCGAGAAAGCCGCCGACCTGTTAGGCGACTACATTTCCTATGTGGCGCGGCTGGAACAGATCCGGCCTTTGCGTGGCGCGGAGGGCCATCAGGCCACCATGATAAACCATATCACTCTCGGGGGCCTAACTCAGGACGGGCAGGACGCCTGCAACGAGCTGACCTATCTCAGTCTCCACGTCCTGGGGTTGCTCGGATACGCGGAGCCGCACGCCACTCTGCGTCTGCATGAGGGCACACCGGCGTGGCTCCTGGAGAAGGCGCTGGAGACCAACCAGAAAGTGAACGGCATCCCCATGTACCTCAACGACAAACACATCATTGAGACCATCTGCAAGAAGGGGGTGCCTCTGGATGAAGCCCGTGAGTGGGCGGTCTCCGGCTGCTCCCAGGCCGTCCTGCCGCGTCGCGGGCATTTCAATCCGATACAGATAAACATGGCTCTTGCCCTGGACCTCACGCTTCATAACGGCGTCTCCCCCCTCACCGGGAAGCAGGTGGGCATAGCCACGGGAGACCCGCGAAGCTTCGAGACCTTCAGTGACCTGTTCGATGCGTACAAGAGACAGGCCGAGTTCATCATAAAGAGGCTGTTGAGGCTGGTGCGTCTGATGCACCTCGCGGAAGCGCAGGTCTTCAGGATGCCCCTGCGCTCTGCTCTCGATTACGCCACAATCCAGAATGGCAGGAGCCACCTTGTTGGAGGCTCCGATTCCTACCCCTTGTGGCACATAAAGGACCGGGGCCTGGTAGATGTGGGGGACTCCTTGACCGCTATCAAGAAGCTCGTCTTCGGCGAGAAGAGGCTGACTATGCCGGAGCTTCTTCAGGCGCTGGACTCCGACTTCGCCGGCGAAAGAGGTGAGGAGATCAGGCAGATGTGTCTGGCCGCTCCGAAATACGGGAACGATAACGATGACGCGGACTACATGCTGAGGGACGTGGCCAAGTTCAGCGCCGGCGTCATCCTTTCCGAGAAGAACTGCTTCGGCTGGCCGCACAGCCTGAACCGAAACGGGGTCTCGTGGCATTTCGCCGCCGGAAAGGGTGTGGGCGCGCTGCCCAACGGCCGCCGCGCGCGGGCGCCCTTCGCCGATGGCTCCATGTCGCCTATGAACGGCATGGACAGGAGTGGGCCAACAGCCGTCCTGAACTCAGCGTTGAAGGCGGATTTCACGGAGGCGCTGGTTGGCATCCTGAACCAGAAGTTCCCTATTACCCTGGTGCGTAACCCTGAGGCGATGCAGAAAGTCGGCGATCTGACCCGAACGTTTATTCAGAACGGGGGACTGCACATTCAGTTCAACTTCGTCGACCGGAAGGTCCTGCTCGATGCCAAGAAGCATCCGGAGCGCTACAAAGACCTGGTGGTGCGCGTGGCCGGGTACAGCGCTTACTTTGTGAACTTGACGCCCGAGGTGCAGGACGAGATCATCAGTCGCACCGAGCAGTGTATATAGCGGCAGAAGGAGCGATAGATGTCGGAGCCGCGGTACGAGGTGGTGTGGCCACTCGGAAAGTCAGCTTATGATCCGATTCCCATGGCACGCCGCCAACCAGACTTGGCTGGGAAAACGATCTGTGAATTATGGGACTGGGCTTTCAAGGGGGATGAGGTTTTCGTCATCATCAGGGAACTGCTCTCGAAACGCTATCCTGGCATCAAGTTCGTTGATTGCAGGGAGTTCGGCAGTATCCACGGCGCCAAGGAAAGGGAGATGGTCGCGACCCTGGCCGGCCCGCTGCGCGAACATCATTGCGATGCTGTTGTCTCTGCCTTGGGCGCCTGAGGCGCTTGCACGCCTGCGGTTGTGCGGGCGAGCGCTGCCGCAGAAAAGGCCGGCATCCGCAGCGTGTCCATCGTCGCGTCTGGATTCATGCGACAAGCAAGGGCTATCGCTCAGGCGCTCGGAGCCAGCAACCTCGCTGTCGCTGAATACCCTGGCGTGATAATGGTCGACAGCGAGGAGGAGTTGCGAAGGAAAGTTGAGGAAGTCCTGATAACCAGAGTTGTTCAGGGATTGACGACGCCGGTACAGGATTCGGTCAAGACTATCGAACCGGAAGTCAGGGACATCGTCTTCAAGGGAACGCTAGAACAGGTTCAGGAGTCCTTTCACAGGAATCTGTGGACCGACGGACTCCCTGTGATACCTCCGACCAGAGACAAGGTGGAGGAATTCCTGGGATTCACTGACCGTTGTCCAGAAGAGGTTATCGGGGTGTTGGGGCCAGAGAACCGCGAGGCGACCATCTGGAACATCGCGGTAAACGGGGTAATGGCTGGCTGCCGCCCTGAATACATGCCAATACTGGTCGCAATAGTGGAAGCGATCGCCGAGCCCGACTTCCGCATCGAAGACGCCGGCAGCACGCCGGGGTGGGAACCGCTGGTTATCCTTAACGGGCCGATCATGAAGGAACTGGACTTCAACTGTGGTTCCGGGGCGATGCGAGTCGGCCGGCTGGCCAACACGAGCATTGGCCGGTTCTTGAAGTTGTACATACGTAACGTGGCCGGAGTGCGGATAGCGCCCGGCGCAATAGACAAGGGTAGCATTGCCCAGAGCTTCAATGTGGTGTTAGCGGAGAACGAAGATGCAGTGGCTGAGCTCGGCTGGCAGCCCTTCAGTGTTGACCGTGGCTTTGAACTTGGCGAGAACGTCGTCACCGTCCAGAGCGTGATAAACATAAGCCCACCCTGCTACAGTGGCGGAAACGCCCCTGTTGAGCACATGAAAACGATTGCTGAAGTGATCGGGCAGCAGTCGATGGCCTACTGGACAGCCACCTGTGCACATCACGGGAGGTCCTATCCGCTCTTCGTATTGAGTCCGAGCGTGGCACGTGTGATCGCCGGTGGCGGCTGGACGAAGGGCCAGATGCGACAATACCTATATGATAATGTGAAGATCCGAGCAGGGTGGATGGAGGGTGTGGCTCGGCGAACCGGCATGACGAGTTTCAGCTTTTGTGCCTGCGTTGAGGCGGGCTTGGTGCCCGAGGCCTACTGTCTGTCCGCGGACCCGAACAGGATGGTTCCGGTATTCCAGAGGCCCGACTGGATAGGTATCGTTGTCAGCGGCGATCCGGGTAGGAACCAGAGTAGAGGATATATGCAAAACCAGAAGCAGGGGACTCCTACAAGCAAGAAGATAGTTTTGCCAGCCATCTGGAGGCAACTTCTGAAGTGATGCTCGGACGCTTCACGTTAAAGCAAAGGAGCAGGAATTGCCCAGATCACGGCCAGGACGGAGTGGAGGTCCTGCACCTATTCGTATGCTGAAGGAGGTGACAGCGTGAAATCCAAGATATCAAGGACTGTTCTGAGTTGCATAAGCGCTTTCTGGCTTCTCCTGACAAGCTGCGCATCTCCTGCGGCCCCCACCCTGCCGTCGCCAACTCCAAAGGAGGCAGCAACCGCGCCTAAGCCAACCATCGCCGCCACCACCCCGACCGTTACC
Source organism: Chloroflexota bacterium (assembly GCA_016190665.1). GTDB lineage: Bacteria > Chloroflexota > Dehalococcoidia > JACPQD01 > JACPQD01 > JACPQD01. Next base: position 58,751 of record JACPQD010000022.1, read on the forward strand.
CCAAAGCCGGCAGCCGATCAGCCCAGGTATGGTGGTATCCTGAATATTGGCCATTATGCCGACCCAGCTACGTACGATCCAATCCAGGAGAGTTCGCTTCAGTCAGAGTCGTTGATCGTTCCCTCCTACAGCGGCATCGTGCAGCATGATCCGCTGGAGCCCACGAAGGTCGTCGGCGACCTCGCACATAAGTGGGAGACAAGCTCGGACGGCAAAGTCTACACCTTCCATCTTTACAACAATGTGAAGTGGCACGATGGGACTCCCTTCACCTCCGAGGATGCCCGCTTCTCTCTCGAGGTGGTGCGCAAGCCGCCGACAGGAGTTCGCAGTCCGCGTCAAGAGTGGCTCAAGGCTGTCGAAAGGACCGAGGCTCCAGACAAGGACACTCTCAAGATGACACTGCAGTATCCCAGCGCGTCCTTCCTCGACAATTTAGGTGACGGTCGGATGGTGATCGTTCCCAAGCACGTGTACGAGAGCAAGGGCAATATGAGGAGGGATGTGGTCGGGACAGGCCCCTACAAATTCAAGTCTTTCTCTCCAGGGGCAAGCTGGAGCGCTGCGAAGAACAGTGACTACTTCATCAAAGGCCGGCCTTATCTCGATGGCATAATCTGGTACATCATACCGGACTTGGCCACGCGTTTTGCCGCGCTACGCACACACCGAATCCAGGTGACTCCTTTCGGTACCCAGGGATTGACGCCCTCCCAGTCCGAGATAATCCGTAAGGAACTGAGCGACAAGATCATTGTCCAGCGATGCTCTTCTCCAGGCTTCCTGTCCTTCAGAATGCCAAATACGAAGGCTCCATGGAGCGACCTTCGGGTTCGTCGTGCCGTGGAGTTGACTATCGACCGGCCCAAGGTGATCAAGGTAGCGATGGAAGGCGTAGCCGACGTTGGCGGCTTCATGCCTCCAGGCGAGTGGAGCCTCCCTGACGCTGAGCTCTTGAAGATGCCTGGCTTCCGTCAGACTAAGGATGCCGACATCGCCGAAGCGAAGAGGTTCATGGCAGAGGCTGGGCACGCTCGAGGAATAAAGACCACTACCGTCACCAGAAACGTCGCCATCTAGGAGAGGGCTGCTCTGATCGTAAAGGAGCAACTGGCCCAAATCGGGATAGAGATAACGGTTAGCCTCAAGGACCAAGCCACAATGTACGACCTTACATTCAGTCGAAACTTTGAGAGCGCCGTTTTTGGTCACACCGCCGGCTACAGCGACCCCGATCAAGTACTTGGCGAGTCCTTCATTACTGGAGTCCCTTACAATTTTGAGGAGTTCAGCGACGAGAAGTTTGACAAATGGTATGAGGAGCAGGCCCGCACCACGGACCCGGCGAAGCGCAAGCAGATGGTACTGGATATGCAGCGCAGACTCCACGAACTGGTGCCTTCCTCCATACTGTTCTGGTATGCCTACGAGTTCGCCAACTGGAAGGAAGTGAGCGACCTCAAGCCCGGCATTGGGCCTTACAACAACCTCAAGTTCCAGAATGTGTGGCTGGCGAATTAGATGGTGGCTCTTTTCTGCCTGTCTGGAGGATGAACGCCGTTGAGCAACAATTGGATTGATAAGTAAGTGACGACAGTGTGAGCTGCAAGAAAGACTTGGACTCAGAACGATGCGAAATGACAGGGAAGGAAGTAGGGCCAAAAGGAGGAAACTGAATGCTGGAACGAACCGATGCTATTAGACTCATAGTAGATGTTTGCATTGGGGTCAAGCCAGAGGAGGACTTTCTGGTGCTGGCTGATGAGTATGCCCGCTCCAGGGCGATTGCAGAGGCCGTGGCTAAGGTGGCCCGGGAGCGCGGAGCCAAAGTGGTTTACATGGTCGTCCCGCCGAAGCAGAACGCTGCTGAGGAGCCTCGCAAGACCACTGCAGCAGCGATGATGGCGGCTGACGCTGTGTTTGGTGCGGGCGAAAGAGTAGTTGTAAGTTCAGGACACAATTCCCTTCGGGAGGCGCTGGTAGCAAACGGAATCAGCGTATATGGCACGCTCGGCCTGTCAGAAGACTACCTGCGTAGACCCTTTTCCGAGAGGGACATCATGGAAATGAAGGAGCGCACCGAGCGAATAGCTGAGCTATATACTCTCGCTGACACTGTCACGCTTGCGACGCCGCACGGAACTGACCTCAAATTCAGCATCAAGGGACGGCGCGGCGCGGTCATGCATCCCATCAGCGGCGTCCTCGTGCCAGACTACGCTGAAGCTCCCGTGGCCCCTGTGGAAGGAACGGCGAATGGCGTGCTGGTTTTCGACGGTGAGATGGACGGCTGGGGGTATGTGCTTTCAGAGCCGCTGGTCGTCACAGTGGCCAAGAGCAAAGTGACCGGTATTTCGGGGGCCCCGGAGGACGTTGAGAGGCTGAGACAGGTAGTCTCCATCGACAGAGACGCCGGTACCATAGGCGAGTTTGCCATAGGCACCAGCCACACGGTCCCACAAAGGCTAAGCGGCACCCGGTATGACTGCGCCATCCTTGGGACCGCCCACATCGGGTTAGGGAGGAACACTCTACTCGGTGGCAAGAGCATGAGCAAGAGTCACCTGGATGGGGTCATGACTAGCCCGACTGTGGAGCTTGACGGCAAGGCGATTGTAAAGGACGGAAAGGTCTTGGTGTAGTGTCTTTGACAGTTCGTTCGCTCGCTTGACCCTTGGGAAGAATGGCTAGTAGGGCACCGTTGCGCCTCAGTTAGAGGAGGTCTGGGATGAACCGTCTTCTTGTCTCCCTGAGTTGTCTGACTGTGCTCGGACTGCTGGTGGGCTGCACCCCGGCCGCAGCCCCCGCTCCCACGGCCAAGGCGCCGGCAGCGGAAGCGCCGAAGGCGCCCGCCCCAACCCCCAGCCCCCAGCCCCCAGCCCCCACGGCCCGTCAGCCGCGTTACGGCGGCGTCCTCACCACCTCCATGTACGCCGATATTCCTAGCCTCGATGTGCACCAGGAGAACACCTTCTTGATGAACGCCGTGCAATCGGCCTACAACAACGTCGTCCAATACGACCCCAACGACCCGCAGAAGATAATCGGCGACCTGGCGGAGAAATGGGATGTCAGCGCCGACGGCCTGACCTACACTTTTCTACTGCGCAAAGGGGTGAAATTCCACGACGGCCGGGAGCTCACCGCCGAGGACGTACGGTATAGTCTGGACAGGCTTTACAACCCGGGCCCGGGCATCCGCAGCCCCATGAGGGACAACCTGCGCGCCATAAGCGCTTTGGAAGCCTCAAGCAGCGAGACCTTGAAGGTCACCCTCAAGTTCCAACACGCCGCCTTCCTCGATGGCCTGGCGAACGGCCAGATTGTGGTCTATCCCAAGCATGTAGTCGAGGCCAAAGGGCACATGAAGAACGACGTGGTGGGCACCGGCCCCTTCAAATTCAAGGACTACGCCAGCGGGGTCGCCTTCGAGGTGGTCAAGAACCAGGATTATTTCGTCCCCGGCCGGCCCTATCTGGATGGCATCAAGAACTACATCGTCAAGGACGACGCGGCGCGGCTGGCCACCTTTCGCACCGGGCAGATCAAGTTCATGGGGCCGCTGATAAGCAACTCCGGGATAAAACCGTCGCAAGCCCGCGTCATCGAGAAGGAGATGCCCAGCGCAAAAATCTACCGGTTCAACCCCCTGGCCAGCCGCTGGTTCGAGATGGTGACCAACAAGCCGCCCTTCAACGACGTGCGCCTGCGCCGGGCCATGAGCCTGGCCCTCGACCGCCAGACGGCCATCAAAGTGCTGGTGGAAGGGGAGGGGCAGATTGGCGCCCATTTCACCCCCAGCCAGTGGGCGATACCGAAAGAAGAGCTGGAAAAGCGGCCCGGCTACCGGCAACCCAAGGACGCGGACATCGCTGAGGCGAAACGACTGATGGCCGAAGCCGGATTTGCTAATGGTCTGAAGACCCGTATCCTCGCCCGGGCCGGCAACACCGAGGATGTGGCCGTCTTCTCCAAAGAGCAACTGGCGAAGATTGGCGTCGATCTGGAGATTATCGTCCGTGAGAGCTCGGTCTTCCTGGCGCTGCTGACCCAACACGTCTTCGAGTCGGTGGCGCAGCCCATCGGGCTGCGGACCGACGACCCGGACCACATGAGCCGGTATTTCCATAGCCAGGGCGCCATGCGCTTTATGGCACTTGAAGACAAGGCAGTCGACGACCTCTACGCCAAACAGGCCAGCATCCTCGACGTGGCGGAGCGCAAGAAGGTCCTGCGCGAGCTGGAGGAGAGGCTCTTCGAGCTGGCGCCCAGCGCCGTCCTATTCTGGACCTTCGGCATCATGGCGAGCTGGCCGGAGGTGGAGGACTTCAGGCCGGGCATCAGCGTCTATAATAACAACAAATATGCCCACGTCTGGCTGGCGAAGTAAAAGCCACCCGATACAGTTGCACGATGGTGAAGCCAAAGTAGGACAGCAACGACCTGTGCAACGCTGAAGAGCAACCTTCTCCGGCGCACACCATCCACGGCGCTTATCGCGAAGTTGGCCATCGTCCCGCTGGAACAACAGTTCACCTCCGCCATTACGCTCCGTGAATTACTGTACGGGGCGTACCGCTTGGGAACACAGTCAGGAACGCTCCTGGAGCGACTGGAGAAGACACTGCTGCGAAACCTGCCTGTCATACCCTTCGATGCTGAAGCCGCATATACATATGGGGAAACCAGAGGGGAGTTAGAGCGACGCGGGATTGTCATAGGGGATGCCGATCTACGTATTGCCGCCATCGCTCTGGCGAGACATCTCACCGTAATTACCGGAAACGTCCGTCGCTTCCAGCGAGTACCGGACTGCCGGTGGAAAACTGGCTGGATCTCTGAAATACGCACCCGCTCTCAGGCGCAATTCCCGGCAACGTAGCCTGTTGTCCAACAAAGCTGCAAGGAGAATCCGCCTGAAGACCGGCTCACATTCAGTAGATCCCCTACTATATATAGATTACTGAAGAGCTTCGACCTCATTGTCCTGGTGTCTATCTCCGAGAGAGACACACCTCCGTCGGAGACAACAGCCCGGTCATACCCCATCAGGCCGGTTATCGTCACCGGTAGAGCCTTCAGCAGACTGACTATTCTCTTGCGATCTTCCTTGGAAATACTATGCACTTTGGAATCGAGATCTATGTCAGCTAGCAGGGTTTGAACGCCCGAAGATGTGCCCGGCGGCGCGATATCCTTGAGAACAGTCTTCAAGGTCTTGTTCTTGTTGCTGTCGAAAACACTCACGGCATTCCTGTCCAGCGCTCCGAGGTCCGTGTCAGGAAAGGCGTCGATCTGTGCCGTTACCTGACCATTTTGCAGCAAATCCTTGACTTTGCTTGCGGAGTTCAGTATCAGCGGCCCGGAGAGACCAAAATGAGTGAATAGGACCGTCCCGGCCTTCGAAAACTGCTTCTTACCATCGAGAAAGAAGGTGATTTTCATAATCGGAAGCGAGACGCCCCGAAGCATCTTCACCCATTCATCGCTTACTTCCAGAGGGACCACGGATGGGGCGGGATGTGTTATGGAATGCCCCAGTTCTTTGAGCCACAGGAATCCATCGCCGGTTGACCCGGTCTCCGGATGAGACAGCCCGCCGGTCGCCAGGATGAAGGATTTCGCGCACAACACTCCCACATCCGTCTCGACGCCGGTCACAAGTCTATCTTGATGGACCAGTCTTCTGACCGCGCACCCCGTTTTGCATTCCACGCCAGCCTTTTCAAGATGTTTCCTGAGCGCCAGCACTACATCGGTGGCTCTCTCGGAAGCAGGAAAAACCCTGCTACCGGCCTGAACTACCAGAGGCAAGCCGATGGATTCAAAAAAGGAAAAGGAATCCTTGACTCCGAACTGAGCAAACGGAGAGAACAGGAACTCCTTGCCGGTCCCGTAGTGCTCTAAAAACGCCCCCGGCTCGAACTCAGCATTGGTGATATTGCATCTGCCGTTGCCGGTGAGCTTGAGTTTTTCACCAAAGGTCCTGTTCTTCTCAATGATCAGCACTCTTTTCTTGCGCCGCGCCGCTTGCCCGGCGGCCATCATGCCGGCGGCACCGCCGCCAATGACAATCACATCAAAAGAGCCCTGATGAGTATCCATTACCGAAAGGATAGCATAATAAGCCTCTCACTTCATTGTTGGGTCTGCGGGGAGGCAATTTGAACGAGGTGAACTTCGATGCTACAATTCCAGGCAATGGCTAATTATCCTGAGCCGTTAAGAAAGCTTGCCTCTGTCATTGTTATTCTCACCGGAATCCTGGCAGTGGCCTTTGGCTTGTCCTGCTCACCTGAAGGCTATTCAGGTCCGGCGGAATCGATCACTATCGGGGTCCCATCCGCAATTGGAACGGCCACGTACCTTAATATTGCCCAGGAGCAGGGCTTCTTCGGCAGAAATGGTCTTAACGTAACTGTAAGGGGCTATCAAGAAGGGCTGAACGCACTCGACGGGTTGTTGGCTGGCGATGTGGACGTCGCGGGGGCAGCCGAATACCCCGTTGTCGGCAAGGCGTTCAACAAGGATGGAGTCCGCATTATCGCGGGCCTCGACAAAGGGGGGACATTCTTCCTTACGGGCCGAAAGGACCGCGGAATCGAAAGTATCGCTGACCTCAAAGGGAAGCGAATCGGCGTTACCGCCCGGACGATTAACGAGTTCTATCTTGGCCGGCTGCTCAATCTGAATGGCGTACAGATTGGGGATGTAACCCGCGTTAATCTTACGTTGGCACAACTGGAGGACGCTCTTGCGGGCGGCAGCGTTGACGCGGTCATGAGTCGTGAACCCTTCCTGAGCAGTATCAAAAAGCGATTAGGCGCCAACGGCATAGGCTGGTCGGCCCAAAGCTATCAGCCGACCTACGGGCTTCTGGCTTCCCGGGACGACTGGATAACTCAGCACCCGGGACTGGTCAAGCGATTCCTGAAGTCCCTCGCCCAGGCAGAGGAGTATATCGTCAGGCATCCCGCCGAAACAGAGGCTATGGTGGAAAGAATCTTGAACTATGATAAGGAAGCCGTCGCAAGCCTCCGGCTCGGGTTGCAGTTCTCATTATCCCTTGACCAGTCGCTCATCGTCGCCATGGAAGACGAGGCCCGTTGGATGATAGACAATAATCTCACCACCGAAAAGCTGATCCCTGATTTCGTGAATTACATATACGTGGATGGTCTTAAAGCAGTGAAGCCGGGCGCGGTGAACATTATTCGGTGAAATGCGACACCGTCGCCAACGAAGGGTGGCATGGCCTGGCGGGGAACGTCAAGACCTTTTTATGGCACCGGATCGAAGAACAACACGGTAATAGGGTGGCTGTCGCCTTGACACGCTATTTTCGTGGTAGCAGGCATGGCATCACGCGCGAAGTGGTCAAGCGTTTCCCTTCATCGTCCTCCGTATCTTGGCTGCCTGCTCCATATGCACGCGCCCGTGGTCGACGTAGTGGGAGACGCCCTTCGTGCGGCCCTCCTCCCACTTGCGGTCGTGGGCCAGGAGGTGCTCCAGCATCTGCCGGAGAGACCACTCTCCCGGCTCCGGCTCCTTCTCCCAGAGGTGAGCGCCCAGCCGGGCCGCCTCCTCGGAGAGACAGGCGCGGACTTCTCTGAGGCCTTCGATCACTGCGCTGTCCGCCTTGAACTCGCCCACCAGGGCGACGTGGGCCTCGTCCAAGTGCCTGAATAGTTCCGTCCACGGCGCCATGTTTTGCCTCCTTAGCAGCTCCACGGCTGTCAGTCGAATAGACGGAAGGTAGTATAACCGCCCCAAGACCCTATTGTCCAGTAAGGAGCGATTCCGACCGGCTCACGAGCCAGGTGGCCGCCAGGCCCTGGTTCACCTTGATGGGTTTCAATTGGGGATGGGGAAAAGCGAGGTCCCTGAAGAATTTTGGGCAGTGGTTGTGGAGGTGGCGCCCCGACGTGTCAGGTCGAGATTCGGGGCTCGCTTTTGCCTTGAGGAGCGGGATATCTGGCAGGAAGTGCAAGAGAGACGCGGTTTCAGAAACCGCGTCTCTCTCAGGGGGCGTACCGATTCTGGCGGTGACGCCCCCTGATCTGCTTACCTTGCTCGGCCTGCTTCAGAGGTGCATGGTTGGGCCTCTGTGCCAGGTGAGTGTCGTCCCCGATCACGTACTCGGTCACGACCCCATCCGCCCGGGGCCTCGGGCGTCGTTGCGGCCGCGCCTTTTATCGGCCGCTGCGCCCACTCCCTCCTCCTCCGCCGCCTCCACGCCCGCGATCTTCATCGTCGCCTCCACGCCCGCGTCCTCTATCGTCTTCCCCCGCTCCAGGTGTCGCAGGTGGAGGGGGGGCGTCAGGCGTCGGGGGAGCAGCAGGACCTACCGTCGCAGGGGGAGCCGGTGGGCTGGCCGGAGGCGTTGGAGTGCCGTCGCGTCCACGCCCACGCCCTCGGTCGTCATCCCCTGGCTCAGGCGTCCGGGTACCGTCGGGCCCACCCGGGCCGCGGTTGCGTCCACTGTCGTCCCCTGGTTCAGGCGTCCGGCTAGCATCCGGGCCCCCGGGGCCACGATTGCGCCCACTGTCGTCCCCTGGCTCAGGCGTCCGGGTGGCATCGGAGCCGCCGGGGCCACGGTTGCGCCCACTGTCGTCCCCTGGTTCAGGCGTCCGGGTGGCATCGGGGCCGCCGGGGCCACGGTTGCGCCCACTGTCGTCCCCTGGCTCAGGCGTCCGGGTACCATCGGGCCCACCCGGGCCACGGCCGCGCCGTCGGTCATCGTCCCCCGGTCCGGGAGTCGCTTGCGCGTCGTCGCCGCCACGGCCACGACCTCTGCCTCTGTCGTCCTCCCCCGTCCTGGGTGTTGCCTGTGCGTCGTCGCCGCCACGGCCACGACCTCGCCCTCTGTCATCGTCTCCCGCTTCGGGGGTCCGGGTAGCGTCAGGGCCGCCGGGGCCGCGATTGCGTCCTCTATCGTCTTCGCCCGCCCTGGGCGTTGCCGAAGCGTCATCGCCGCCACGCCCACGACCTCGGCCTCTATCGTCTTCCCCGGCTCGCGGCGTTGCGGTGACCGGTGCGGAGGCGGTCCCAGTTGGGCCGCCTCTCTCGCCTTCGGAGTCCGCCCTGCCGCCGGCCGCCGTCAAGCCCGTCTTCGCTTTCTCAAGAGCTTTGGCCAGGGCAGCCTTTGCCGACTCAGGCGCCCGCTCGGCGGCCGCCGAGAGCGCTTGTTGCTGGCGGGCCAGGTTTTCCGCCAGCCGCGCCTTTATGCGGCCAACATCTTTACCTGAGGCTGCCGCCTGGCCGAGGTGTTGTTCGGCCTCAGCTATGTCCGCGACGAAAGCCGCGGCCGCGGCATTGGCCGCATTGGCATTCTCGGCAAGGCTCGCCTTCCGGATCTCGTCGAGTCGCTTGCCAGCCAGATCAAGGTAGGTCTGCGCCTTATCCTCGTCGCTGAAGGCCAGCGCAAGCTGCAGCCCCTCCACGGCGACTTTCACCGGATAAAGGGCATCGCTGGGCAGGGCCTCCTGAGACGCGTATACGGCCCCGCCCCCAGCAGCCGTGGTCAGGGCAAGTACAAGAGCCACGATTACTGCGAACATCACTATCCTCCTCCGGGCTGTCCCCAGCCCCCTCTTTGCCTACGGGCTTGGCAGCGTCTTGGCCGCTCACCGGTCCCTTCCGCGCCCTCCGTTGCTGTCTCCACGCCCTCCATCATCGCCGCCGCGCCCGCGCCCTCTATCGTCTCCACCCGACTGAGGCGGCGCCGAGGGGCCGGCCGTCGGACCTGGCGGTCCAGCCGCTGGTGTTGGTGTGTCGTCGCGCCCGCGCCCTCGTCCCCTATCGTCTCCTGGTTCAGGGGGCGCCTGGGCGTCGGGGCCGCCGGGGCCACGGTTGCGCCCACTGTCGTCTCCTGGCTCAGGCGTCCGGGTACCATCGGGCCCACCCGGGCCGCGGTTGCGTCCACTGTCGTCCCCTGGTTCAGGTGTCCGGGTAGCATCCGGGCCGCCGGGGCCACGATTGCGCCCACTGTCGTCCCCTGGCTCAGGCGTCCGGATAGGATCGGGGCCGCCGGGGCCGCGACCGCGCCCACTGTCGTCCCCTGGCTCAGGCGTCCGGGTGGCATCGGGACCGCCGGGGCCGCGATTGCGCCCTCGGTCGTCTTCGCCAGGCTCACGCGTCGCCGTAGGGCCGCTGGGGCCGCGGTTGCGCCCCCTGTCGTCGTCCGGTGACGACGCTCCCACGGCCACGGGCGCCCCGCCCAGGCTGACGACCAGCGAGCTGTAACCGGCATGGAGGGCATCAAAATTCCTGGCGCTTATGTGCCCGGAGCGCTGTAAGGCGTTCAGCTCGTTAAGGAAGGCATCCAGGTTGTCGAGGGCAACCTTGTCCTCTCCGCGCGCCAGGGCGGTAATGGCCGCGCTTAGCTTGGCGAGCAGTCCGTTGAAGCTCTGGCCGGGTACGTTGGCATCGGTGGCCAGCTTCTCCACATCGGACATCAGCCTGTTCAGGTCCCTCTCCATGTTCGAAGCCAGCGCGCTGGCGGCCCCCGGCTGCCCAGCGGGTAGGGTCGAGGGCGCACCGTCCCCGGTAACGCCGACCACCGTCAACCCCTTTTGCACTCGGGCAAGAGCTCTAACCACGGCGGCCTTTGCCGGCTCAGGCGCACGCTCCGCGGCCACCGATAGCGCTCGCTGCTGGCGGGCCAGGTTTTCGGCCAGCCGACCCGTGACGCGGCCAGTATCTTCACCCGAGGCCGCGGCGCGCCCCAGGTGTTGTTCTGCCTCAGCTAAGTCCGCAACAAGGCTCGCCGCTGCCGCCCCGATCACATCAGGGTCCCTCGCGGCGAGGCTCGCTCTCTGGATCTCCTCGAGCCGCTTGGCGGCGAGTTCAAGGTAGGTCTGCGCCTTATCCAGGTCGCTGAAGGCCAGCGCGAGCTGCAAGTCCTCGCCAGCGACTTTTATCGGATAAAGGGAGTCGCTGGGCAAGGTATCTTGAGACGCATAGACGACCACGCCGCCGGCTGCTGTGGTCAGGGCAGCGATGAGGGCGGCAATTAGTGTGAGGCGCGCCACCCTCCCCCGGGAACCGGCCTCTTGAGATGCGTATCCGGCGATGCCCCACACCGCTGTGGCCAGGGCCGCCGCAAAAGCAACAACTAACGTGAGCATTACTGTCCTCCTCGGCTCTCCCCACTATTCGTATACCCTAACTTTCCGCAAAGCGACTAGTATGATGATAGCTTTAAGGACGTGAAGAAGTCATAAAACGCGGTGTGAAGAAGTTGCATACTTGTGACGTATTGAGGAGAAGGAAAACCTGTAGGGGCAGGTGTCCCTGCCCGCCCAGACCGAGAGTGGCGCGCCCCGAGGTAGTGGGGGCCAGGGGTCAGGGGATGGGGTCAACGTAGTGCAGGGGCTCGTCCCCTGCTCAGCTAGTACCAGGTTGTTAGAATCGGCGTAACATATTTCGGGCCAAACGACCGTTTTTCTAACTTTCCTCTCCCTTGCTGGGAGAGGCTAGAGCCCGCCCTGAGCCTGCCGAAGGGTGAGGGTGGAAGGTGAAGCTCGCCCTCACCTTAGTCCTCTCCCGCTGAGGAGAGAGGAAACATGACGGTCTTCTGTGCAACTGAGTATTAGAGCACCCTCCGATGTCTCGGCGCCCCGAGGAGGGGCAAAAGAAAAGGCGCCATGGCTGGCGCCCCGCCGGCGGGGGCACAGTCAGGGTGCTGTCACGCGCAGCTCGCATGCGCGCGACAGCGCCCGTTCTGCCAAGTGGTTACCTTCCCCGCCCTGGCCCTCCGGAGGGGCGGTTCGGGTCGGCTTGTCTGCCACGTGGAGAGTCATCCCGGCCACGGTCACGGTCACGATCTTGGTCTCGACCACGCTCCCGGTCTTCCTGTCCGGGGGGCTCAGGTGGTGCTTGGCGGTCATCCTCCCGGTCGCGACCGCGCCCACGTTCGCGATCGCGCTCAGGTTCCGCCGTCGGCGCGGGCGTAACGGAGCCGGTAGCGGTCGGCGTTGGCGAAGTTGATCCATCTCCCCTCCTGGCCCTGGGCGTCCCGCCCAGCCTGGCGACCAGAGCACTGTAGCTAGCGTAGAGCGCCTCATAGTTCGCCGCGCTTATGTGGCCGGAGCGTTCGAAGGCATTGAGTTCATTGAGGAAGGCATCCAGATTGTTCAGGGCAACCCTGCTCTGGCCGCGCTCCAACGCTGCCTTGGCGGCCTCCAATTTGGCCAGCAGTCCTCTATAGCTCTGTCCGGAGATCTTCGGATCGGAAGCCAGCTTCTCGACATCGGAGGCCAATCTGTCGACGCCTGCCTCCGGGCTCAGGGCGGTAGCCGTAGGCCTGGCCGTGCCCGTCGGCTGCGGCGTGGTCGGCGGCGTGCCGCCGGCGCCCGCCGTGGGCGTGGGAGTGCCCATTGCCGGCCCACCCGTTGGCGTGGCTGTTGTCTCGATGACCTCGGCAGGCCGAGCCCCAGGCGTCGCCGCGGAGCGGCCGCCGGGCAGCGTCAGGCCCTTTCCCGCCCGTTCGGCAGCCTTGGCCAGAGCGGCCCTGGCCGCCTCCGGAGCCCGCTCCGCAGTCGCCGCCAGCTTCTGTTGTTGCCGCGCCAGGTTTTCAGCGAGCCGCGCTGCCAGGCGGCTGACGTCTCTTCCCGAATTCGCTGCTTGTTCTAGATGTTGCTGGGCCCCGGCCACGTCTTGAACGAAGGCGTCTGCAGCGGTGTTGACGGCGCCGGCATTGGCCGTCTGGCTTGCCCGCTGGATCTCTTCGAGACGTTTGGCGGCCAGATCGACGTAGGTCTGCGCCTTGGCTTCGTCATTCGCGGCCAACGCGAGCTGCACGATCTCGACGGCGGTCTTCACCGAGTAGAGGGCATCGGTGGGCAGGGCATCTTGAGAAGCGTAGACCGCTCCACCTCCGGCCGCCGAAGTCAGCGCAATAACCAGGGCTGCGATTAGTGCAGGCATCCCCATCCTCCTCTTTGGAGACATCGTCTGTCCCCAGTCACCTATCTGCCTACATAAACGCTGCAATAGCGAAGGCGTTACACCGGCTTCAGCGGATATGGTCTCGATGAGAGCGACTCTGGCCCGCAAGCGAAATGCTGGATCAGGCGCCACTGGCGCCACTGGGGGGATGGCCCGGGCGATCTCCAGAAGCTGATGCAGCTCGTCGGCCTGGGCCGGGTGCGCCGCCACGCATTCTTCCACGCTCATCTGCCCGGATTTGATGGCGGCGAGGCAACCGGCGAGCAGTTCAGGTGTGACCTTCTTCATCGTGAATCGACCTCTCGTGGCAACAGGCGCCTCAGCTCCGTGAGCGCCCGGTGTTGAATGACGCGGAGGTTGCCCTCGCTCTTCCCGAGGGCAGCCGCAATATCGGCATATTCCAGATCTTCGACAAAGCGCATGACGATCACCTGTTGTTGCTCGGGCTTCAAGCGTTTGACGGCCTGCCGGACCGACTCGCGATCGTAGCTTGCGAGGGCCTCGGCCTCGGGGTTGACTCCGGGCTCGGCGCTGGCGATGTCCCAGTCCAGATGAGTAGTCTCCTTGGTGCGTCGAAAGAAGCTGATCGCGGCGTTGTGCGCTATGGTGAGCAGCCAGGCGACGAAGGACGCCTTCGTGTGCTGGTAGCGCGCGATAGCCCGCCAGGCCCTCAGAAAAACCTCCTGCGTCAAATCCTCGGCGTCGGGTCGCGTGCCGACCAGGTAATATACGTAACGATACACCCGCCCGAGATAGCGGTCATACAACGCGGCAAAGGCCTGGACTTCGCCGGCGATCGCCGCGTCGACCAGACCGCGTTCCGCATTTTGACTGTCAGCCTCGTCCTTCTGCACTTCGTCCAATTGCACTCTCTTATCTCTCTAACGTCCGGATACCGAGAACGTTACAGCTTTTCGGTATCATACCACAACGCCTCCCACCCAAAGCACAATGACCCAATAACCTAGAAACAAACACCAAACAGATCTCAAGACTGAGTAAGTAAGCCGCATTTGGCCATTGTATCTTGTAGCTTACCAGAAAGGGATTTCGCGGTTCAGAGCCTGTTGCGCTCGAACCGCTGTCCCCCAGACCACTTCGCCCTGGTCTCTCCGCCCCAGTTTGCGCCGGCGAAGAATCTGAAGGGCGTTATCGGCCCTCCGTTGGCCTCTCCTCGCCTCGATTTCCTCGGGGTGGCCGAGAGCCTCTTGATGCTTGCCAGCGTCCGAGAGAAAGTGTCCTCGACATTTTCGATGATACCGGCAGTGGCGTGAAGATGTCATAGAACGCACTCGCAGGAAGTTACTGACTTATGACGTCTCAGAAGAGATGTGCAAGGGCTGGCATGTGCGGAGCAGCACGGATGGATCGAAGGGCGCGTCAAGGTGAACATCGAGATGGACATATCTTGAGGAATCGTTGCGGAGGGTCTGAACGGCCGGGTCGTCTTCCATGGACTGGCCATGCTAACCGACCTGGACGGCATCGGGGCGCTTGCCTGGGCTGCGCCGGTTGCCCTCGTGGATGATAGCGATGGGGCCTATCTAATCCCGCCCACGGTTGTCTGGTCGTGGGGTGGGGGTTGGTGTGGGTCGAACGCCGCCGTCGCCGTCCGGGCGTGGGGTCGGCGTGGGTGTGGCCTGCGCGCCGCTGTCGCGGTCACCGCCGTCCGGGCGCGGGGTCGGCGTCGGTGTGGCTTGCGCGCCGTCGTCGCGGTCACCGCCGTCCGGGCGCGGGGTCGGCGTTGGCGTGCCTTGCGCGCCGTCGTCGCCGTCACCGCCGTCCGGGCGCGGAGTCGGCGTCGGTGTGGCTTGCGCGCCGTCGTCGCGGTCACCATCTCCACCGTCGCCGTCTCCCTCTCCGGGAGGCTCAGGCGTGGGCGTCGGCTCGGGTGTTGCCGTGGGCTCTCGCGTTGGGGTGGGATCCCGCGTTGGGGTGGGCTCAAGCGTTGGCGTGGGCTCCCGCGTTGGCGTGGGATCCCGCGTTGGGGTGGACTCGGGCGTCGCCGTGGCGCTATCATCGCCGGCTGGCGCAGGCCCGCTATGGTTTGTCGCTCCTGGCGTTGGAGTAGTCGTGGCAACATCGGGGACTCGCCCGGGCCCGCTGGTCGCCGCCGGCGTTGGGGTAGCCGAGGGAATAGCTGTCGGGGCAGGACCGATAGCCGTTGGAGTCGCGACAACCGCTGCCGCCGGCCCTTTCCTGGCCCCAGGTGTTTCACCCAGGCTAGCGACGAGAGCACTGTAGCTCGTGAATACGGCATCGTAGTTCCGGGCGCTTATGTGGCCTGAGACCTGCAAGGCGTTCAACTCATTGAGGAAGGCATCCAGGTTGTCGAGGGCCGCCCTGTCCTGGCCACGCGCCAGAGCTGTGATCGCGGCGTCGAGCTTGGGCAGCAGGCCGTTGAAGCTCTGGCCCGGTATTCTGGGATCAGCCGCCAGTTTCTCTACATCCGAAATGAGCCTATTGAGGTTGTCCTCCGAGGTCGAGGCAATCGCGGGCAAAACTGAGGCGTCTTCCGCGGCTTCGGCCAGCAGCGGCACCGCGCCGCCGCTGGCCGCCACCAGACCCCTCTCGGCTTTCGCAATAGCTCTGGTCACAGCAGATCTCGCCGGCTCCGGCGCCCGAGCCGTGGCCGCGGATAGCGCTCGCACCTGGCGGGCCAAGTTTTCGGCCAGTTGCGCTGCAATGCGGGTAACGTCTTTCCCCGAGACCGCCGCAAGGCCAAGGTGCTGTTGGGCCCCAGCCAGGTCGTCAACAAAACTCATCGCCGCGGCGTTGGCAGCGTTCTCGTTACCGGAGCGGCTCGCTCTCTGAATCTCGGCGAGGCGATTGGCGGCGAGCTCAAGTTAGGTCTGCGCCTTAGCCTCGTCGCTGAGGGCCAGCGCAAGCTGCAATTCCTCAACCGCGGTTTTTACCTGGTAGAGGGCCTCGCTAGGCAGGGTGTCTTGAGACGCGTAGACGGCCACGCCCCCGGTCGCCGTGGTCAGTGCGGCTACGAGGGCAGCAATCAGTGTGAGCCCCGCTGCCTTGCCCCGGGAAGCGGCCTCTTGAGACGCATACCCGGCGACACCCCAGGTCGCCGTAGCCAGGGCAAGCACGAGTGCAACGATTAATGCGGGCATCCGTATCCTCTTGGGCTGTCCTCAGCCCACCGTCAGTCCAGGTAAACGTCGGAATGGTTAGCGTGCTGCCTGTTCCCGCAACAGGGATCATCTCGACCCGCGCCGCCAGGTGGACAGGGAACTC
Source organism: Chloroflexota bacterium (assembly GCA_016190665.1). Taxonomy (GTDB): domain Bacteria; phylum Chloroflexota; class Dehalococcoidia; order JACPQD01; family JACPQD01; genus JACPQD01. The sequence goes on from JACPQD010000022.1 coordinate 74,948, forward strand.
CATAGGACCGCGGGAGGGGCCGCCTGACCATTCCGGGAAGTCCTCGACATTGCAGATGATAACCATTATGGCGTCAAGAAGTCATAAAGCGCAGTTTGACAAGATTACATACTTATCACGTCTCGGAGGGGGAGCGAGACCGACTCCTCTCAGCTTGACAGCCAGGGGGCTACGCCGTAATATGACGAACGCAGCATCGGCTGAGCGTCAGCATTCCAGGGGGGCGAGATGAAGGATGAGGTACGCGTTGCAGCAGCGCAGATGGATATCAAGCGCGACGTCAAGGTCAACCTTGAGCGCATGCGAAGGCTTGTTGGCCGGATAGCCGCGGAGGGCCCCGTCGACCTCGTGGTTTTTCCAGAACTGGCCAACTGCGGCTACGTCAAGGCGCTGGACCGCAACTTCGGGCGGGAATACTTCAAGATGGCGGAGAAGGTCCCCGGCGTCTTCACCGAGGGACTCGGCGAAATTGCCAGGGAATACCGCATATTCATCGTCTCCGGCATGCTGGAGGAGCATCCTCGGGTGCCGGCTTCGGTCTACAACTCAGGCGTCCTCATCGGGCCCGGGGGCGATGTTCTTGGGGTGCACCACAAAATGCACCTCCCCGATGAGGAGAAACACTATTTCTACCCGGGCAACACCTTTAAGGTAGTGGACACCGAGCTAGGCAAGATTGGCTTCCAGGTGTGCGCTGACGCCTCATACCCCGAGGTGAGCCGCGTCCTGGCCCTCATGGGCGCCGAGATCGTCTGTACAGTGCATAACGGGCCGCGGAGGAAGCCGGGTACGGGGCTGCATTACCGTGGTCGGCCCGCCTGCCGCGCCTTGGAGAACGGTGTGTACTACATCGCCTGCAATCGGGTGGGGACGGAGGAGGATGAGATCAGCTATCTGGGCGCCAGCTCCATCGCCGCCCCCGACGGGCAACTCATCGCTCGCGCCCCGGTGGATGTCGAGCACGTCATGCGGGCCACCCTGCGCGCCGAAGTTCTGGAACAGGAGCGGGCGCGACGCCCGCTGCTCTCCGGAAGAAGGCCAGAGCTTTACGGAGCAATAGCGGAGAAGTACTAGCTTAGCGGTAGGGCGGAGGTTCGTGCGCCGCCGCCAGGCGCTAGTATCTGGTGTCGGACATGTCGGACACGTCGGACGTGTCGGAGGCTGGTCCCCCCCCCCGCCCCAGCAGGGAACGAGCCCCTGCACGATTGACTAGGTCAAGTCGGAGGTTCAGCCGATGAAAGAAATGGTGAACGTGGCGCTGTTCCAAACAGATGTCGAACCGCTGAACGTTCAGGCCAATCTGGAGAAGATTGAGGCGCGCGTGGCGGGGATAATGGACAGCCCGGTCGATCTGGTGGTCTTCCCCGCCCTCGCCAACTCAGGACACCCCGGCGATGCCAGCAAATCCTCCTTTGCCATGGCGGCGGAGCCGGTGGACGGCGCCTTCGTCACCGGGCTCAGGGAGATTGCCAGGAGATACAAGGTGCACCTTGTCGCCGGTTTCCTTGAGCAGAACCCCAGCAACTGCCGCAGGCCTTTCAATTCCGCCGCGCTCGTAGATCCCCGGGGCGGGCTTGTAGGAATTCAGCGACAGGTGCACGCCGTCGGCGAAGACAGAGGAGTCTTCAGCCGCGGCGATAACATCGGCGTCTTTCCCACGGAGCTGGGCAACATCGCCCTGGTTGTCGGCACTGACCTGGAGTATCCCGAGTTCCTGCGCGTGCAGACGCTGCGCGGCGCGGAGATAGGATGCTGCCTTCTTGGCGTGAGTCGGCAGGTCGCCGACCCCGCCGGATGGCTCGCCCTCATCGGCATATGCCGGGCGATGGAGGACAAGGTCTACGCGCTCTTGTGCAACCGCGTTGGCCATCGCGGGAGCGAAGCCTTCTGGGGCGCGAGTTGCATCGTTGACCCGGCGGGCGGCATTGTTGCCCAGGCCGCCCTGTCCGCCGAGGACGTGGTACGCGCGGAGATGTCCCGGGATTTCTTCGTCGAGGAGAGGTTCGCCAAGCCCAACTTCCGCGACCGCCGCCCGGAGAATTACGGGCTCATCTGTAAGAAACGTAGGGCATAGGTGCTATGCCCCGGTTCAGGGCGGTGCACCGTGCCTGCTAGGTAAGAACCCAGGAGGTCAGCATGGCGTCATTGGTCATCAAGAATGGACGTATCGTCACGCCCTCCGGCGTCATCTATGGCGGCCTGGCCGCGGATGGCGAAAAGATCATTCACGTTGGCAGTAATGCCAGCCTACCGCCAGGAAACAAGACCATAGACGCTCAGAACAACTTCGTCATCCCCGGACTTATCGATCCCCACGTCCACCTGGCCCCGGGCCGGTCCGGCTCCATCGAGGAGAGCCTTCGCGCCCAGTTTCTCACGGAGACGGAGGGCGCGCTACACGGCGGGGTCACGACCCTCGGTCAGTTCGTCTGGAACGCCCGCGGCAAGCCGGTAGTCCCTGTCATCGAGATGGCGCAACGGGTCGGGGAAAGCGCTTCCTACATCGACTTTATGTTCCACGCCGGCATCGGTGATGAGGACCACGTGGCCGAGCAGGCGGAGCTTTTCCGGCGCGGTGTGACCTCCTTCAAGCATCTGTTCAACCCTCCCGCAGGCTGGCGCGAACCGGGAGCGGCGGTGGCCTACTGCCACGAAGGCGTGCTCTACCGCTCCCTGGACAACATCGCTCGACTGGGCTCTCCGGCCATCGGCATGGCCCACTGCGAGGAGCAGAGGGTCATTAACGTGCTCATCGACAAGCTGAAGGCCGAGGGTCGCAACGATCTGGCGGCCTGGACCGAGGCGCGGCCCTCCTGGGTCGAGGTCATGAGGATGCAGCAGGCCTTCGAGATCTCTAGAGCCACGGGCGGACCGCTCTACGTTGTACATATCTCCTCCGCCGAGGGGACAGACCTGGTGGGTAAATGGCGGAGTGAGGGCCATAACGTGTATGGGGAGACCCTGGTCGGCTTTCTCACTCACACTGCCGATATGGAGGAGCAGCTTGGCTGCTGGGCCAGAATCAACCCATCCCTCAAATATGGCCGTGACAGCGACCGGCTGTGGCGGGGCATCCGGGAGGGCAGCATCAGCACCGTGGGCACTGACCACCATTCCCTGCCTCGAGAAGAGAAGGAGGGCGGCGGGGGCAAGCACAACAACATCTGGAGGGCCGCCAGCGGTTGGTGTGGGGGCATGGAGCACCTGCTGCCCGTCATGATGACCTTCGGGGTGAACGCGGGGCGCATCAGTATCGAGGACCTGGCGCGCGTCTGCTCCACCAACGCTGCGCGCATCTTTGGCCTGTATCCCCGGAAGGGCGTCCTCTCCCCTGGCTCTGACGCAGACCTCGTCCTGGTCGATCCAGAGAAGGAGGCAGTGGTGGACGACAAGTTCTATCACTGCCGCTGCGAGTACAGCATCTACGGCGGCTGGAAGCTGAAGGGCTTCGCCCGCACGACCATCATCCGTGGCGAGGTCCTTATGGAGGACTACCGGACGGTTGGCCGGCCAGGGTACGGCCGATATCTCCCACGAAGCTTTCCGCTTTCAGCAGTACACCGTCTTGGCTGATCGCTGACCGCTGTTAGCCATAGTGAGTACATAGACCTCGCAACCTGTTCTTAATTAATGGGTGATAATTCTGAGGATTTAGGGTAGTCCACCCATTGACAACGAGCCCCTATCAGCCACATAGTGTTAGTATAGTCTGGGGGAAGGCCGGCATCAGTTGGATGCCGTAACCGGCAGAGGAGGAGGTCAATCATGAAACGGAAGGCTTTAGTGGCGCTCAGTATTGTGGGCGTCCTGGCGCTTGTGGCAAGTGTTTTCCCCTTTGCGTTTGGGGGAGGCGCCAGCGCGGCGGGACCGGAGCGTTTTCTCATTTTCACCAGTGGGGACCCGCCGGTCAATGAGCGCGCCCGGCAGGCCCTGGAGCAACGCGGGGGGCGCACCCTCAGCGTTATGCACATCACCCCGGGTCTGGACCTTATCGATGTGCTTGTTCCGGCGCCTCCGGGCGAGCTTCTGAGCCAGATAGCTCGGATCCCCGGGGTGCTGGAAGTCTCGCCGGACCAGCCTCCGGAGCTTCTGGACGACCCCGAGCTGCGATGGGGAGTGGACCGTGTCGACGCTGATCTGGTTTGGTCTTCCGGCGGCGCTGGCCAGGCGGGAATAGGCTCTCCCTCGCCCCGGGAAGGCAGTGTTACCGGAGGGCTGACCGGTGCCGGGGTCACCATAGCCATCGTGGATTCGGGTATCGACCTGGACCACCCTGATTTGAGCCCCAATCTTGCCACCAGCGGCAACGCCAACTGTATCGATACCGCCGACGACACCTGCTCAACAGCTCTGCTCGCTGATGATGGCTACGGCCACGGCTCCCACGTGGCGGGCATCGCGGCGGCGGCTGATAATGCGATTGGCGTGATTGGCGTCGCCCCCGGCGCCACTCTGTTGTCAGTGAAAATATTCGACAACAGCGGCAGCAGCTCCTTCGCGTCCGTAGTGAATGGGATCCGCTATGTCGCGGGCAGGGATAGCGCCGGTAACGTCGTCAGTCCCCGCCGCGCCGACGTCATGAATATGAGTTTCGGCTGGAGCAAGAGCCTGTCGAAGCAATGCCCTAGCTGCGTCACCACCCTGCAAACGATCATCAACGAAGCGTGGGCCGCGGGGGTGGTCCCGGTGGCGGCGGCCGGAAACTCCGGAAACAAGCAAGGCTCCGGCGATAACGTGGGGTATCCGGCGCGACTCACTAACGTTCTCGCCGTGGCTGCCACGGACAGCGCCGACAAACGCGCCAGCTTCTCCAGCACCGGCTCAACCGTGGACATAGCGGCGCCGGGTGTGAGCATCTACTCCACGTATAAAGATGGCGCCTACGCCACGTTGAGCGGCACGTCCATGGCCTCCCCGCATGTGGCGGGGGCGGCGGCGCTGGTCATCGAGGCCGCAGGCGCCGGGTGGACCCCAGGCGGCGTGGTCAGCGCGTTGACCGGCACGGCTGACGATCTTGGGTCGGGAGGTTTCGACACGAAGTACGGCTGGGGGTTGCTGGACGCCCAGCAGGCGGCCACGGGAGTGGCGACAACGCCATAGCTGAGTAATCAGGCACTTTAGACCGGCCCGGTCTTGGAGACCGGGCCGGTCTTATCATTTGTCTGCGCTTTTTGGACCGACTCGGTCTCTATGTCTCTACGAAATCAGTGTGCCAATCGCCGGCGGCCAGATTCTCCTGGTGAACCTTATGCTCGCATAGCACACGTTGGCCCTTTCAGTGAGATGCTTCGCTGCCTCTTCGCTTCGCTCAGAGCTTCGGCTCAGCATGACAAGAAGGGAGGCCTCTCTTTGTCTTTCTGAGGTGCCGCCGAAGAATCTCACTGCCAGTGCTCACGTTTGCTCGGGGCTCGAAGACATAGGCATAATGTCACGTTATTCATTTAGTGACCATTAAGACCGAGTCGGTCTCTTATCTACTTTCCGATGCAGAACCGGCTGAAGATGGTCTCCAGCAGCTCCTCGGTGACCGTCTCGCCGGTTATCTCCCCCAGGGAGTTCAGCGCGGCGGTGAGGTCGATGGTGATGAAATCGTCGGCCAGGCCGCTACGGAGGCCGGCCAGCGCCGCATCCAGGTGCAGGAGCGCTCTCTCCAGCGCGTCCTTGTGCCTGGGGTTGGCCACCAGGGCGGCGTCCGAAGCCTCCACTGCTCCTCCCAGGGCCTTCCCCACCATTTCCGTCTCCAGCTCGGCAAGCCCCGCGCCGGTCAGCGCCGAGATGCGAAGGACCGGCCAGACGAGGCCGGAGAGGACGGCTCGGGGCGGCAGATCGCACTTGTTGGCCGCGACGAGGACCGATTTTTCGGGTAGAAGGCGGCATATCTCTTCATCGGCGGAGGTCAGCGGCTCACTGGCGTCGACGACGAAGAGGACGAAGTCGGCCTGTTCGATGGCGCGGCGGCTGCGCTCCACGCCCAACTGCTCCACCTGGTCTTCGGTGTGGGCGATGCCCGCGGTATCCACGAGGACAAAGGGGACCCCTTGCAAGTTCACCACTTCCTCCAGGGTATCGCGGGTGGTGCCCGGAACGGGCGTCACGATGGCCCGGCTCTCGCGCAGGAGGCGGTTCAGGAGGCTGGACTTGCCCACGTTGGGCCGCCCCACGATGGCGGTGCGCACCCCCTGGCGGTAGACCATGCCGGCGTCGGCGGTGGCCAGGAGATGCGCCAGGCTCTCCTTCGCCTCCTCCAGCCCAGGCGCGATGTCGACCTCCTCCACCTCGTCCTCGGGGAAATCGATGCGCGCCGTGAGATAGGCCAGGGCGTCCATGAGCCTGGCGCGAAGGTCTTTCACCGGCGCTGAAAGGCGTCCCGCCAGCCCCCCGGCGGCCACGCGAAGACTGGCCGCGGTCTTGGCTTGTATCACATCCAGGACGGCCTCCGCCTGCGCCAGGTCGATGCGGCCGTTGAGGAAGGCTCTGAGGGTGAACTCTCCGGGATTGGCCAGCCGCGCGCCCTGCCGCAAGGCCAACTCCACCACACGCTGCAGGGACAGCGGCCCGCCATGGCAGTTTATCTCCACCACGTCCTCGCGCGTGTAGGTGCGGGGCGCCGCCATGTAGGTCCCCAGCACCTCATCCACTACCTCTCCGCTGGCCGGGTCGACGACGCGGCCGTAGACGAGCCGCCGGTCAGCCAGGGGACGATCGAAAATCCCCTGCCCGATGGCTTTAGCCTCAGGTCCGCTCAGGCGCACGATGCCAATGCCGCCCTGGCCTATCGGCGTGGAGATGGCGACGATGGTGTCTTCACACATGATTGTTGATTCTTGACTGCTGATTAGTCTATTGTAGCACGGTCAGGCTCCCCAGACATGACTGTCGGACCTGTCCGACGGGTCAGACAGGTCCGACAAGTATTGACATGTCTTTGACCAGCAACTATAATATCAGAAGGCAATATCGGTTTGCGTTATCAACGTCGCCCCGCTGGTTCTTGTGTGGCCGGGCGCACGGAGAGGGAAGAAGGACTAGGCGACATGGCTGGTGAGCTTCAAGCAGCATCGACCCCGAAGAGGTCAGCCGTCTGCAACACCTGCACGCTCCGGCTGGTGAGGCTCGCCTATCAGCGCGCCCCGTGGTTCCGACTGGTCCGCGAGCCGTTGCGCCTTGGGATGCGCACGATGGCTTTCTGGCATCGGATCGACCCGGACGACTACGAGGTGCGTACGCCCAGTTGCCAGCGCTGCATGCGCTTTTACAAGGTCGCCCTCAAGGAGCGTTCCGCGACCTTCCGCCTCCTGAACGCACTCGCAAATCCCCTGTTCGACGCGCTGTTGGAACGCATCGTCTCTGCTGAGGCGGTGCAGGAGGCCAAGGCCTACGCGCGAACGGCCATGGCGGGAGATAGGTCATAGGTTATAGGTTGTAGGTTAGAGGTTAGAGGCCATGGCCGGCGAGGAAGGGCCCCGGCTGACTAGCTCAACGGGAGGGAGAGCGTGAGCGAGGTAGAAGGGGACAAGATAGAGAGACCGTCTGGACGGGGGCCGCTTCGGGAGGTGGCAGGGCTTTTTCTCAAGCTCGGGTTCATAGCCTTCGGGGGACCGGCTGCTCACATCGCCCTCATGCATGAAGAGATCGTGCGCCGCCGAAGGTGGGTAACCGACCAGCATTTCCTGGACCTCCTCGGCGCAACCAACCTGATACCTGGCCCGAACTCCACCGAGATGGCGATCCATCTCGGCTTTGTCCGCGCCGGTTGGCGGGGACTCATCGCGGCTGGTACCCTTTTCATCCTGCCAGCGATGTTGATCGTGCTGGCCCTGGCCTGGGTCTACGCCGAGTTTGGTTCCACCCCGCAGGCCACCTGGCTCCTCTACGGTATCAAGCCGGTCATCATCGCTATCGTCACCCAGGCGCTCCTCGGGCTGAGAAAAGCTGCAGTGAAAGGACCGCTCACCGGCGTTGTTGGCGCGGCAGCGCTCGGATTGTACCTGCTGGGTGTGAACGAGCTGGCGCTGCTCTTCGGTGGGGCGCTTCTGGTGATGGCAGCGCAGAACGGGCGGCGTCTGTGGGCCAAGGGGGTAGCGGCATCGCTTGTCCCGGGCCTTCCGCTTCCTCTGAGCGGCCTGGTGGGAGCGCTGTCCGCTGGAGCAGCCCCCTTTAGCCTCACGACGCTGTTCCTGATCTTCCTCAAGATCGGCGCCGTCCTCTATGGCAGCGGCTACGTCCTTCTCGCCTTCCTCCGGGGCGACTTCGTCGAGCGGCTGGGCTGGCTCACCGACCAGCAGTTGTTGGACGCCATCGCCATTGGCCAGTTCACCCCGGGACCAGTGTTCACCACCGCCACCTTCATCGGTTACCTGCTTGGGGGGTTCCCGGGCGCGGTGCTGGCCACCATTGGCATCTTTCTGCCCTCGTTTATCTTCGTTGCCGCTTGTAATCCGTGTATTCCCATGATCCGCCGATCGCCCTGGGCATCGGGGCTGCTCGACGGCGTGAACGTTGCCGCCCTCGGGCTGATGGCGGCGGTGGCAATAGAGTTGGGGCGGGCAGCGATCGTGGACGGGCTTACCATTGGCATAGGTCTGGTCGCCGGAATACTCCTCATCCGGTTCAAAGTCAATTCTGTTTGGCTGCTGGCCGGTGGTTCTGCGGTTGGTGTAGTCTGGCGCGTGCTGTTGCCGGGGTAGGCTAAGGAACGATCCATTTGGTAGCAATGACAGGACTGGAAAGCTTTACATTTGCGCTGGAAGCTTAAGCCAATTACAATCAAAGGGAGGACACCTTAAATGACAGACCTGACAACCCTCGTCGGCTTCTCCGCCGCCGCCTTCCTCGTCGCCACGGTCGTCACGATGACCGGCTTCGGGCTGGGCACCTCGCTCACGCCGATCTTCGCCCTCGTCTACCAGACGCACATCGCCGTGATGCTCGTCGCCGTGGTCCACTTTCTGAACAATGTCTTCCGCCTGGGACTCTTTCGGCGGCACGTCGACTTCACGCTGATCAAGCGCTTCGGGGTCCTGAGCATTGCCGGCGCGCTGGTGGGGGCGCTCCTTCAGGGGACAATCCAGAGCGACTGGCTCAAGGTCCTGCTCGGTGTGGTGCTGATCGTCATCGGGGGCATCGAGCTGGCGCCCGGAGGCTCCGGCTGGCGCTTTCCACCCAGGTTCGACCAGGTCGGCGGTCTGCTGTCAGGTCTGGTTGGCGGACTGCTGGGGAATCAGGGCGCGGTCCGCAGCGCCTATCTGGTAAACTATAACATCCCCAAGGAGTCCTTCATTGCTACCGCCACACTGATCGCGATCTTCATCGATAGCACGCGGCTCCCCATTTATTTCCTGACCCAGTGGGACGGAATCGTAGGCGCCTGGCCGCTGCTCCTCAGCGTGACCATTTGCGCTTATGCGGGCACCTACGTTGGGTCGAAGCTGGTGGGTAGGGTCTCCCAGGCCGCGTTCAAGCGGTTGGTCAACGCTATGGTCGTGTTCCTTGGGGTGGTGATGATCATCCAGGGCGCCTGGCAGACGGCAGGGATGGCCGCCGCGTTCATGGCTGGGGCCGCCACGGTGGCCGTCCTGAGCGCCGCTTACCTGGGCTTCCACTCGTACCGCCGCCAGTCGCGACGTGCGGCATAGCGAAGATGTTACGCGACTTCTTCCTGGCCAACGTCCTCCGGGAGTTTCTCCTTGCCTTCATTCACATTCACATCCTCTATCACGCCTCCAAGGCGCCTGTCTTCGCTGCCGAGATAGCTGAGGAGCTAGCCAGGCACGGTTATGCCGTTGGCCTGGACACCGTGTATCGCATCCTCCAACGGCTGGCGAAGGAAGGCTATCTCAGCAGCAGTTTCAAAACGCTGAACGGCAAGCCCCGCAAGTACTATGAGACCACCGAACGGGGAAAGCTGGTGCTTCAGGAATCGCGGCCAAGAATCCGGGAGCTGGTCGACGAAGTGCTGGAGGAGCGAAGGTTGTGAGTCACAAGTCATGAGTTGTGAGTTGTAAGTCATGAGGACTGAAAACTCATTACTGACCACTCAAGACCCGAGACTCAAAACTCAGAACTCAAGAATGGATAGCATTGCTATGCTGGACAGAGAGTTCTTCCTGGGCTTCATCAAAATTCACATTCTGCACCATGCCTCCAAGGCGCCGATCTTCGGAGTGGAGATAGCTGAGGAGCTTGCCCGGCACGGCTACGCCATCAGCCCGGGCACCCTTTATCCCACCCTCCACCGGTTGGCCAAAGAGGGCTATCTAAGCAGCAGCGCCACCGTGGTAAATGGTAAGGTCCGCAAATACTACACGGCGACTGATAAGGGGAATCTGCTGCTGGAGGAATCAAGGACGAAGATTCGGGAGCTCGTCGACGAGGTGATCGAGGAGCGCGCTACCAAGGACGAGGTTCACTGACGGGAGATACTGCTATGGACCAGTCGCCAGCATCCCGGGGGAGTGTTATCGGCATAGACCGCAACGTCTTCTTTCTCAGCATCACCAGCTTCCTTCAGGACGTCAGCGGCGAGATGATCTTCACCATCATGCCCTTCTTCCTGGCCAATGTGCTGGGTGTCGGAACGGCCGTCATCGGGCTTATTGAGGGCATCTCCGATAGCACGAGCACCCTTCTCAAGCTCGCTGGTGGCTGGCTCGCCGACCGTTCGGGACAGCGTAAGAACCTGACCGCCCTCGGTTACGGCCTCTCGACCGCGGTTAAGCCCTTCATGTATTTTGCTAATGCCTGGGGCATAGTCCTGGCAGTGCGCTTCGTGGACCGTGTGGGAAAGGGCGTCCGTTCCGCGCCCCGCGATGCGTTGCTCGCCGACTGCTGCACTGTGGAGGAACGGGGCAAGAGCTTCGGCTTCCACCGGGCGCTGGACAGCCTGGGCGCCTTTGTGGGTCTGGCGGCTACCGCCGCCATCGTCTTCTTCCTCCAGCGAGGCGACCTCAAGCTGGAGCTGGGAACTTATCAAGTTCTTGTGTTGGTGGGGCTGGCGCCCGGCGTCCTCGGCGTGCTCTCGGTGCTCTTCTTTGTGAAAGAGGTCAAAGCGGCGTCGCGCACTGTGCAGGGAAACCCGGGTGGAGCGATGGCGTCAAGAGGGGCTTTCGACAAGCAATTCATCATCTTTCTGGGCATCATGCTCCTCTTCACCCTGGGGAACTCCAGCGACGCCTTCCTGCTTCTGCGGGCCCAGAACCTGGGGCTCTCCGTTCTGGAGGTTACACTACTTCTGGTGGCTTTCAACTTGGTCTACGCCCTGGTCTCCACGCCGGCGGGCATCGTCTCCGACCGGCTGGGGCGGAGGGGCGTCATCGCGCTGGGCTGGTCCATCTACGCGCTGGTCTACCTTGGATTCGCGGTTGCCGCGGACGCCTGGCAGGTGTGGTTGCTCTTTATCATCTATGGCACATACTATGGGATGACGGAAGGGGTAGCCCGCGCCCTGGTAGCCGACGTGGTGGCGCCGGAGAGGCGCGGTACAGCCTATGGCATCTACAACGCGGCCATCGGCATTACCGCGCTGCCCGCCAGCATCATCGCCGGGGCGTTGTGGCAGGCGATATCCCCCGCCGCGCCGTTCTATTTTGGGGCGGGCCTGGCAGGCGCCGCGACGGTGGCGCTGGTAGCCCTTATCCATCGGTAGGACACTGTAAGGGCACAGCGTGCTGTGCCCGCAGGCGGACCCGCCGCGCCTTGCGAGGGCCGGGGCGTGGGCATAGCAAGCTATGCCCCTACCTCCTGACTCCCCATTGCTAGTTGCCCCACCGCCGCGCTGGCGCTATACTCTATTCTTGTAACCGGTATCCGTGACCTTGAACGGGACTACTTTTCGCTGACGCCTGGGTAGCAACACATATGGGCATCACTGACCTGGTAGAGCGGCTCAAAGGCTATTTGCCGAAGGAGAACCTGCCCCTCATCGAGGGGGCCTACGAATTCGCCGCTCGCGCCCACGAGGGGCAGCGCCGCGCCTCCGGCGACCCTTTCCTCCAGCACCCCCTCCAGACGGCCATGATCCTGGCCGAGCTTCAACTGGACGCCACCTGCATCGCCGCTGGCCTGCTGCATGACACGGTGGAGGACGGCAGCGTCCTCCTGAAGGAGATCGAGGGTAAGTTCGGGCCTGAGATCAGCAAGCTCGTGGACGGGGTGACCAAACTGAGCAAGCTGGCCTGGCAGCCGCCGGAGGACAGGGCCAAGACGAAGCGTAGAGCGGAGGCCAGCGAGCTGCAAGCTGAGAGTTTGCGCAAGATGCTCGTCTCCATGGCGGAAGACATACGGGTCGTGCTCATAAAGCTGGCCGACCGGCTGCATAACATGCGCACCCTGGATGCTCTGCCGCCAGACAGACAGAGGCGCATCTCCCGGGAGACCCTCGATATCTACGCTCCGCTGGCTCACCGTCTCGGCATCTGGGAGGTGAAATGGCAACTGGAGGACCTGGCCTTTCGCCATCTGGAGCCGGCCGCCTACCGCGAGATCGCGACGCTGGTCACCGCCCGCCGCGGGGCACGGGAGAGGTTCATCAAGAACGTCGTGGGCCAACTGCGGGAGGAGATGCAGAGAGCCGGAATCAGGGCCGACATCGAGGGCAGACCGAAGCACATCTATAGTATCCATAACAAGATGCGGAAGTACGCCGCCCAGGGCAAGGATTTCAGCGACATCTACGATCTCTTCGCCGTCCGCGTCCTCGTCGACGAGGTGGAGGACTGCTACAACGCGTTGGGCGTCGTTCACAACCTCTGGCACCCCGTTCCCGGCCAGTTTGACGACTACATCGCTAATCCCAAAGACGGCATCTACCGGTCGCTCCACACCACGGTGGTGGGGCCCGGTGGCACGCCTTTGGAGATACAGATTAGGACCCACGAAATGCATCGCATCGCGGAATACGGCGTCGCCGCCCACTGGCGCTACAAGGAAGGGGCCAAGACCGACCCCAACTTCGAGGAGAAGCTGGCGTGGCTGCGCCAGTTGCTGGAGTGGCAGCGCGAGCTCAGCGGCGCCCAGGAGTTCGTGGAGTCCGTCAAGACCGATATCTTCCGCGATCAGGTCTTCGTCTACACGCCCAAAGGCGACATAAAAGAATTGCCCGCGGGCGCCACTCCCCTGGACCTGGCCTATCGCATCCATACGGACCTGGGGCACCGCTGCATCGGGGCGAAAGTCAATGGGAAGCTCGTCCCGCTGAACTATCAGCTCAACATCGGCGATATGGTGGAGGTCCTATCGGCCAAAGGCGTGCGCGGCCCCAGCCTCGACTGGCTGAATCCCAGCCTGGGGTACCTCAAGACCACCCACGGCCGGGAGAAGGTGCGCCAGTGGTTCAATAAGCAGGAGCGCGCCGACAACATCGAGCGCGGCCGCGAGGCTCTGGAGAAGGAGCTGAAGCGTCTGGGCTCTAGCTTCACGCAGGAGGAGGTCGCTCATCTCCTGAAATACGACTCTCTGGACGACTTCCTGGCCGCCATCGGCTCCGGGACGGTCACCGCCCAGCAGATCGCGACCAAGCTGCTCCTTGCGCAGGAGCCCGCCGATGTCATCGAGCTGCCCGAAGCGCCCAAGAGCACATCCCGGGTCGTCTCCGATATCCAGGTCCTGGGCGTGGGCGACCTGCTCACCCGAGTGGCGCAGTGCTGCCACCCGGTGCCCGGCGACGATATAATCGGCTACGTCAGCCGGACGCGTGGCGTCACCGTCCACCGCATCGATTGCCCCAACGTCCGCAACGAGGACGAGAAGGAACGCCTGATAAAAGTCACCTGGGGCAAAGGCAACCAGACCTACCCCGTCTCCGTGCGCATCGACGCCTGGGACCGGGTAGGGCTCCTGCGCGACCTTACTACCGTGGTCTCCGAGGACAAGGTAAATATGACCGGCGTCAGCACCCAGGAACATGGCGACCACACGGCGTCCATCTTCGTGACGCTCGAGACCACGGGCGTGGGCCAACTCAGCCGCCTTATCACCAAGCTGGAGGCGGTCAAGGGCGTCAACAGCGTCGTGCGGCGCGTGGAAGCCCAGAAGTAGGGGCGCACCCCCGTGCGCCCAGGGCGGTCCGCCCTAGGGGCCGATTGTCGGCCCGCGGGAGTCGGGTCCGCACCCTGGCCGACGTCCCTGTCCACGTGCGCCGTATTAGCGAGACGTCTCTTTCCGCTCGTTACGGCGTCCGGCGGTTCTGGCCATTTGCGCTTGTTTGACAACGCCCGGCTCCGATGTTACTATTGCCTCGCCCGAACCGGGAAAGTCCCTCCCTTCGCAGGGGATTTAATACCTTACGAATGAAATTGCGCGCAAGGTGCGCATGATTTTAGATTTTTGATTCTTGATTTTGGATTTGGGCAATCAGTAATCGGTTTTCAGCGGGTGATAGCTGGTGGCTGAAAGCTGGCCGCTCGCTGGCATTCGGTTTCGGCTTCGCCGAGTTAGGGAGAGGTTAAGGAGGAAATATGCCTGAGATAGCCCACACCATCGAGCTTATGGACCCCAGAGGGAGGCCTCAGGTGGCGCCAGGGGGATGCTCCCCGCGACTACCCAATCTGGATGGCAAGGTCATCGGCCTATTGAACAACGGTAAGTCCAATTTTCACCTGTTCCTGTCGGATCTGGATGGGTTACTGACCTCGGAGCACGCGACCGCTGAGTTCATTCACCGGACAAAGCCCATTGTGCCTCGGCCGGCGCCCGAGGAGCTGGTCCAGGACTTGGTGACCAAATGCGATGCCATCGTCACCGGATTGGGCGACTGAGGCGCCTGCACGTCGTGGAGTCTCCGCGACGCCATAGAGTTCGAGAAGAGGGGTAAGCCCACCGTCTTCATCTGCACCACGGAGTTCGCCCCCTTCGCGCGGGGTTTGGCCAGGGGCTTGGGCCTGCCCAACCTGGTCATCGCCACCATCCCCCATCCTTATAGCTGGAGCGGCCTGAGCCGCGAGGACGTGAAAGACCGGGCGGCCGGCGTCCTGGACCAGGTAGTGGGCGGCCTGACGGGCAAGGCGCGGGGGCAGGGGATAGAGGCCAGGGGATAGAGGATAGGGGCAGGCGTTAAAATAAGGCTTCTTTGCTGTCATTCCGAGCGGGTGGTCGAATGCCGCTTGCATATGCCGGACCTCTGCCCGCGAGGAATCCCACGCTGTTTCCAGACCACCTGCGGCAGGGGACAAGCCCCTGCCCTACGGTTA